>CBCYMI010000043.1:0-27363 GCA_965183855.1 Maricaulaceae bacterium | reverse complement strand
ATATAAAAAGATTGTTTTAAAATAAAGCTAAGCTTAATTCAGTGTATCTTTCATTATATTATAATGCCTCCTTTTCGAAAGCAAAAAAGTATTAAATAATTTTTAAAAATAAGATCAAACATAAACAAATTTTGCTTATATTGCTCTCTTCTTTAAAAATCATCCTTATAAACGCATCATATAAAATAAATCTCTCTTATAAAATAAAAATCCCCTAACGCTTTTGCGTTAGAGGATTTCTTTTAGAATTATCTTAAGAAATATTAGAGGGTAATAATTGGCGAGCCTATAGAATATCTTCTAATACTCCCATTGCTTCTTCGCCTTCTTCTGCAAAACTTTCTCCTGGATTTATATCTGAATTAACAGGATCTTCACCAATTTCTTGTGGAGAGACAGATTCTAATTCTCCTCTTTCTTCCAAAGCAGGAATTGAATTCAAATTTATTCCTGTATGAGAATGCTCAATTTCTAAATCCATTTGATCCAAAATACCTTCACTCCCTTCAAGGTAAGATTGATCATTTTCATTAGATTCTGAATCAATTTCAGTATAAATTCCCTCTTCTATTTCAGCTCCTCCTTCTTCTATTCTTTGAAGATTATCTTGTAAATCCATCAAAATTTCTCTTTGTTCTGTTGGATCAGCACCTTGTTGAAATCGCTCTATCGTTTGAGCTCTTAATTCTTCTGAATAATGAAGTCTCTGCATTAAATCTTCTAATTCTGGATTTGAAGAAGTAATATTGGCATATATTCCCTCTCCAGAAACACCTTGTTCTATTTCCCAAACTTCTTCTTGTAATCCATTCAACATCTCTTCTTGTAATCCATTCAACATCTCTTCTTGTTCTGTTAAATTTGCTCCATAAAACTGCTTTAATTTCTGATCTCTGAATGTTTCTGGATAATCAAGCTGATCCATTAATCTATTTAAATCCTCATATCTTTTAAATAGATCTACACGTTGTTCAAATCTTAATTTAGAATAATTCTTTAATACGGTTTCGACAAAATTAGGTTCTGATATTCTCATTTGTTCAAGTTGGTCCAGATAATATTCATGACTTTCAAGAAATTGTTTTGTTTGGAAAATAACTTCATTTTTTTCATACATACCGACACTATTATAATGATTAAGAATATCTATATAATTCTTGTCTGGTAAATTTAGTTTCTTAAGTATGGATTCAAGAGTTTCTTCTTCTCCTCCTTCTTCTAAAATCGACGAAATACGATTATTATCTCTTCCTTCAACACGTTCAATATTTTGATTAATTTGTTCAATAATCTCTTCTTTACCATGCAAATCTGATCCATAATATCTATCAATCATAGGCTGAAGAAATTCTTCACTATAATTCACTTTAGCAAGTAAATCTTCAAACATTTCATTTTGTTTTAATTCGTCATTCATCGTTTTAAGCATTTCGGTTTGCTCTTCTTTACTTGCTTGATCTAATCTATTAAAAAAAGCTTCATTCTTTAACGTGCCATATCTCAATTTATCATATGTGTTTCTAAGTTCCAATCTTCCATAAATATCTTGAAAAATATTATTTTGTGTGGAGCTCTCAGCAATTTCTTCACCTGTTGATTCTGAAACCTGACTTTTCAAATCAGTCATTATTTCCTGTTGCTGATTTATATCAAAACTCTTAAACTTTTCTATCAAACTATCAATTTCTTCTGGGGATTTACCTGCTTTCGTGTAAAGATCTCGAACCGTATCTGATCGATAAGTCTCTATTTTTTCTATAATTTCTTTTTGAGTAGAATTATTTGCTTTTTTAAAGGATTTTATAATTTCAGAAGATTGCGTTTGATTAGAAAAAGTATTTTTTGCTATCATATCAAAATTATCAATCTTGTTTGCAAGTTCTTGTGTTTCTGCTAACAAAGAGAATCTGGTTTCAAAATCTCCATAAAAAAAATCTGAATAAAGCGTCGATATTTCTTCTTCCGTATAATTAAAAGATTGGAGCAAATGATAATAGGTATTATTTTCCCCTTCTGTAGAGATAGCATCAGCGATCAGGTTTGCCTTTTGAATTGAGTTTGCCTGTCCAAATTCATTTATTAAAACATCTCTTTGATCTGCTAAAACACCATTCCTATCTAGTAAAGCCTCGTAATATTGCTCAGGATTTCTTACAACACCATCCAAATCAAGAAGCGTTCCTTTTTGAAAGCGAATAATTTTTCCATCTAGCGCAGGAGAAAGTTCTGCTTCAGATATATTTTTTCCTGCCTCTATCGTATTTCTTATTATCTCTCCTGTTTGTTCTTCGGGTGCTAATCCTTCAGAACTCTCAGATATAGCATCATAAACGACAGGCCTAGTCGTTTTTGGAATTGCGCCTGTTTCTGGCGTTGGCATTTCAGAAGCTTTAGATACAGCATCATAAGCTGGTGGCAAATCATATTCATAACTTTCAGGAATAATTCTTTTTAATCCTGTAATAAGTCTAATTTGTTCCTCTGACGTTAGAGATCTAAAAGATTCCAATGCAGCATGATGGTTCTCATTCGTTTCTTCAAACCAGTCGATTAATCGTTCATATTGTTGTTCAAGAGGTAAATCTGGTCTTAATTCTGGTTCTAAATATGCTGGAAACATGCCTTTATCATTCATTGATGGAAGAACCGAACGACCACCCTCTGATAGAGGCGTTCTGATGCTTTCTTCATAAGAAGGAGGCGTTTCACTAAAAGGCGATAATCCCATACCCTCTATATCAGAAGAAGGAAGTTTACTAGATGTATTTAATCCCATGCTCTCTTCATAAGAAGGAGGATTTTTTGGTAATTCGCCAGGATAAGAATACCCAACCGCTTCATATTCATCTTCAATATAATCAGAACCAGGATTATCTCTTTTAGCAAGGTGATCCTGTTTAATTTCAAGATCCTGAATAGGTCTATTCTCTAACTGGATTCTATTTTCTTCAGGAATTTCTTCTTTCAGAATTTCTTTTTTACTTTCTTTTGATGAATTGGCTGTCTCAACTGAAATAGAGTTGTTTTCAGACACGTTTTGTTGAGTATTTATTCCATCATTATTTACGCTTTCTAAAAGTTTTGTTTCTAGATCATTGTTTTTTTCTGTCACAGAGTTTGAATCTGTAGAAATAGGTGAAGTTTCTAACGATACCTCTTCTGAAATAGAATCGTCTGCTTTTGCTTCTATATTTTGATCATTTATACTTTGATTGCTTGTCTTTTTTTCATGCTCTTGTGCCAATTCTTTAATAAAACGGAACACATTATTAGAGGAAGCTAAACTATCATGCCTGGAATATTCTGATTTATAATGATCATACGCAGTTTTTGCTGGAATTCTTAACTCATCTTCAAACTTTAATACTTCTTCTGCTGGATCATAGCTCATTTGACCATAATCCACGAGACTAATCATATTAAAGAGAGCCAGAAAATCATCATATGCTAATGCCTCTGGTTTTTCTTCATAAACAAAATCTCCGTCTAAATCAATATAATGCGTTTTATTAGTTTTGTTAAATTCTGCTATTTTTCCATAATTCCAAAATGGAATGACTGCCTGATCATCCCAGATAAATCCATATCCTTCTTTATGCCAACGCCCTTTACTGTCAAGAATAGTATAATCAGAAGGTAATTGTCCAAACCATTCCCTTCCTCCTCCTGTCCAATCTTCAAAAACATAACTTCCATATCCTTTTGGACAATAAAGATCTATTGTTTCTCCATAATAATCATAATTGCTTTGGACAAGATAGAAACTCTCTTTATTTCCCAATGCTTTTTCAATTTTATATGCATCAAGCCAATCATCCATCATGGCATAAAAATGGGTATATTCTATATTTTTATAATATTCATCCGTATATTCTACTTTATTCTCTAACATATTAAATCCTTTAAATAAAATATAATCTAATGTAATTCTATAATAAAACTTGCTCTTTATTTTTTAAAAATATTTTTAAATCTATATAAATGATAAATCTATTATATAATATATATAACAGAAATTATAAATATAAATAATTGAAATTATAAATATAAATAAAGAATTTTGTTATTATTTATTAATAAAACCTCCGCAAAAAAGAGGAAAATTTAATATAAATAATGATTCATTATATGGCTTAGGTTTAGCTAATATAAATAATATTATTTTAAAAATAGAGCATGGTTTCAGACCTGTATTTAATGGAGTTTATAATGGAAGATAGCGCAATTATAATGGAAGATAGCTCGCTCAGCTTTGCTTCTCTTGATTTAACAGAGGATGATCCCTGTATTACAGCAAATGAATCCCATAATCTGCTTTCAGATGAAGATTTTTTTAACCTTGATTTTTGTTTTTATCGTTTTATAGAACCCAGATAAATTCAGAAAACAGCTTTAAAAGAGAAATAATAAGGACATAACTTATATGTTCCTAGCTAACCAGGGAAAAAGGTTACTTATTTAATATTAGCTCAATTTTAGAATGTATTTGATCGTTTTTCCAATCATTTGCACCGATTATTTTTGCAATAATATTACGATTTGAATCGATTAAAAAGGTTTCTGGAACATTTTTTGTATAAAATTGTCGTAATGAAATTTCTTTGTTTTGATCCCAAACCCAATAAATAGAATCTGATACATAATCTTGTTCTGTTTTCAGATGTTCAATCATTTCCATCATTGGTTTTTGATCCGAATCGACCGAAATTGCAATCAAAGCAATATCAGGATAATAAGATTGCATTAGCCTGAAAATATCTGGAAACTCCTTACGACATGGTGCACACCAGGAAGCCCAAAAATTAATCAGAATTAATTTTTCATTCATTTGATCAAGATGAAGCGTTTTATTATTTAAAGTTTTAAATTCTTTATATTCAAGCTTTATCTGATTTTGAGCTGAAATTTGATCTGTTTGATTAATATGAATAATTCTGTTTTCAGGGCGATAAAGCGTTTCGTATAAAATGACCAATCCTGCAAGAAGAATAATAGCTAAAAGGAATAATAGTTTAATCTTCATTTTTTCTCCATTTTGGGTATATAAGCATCAATGAGATAAAAGCAGTTTCTATGAATGTAAATAAAATTAAATTTATTAAAATATGACGGGTCGCGCCATATGTATGAAGACCAATATTTAATAGATTAACACCAAACCATGAACAGACAACAATAAAAACAGTTAACGCAGATAAGATTAAAAATTTCTGTTCAGACAATAAATTTGAAAGGCGAGCATGAAGAATAAACACAAGCCATAATACAATTAATAAAGCTCCATTTTCCTTTGGATCCCATCCCCAAAAACGTCCCCAGGATTGATCTGCCCAAATACCACCTAAAAGTGTTCCCAATGCTGTAAAAAAGAGGGACCAAAAAAGCAAACCTATAATATATGGTAGCAAGCTTGCTCGTTTTTGTTTATAAAAAAACGTTTTATTTATAAGTTCAATATGTGCAAACCCTCCCAAAATCAAACAAAAGGCATATCCGATTGCAATCATCAAAACATGCGTTGCAAGCCAGAAATTAGTTTCAAGAACGGCTCTGAGCATCACCATTGTATCCCCTTGTTGTCCATACCCCAAAGCAATAAATTGTAGAATTAATCCTGCTATATTTCCTGATAATAAAGCGAGTTGATCTCGGCGTTTGAATTCAATAATCAGTAAAATCAGAATTAAAACCCAGCAAACAAATAAAAGAGATTCATAAAGTGTTGAGACAGGAGGACGCTGCAATAAAATGATTCTTGATAAAAGCCCCATGCTTTGTAATAAAAAGCCAATACTGGTTAGAAGAACAGAGAATTTATATATTCTTCTTTTTTGTGTTAAAAAATAAGCAATCAGTAAAATAATTGCTGATAAATATAAAAAAATATTATAGTAAAATACATCTAAACGATTATACCAGTTTTCCAGTAAACTCATTGATGGATTATAATAAGGTGCTGAGAGGTTATCAGAGGTTTGTTTGATTTCATATAGCGTTTTATTCCAGTTAGAATTCTGATTTAAAAAATAACTATTGGCAAGTTTTTTCCATAAATTCAGATAATGAGCTGTTTTTGGTGATCCTTTTCCTTTTTCAATGCTTTCCCATGGTGAAAACCAGTTTTGTTGATCTCCTTGCCATTGTGGCGGAATAATTTTAAATAGGCTTGTTTCATAATCATTTTCAAATATATATATTTTTTCATTTAATTTAATTAATTCATATCTGTCTTGTTCTATTATCTTATTAGATAATTTATCTTGCTTGACCTCTTGCATTAAAGATTTAAGTTTTGGAATGGATGGTAATATTTCCAAATAAGTATAAAATTGATCTTTTTGAAGATTCAATTGATTTGCCAGTTCTTCATTTTCTATTTTAAACGCAGGCAAAATAAGAGATAAAGACCTGCTAATATCATAATAAAGAATTGTTTTTTGATAAAGCTGAATTAAGTTTTGTTGCTGTAAGCTTAATTCATCTGGTTTTTTTTGCTCAAGCGATTGCACAATTTCAATCACTCGATAGATTGCAGGTACCAAATCTTTAAATGCATATCGTTTTGACGGTTCAGGATTTAATTGAAGCGTATCAAGCATGGCTTTATCTGTTATTTTAAAAACAGGCCTTTGATAAGCTGTTTCTGAATCAAATAAAACTTCTGTAAGCCATGCATTCGCAGACAATCCTTTTAAATGATCACGCCCACTAAATAGCGTTAAATATGATCTTGCAAATGTATTCATTGGCTTAATTCTTCCCTCATTTAAAATGGGGATTTTTGCAAATAGGCGATAATCTTTTTGGGAATTCTGAATTGCTGTTTTTGAAATTGCCTGAAACTGAAAACAGCTAACAAACAGACCCAAAAAAGCAAGCAATAATACTGAGTTTATCCAAAGAAAGCCAGAAAGATATTTCCATTTTTGATAGAACATTATATTTTTTCTTTTCTTGTTTTTTTAAAGATTTGAATACGAAGTCTACGCTTTTGTAGAATATGCCATAAAATACCAACCATCATAATCAATCCTGAAATATACGGAAATAATCTGACCTTGTTATAGACGATTGCCAATATTGTTGTTGTTTGAGTTTGAGTTTCTTCAAAGGAAGATTGATAAAGTGTATATCCCTTATATCTAACGGGCTGGTTCATTTTGATAGAGGTTTTCCAAAGGCTGGTATTTTGATCTTCAATTAAAAGGTCGGATTGATAATGTTTAGCAAGTCTGGTTCCTGGATGATTCATATAACGAAACTCGAGTAATTTTATAGAAAAAGGAAGATAGGTTCTTTTATGCCTTAAGATAATCTGATAGCGTTTGTTTTGCGCATGAATATATTGTGGAAATTCTAGATTTTCTATTATAAGATAATCACTTAAATTTAATTTATCCTGTCTTGATACACTAAATAAGAGCCCTGCCCTGTTTTCTTCATTAATTTTTTCCAACGGCTCTTTTTTAAGATGATACAGTCTTCTAACACCATATGCTTGTTGATTAATCCTTGTGTTTTTCACCAGAGAAACATTCTTGAAAAATTGCTCGATTTTGATCTGAAAAGGAAAATAATCAGTGTGTAATACTCGATTTTTCTTTAACTGGCTTTGATCAAAGCTAATAATGGTTTCTATTCCATCTTGATTAGAAGGATCAATAATCACCAATTCATAGGAATGATAATCCTGCATATAATCAACTGACTCTCCTTTTTTAATAACCATTGCCCCTTCCTGTTTTAAAAAAGAAGAGATGAATCCTCCGAATAATAATAAAACAACTCCTGAATGTAATAAAAGACTCCCTATTTTTTGAATTTTCCAGCGTTCCAATCCTAACCGAAATAACAAGCTAATCAAAATAAAGGCAAGGATGGTTTTAGTGCCAGGAATCGGAAAAACACCCATGACTAGAATCCAGTATGAAGAAAAAAATAAATTTTCTGCTTGATAAACGCCAATTTGTTTTTGAAATAAAGTTCCTATAATTAACAACCCCATCAGATACAGAATTAAAAAAGAAAAAATATCCGCACGTATCAGCTGTTTTGAAATAAATTTAAATAGTTTACTTGGGAATAGATGCATGTTATCAGCCCCCATGGTTTGAATCTGATTTATGAATGGTTTGGATAAAGGTTAAAAACAGATTTTTAATTTTTTCAATACTTTCTTTTGACCCCTCCAGTTTTACAAATAGTGTTTCTGTTTGAAACTGAAAAATAATTACCATAATCTCTTTTTTTAAATCCTGACTAACAAGGTTAACTCGATAGGCTTGCGTGAGATGATTCTTAAACAGTTTCGGATGAAATAAATGTTTATCCTGATCACGTCCTAATTGTGTTAGCCAACGTTGAATATTATCTTTTATTTCTCCTTTTTTTTTAGGAAATAAGCTTATGGAAAGCTTTACCATTTTTTCCAGTTTCTGTTGATAGATATCCTCAGGAATGGCAATCAAATACATACCAAGCTGGCTTTGATCTGAAACAGGAAGCTCAAGCCATTGTTTTTGTATTTTCCATTGATACCCTTGCGAGGTTTTTAAATCTGTATTTTGTTTTTTTTGTTGGATAGAATAGATATGCGCATTTTTTTCCTGTTCACATGCTGGAAATAAAAAAAAGAACATTCCACATAGTATTCGTTTTAAAAAACAAGACATGATTTCCTTTTTACATCAAACGTTCAATTTATTTAATCAGACATCATGATTTAAAAAATCATTCACATAATGCTGATCATATTATTAAGATCAAAATTCTTGAAATATCAAATTCTAAAATAGATTTTAATTCTGTTTTACAGGAAGTTTGATTTTATATCATCCCGATATGTAATATACTACTTTAATAGTATATATTTTAGCTTTATTTTTTTGATAAAAACATATAAAATTATATTTGAGCTCTATAAAGCTAGGAATTTCAACTTATTGAGTTTATTTTTAATTTAAAATTAACTTATCAGAGAAGAGTCAATTATGAATATTCAAAGTCTTTATTTACCTATAAAACTGTTATTATTCGGCTTTTGTTTTTCGAGCCTGTCGGTTTTAAGTTTAGCGCAGGAAATGAAAAAAAAACCAGATCTTAAAGAAGTTGAATCTTTTATTTCAGAAAGTGAAAAAAAGCTTTCTGAATATGGTCGATATGCATCTCATATTGCTTGGGTAAATGCAAATTTTATTACCTATGATACAGACTGGTTAATGACAGAAACTGCGTCAGAAGGAATAAAGCTTTCAGTTAATATTGCAAATAAAGCAAAACGATTTCACAATATGGATCTGCCAAAAAAAACAAAAAGAAAGCTTAATATTCTAAAAACATTGATTATGATTCCAGCCCCTAAAGCAAATCCAAAACTCGCAGATGAACTTGCAAACATCAATACAAAATTGAGTTCAGTTTATTCAACTGGAAAATATTTATATAAAGGGAAGAAATTAAGCTTAGGTGAACTTTCTCAAATCATGGAAACCTCAAGAGATCCTAATGAATTAAAAGAAATCTGGCAAGGGTGGAGAGAAACATCCATTCCAATGAGAGCTCATTATAAACGCATGGTTGAAATTGCAAACCAAGGCGCGAAAGAACTTGGATTTAAAGATGTTGGTGAAATTTGGCGTTCAATCTATGACATGGATCCAGATCAATTTGTTCTTTATATGAATAAAGTCTGGGGACAGGTAAAACCCTTATATCAAGAATTGCATTGTTATGTCAGAACGAAATTAAATGAAACCTATGGAGACCAAATACAACCTCTTAACAAACCCATCCGAGCAGATTTACTGGGAAATATGTGGGCTCAGTCTTGGGGAAATATTTATCCTTTGCTTATCTCGGAAAAAACAGATTCCAGTTATGATCTAACCCGTTTATTAAAAGAGCATCATTATAGTGTTAAACAAATGTTTGAAACTGGAGAGAGTTTCTTTTTATCTTTAGGATTTAAGCCTTTACCTGAGACATTTTGGGAACGCTCCTTATTTGTAAAACCAAAAGACCGTGAAGTAAATTGTCATGCTTCTGCATGGGATATTGATGCCAAAAATGATATACGTATTAAAATGTGTACCAAAATTAATGAAGAAGACTTTAAGATTGTTCATCATGAATTGGGACATAATTACTATCAACGTGCCTATCAAGATCAAGATTATCTTTTTCGCTCTGGTGCAAATCCTGGATTCCATGAAGCAATCGGAGATATGCTATCTCTATCTATCACACCTGGCTATCTACAAAAGCTCGGATTAATCAAAACACTTCCTTCCTCAGATCAGGATATTAATTTATTATTACGCCAGGCATTAAATAAAATTGCATTTCTACCATTTGGACTTTTAGTCGATAGATGGCGTTGGCAAGTTTTTTCAGATCAAGTGACACCTGATGAATATAATAAATCCTGGTGGGAATTACGTAAATTTTATCAAGGAATTGTGCCTCCCACTCCCAGAAGTGAGGCTGATTTTGATCCAGGTGCAAAATATCATGTTTCAAATAATGTTCCCTATACGCGTTATTTTATTGCTCATATTTTACAGTTTCAATTTTATAAAAGAGCCTGTGAACTTGCAGGATGGAAGGGACCTTTATATCGCTGTTCCTTTTTTCAATCTAAAAAAGCTGGAAAAGCCTTAAAGGAAATGCTCGAAAAAGGAGCTTCACAACCTTGGCAAACAACGCTTTATGAATTTACAGGCACAAGAGAAATCGATGCAGAAAGCCTGATTGAATATTTTCAACCTCTACATGAATGGCTTAAAAAACAAAATAAAAAACAAACATGTGGTTGGTAAATTTTCTTGATTTTATAGTATGATGAATTATCTATAGCACTGTAATTTCAAATTACAGTGCTATTTGTTCGCCCGTTTAATTTTCTAACAAAGATACGAAATCTAAACTCAGATAAAATGTCATACAGGAAATATAATTTAAACCCATATTGAAGAGAATTAAAAAACATCATGATTGATAAAATAATCACTAAAAGTAATTTTAATTTTACCTGTTTTTTTCTTGTTTTGTTTTTAATGTCAGGGTTCTTTCTAAATGCCTGCCAGCCCAAAAAAGAAGAAGGTCAATCAGAAAAGCCACGCCCCATTAAACCCTATATTATAAAGGATAAAGCCAGCGGTCAGATTCTAAAATATGCAGCGGTTACAGAATCTTCTAAGTTTAGCAGTTTGAGTTTTCCAGTATCTGGAACGGTTAAGGAGGTCAATGTTGACTTGGGTCAACAAGTTTCAAAAGGAAACGTTCTCGTTAAACTTGACCCTGATACATTTATACAAAATGTTTATGGAGCAAAAGCAGAAGTTGGTCGAATTAATTCAGATTTAAAAGCCAAATCTCTGGAGCTGGAACGCCAAGAAAAGCTATTTAAAAAAGGCTGGGTTAGCCAAGCAACAATTGATCAATTGGAATCGGCTTATATTTCTGCTAAAAAAAGCGTTGAATACGCACAATCAAAGCTCAATGAATCCAAGCGTCATCTAAAAGATACGGAATTAAAAGCACCTTATGACGGAATCATTAATGCCAGAATGATTGAACCTTATCAAAATGTTCAGCCTGGTCAAACCGTATTGGAAATCAGTGGTCAAATTGATTATAAGCTTGTTTTTTCTATTCCAGAAACCTCCTTGAATCTCGTTCAAAAAGGTATGGATGTAGAGGTTAGTTTTTCAAGTATTAAAGGGGTTTATCAGGGTCGAATCATAGAACTTGCCCAATCATCTCAAAAAACAGGTCATTATACGGCAAAGGCAAAATTAAAAACCCCTCTTTTGAAGTTAAAATCAGGCATGTCTGCTGAGGTTACAATATTTGTTGATCAAGAACATATTAATGGATTTCTGATTCCTGTAACAGCTCTTGTTCTTCAAGATAATAACGACAATCCTGGTCTATATATTTTTCGTAAAGATACTCAAACGATTGAGCTTGTTAGTGTTGAGATTATTGGTGCTCGTGGTAATCGTGTTATTACAAATAGCCCTAATTTAAAATCAGGCATGATTATTGTCGCAGCAGGCGTTTCTTTTTTATCCAATCATCAAAAAGTCAGACTTCCTGACCAGTATAAGGAATAATTCATGGGTATAATTACACGCTTTGCACTCAATAACTCCAGATTATTCATGACATTTTTATTTTTAATCTGCGTACTTGGAAGTATTGTTTTTCTTAATTATCCAAGGAAAGAAGAACCGACAATTATTATCAGATCCGCTCTTGTTACGACCAATTTTCCAGGAATGAGCGTCCAACGTATAGAAGATTTGATTACCAGACCTGTTGAAGAAAAAATCCGTGAGATTCCTGAAGTTAAACATATTACTTCCAGCTCAAAAACAGGGAAATCAATCATTACCATCAGCTTAAATGAAAAAGTAAAAGATATTGATAAAGTTTGGCAAGATTTAAGAGATAAAATTACAGATTTAAAGCCTTCTCTCCCCAAAGGAACACAAGGTCCTTTTGTTAATGATGATTATGGATTAACAGCCATTGCAACCATTGCTTTAACAGCAGAAGGGTATAGTTTTCGTGAAATGCGTGATCAATCAAAAACCATTCGAGATCAGCTTTATACTCTAAATGGAATCAAAAAAGTAGAACTTTATGGAATTCAGAATGAGCGCATTTTTATTATCGTCTCCAATAGCAAATTAAAACAATTAAAAATTACACCTCAAACGATTAAATCAACTCTGCAAGCGCAAAATATTATTCTACCTGGAGGCATGGTTAATTCTGGAGGATTAAATTTCACACTTGAGCCTTCTGGAAATTTTGAAACCATTCAAGGTATTGGTGAAACTCTCATTCAAACAGAAAATTCCACTCTCATTCCATTAAAAGATATTGCAGAAATTAAAAAACAATATGTTTCTCCCCCCAAAAGCTTAATTTATTATAATGGACAAGCTGCGATTATACTCAGCGTTTCGATTAATGATGGTATAGACAGTGTTAAATTTGGAAAACAGCTTACACAGAAAATAGATCAGTTACAAAATGAATTAACCATTGGTTATCAATTGGATTTTGCAACGTTTCAGCCAGATATTGTTAAAAAATCTGTAGATGATGCAGTTAGTAATGTGTATCAGACCATTGTGATTGTTTTTGTTATTGTGATGTTATTTTTAGGAATTCGCTCTGGTTTAATTGTCGGAATGTTAGTTCCCTCCACAATGTTACTAGCCTTGATTATTATGCGAATGATGAATATCGAATTTCAACGCATGTCAATTGCTGCCATGATTATTGCGCTTGGATTACTAGTTGATAATGGAATTGTTATTACGGAGGATATCAGGCGTCGAATTGAGAAAGGAGGAACTCCTTTTGACAGTGCTCTTAAAGCAGGAAAGAATTTATCACTTCCTCTTCTTACCTCTTCTTTGACTACCATTCTTGCCTTTTTACCCATGATGTTATCAGTGGGTGCCGCAGGAGAATACACAAGAGCGTTAAGCCAGGTTATTATTGTCGTATTATTAGGATCCTGGTTTTTAGCATTAACCATTATTCCAAGCCTATGCTATTGGTTTTTAGGAGACGTTAAAAAAAAGAAATCTCCCTCTAAAATAGACAGTTATCATCAAGGAATTTATAAATATTATAGATCCAGTCTTAAATTCGTATTACGCTTTCCACTTTTGACAATTCTTGCCTCTGTCATTGTTTTCTTTCTTTCCTTACAGGTTTTTAAAACCGTTCCAAAAGTATTTTTTCCTTCAAGTGAACGAAATCAATTTCTAATTTATGTTGACCTTCCAGCGGGCTCAAGCATTGATCAAACCAATATTATTGTTCAGAATCTATCAAAATGGCTTAGTGATAAAAAATCCAATCCAGATATAACAAGCAATATTGCCTATGTTGCAGAAGGAGGTCCAAGATTTATTCTTTCATTGGATCCAATTAATCCAGATCCTCATCATGGTTTTCTTGTTGCGACCTTAAACGATGTAAAAACAATCAATAAAGACATGCAACACGTTCAAACTTATGTAGAAGATTATTTTCCACAAGCACGGATTAAGCTTAAAAAAATTGCTTTAGGACCGGGTGAAGCGGGTCTTTTAGAAGTTCGTATTTCAGGTCCTGACAGAGAATATTTATATTCTAAAATTAGGGAGTTAGAACATAAAATTAAAAGCATTCCAGATACCATTAATGTTGAGAATAATTGGGAAAACAAGATTTTTAAAGCCTATGTAAAAATAGATCCTATTCGTGCCCGTCTTGCAAACGTCACCAATCAGGAAATAGCAGAGGCTTTAAATGGATATTTATCTGGAGACTATATTACAGATTATCGTGATTTTGATGTTATCATTCCTATTGAATGGAGAGGAAGCGATAAGGAAAGAAAAAATCTGGAATCTATTCAAGATATTAATATTTATTCTCAAAGAAACAATCAAAACATTCCCTTATCTCAAATTGCTGATATTTTACCTGATCAGGAGTTTAGTATTGTCAAAAGACGAGATCAGGAACGAACTGTAACCTTAAGTTTTAAAAATAAGACACTTTCTGCAACTGAATTATCACAAAAAGTTACCCCACTGATTCAATCTCTCAATTTAAGTCCAGTCTATCAATGGAAATGGGGAGGAGAATTAGAAAACTCCTCAGAAGCACAAGCTTATTTATTTGAAAAAATGCCTTATTGTTTCGCAGCTATTATTGTTTTATTGATTTGGCAATTTAGTTCCTATAGAAGGCCCATTATTATTTTTCTAACCATACCTCTTTCTTTTATAGGAGCTTTTTTAGGGCTTAAAATCATGCAAGCTTCTTTTGGTTTTATGGAAACACTTGGATTATTATCTCTTGCAGGTATTATTATTAATAATGGAATTGTTATGATTGATCGAATAGATAGTATTAAACAAGACTCTATTTCTATAAAAGAAACGATTATTGAAGCTGCTATTACACGATTAAGGCCTATTATCATGACAGCAGTTACAACTGCATTAGGTCTGTTGCCTCTTATATTATTTGGTGGTAATTTATGGTATGGTCTTGCAAATGTAATCGCATGGGGTCTTGCAATTGGCACTCTGTTAACACTTTATATAACCCCTGTTTTATATTCTCTGTTTTTTCCAGAGAAAACAAAAAAATAATCAGGATAGATTATGCATTTAAGTGTTTTTGATTTATTTAAAGTCGGTATAGGTCCTTCAAGTTCGCATACAGTGGGACCGATGAAGGCTGCTTTATATTTTATTCATCGATTAAAAGAATATCAATTAATTGATAAAACCGCTCGTATTAAAGTAGAATTATTTGGCTCTCTAGCATTAACAGGCATTGGGCATGGTTCTGATAAAGCTATTTTACTTGGATTAGAAGGAGAGGATCCATCAACCATTAATCCAGACCTCATTGAATCGAAATTAAAACATATTCGTACCTGTAAAGAACTCAATCTATCTGGGGTTAAGCGCATTTGCTTTAATGAAATACAAGATTTAATTTTTCAGATGGAAAAAAGACTGGATTTCCATACCAATGGCATGCAATTTTCTGCCTATGACAAAGAGCATGATTTAATCAGAGAAGATCGTTATTATTCAATTGGAGGAGGATTTGTTCTTCATGAACAAGATCGCTTCAAGAAAGAAGCCTTATATAGCAAAAGTAAAAGTAATATTCCTTATCCATTTTCAACAGGAAATGATTTACTAAAGCTTGGCAAGGAGAATGATTTAAGTATTGCTGAAATCATGATGGCAAATGAGCTCTGTTTTAGAAGTGAATCTGAAATCAAGCATTTGCTACATAATTTATGGGATACGATGCATTCTTGTATTCAGCGAGGAATAAAGATAGAAGGCGTTTTACCAGGAGGTCTTTTTGTTAAACGTAGAGCTCCGAAGATATTTAAGAAATTAATAGAAGAAAAGAAAGCAAATTTAAATTCGAATGATCCTTTGATTATGATGGATTGGGTTAATTTATGGGCAATGTCAGTTAATGAAGAAAACGCTTCAGGAGGTAGAGTTGTTACAGCTCCTACAAATGGAGCAGCTGGCATTATTCCAGCTGTTTTAAAGTATTTTACAGTCCTTAAAAAGGATAATCTCAAAAAGAAAGATATAGAGACATTTTTATTAACAGCTGCAGCGATCGGAGCATTATATAAAAAGAATGCCTCAATTTCAGGAGCAGAAGCGGGCTGCCAAGGTGAAGTTGGCGTTGCCTGTTCAATGGCTGCCGCAGGTTTAGCAGCTGTTAAAGGGGGCAGTAATGAGCAGATTGAGAATGCAGCTGAAATTGGTATGGAGCATAATCTTGGTCTGACCTGCGACCCTATTAAAGGACTTGTACAAATTCCCTGTATTGAAAGAAATGCAATTGGATCTATAAAAGCAATAGATGCCGCTCGCATAGCATTATATAATAATGGCGATCATAAGGTATCATTAGATGATGTGATTAAAACCATGTATCAAACAGGGTTAGATATGGCAGAAAAATACAAAGAAACCTCCAAAGGAGGGCTTGCTGTTAATGTTAATATTATTGAATGTTAGAAATTGATTTATTTTTTTAAAATTTATTAATAATACAATTTTTATTATCAACTTAATTTTAATCAAATCAACGTAATATGAAGTTTATGATTAGAACTTTTTTCATTATTCTTATACTTTCATTATTATCAAACTGTGCGAAAGAACAGAGTTATAAAGAGTATACAGATTTTCCTATTCGTTATGCCTATCAGTTTTCTTGTGATCAGATTGCAGATGAAATTGAGAAAATTATTGCATTTCAAAAAACCAATAATCATAGATTTATTCAAAATCTAGAGATTGATTCTGATCGATTTAGAAAGAAACATCTTTATCGTAAAAAGATTCAACGTCTGGTTCAAAAAAGGCTTCAATTATTAAATAATATGGCGCATCAAAAAAATTGTCTTTAACAGGCTTTCTTAAAACAGCTTCAGACTAACCGTCTTCCTTGATTCTATCATTTTCAACCTTTCTTGTTCCAGATTGTTTTTTTAATTAAAAAAATACTTATTTTTTTCTAAAAACGTTTAGGAAGGTAAATAAAAATTTTTAAAATTTTTCCAAAATCATCCGATATAAATTTTTATCTCAATTTAAACTCAAAACTTGAATATTCAAACATTGAAATCCTGGTATTTTAGAAAAGAAAATTTAGCTATGACCAGATTCAAAATTCCTTATTTTTATAGCTGGCTCGTTCAAAAAAATAATAAGTTTATTAGTAATAATATTATAAAATAAGATAATAATAAAAGAATTTTATTCTCTTTATTATTTAAATGCTTGTATAATAAACACTTTTCTTATAATAAATTTTATTTATATATATCATTAAATAATAATATAATTTATTTTATATTTTTGATCAACTCTATTTTGTCTCTAAAATTAGAATTAATTTGAATTTTAATTTGTACAAATCTATGATTGGATTTTACTAAATATAAACAGGAACGTATATTATGAGTAATTTTTTAAATCAGGTTTATCATTATGCAGCGCATTTTCATGGTAAATCTTATGGCTCTATTGAAAACAGCCTATATTCTTATATATTTGATCATTATACAGAATTAGCAGAAAGACCACAATTATATGAATTTCTTAGCAATGAGTATAACGCAGTACGTTATTCAGACTCTGAAGCTATTTTTGATGGAAATGAATTATTAGATCATTATAATTATAATACAAATGGCTCCAATTATAATAATCACCCTTATGGTGATGATATCGTTGGTCATGTAGATTATGCATAAACTTTGATAAAATATTAAAAGAAAAGGCTATAAATTTAAACCTTTATAGCTTTTTTTTTAAAAAATAGTTTAACCAAATAACTTCCCTTTAAAATAAATCATCAATTTGATTACATAATTCTTCTGGTGTAGAGCATTTTGAACCGATACCAAACCAGCTTCTACGCTGAAAATCTTCATCCGCAAAGTGAGAAAATAATTTAATTATTCTATTCTTTTGATCAACAATTATTGTTTAAACCTAAAGTTAGATAATGGAATGTGCGCAGCAGGGGCTTTGCTAGAAACAGGTTTTCCATTTACATCAATAATTTGTCCTTTTTTCGAACGAATTACATATGGTTTTCTCTGTGCTAGAAATTGACTATTTTTATTTCCTTTCATACTTATAAAACAACACATAAACTAGCAGAAATAAACTCTTAAGCTCAATCTTGGCACTTAGCGTGCTAAGCCCTTCGATTGCACGCAAAGGCACGCAGTCCCGTGGTTTTAATTTAGTACATTAAGCGCCAAGATTAGACTTAAGAGCTTGCTTAAATACGCCAAATGCTCTTAAAAAAAACTGCATCATCACCGTGTGTGTGTGTAGGTTTTATTAATCAGAAAGCTCATTGAGCGTTTTTATTAGTATGGTTTTAATAGAATCACGAACTTCTTTTTCAATCCGCTCACTAATTTTCTGGTTAATTTGAGTTTCAATATAATGCGTTAATTCCTCATCAGACATATGGATTGAAGGGGGAATCTTCTTTTCTATTTCTTGTGTTTCAGCAAGCTGTGAATCTTGATGTTTTGGCTCAGACTCTTTTTGTTCTGACGAATTTGAAAATTGAATATCTTTAAACTGATTTGTTTCTAAAAATTCCTGCTTATTAATAACAGGCTCTGATATAATTTCAGGCTTTACAACAAAAAAATCCTGATTTTTTTGTTCTGTGATAGAATCTTTATCTAAATGATCAGAAAGCATTTTATGATCTGATTGCTGATTGTTATCAGTTTTCTCTACGGATGAGACAGAAACATTTAATTTTGGAGTTACTTTCTTTTTTACAGATTTAGATGTTTGTTTTAAATCTTCCTTTTTAATTTCTTCTTCTACATTTAACGGAGAAAAAAGAGCTTCCAGACTTTCAGCAAGCTCTTTTTTATC
The DNA here is from genome assembly GCA_965183855.1 of Maricaulaceae bacterium. GTDB lineage: Bacteria > Pseudomonadota > Alphaproteobacteria > Caulobacterales > Maricaulaceae > CBCYMI01. Next base: position 8,377 of record CBCYMI010000043.1, on the reverse strand, counting down.
CTGAATTTGTTTTTTTTCTGTCTCTGCTTTAATTGTTTCTTGATCTGGTTTTTGTGTTTCAGAATTTACTTTTTGCTTTTTTACAATATTTTTTTTTGTTTGCTTTTTGTCCTGTTTTTTATCTAATTCATTTTTTTTATCTAATTGATTCTGATTCTTTTCTTTGATTTTTTGCTCTGGCTTTAAAGATTCAGATTTAACCTTTTGAGATGGATGATCAGAAAAATCATTTTCCTCTCTTTTTTGATCTGTTTCCTTACTGATTTTTAGATAACTATCTTTGACATCCTGATCAGGTTCCTGATCGGGTTTTAAATATTCTTCTTCTTTATTAATAATGTTTCTTATAGATGCCAGAATATCTTCTATAGAAGACTCATTATCAGTATCATGATCTACCATTTCTTAACTCCATTTATCCACCGTGTTTTACTCTTCATTAAAATTAGTCACAGGAATGAATACATCTATCTATTGTGATAATCTATTATAATAATCTATTGTGATAATTATCTATTTTATATACTTTATTTTAGTTGTATATAAAAATATGGTAAGGAATCACTTATATCTGCTTTTTTATTTTAACAATATATAAAAATATGGCAAGCATGCAAGTGAACAAGAATTAAAACCCTGATGAGAATATTCTCTAGCAAGCGAAGAAAAAATAAATTATGCTTATTCTGATGAAATGCTTGTTGTGATTTTTTTAACTCTCTTATAATTCTTTTCTACATCATAAGGCTCTAAAGAAATTCCTAAATTAATTAAATCCAGCTTACCCATTTTCTGTAAGAGTCTAAAAGACTCAATATAAGCATTTCGTTCTGCAAATACGAGTGCTAATCTTGCTTCCAACAATTCCTGTTCTGCATTCAATACATCAAGAGTTGTTCTCAATCCCACTTGATTTTCAAGCTCAACTCCCTGAAAAGCAATTTCATTTGCTTCGACCTGTTTTTTACTTGATGCAATAATAATTTTTGAAGAATGATAGGTGTTCCAGGCATTTGTAACAGCTTCTAATACTTGTCTTTCTACTGAACGAACCGTATGTTTTTGCTGGTGTTGTCTATGTTTTGCCGCTCTAATTTTAGATCGTAAGACACCCCCTTGATAAAGTGGAATAGAAAGGTTTGCGCCAATACTTGCAGAACCTTTTTCTCCTGTAATAGGGTGTTGCTGATAGCTTGCAGAAAGTTTTCCAACTGCACTTAATACGGGCATTAAAGCGGATTTTGCTTTTTGAACCCCTTTATCTGTAGCAATTAATAGAAACTGGGAAGAACGTAAAGATGGATTATGCTCTTTGGAGATATAGATTGCCTCTTCCAGTTTTTCTGGCAAGTTGGTAAGCTTAGGTTCTTTTTTCAAACTGGCAGGATATTGTCCAATAATCTTTCGATACGTTTCTCTTGAAATTGCTAATTGTGTTTCTGCTTTTGATAAATCCGATAATGCACTGGATAATCTTGCTTCTGCCTGTGCCTGATCTGTTTTTGTACCTTCTCCGACATCAAATCGGTCTTTTGCAGCATTTAGCTGACGAGTGAGTACATCTACATTGTTTTTACGAATTTCCAGAACTAAAAAATCTCGTCGAACATCAATATAAGCCTGAATAGCTGAAATTAAAATTTGCTGTTCTGTATTTTTTAAATTTTCTCTTCCAGCATAAATATTTGCCTTTGCTTCTCCAAGAGAAGCAGAAACTCTTCCTCCTGTGAACAAAGGCTGAGACAGGGAAATCTCTCCCCCAATCTGATCTGTATTGGAATAATTTGTTAGACTGGTTTTTTGTCTATTTCTAGAAAATGTATAATTTCCACCTGCACTTAATGTTGGTAACCAGCCTGATAAAGCAATTGCATAAGCTTCATCTTGTTCCATTAATTTTGCTCTTGCAGCTAATAAATCTGGATTTGTCTGATAAGTTAGAATTAACGCATCCTCTAATGTATCTGAAAATACTAAAAAAGGGATAAAGAGAAAAGAAATACAAAATGTTAGTTTTATATTTTTAAATATCATAATTTTTTCCTGACCAATCAATATTCCTATTAAAAAACATTAAAATAAGAAAGGTTCTTTTTTTTCAAATCCTGCCAAAACAGGAATATTGGTTTCAAATAATACTGTACAACTCATATGCCCATCTATTTTTTTATAAATTCTTGCTTCTACAAGATTTTTTTCTTTTAGAAAAACACCTAAACGTCCTGATTCTGAAAGTTGATCAAACCAGGCTTTAGGAATAAAGGAAACGGCAGCATTAATAAAAATAATATCATAAGGACCATGCTTTTTTATTCCTTTTTCCAGGCTTCCTTTTAGGATAACCGCATTATTAATTTCCAGTTTTTGCAAATTTTTACTCGCAGTATCAACCCATTTTTGATCATCTTCAAGTCCAACAATCATTTCTGCCAAATAACTTAATATAGCTGTTGAATAACCTCTTCCACAAGCAATATCCAAACCCACTTCATCTGGTTGAATAGCTAAGCATTGAACGAGTTTTGAAAAATCTCTGATATTGATTAACCATCTATCTTCGGAAAGCTCTGTATGATGATCACTATAAACGGATGCAGATTGTGATTTTGGAGCAAAAATCTCACGAGGTGTTTTTTTAAGAGCTTTAAGTAAGGCTTCATTATTTACATCATTAACACGAACTTGACCATCAATCATGGCTTGTCTTGCTTTTTCAAAATCAACCATTTATTTTTAACCTTTCAACATACCTCATTATTATGCCCCATTATTCTGTATTATACTGCTATAAAACAAATCTAGATCAACATATCATAATCAAAATAAATATCCATCCTTCCTTTGTTTATCATCCCTTAAAAAAACAATAGATAACCTCTTGATTCTTTTTAAACTTCTAGATAAGAAAAACAATAGAGATTGTAAAGTACTCTTTACTGATTTCAGCTAAACACTAAATTTCTGGCCGCGTGGCGGAGTGGTTACGCAGCGGACTGCAAATCCGTCTACCTCGGTTCGATTCCGGGCGCGGCCTCCATTCATAAGCCTACCTTCTAATACCAAACGATTATGTGTAAATTAAAATATGGATTACCATCCTCTAAAGAGGTTATTTATATAAAAATCAGATTTTATCTTAAACTAGCAAATTTGAAATTCTAATTAATTATCATATGGTTTACTTTCCTCTAAAGATATTGTTTATATATCAATCAGATTTGATCTTAAACTGGCAAATTTGAAATTCTAATTGATCATCATATGGATATAGACGATTCTGGCATGAAAAAAAATCATATTCATTTACTTGTAAGTTTTGCGATTCTGATTCTTTCAACAGGAGTAATATCACTTATATTTTATGGATTAAGACAGCAATTTTTGCCCGAAGGACAAGAAATACAATCTTGGTTAATTACATTTAGACATTCTCCATTTGCTTTAGGGATTGTTATTCTTGTTTTTTTAACTTTGTCTTTTTTTGCGGTACCACAATTTATTTTAATTATGTCTTCTATTCTTGTGTTTGGCTCGGTTTTGGGTAGTATTTACGCATTTTTAGCAAGTTTATCAGTTGCCTGTATTCATTTTTGGGGTGCAAAAACGGCGATTTCAGGTTATATTGTCCGAAAATGGAAGACTCAATTTGATTCTTTATCTCACTATGCAGAACATAACGGATTTTGGATCAGTTTGATTATTCGCTTGGTTCCATCTGCGCCTTTTATTGTAATTAACAGTTTTGCAGGAATTTTTGGTATATCCTTTTTAGCGTTTGTATTAGGAACAGGATTTGGTATATTACCAAAAATTTTGTTTATTGGGTTTTTGGGAGGCAGTATTGAACGTTTATTCAGCGCTTCCATATTGTCTTTCGGTCTTTTATTCTTAATTGCTGTTTTATGGCTAGGACTGATTTGTTTTTCACAATATATTCTGTTTTCGAGAAAGAATAAAGGAAAATAGGGTTAAAACCAGAAGGATGGCATTAATAAAGCTTGACTTTTTAACTCTCTAAAGAAAAAAGAATAGAATGTTTTTTAAGAGATCCAGATTAGATAAAACCTTAATGGATAAAAAACTTTTAAACAAAAAAGTATAAAGCATAATAGGAAATAATTCATTATTTCTATATTTTAAAAGATAAAATATGATACAATAAAAAGGAAAAAAATGGTGTTTTCAGGTCTCTTTAGTCTTTTTTCTGCAGATATTGCAATTGATTTAGGAACAGCGAATACTTTAGTATATGTTAAAGGAAGAGGAATTGTTTTAAATGAACCTTCTGTTGTTTCTTATATTATACAAAATGGTCGCAAACAATTTCAGGCAGTTGGTTCAGAAGCAAAAATGATGTTAGGTAGAACACCAGGTGGTCGTGAGACTATTCGTCCCATGAAGGATGGTGTAATTGCTGATTTTGAAGTTGCAGAAGAAATGATTAAACATTTCATTCAAAAAGTACATAATCGGCGAAGTTTTGTAAATCCTCAAATTGTGATTTGCGTTCCTTCGGGTGCAACAGCTGTTGAAAAACGCGCGATTCAAGAATCTGTCTTAGCGGCAGGAGCCAGGCGAGTTTATTTAATAGAAGAGCCAATGGCTGCAGCGATTGGCGCGAATTTACCAATTACAGAACCTGCAGGTTCAATGGTTGTTGATATTGGAGGTGGCACAACTGAAGTTGCTGTTTTATCGCTTGATGGTATTGTATATTCTCGATCTGTCAGGGTTGGGGGAGATAAAATGGATGAGGCAATAATTGCCTATATTCGTAGAAGTACGAATTTACTAATTGGTGAAATGACAGCAGAGAGAATTAAAACAACGATTGGCTCTGCTTCTCTCCCACAAAAGGGAAATGGTCTAACCATGCCTGTAAAAGGAAGAGATTTAATGCATGGTATTCCAAGAGAATTACAAGTTTCAGAAGCAATGATTGCCGAAGCATTAACAGAATCAGTTGAACAAATTGTTGAGTCTGTAAAAGCAGCTCTTGAATCCACACCCCCTGAATTGGCTGCTGATATTGTTGATAAAGGCATTATGTTAACGGGAGGAGGTGCTTTATTACGCAATTTGGATCATGAATTGAGAAATCGAACGGGATTACCAATTAGCATTGCAGAAGATCCTCTTTCTTGTGTTGCAATTGGTTCTGGAAAGGTATTAGAAGAATTAAATAAATGGAAACGCCTGTTAGTAGAGGCTGTTTAGTACCTCAATCATTATGCGCTGATTTTTCTAAAATTTTAGATAAACAAATAGAAGATTAATCTATCAGGTTTTATTATGATGGAAGAAAGCTAGCTTTAATCTAAAAAACAAGCTGATTTTTTAGCAATTTTTTTATTAGGTTCATTTTTTATAAAAAACCCTCAGTTTAAAAAAATCATGCTTAATATCTTCTTTTTGAAGGCTTTTTTCTTGATTAAATAAATTCTTATTCAATAGATTTAAAAAGTGTTTTACATGATCCAAAAGCTGAATTGAAAGCTTAATAAAGCTTTTCTTTAAGTCTTTAAAAAAAATATACTTCCATTTAATACCTCCCCTGATTCTCATAACATCCTCTATACTTAATCTTACTATCCCTTTTTTATATACTTTAAATAAACAGTATAAGAACTTCCGTTTTAAATGACTCATTCTAAAAAATAAATCAGAAAAGATTAAATAAAGCCCAGATTAAACCCATATTCGTTTACATGATTTATCTGTTTTCTTTCATTAGAAATTAGCAAAAAAATCAATCTAAGTTTAACTAAACACTTAACTATATCTTAATCCTATTCCTTTTGCAACAGCCAAAGGGTGGTTTCTTAAGGCTCTCCAACTAGCTAGATTAACTTCTGAGCTTGCTCTAAATACGCTGAGCGCTCTTATATAAATACTCTCGGAGTATTCTTTTCTCAGGCACGCCAAGAGTCAGAATTAAGCTTTGAGCTTGCTCTAAATACGCCAAGCGCTCCTAATAAAATCAGCCCTTTGGCTGCACGCGAATGCGTGTGCGGTCGCGTGCGACCGTCGTGTGCCTTTGGCTATATTTTCTAATATACTTATTTTTACCTGAGCTAGCGGGCACCAATCAGAGTTTCAAAATCTGGATGAGATATAAGCTCAGATAACAATTTATTAACAGCAGCTGTAAAAGCGTCAATAACATTTTGACAGGCTTTATAAGCTGAATAACTCATTTTAAAATTATAATTTGTCGAAACTGTATACCCTTTAGGATAGGCTGATGGTGAAACCTGTAATGTTATTTTCTATGAATCTGTGCCAAATGAATTAAACCCAAGCTTTAAAATTTTACCATTAATTTTTATAGGAGAATTAGAATCATAGATTTGTGCTAAAAACAATTCTTCTTGAAACGCATCACGAATAAATTCAAGCGGCGTTTTTCCAGGTGAGACTTCAAGAGCTTCCAATAATCGACATGCTGGCTCTAAATCTACATCCTTTTCTGCTAGAAAATAACCTATATGAACGGTTGCATTTTTTGAAGATGTTTTGTTTTGAATCTGGATAATATTATGCGTAAAAGGCTTATAAGGTCTACTACTCGTTGTTTCACAACCAGAAAATAAACTTACAATAATATACTTAAAGAATAAACGGTCAGCTTTGTCATAGTCTTACCCCATACTTATTTATTTGTTGATTTATTGGCATTAGAATCTAATTTAAATAACGATAACACTGGAACCCTTACTATTCAATATTTTTTAGATTTATACTTTATTTAAATAAATATCTATCTTTATTGCGTTTCTTTAATTCTGAAAATCAGTTGGATATCGATGAAGAATATCTTCGTTTAGCCTCTTCTTCAAACGCAGTCATAAGACGCTTAACAGCATAAGAAAAAGTGTTCTGTAAGATAAAATCCAGCACTTTATTATTAAATTCATAATGAATCCAAAAATGAACAAGACAGCCTCTATCTGGAGAATCTTCAAAAGACCATTCATTTTTTAAAACTTTGAATGGTCCTGAGATCAAAGAAACTGATATGGTATGAATTTCCTTTTTAAGACATACCTTCGTTGAAAATTGCTCTTTTAAAAATTTATACCGAATTAAAGCTTCTGCAATAAAAATAGAATCCTTCTCTTTTCCACAGGATTTCTTACGTAAAGCGGAAATGGTTGGAACAAAGGAAGGATAAGATTCTACATCAGAAACCAAATCAAACATCTCATCTGGATGATAACGCACATTATGTTTTAGAGTATATTCTGGCATTCTTCATTCTTATATTATTATTTGCCTTGCGTGCTTAATAATGCATTACGAGCCTGTCGTAACTTCCTGAAATCATCTCCTGCATGATAGCTTGATCGTGTCAGAGGAGTAGCAGAAACCATTAAAAATCCCTTCGATTTCGCAATCATCTCATACGTTTTAAAAAGCTCTGGAGTAATATATGATTTAACTTCCGCATGCTTGCGTGTCGGCTGAAGATATTGACCAATCGTAATAAAATCAATTGACGCTGCCCTCATATCATCCATTACTTGCATAATCTCTTCTTTTGTTTCTCCAAGACCAACCATTAAACCTGACTTGGTAAACTGACGTGGATTATGTCTCTTTACCTCTGATAATAATTTTAAAGAATGAAAATAACGCGCACCTGGTCTGATACTTAAATAAAGCCTCGGAACCGTTTCCAGATTATGATTAAAAACATCTGGCTTTGAATCAATAATAGTTTTTATGGCATGATCCGGCTTTCTAAAAAAATCTGGTGTTAGAATTTCTATCGTCGTTTCAGGAGAAATCCGACGAATTGCCTTAACAGTATTATAAAAATGCTGTGCGCCTCCATCTGTTAAATCATCCCTGTCAACAGAAGTAATAACAGCATGCTTCAAACGCATTTTTTTAATCGCTTCTGCAATTTTTTCAGGCTCTTTAGAATCTAATGCATTGGGAAGACCCGTTTTTACATTGCAAAAAGCACAGGCTCTGGTACAAATCTCACCCATAATCATAAAACTTGCATGCGATTTCTGCCAGCATTCACCAATATTAGGACAGCCTGCCTCTTCACAAACCGTAACCAATTCATTGGATTTTACAATTGATTTTGTTTTCTGATATTCAGAAGAAACAGGCGCTTTTACACGAATCCAAGAAGGCTTTCGTAAAAGCTCTGTATCTAGTCTATTTCTTTTCTCAGGATGACGAAATGACGTCTTTTTTTCCTGTAATTTATTAATAATAACTGTCATTTTAACCGCTGTTTAATTCCTTGCCTTTTAGGTTAGTTTATTTTGGCATTTTAACTTTTTTGCGCTCATTGAGAACTGTAAATTGAATCGTTTTTCGATCTTTCTTTTCAATCAAACTAACTTGATTAACCTGA
>CBCYMI010000042.1:0-87249 GCA_965183855.1 Maricaulaceae bacterium | reverse complement strand
AAAAGAAAAGGAAGACTTGTTTTCAGGCAATGTTTGGACTGGAAAACAGGCAAAGGAAATTGGACTGATAGATGGAATAGGGGATGTATATGGTGTGTTTAAAAGAAAATATAAGGTTGAGCCTCAGATTAAATATTTAACCACTGACAAACCACCAATTTTACAGCGTCTTTTAGGGCTTTCCTTTTCTGATGCCGAGGCTTATTTAAACGATAGGATTTTAAGATCCTGGTATGGTTTTTAGTCTTGGATTGAAAAGTAATAATTGGTTGGTTTACAAAGAGAGCTAAAGGATTTAAAAGCCAGAAAAATCTGGTTCTATTGGTAAGTAAAAGCAGACTATAGTGTAAAGAGAATACTGATATAGAGAAGAATATTCATGAAACCAAAATTAAAACCGCCCAGTTTTCAGGAGCTTATTTTATGTCTGCAATCTTACTGGGCTAAAAAGGGATGTGCAATTTTACAACCCTATGATGTTGAAGTGGGTGCTGGAACATTGCATCCTGCGACCGTGTTAAGATCTCTGGGAGAAAAGCCTTGGAAAGCCGCTTATGTTCAACCATCTAGAAGACCCAGAGATGGGCGCTATGGAGAAAACCCTAACCGGTTGCAGCATTATTACCAGTTTCAAGTGATTTTAAAGCCAAGTCCAGACGATTTGCAGGATCTTTATTTAAATAGTTTAAAAGCGATTGGAATTTCCGAATATAATCACGATATTCGTTTTGTTGAAGATGATTGGGAAAATCCAACCATAGGCGCATGGGGGTTGGGTTGGGAAGTTTGGTGTGATGGAATGGAAGTTTCCCAATTTACTTATTTTCAACAAGTAGGAGGTTTGGATGTTAACTCTATTTCTGGAGAGCTTACCTATGGTCTGGAACGACTTGCCATGTATGTTCAAGGAGTTGAAAATGTTTATGAACTTGACTTTAATGGAGATGGGTTAACTTATGGCGATATTTTTTTCGAAAATGAGCGTCAGTTTTCAATTTATAATTTTGAAGAAGCAAACACACAGATTTTAACAAAATGGATGAAGGATATGGAATTGCAGTGCCAGGCATTGCTTGAACGAAAAAAGGCGCTTCCTCTTCCTGCTTATGATTTATGTTTGAAATTATCGCATATTTTTAATTTACTAGATGCTAGAGGAGTCGTTTCTCCAACCGAGCGACCTTCTTATATTGCACGAATTCGTGATTTGGCAAGAGGATGTGCCAAAGCATGGGTCGAGCTGGAAGAAACCAATAAGCCATCATCATTTTAATAGAATAGCCTGATATAAAAAAGGAATTCAATGTCTGAAATTATTCTTGAACTGTTTTCGGAAGAAATCCCTGCACTCATGCAAACAGATGCAGAGAAAAAACTATCACATTTGCTAACAGACAGATTGGAAAAACACCAAATAGAATTTGGCAATTTAGATACATATTCAGGTCCCAGGCGCCTGATTGCCCATTTAACCAATGTCGCATTAAAAGCCAAAACTCGTATAGAAGAGCGAAAAGGACCAAGAATCAATGCAGCTGAGCAGGCAATTCATGGTTTTTTACGAAGTGTTGATCTTAAAACAATTCATGAATGTGATGTTCTTGAAGATAAAAAAGGACAGTATTATGCATTTAAGCGTGAAATCAAAGGAAGACCAACAGAAGAAATCCTTACAGAACTTATCCCCGAAATTCTAGCTGTTTTTCCATGGTCTAAAAGCATGCGCTGGGGTAAGAATAGCTTCCGTTGGGTTAGACCATTACATCGGATTTTGTGTGTTTTTAATGAAAAACCAATTATTTTTAAAATAGAAGGACTTAAAATCCAAAGTAATAATTTAACAGAAGGTCATAGAGTTCTGGGAAGAGGTCCTTTTAAAATTAGAAATTTCAAAGAGTATCAACAAACACTTGAGAAAAAAGGGTTTGTGCTGATATCTCAAGAAAAGCGAAAACAAATAATTGTTCAAACAGCCAAAGAAAAATGTAATCAGGCAGGCATTGATATAAAACCAGATGAAAAACTGCTTTCTGAAATAACAGGGCTGGTAGAATGGCCAATTGTGATCATTGGAAAATTTTCAGAGAAATTTCTTTCATTACCTCATGAGATTTTAATTGCTTCAATGCGCTATCATCAAAAATATTTCGCAAGCTTTGTAAAAAATACCCAAACCTTAGCCCCTTCTTTTATCTTTGTTGCAAATTTATTAGCTGAAGATGGAGGAAAAGAAATTCTTGCAGGGAATGAACGTGTTTTAAAAGCACGGCTTGAAGATGCGCGCTATTTTTGGGAGCAAGATACCCATCAGAAAAGCGAACTGCGATTTAAACATCTTGAGAGCTTAGTCTTTTATCATAAATTGGGATCTATGTCAGACAAAACAGATCGAATGATTCGACTGGCTGGAAGTTTGTCGGTTTTGATTGGGGGAGAAAAAAAACTTGCTGAAGAAGCTGCAAAATTTGCAAAAAAATGATTTGATTTCAGAAACCGTTGGAGAATTTCCAGAACTTCAGGGAATTATGGGGCGTTATTTTTATTTTTATGAAAAAGGGGTTCAACCTTCTGAAATAGATAGGTATGAAGAAAAATATTTAAAACAGAATAATTTGAAAAACATAACTCAAAACTCGACTTGTAAAATTGCCAATGCAATCAGAGATCATTATAAACCATATGGTATTTCTGATAATGTCCCTAAAGAAATAATTTCTGTACTGGTTGCTTTGGCAGATAAGTTTGATACCTTGGCAGGATTTTGGTCCGTTAATGAAATACCAACAGGATCAAAAGACCCTTACGCTCTTAGAAGAGCATCTCTTGGGATTATCAGAATCATTTTGGAAAATCAGATTGAGATTTCTCTAAGTGAAATATTTAAGGTTTTATCTTCTGAGCATTCAGGATTTGATTTAAAAAAACAACAAGATCTTAGACAGTTTTTTATTGAACGGATGAAAATATATTTAAGAGATCAAAAATCTATCCGATACGATGCCGTTAATGCTGTTCTTGCAACCAATCAAGACCAGCTTTTACAAATTGCTCAAAGAGCAAGTGCTATTCACCATTTTTTAGAAACAGAAAGTGGGAAAACATTGCTTTTAGCCTATCAAAGGGCAAGTAATATTTTACAACAAGAAGAAAAAAAAGATAAAAAAATATATAATCAGAAACCAGTTTCTTCATTGTTTCGTGATAAAAGTGAAGAAAAGCTTTATAAAGCTTTATTAAAAACGTATGAAAAGGTAGAAAAAGAAATAGAAACTGGTTATTATGAGCAGGTCTTATTATCAATATCAGAAACAAAACAAGTGGTAGATTATTTTTTTGAAACAGTTCATGTAAATGATCCAAAACCTGAAATAAGGGAAAATCGATTAAATCTATTATCCCAGATCAGGCAGCTTTTATTGAAAGTTGCGGATTTTTCCATGATACGAGGATTATCATAAAATATAAGGATAAATCAATGAGAAAACAAGTCTATGCTTTTGGAGGGACGATGACAGAGGGGGATGCTAAAATGGTAGAACTATTAGGGGGAAAGGGCGCGAATCTAGCTGAAATGAGTGCTTTGGGTCTACCCGTTCCTCCTGGATTTACAATTACAACAGAAGTCTGTCATGAATATTATCGTCAAAAAAATGGTTATTCGGACAGGATTAAAAAAGAAGTTTCAAATGCTCTTTTAGAGCTTGAACGCAAAACAGAAAAACAATTTGGAAATCCACAAAATCCACTTTTGGTATCTGTGCGATCTGGAGCACCAGCATCCATGCCTGGCATGATGGATACTGTTCTCAACCTTGGTTTAAATGATCAAACAGCTGAAGGATTGATAGAGTTAACCAATAATCCAAGGTTTGTCTATGATAGTTATCGACGGTTTATTCAAATGTATGCAGATGTGGTATTGGGCGTAGATCATAATGTTTTTGAAGAGATATTAGATGATTATAAGGAACAAAAAAAATATATATATGATACAGATTTAAAAACAGAAGATTTAAAAATCTTGGTTGATACATATAAATTCGCGGTTGAAGAACATTTGGAAAGAGCATTTCCACAAGATCCAGTTGAGCAGTTATGGGGAGCAATCGAGGCTGTTTTTTCTTCATGGACAAATAGTCGAGCAGTCTTATATAGAAAGTTAAATGATATTCCTGAAAATTGGGGGACGGCCGTAAATGTTCAGTCAATGGTTTTTGGTAATATGGGTGAGACATCGGCAACAGGAGTGGCATTCACACGGAATCCATCTACGGGAGACAAATCCTATTATGGTGAGTTTTTAATTAATGCTCAAGGTGAAGATGTTGTTGCAGGAATTAGAACTCCACAGCCGTTAACAATTTCTATGCGTAAGGACATGGATTCGGTGCATCCTTCCATGGAAGAAGCAATGCCAGAAATCTATCAGGAATTAACAAATGTGTTCAAACGACTCGAAATGCATTATCGGGATATGCAAGATATCGAATTTACAGTCGAAAAAGGTCATCTTTGGATGTTGCAAACCCGATCTGGCAAACGAACAGCCAAAGCTGCACTTAAAACAGCGATTGATATGGCCAGGGAAAAAATGATTACAAAAGAAGAGGCTGTTTTAAGAATTGATCCTTTATCTTTAGATCAATTACTGCATCCGACACTGGATCCAAAGGCAGAAAAAAAGATTATTGCAAAAGGATTGCCTGCATCTCCAGGTGCGGGGTATGGGAAGATTGTATTGAATGCTGATAAAGCTGAAAAACTGGCTCAAAAAGGAGAAAAAGTTATTCTTGTACGAACAGAAACATCTCCTGAAGATATTCATGGCATGCATGCTTCTGAAGCTATTATTACAGCAAGAGGGGGCATGACCTCTCATGCTGCTGTCGTTGCGCGAGGTATGGGAAAACCTTGTGTGTCAGGAGTAAGTACACTTTCTATTTACCCAGAAGAAAAAAAGATCTCTGTTGGAAATTTAACAATCAAGGAAGGAGATTTTATTAGTGTTGATGGTGCAAATGGTGAGATTATTTTAGGTAAAGTAAGCATGATACAACCTAAACTAAGCGAGGATTTTAGTTTGTTAATGAAATGGGCTGACCAAGTGCGTCGTATGAAGGTCAGGACAAATGCCGAAGTTCCACAAGATGTAAAAATTGCCAAAAGCTTTGGAGCGGAAGGAATCGGCTTGTGTCGTACAGAACACATGTTTTTTGAATCAGATAGAATAGAGGTTGTAAGAGAAATGATTTTATCTGAAACTCTGGATGCCAGAAAGTCAGCTTTAAAAAAGCTCCTTCCATTCCAAAAGCAGGATTTTATTAAGATTTTTGAGATTATGCAGGATTTACCTTGTACGATTCGATTGTTAGACCCTCCATTGCATGAGTTTTTGCCACACAAAGAAGAAGATGTCATTAATATTTCAAAGGCAACGGGTATTTCTACTAGAAAACTCATGAAGAAAGCAGATAGTTTGAAAGAAAGCAATCCTATGCTTGGACATAGAGGGTGTCGTTTAGGAGTAACTTATCCTGAAATATATGAAATGCAGGTGAGAGCTATTTTTGAAGCCCAACATTATGTTTCTGAAAGAAACGGGTATCAAATTCAACCTGAAATTATGATTCCTTTAGCAATTACTCGGCAGGAATTGGCATTTTTAAAAGAAAAAATCCAAATTATTGCTAAAGAAGTTGAACAGAGGATGGGAAAGAAAACAACCTATCTTTTAGGAGCAATGGTTGAATTGCCAAGAGCTGCATTATCCGCAGATGAACTTGCAAAAGAGGTTTCTTTTTTCTCTTTTGGCACGAATGATTTAACTCAGACCTGTTTTGGTCTCAGCCGTGATGATGTCGGACAATTTATGCCAGATTATCTTGAAAAAAATATTTTTGAAAAAGATCCGTTTGTAACGCTTGATCGAAAAAGCGTTGGGGGTTTGGTTAAAATGGCAGTTGAAAATGGCAAACAAACACGCCCAAACATCAAGCTGGGAATTTGTGGAGAACATGGAGGAGATCCAAATTCAATTGAGTTTTGTGAGCAAATTGGTCTTGATTATATTTCTTGTTCTCCTTACAGAGTTCCGATTGCACGACTTGCTGCAGCGCAGGCTGTTTTAAAAAATAGAAATAAAAGAGCTTCCTGATTCTTTATGATTATCTGCCATATAAGAAATTCTATATTCTTATCAGGTAATATTTTATATATTAAATTGTATTTCCAGACTAAGGAAAATAGGATGGATGGCATTTAGAACTGGTTGATTATTTAAGAAATAAATAAAAAATAGTGCGTTTGATGAAAGATAAGATACTTCTTTAAGGAAAGAACAGCTTGTTTTAAATGACTGCATATTAAAACGCATATCTGGCTTAATGTGGCATTTTTAAAATGACATGAAACTGTTTATCATCAAAAATATGTTAATTTTATAGATAGAAACGGGATAATTATGTTTATTAATTAGGCATGTTTTTAGGCTAAATTTCATTGCTTTTTAATGAATCTGGTGTGTGAGATTAAACGATAATTGCAATACATGCCTGTTTTTTGTTATACTATTGTAAATTTATTTGGTGATTTGAGATAAAACAATGCTTTTTTTCAACAATAAATCTAGATATTTTTTTGCGCATTCAATATTGTATTGTTTCGTTTTTGTCATGTTTTTTTATTTTTCCTTTTTAGGTTTTTCTGCGTTTTCTCTACGAATTTCAGAACAGAAGAGCAATGAATATATCCGAAAAATGGCTTTTCAATATCATAAAAAACAATCCGAAAAAATTGTTGAAATAAAAGAAATAGATATTCATCCTAGAATAAAACCTGGTCATATGGATCGCTTTTTAAATAAGATAAATATTAAAGATCGATTTTCTAATTATTATAAAAGAGATCATCAGGCAATTCGTTTGGAAGAAACGTTTGTACCAAGGCATTTATCCTTTGCAATCGCACTTGACCATGAGCGTTTATGTCTGGCAAAAGCAATTTATTATGAAGCAAGATCTGAAACCTTAAAAGGACAAAAAGCTGTTGCAGAAGTTATTCTTAATCGGGTTCGGCATGCTTCTTATCCGAATACAATCTGTAAAGTTATTTTTCAGGGATCGAAACGTATAACAGGGTGCCAGTTTTCTTTTACATGTGATGGATCTATGAAGAAAGAGCCCTATGGAGAGGCTTGGAAACAAGCACAAAAAATAGCAGTTTTGGCATTGCTTGGGGATATTAAACCTATAACCTATCAGGCAACTCATTATCATACTAAAAATATTCATCCCAAATGGTCGAGTAAATTAATTAAAACAGCAATAATAGGGCATCATGTTTTTTATCGTTATCCAAAACGGAAAGCGCGTATAAGAAATATTTAATATGTATCAAATTATTCTTTAAGTGAAGATGATGTGTTTGTGAAACTTTTTATTCTTATCAAGTCGAAAGATTTAGATTAAGCGAGTTAATTATTAAGTAATAGTGAAAACTATTATAATTCTTATATCTCTTTTATATTCTCTTGCTTTTCTGACGAAATTATTGGTATTTCTCTTTTTTATTAAAAAATAAAATCATATTGTTATATGCACTCTGGTAAAGGATGTATTTTTAATATAAAAACGGGTGATATCCAAATAAAAATAAGATATCATTGAAACTTTATTGATAAATATGATGAGCATCTCAGACTTTGATGATTTTGATTTATTATACATGCACTATGGATTTATAATAAGTCAGGAATAGAAAAAAAGAAAGAGGCATTATAATGTTGAAAAGAGAATTGGAGTAGCTAGATAAAGCCAGCTTGATGATAAAATTTATGGAAGGTTTTGAGCAAACAATTGGCTTTACAGTAAAACAGTGGAAAGAAATTAAGGAAGCGTTATCAAACAGAGAAGAGAATTGTGGTGCTAAATTAAACAAAAGAGCCCCCTGATTTTCATGCTTTAATGTGTTTAAATCATGAAAAAAAAGCATTAAAGTATTCTGTATCATTATCAGAGTATCAAGGTCAGGGATTAGCATTAGTATTTGGGTGTTTTACATGTCCTGTTTTTCGGTCACATAATATGCACATTAATGATCTTTATGAAAACTATCATCGTTTCCTTCCTTTTTTACATACCTTTTTTACATATTTATGTTTATGAAATGCATCCCGTTAATGGTTGGTTTATTCAGGCTAATTTGAAAGATGATGTCGTTTATGATCAACCAAAACAGAGCAGGAAAGAATAAGTATTGTCAAAGACTGGGTAAATTATCAACAGATAAGAATACTCTGTTGCTTTGGATGATATGAATAATACGATTGATAGTGTATATTCAGGATCTCCAAAGCGTTTATATGTTATTGATAGGGAAGGAATTATTCAGTTTTGTTCAGCCGAAGAACCCTTTGATGATAAAGAGATTGAAAAGTGGGAATGGGCAATAAAAAAGTTCATTACATAATTCTTTATTTGACAATTTGTAAATAGTATTAAGATAATGAGCTGGTTATTACATGTCTCTTCGATATCAGATTATTAACACAGCCGTTAAGTTATCCTTTTTTTAATTCAATAGATGCTTATATTTTTTTAATGGATTTAAAGGAAAATAGAACTGCTATCATTCTACTATTAATAACCAGCTCATTATCTTAATACTATTTACAAATTTCATAAAGAATTATGTAATGAACTTTTTATTGCCCATTCCCACTTTTCAATCTCTTTATCATCAAAGGGTTCTTCGGCTGAACAAAACTGAATAATTCCTTCCCTATCAATAACATATAAACGCTTTGGAGATCCTGAATATACACTATCAATCGTATTATTCATATCATCCAAAGCAACAGAGTATTCTTATCTGTTGATAATTTACCCAGTCTTTGACAATACTTATTCTTTCCTGCTCTGTTTTTGGTTGATCATAAACGACATCATCTTTCAAATTAGCCTGAATAAACCAACCATTAACGGGATGCATTTCATAAACATAAATATGTAAAAAAGGTATGTAAAAAAGGAAGGAAACGATGATAGTTTTCATAAAGATCATTAATGTGCATATTATGTGACCGAAAAACAGGACATGTAAAACACCCAAATACTAATGCTAATCCCTGACCTTGATACTCTGATAATGATACAGAATACTTTAATGCTTTTTTTCATGCTTTAATGTGTTTAAATCATGAAAAAAAAGCATTAAAGTATTCTGTATCATTATCAGAGTATCAAGGTCAGGGATTAGCATTAGTATTTGGGTGTTTTACATGTCCTGTTTTTCGGTCACATAATATGCACATTAATGATCTTTATGAAAACTATCATCGTTTCCTTCCTTTTTTACATACCTTTTTTACATATTTATGTTTATGAAATGCATCCCGTTAATGGTTGGTTTATTCAGGCTAATTTGAAAGATGATGTCGTTTATGATCAACCAAAAACAGAGCAGGAAAGAATAAGTATTGTCAAAGACTGGGTAAATTATCAACAGATAAGAATACTCTGTTGCTTTGGATGATATGAATAATACGATTGATAGTGTATATTCAGGATCTCCAAAGCGTTTATATGTTATTGATAGGGAAGGAATTATTCAGTTTTGTTCAGCCGAAGAACCCTTTGATGATAAAGAGATTGAAAAGTGGGAATGGGCAATAAAAAAGTTCATTACATAATTCTTTATTTGACAATTTGTAAATAGTATTAAGATAATGAGCTGGTTATTAATAGTAGAATGATAGCAGTTCTATTTTCCTTTAAATCCATTAAAAAAAATATAAGCATCTATTGAATTAAAAAAAGGATAACTTAACGGCTGTGTTAATAATCTGATATCGAAGAGACATGTAATATCCGTTTCTATAAAATAGCATAAATGCTTGAATGCTCTTAAATTTATCTGGAATTTATAAAGATAGTTAGTTGGTATATTTGATATCAAAGGTAAGTTTTTAGGAAAAAATAAATTTCTAAATAAGAAGGAGCCCTATAGGCAATATAAGAAAATCAAACCTGTTTGTTTATATGGTTATTTATAATATATGAAACGCCTCTAATTTAATTAACAACAGATTTAAAATCAAACCCAATATCCAAACAGCGTGCTGAATGTGTTAATGCGCCAACAGAGATAATATCGACACCTGTTTCAGCAATTTCTCTTACATTTTCAAGAGTAACATTTCCAGAGGCTTCCAAAATTAATCTATTGGCGCATAAACGAACGGCTTCTCTCATATCTTTAATGTTCATATTATCAAGCAAAATAACATCTGGTTCATGGCTTAATGCTTCTTCAAAGAGTGCAAGTGAGTCAACCTCAACAGATATTTTGACCATATGCCCTATTTTGTTTCTAACGTGCTCTAATGCTTTGGAAACAGAGCCGATAATTGCAATATGATTGTCTTTTATCAAAACGGCATCTGACAGTGTATGACGATGATCAAAGCCACCTCCTAATATGACGGCTCTTCTTTGTAACATATGCAGTCCTGGTAGTGTTTTTCTGGTTGCTGTAATTCTTGCCATGCTTGTTTGGGTTTTTTGGACAAACTGATATGTATAGCTTGCAATTCCCGAAAGATGGCTAATAATATTTAAGGCTGTTCTTTCCGCTGCTAATAATGTATGTGCAGAACCTGTAATCTCTGCAAGTTCCTGATTTTCAACAATATCGATCCCATCAGGGCAAAAAATAGTGGTTTTCATATCAGGATCAAGTATTTTAAAGGTGTTTAATGCTTCATTAATGCCTGCCAAGCGCCCATTTTGACGTGATTTTAAAGTAAACACTGCCTTGGTATTACGAGGTAAAATCAAGTTAGATGTAAGATCTCCAGCCATTCCAAGGTCATCTTTTAATGTCTGTTTTAGAATGTTTTCAGTCATAGAGAAAGCAAAAGGAGGAAGATTTGTTTTAGGTGTCAAATGAGTCATTTTGTCTTTTTCCCTTTCTGATTTTCTTTATATATAGTTGTTTTTATGACCTAATAATCGTAATTAGTCTATTTTTTCAAATAAACATGAATTCACATATGAAGATTAACTTTATCCAAAACCTTCTTTAAAAGAAGCGTTTGCTGCCAGATATTTTGTTGATCAGGATAATCCGTGCGATAATGTGCGCCACGACTTTCTCTTCGTTGTAAGCTGGCATATGCAATGATGAGCATGGTTGTCAAGCTATAATTTATGCTTTGAGTGTCCTTTTGTTTTTTCCAGGCTTGTTCTATTTTTAGAATAATTTGATGGTATAATTCTTTAAGCGTGTTTTCTGATCTGCAGATACCTGCTAAATCATACATTTGTTTTCTAAAGTAAAGCCTTTCGTTTTTTGAAAGTAAATGAGAACAGAATTTTGGAAAGCGAATATTGGTTTTGTCTTTCAATATATAAGCTTGAACGCTTTTTGCTGCACGTTCTGCAAAAACAAGTGCTTCAATTAAGGAATTTGAAGCAAGACGGTTGGCTCCATGCACGCCTGTTGAGGCACATTCACCAATTGCCCAAAGTCCAGGAAGGTTTGTTTTTGCATCAAGATCTGTTTTAATTCCTCCCATATGATAATGGCAGGCGGGAAGAATAGGGATAAGGTCTTTCTCTGGATTGATACCAGATTTAATACAGGTGTTAAAAACGGTCGGAAATTTCTGAGCAAACGCTTTACCTAAAGCATATCGTGCATCCAAAAACACAGATTTTCCCGACTTGTTTTCACAATCAATTGCGCGAGCAACAATATCTCGTGATGCTAATTCTTCATCTGGATGATAATGCTGCATAAAATAATGCCCATCCTGATTAACAAGTTTAGCTCCTTTTCCTCTGATTGCTTCCGTTGCTAAAGGAGCGGGATCCAGACCAAGATTTAAAGCCGTTGGATGAAATTGTACAAACTCTGCATTGGAAATATAGGCACCTTGTATTGCAGCAAGTGCAATTCCTTCCCCTCTGGCATTAACAGGGTTGGTTGTGATAGAATAAAGCCCTCCAATCCCTCCTGTTGCAAGAATAACAATTTGAGATTCAATAATTAAACCTTGTCTTGGATCTGCAATGCTTTCCGCTCTTATGCCTCTGATATTATGGTTCTCGTCTTTCAGTAAATGGGTGCATTTCCATCCTATATAAGCGGTCAGATTTTCTTGTTGTTTTAGCAATGTCAGAAAATGTTTTGTAATAATGCCCCCTGTTTTATCTCCCTCTATATGGACTATTCTTGGATGAGAATGTGCAGCTTCAAGGGCAAGAGAGAGATTTCCAGACGGTTCTCTGTCGAATGGAATTCCTAATTTTATTAAATCTTCTATGCATTTAGGTGCTCTTTTTGTTAAGAGTTTAGCAGCATTTACTTCGACAAGACTATCTCCTGCCTTAATTGTATCTTGTAAATGGTTTTCAATATGGTCGTCTTCTCCAATTGCAGCCGCTAATCCGCCTTGTGCCCAAGCACTTGCAGACAGCTTTTCTGAACTTCCCAAGGCAAGAATTGTCACAGGTAAAGGAGCAAGTTTAAGTGCTGCATACAAACCTGCAATACCAGCTCCTATAATGAGTATGCCATTTTCTGGAAGAGAAATATGATGATGATTGATATCCATGAAATTTTATTGTTTGATGTTTCATAAGTGTTAGAATTATTTTTTGATCGCTATTCTATTAGAGCAATATCTGGATAATGCTTTACAGGATCAAATTTTGCAGCTGTTTTAGGTCTGGGAAGCGCGAGCATATGATCAATGGCTTTTTTGGCTTTTTTTGAGATGGTTGTATCTATTTTTACTTCATATTGATTGTATAATAAGGCATCATATATGTTCTTTAACGTAATTCGTTTCATGTGTGGGCATAAATTACAAGGACGTATGAAATGAACGTTTGGGTTTTCTGATGAAACATTATCACTCATTGAACATTCTGTAATCATAACAACCTGGCTGGGCTGATTGTTTTTGACATAAGAACTCATCGCTGCGGTAGAACCTGTAAAATCAGCCAGTTTTGTAACAGAAGGTGAGCATTCTGGATGGGCTAGAATAATCGCATTTGGATATGATTCCCTTAATTCATTAATATCATCCGCTTTAAATTGTTCATGAACTTCACATCGACCCTTCCAACTTGTGATTTTAACAGATGTTTGGGCTGCAACATTTCTTGCAAGATATTCATCAGGAATCATAATCACATGATCTTTATTTAAAGATTCTACGACTTGTACTGCATTTGAAGATGTACAACAAATATCTGATTCTGCTTTTACTTCAGCGGAAGTATTTACATAAGTAACAATAGGGGTGTCTGGATATTTCTCACGAATTAATCTGACATCTTTTGCTTGAATTGAAGAAGCAAGCGAGCAGCCTGCTTTTAGATTGGGAATTAAAACGGTTTTTTCAAGACAAAGAATTTTGGATGTTTCAGCCATGAAATGGACACCCGCTTGAACAATGATTTCTGAATCTAGTTCTGCTGCTTTCCGTGCCAATCCAAGAGAGTCTCCTGTATAATCTCCGATACAACCGAAAATATCAGGAGTCATATAATTATGAGCTAAAATTACAGCATTTTTTTCTTGTTTAAGTCGATTAATTGCATGGATAAGCGGAGCTAAAACAGGCCATTCAAATTCTGGAATAACATGTTTGACACGTTCATACGCCAGTTTTGTTTCCTGCCTCACAGCCTCTGTATATTGATTTGGGTAAGAATGTGCAGGAATACGGCTATTTTTTTTAGATAAACAGATTTGTTCTGTTTCTTTTTCTTTATGAAGTGGAATAAAATCCGATCTGTCTTGACCATCCATAATATAATATCTCTCAATCCATAATATCTATTAATAATTTCAGCCAGGTTATGCTAAATTTGAGTATAACCTAATTATACTATACATTGTTTGCTCTATTTTGCAAGAAGTTTTACTTAATAAAAGGAAAAAATATGATTTAAAAATGAAAGTTATAGGATTTTTTAACCCTATAGGAAGTAAAACTTGATAGGGTTTTTGTTTAAAAGGACAGAATATTCAAAGAGATACAAGAATAATATTTTATAAATATTATAATCGGCAGCTAAATTAGTGCAAATTTAATAAAATAAGAGGCATTATCAATACAAATAAATAACTTTGTTAATATAATATACTTTATATTAACAAATAATGATAGGCTTTTTGCCTTATATTAAACTTTTTTTAATTATTAAAATATCTGTACTGTTTTTTATTCATGCTTTTTAGTATATACTAAAAGCTCTATACTTTATTTAAGTTTACTTTAATCCATTTTGTCTACTGAAGGTCCCATGAAAAAAAATCTTTTTTTATTTAACCAATTATTTTTAATTATATTATTTAGCCTGTTTAGTCAGTTATTATTTCTGTCTCCTTCTATTTATGCTCTAAATGTTTTTAACAAAGTGTTGCCAACAGGAGATGTTGAAACGTTGATTGGTTTAACGGTTCTTTTTTTATCATTGGCTGCTTTTGGTGCTTTGTTTGACTATGTAAGACGAAGTTCTCTTGCTCAGTTATCTGTGTGGGTTTATACACAAATGCTACCTGGAGCTTTTGAAACAGATAGTCTTTTGTCAGGTTTGAAAGAGCAAAAAACACCAGAAGACAGTTGTATTGGCAAGGTTGAACAAATGACTGGTTTTTTAAGACAAGGCAGTTTTTTAAACCTTATAGATACATTTTATTCCATTTTCTTTATCCTCTTGATTTATTTGATTGACTTCAGACTCGGATTATATGTTACGATTTGTTGGATTGTTTTGCTTTGTATTTCTTTATGGTTTCATCATCATAATATTCGCATGAATGCCAATAAAAATCTTTCTGTATGGCGTCGTACAAGTGCCCAATTAATGAGATTAAAGCCTTGGTTATTAATTACCAATAAAACCAAACCATTTTCTAAACATTATTATAATCAGATAGGACAAAAGGCAGATCAAGCCAGTCATGAATTGACAAAGGCACAGAAGCAACAATCTTCCATGACTGGATTAAGGATTGTCATGCAAATGGGAGTATATGGTCTTGCTGCGTATTGGGTTTCTCAAGCTTCTCTTTCTGTTGGAACCATTATTGCTGTTGCTCTTTTGACAGGGCGCTCTTTAGATCCATTATTAATGTTTGGTGCAAGCATTCGTGATTTTAAAAAGTTTTGGAAGAATTGGAAATCTTTTGAATTGATTAATAAAACAGTAAATCGAAAACGGTTTTTAAATCATCAAATTCCGCATAAAAATATTCGCCTTCATACAAATTTTAGTGTTAAAAAGCCAGAATTTACACTGAATGTTCCAGAGTTTTTGATCCAGTCTGGTCAAGGGGTGCATATTATTGGAGAATCAGGAACAGGAAAGACCTTAATCAGTCAGATCATATTGGGGTTTGTTCCAGTAGAAGAAGGATTTGTAACCAAATATATAACGGAAAAAGATAGAATAGGCTATGTTGATAAGGCTGCAAGCCTGTTTCCAGGTTCAATCTTGGATAATATATGTGGATATTATGGAAAGAAAACACCAAAACAGATAGAAGCAGCCAATGAGATTGTGGCTTTGTTAAATATGTATGAACATCTTTCTTTGCTCAATTTAAAACTTGAGGATCCATTGCCTGTAAAAGGGCTGCCTTCTGCATTAATGCATGATCTTGTTTTGGCAAGAGCATTTTACGGAATGCCTGCTTTGATGATATTAGATGAGCCCAATGCTCTTATTTCTTTAAAACGGAGACATTTATTATTTAAACTGATTGAAAAATCTATCGAAAGAGGAACGAGCTGTATTTTATTGTCACAGAATATTGGTTTTTCAAGTAAAATACTTAAGCCTTATGAATTAAAAATAGAGAAAAAATCTGGATTGACAGTCTCTCTTGAACAATTTTCTCCTAAAATACCAGCTGTCTTACCGGAGGTTCTTGTATGAAAAACAGTTTAAAGCAATATAAAACAACCATTATGCTAGGCATATCAGGACTGTTTTTTCTTATTTTTGTTGTTGGTATTTGGGCTTTTATGATTCCAATTAAAGGAGCCGTGATTGGATCTGGACAGGTAAGTTCCAAAAAAGGAAATAGATTATTGCAACATGATACAGGAGGACGGGTTGCCTCTCTCTATGTACAAGAGGGGGATTTTGTAAAAAAAGAACAAATCCTTGTTGAGCTTTCGACAGAAGATAGTCTGTTAAAACGAAAAAGCTTAACAGAACGGTTTGCAGATTTAAAAGCACGTCAGATTTATCTGGAGTCCAAGCTAGAAAATAAAAAATTATTGAAAATAATTGATTCTCCAGAGCGTTTTACAAGTGAAGAACTCGTGCTTTGGAATAAAATCTTAGCAAGCTATCAAGCATTATTAACCGTAGAATATGAAGCTCATTATGCTCAAATTGAAAGAATTCAACAATCTTTATTATCAACACGCTCTCAATTATACCAATCCAAAGAAGTTGTTCGTGAAAATCTTAATAAAAAAGAATTTATAGAAGAACGGATTGAGAATTTTACGCTGCTTGAAGAAAAAGGAGTTGCCTCAAAAGCACAATTATTACAGTTAAAAATTTCAAGATCTGATATAAACCAAAACCTGGCTAGCTCAAGAGCTCGATTAATAGAGTTGGAAGGTAAAATAAAAAGTTTGAATGCAGAGCTAAGTGCCTTAGAGAAACAAAGAGAAAATCAAATACAGGAACAATTATTACAAACAAAAACAGAATTATCTACCATTGGAAGTCAACGATTGGCAGAGATTCATTTCATGGAACGTTCCATTTTAAGATCTCCAATTAATGGGCAAGTGTTTAATCTGGCAGTTAATACAATTGGAGCTGTTATTTCATCTGGAATGGTTTTAATGGAAATTGTTCCAAACGATGAAGATTTAATTATTGTTGGTGCTGTTAGGGTACAAGATATTGTTTCAGTTCGTATTGGACAGGCTGCCAAATTAAGATTTTCTGCTTTTTCAGTTAGTTCTACACCTGCAATAGATGGAGAAGTGATTCACATTGCAGCAGATCAGGCAGAAGGAAATTATGTTGTTAAAATAAAACCAGATCAATCAAAGCTAGATCAGTTAGGGCTAGATATTTCAACTGGAATGCCTGTTGAAATCATGTTAACAGCGGGAGAGCGTACACTTGCTCAATATATCCTTAAAAACTTTTCGGATGCAATTAGCAGAACATTTAAAAATCCTTCTTAATCGCAATTATCAGGCATGATTTAATAAAAAAGATGGAACTGTCTCGGATAATTGAGGCTTGTTATATGAACTGGCATGAGGTTTAAGCAAAGCGAAGCAAGAGAGGATGATAGAATAGGTTGTTGTGGCGATGAGAGCCTGTTGTGCTGTAAATTGCACAGGATATCACTCATTACTTTCAATGAGTTTACGAAAGGTTTGTCTTTCAAATAGAGCAGAAATCTCATAAAGGTTTCCAAGAAGAGATTAAAATTGATGAGAGGTGTTTTGCAGTGTTTGCAATGCTCAGCATGAGAGAGGAGCAAAAGGAAAGAGAGATTGTTTTGTTTGCTAAAGCGCGAGTACAGGAAGTATATACGAAGATGATCCATGAAGAAATGGTGTTGCCCGTTGGATATGAATGCTTATTATTGAACGCAAAGGGATCTAGAACAGCATTATTTATATGGAGTATTAGCGTTAAGTATCATATGTTGGATGTAAGCGAGTTTAAGTACTCCTTGTATCAGCCTTTCAAAACTGTTTGTAGAAAAGCATCCGTACATTAACGAAATTGAGAGTTCTTGAAGTCAGACCAAACCCACATGCACATATTTAAGAGGGAACCAAAGAGAGCGTTTGGAAAGTCTTGAAGGAATATGCTTGCGAACCTTTTAACATCTGGAAATTAAAAGCGTAATTGAAACAAATAAGAAAATGGGCTAAATGAGATGCCAATTAATTAAATGGAATAGCCCAAAAAAGATTATTTTTCAAAGTCTGGATACCAAGCAATTAAAATTACCATAATGGGGTTAGTTTTCTCCTGTTTAATGCGTTTTCCAAAGAGAATTTTAATGATATGGTTTAATGTTTGTTATTGCTAAATGAAATAGAAAATATAATTGTGATAAATATAAAAATATCAGATTCGCTCTTTTTATCTGTGTTGTCTGAAAGGTTTAGAATGCTATAAAAAAGTTTCAGACAGTTTATATGTCTGAAACTTTAAATAGAATTCGGTTTTATAACCAATTTAAGTTTACCAGATACGACTTCTTTCTTCTGGTGGAAGATATAATTGATCTCCTTTTTTGATATTAAATGCGCGGTACCAGGAATCCAGATTGCGAACAATTCCATTTACTCTATACTTTCCAGGGCTATGAGGATTTGTTTTTAACATATTAATTAGAGCTTCATCTCGATGTTTATCTCTCCACATTTGTGCATATGAAAGAAAGAATCTTTGATCTCCTGTTAATCCGTCAATAATAGGAGCTTGTTTTCCTTTTAGAGAAAACTGGTATGCGTCATAAGCGACGGTTATTCCTGCAAGGTCAGCAATGTTTTCTCCCAATGTCAGTTTTCCATCAATATGATGCCCTTTAATAGGTTCATAGCGATTAAATTGATCTGCGAAGGATTCTGCACGCTTATTAAATTTTTTATTATCTTCTTCTGTCCACCAATTAACTAGCATGCCTTTACCATCCAATTTCCTTCCCTGATCATCAAAACCATGACTGATCTCATGCCCAATTACAGCACCTATTCCAGCATAATTGACAGCAGGGTCAGCGTTTGGATCGAAAAAAGGAGGCTGAAGAATAGCGGCAGGGAAAACAATTTGATTAAGTTTTGGTGAATAATACGCATTGACGGTTTGAGGAGACATATACCATTCTTCATGATCAACAGGCTTGTTAAGCTTTTGTACGTTATCATTAAAATCAAACTGGTTAGAACGCTTAATATTACCTATTAAATCATTCTTTTTTATTTCAAGTCTAGAATAATTCTTCCATTTATTAGGATAGCCAATCTTAGGAGAAAACAAAGAAAGTTTCTTTAATGCTTTTTCTTTTGTTCTTTCTGACATCCAAGACAGGTTTTTAATTCGTTTTTCATAAACAAGGGTTAGATTATGAACCAGTGCATCCATTTTTCTTTTCGCTTCTGGTGTAAAATATTTTTTAATATATAGCTTTCCTATTTCAAACCCTAAGGCAGAGTTCACAAGAGAGACCCCTCGTTTCCATCTTAGTTTTTGTTTAGGAATTCCATATAAAAAATGAGGGTAGAAATTAAAATCTTCTTCAACGAATTCCTTATTTAAATATTCTGCCATGGCTGAAAGAAAATGAAAGCTCATATAATCACGCCATAATGCAACAGGTGTATTTTTAAAAATTTCAGCAGACTCTTTAATCGCAGTATTTTCTCTAACAACAAGCTTATTAACCTGCTTCATTCCTAGATTATCTAATACAATTTTCCAAGGAATGCCAGGTGCATAAGCTTCAAGTTCCTGAATGCTCATTAGATTATAGGTTAAATCCCGATCCCTTCTTTTTGCCGGCTTCCAGTGAATTTTGGCAAGTTTTGTTTCCAAACCAAGAATGGATTCTGCTTTTTTTTCAGCATTTTCGATCATTGCGAGCTTAAACATATTTGTTATGTGCTCGACATATTTTTTCCGGATTTCCATAGATCGTGGATCATCATTTAAATAATAATCCCTGCTTGGAAGACCTAGACCATTTTGGGTGAGATAGGGAATATATTTCTCTGGATTTTTACCATCAATATCAATATAGATATAAAAAGGGGTATAAATTCCTAAAGAAGGGGTTGCCATTAAGGCAATGATTTCATCTGCTGTTTGTGCGGAAGCTATTTTTTCCAGATCTGCTTTGATAGGAGAGAACCCTTTTTCTTCTATCAGTTTGGTATTCATAAAGCTTTTATATAGATTTCCGATTTTTTGCTCGGCAGGGTTTTGTTTTTGTCCTATTTTTGCAGCCATTTGAATAATGTCTTTGGTTCGCTTTTCAGAAAGTTCAGAAAGTAAGGTAACAGAGCTATATCTTGATTTGTCTTCTGGTAATTTTAATGTATTTAACCATTTTCCATTTACATATTGATAAAAATCATCTCCAGGATTAACGGAGCGATCCATATAGTTTATATCAACGCCCCAATTTCCAAATTTAGGGGTAGAAAGAAGATTGTTTTTTTTTGCATTATCTTCTTTTTGAGTATCCATTTCTTTTTTTGACTGACAGGCTGAATATAATAGTATTGGAATGAGACACATTATGGATATCCAGACCTTTTTGTTTAGGTTGAAAGTCATCTTCTTCTCCACTAGAATTCTAAGATTTAAGGTTAAAGTATAAAACATTTAAATTGTTTTTTCTATTCTTTTCTTTATCAGGCTAATATCAGGGTTATAATTGGCGCCAAGTTTGGGCTGTGGTTTTCCAGTTAATGCCCAACGATAAAGGCGAACAACATCTATGCCGATTGCATAAAGACTTGGAACCAGGAAGAGTGTTAGAAAAAAGGCAAATAAAATGGCAGATCCTAAACTGATAACCATGGGTTTTAAAAATTGTGCTTGAATGGATTGTTCTAAAATAAGTGGAAGAATGCCTGCAACGGTCGTTAATGAAGTTAGAAGGATCGGTCTAAATCGGGCAATTCCTGCATCAACCAGGGATTGAAATGCGCCCACACCTTGTTCCCTTAGCTTGTTGGTAAAATCGATTAGTATAAGATTATCATTGATAATAACGCCTGCAGCTGCTGCTATTCCAAAAAAAGAAAAAAGAGCAAGAGGGGTTTTTAAAATAAGCAGTCCATAAATGGCACCTGTAATTGCAAAAACAATCGCTGACATAATCAATAAAGGCTG
The DNA here is from genome assembly GCA_965183855.1 of Maricaulaceae bacterium. Taxonomy (GTDB): domain Bacteria; phylum Pseudomonadota; class Alphaproteobacteria; order Caulobacterales; family Maricaulaceae; genus CBCYMI01. Next base: position 66,331 of record CBCYMI010000042.1, on the reverse strand, counting down.
AAAATAAGATTTAAAGGCAATAGCTAATAGAGCATACATCAAGAGTAAAACGGCTCCTGTTAGCATAAGCATTTCTTTCATAAATTCTTTTCTTTCTTTATACCCACCGCCAATTTCATAGTTGACACCTGGATATTTTACCTTTATTTCTTTTAGGAAGCCAGATTGAAGATCCTGTATAAGAAGCGGTTTGTCGTCCCCTATAATATCAGTTGTAACCCGAATGGTTCGGCTAAAGTTTTGCCTCTTGATAGATCGTATGCTATTTTCATATGTATAATCTATTAGTGAAAATAGAGGAATTTCTTTTCCATTTTTAGTTTTAACCCGAAAATTCTGAAGGCTATCAAGAGTACTTCGTTCCGTTTGTGGGTAACGTAATCTGACTTCTACATCTTGATCATTTCTGGCTATTCTTTGCACAATCGTTCCATAATAAGCTTCACGAACCTGTCGTGTGATATCGGCTATGGATAAGCCTGTAGAAGTGGCTCCTGGTTTTAAGGATAGTCTCAATTCTTTTGAGTTTGTTTCATTGCTATCTCGAACAGCATAGGTTGTATTATAGCTTCTTAGTTTTTCTTTTAAGGTCTTTTTTGCTTGTTCAAGCATTTCAGTGTCCTTTGAAAACAATCTGATGCTAAATCTATTATGATAATTTCCTGTAATAACAAAATTGACATTAATATCATCGGCAAGAGGTATTTCACCTAAATATTTTTTAAACTGATCTGCGATCTTTGATATGGGAAGATTATCTCTTTTCTTTACATTTATAAGAAAAAGACGTGCATAAATATTGGTTCTATCAATAGTTAAAGACAGGTTTTCTATCAAAGAAGGTTTAATTTCTGAATATTTTTTATTAACCTGTTCTTTTGCTGCAATGATTTTTTTTCTTGCGTTTAAGATTTCACGATTATCTGTATTTTCAGGAAATTTAATCTGCACGGATAAATTATTTCCTTGAATTTCAGGCATGAAATTAAATGGAAGTGTTCCTGAGATAACAATAGCGATAGAGATCATTAAAAGAGAGATAAAAGCACTGAATGTGATATAACGAAATTTTATACATTGAGAGATTGCGGGTCGATATATTTTATAAGCGAAAAGTATTAGTAGGTTTGAAATTTTTTTCTGATATTTAATTAACCAGCCAATTATGCCCGTATGTTTTTTTTCTTTTAGATGACTTAAATGACCAGGTAAAATCAAAAAGCTTTCAATAAGAGAAAAGGTAAGAGCTAAAGTTACAACAATGGAAATGCCGCGTGTAAATTGTGAAACTCCTTTTACCATCATCCAGGGAAGAAAAATCATAATGGTTGTAATAACTGCAAATATAACGGGTTTGGCTACAATAATTGTTCCATTGATTGCAGCTGTTTTTTCTCTTTCACCTTTTTCGAAATGCTGATAAATACTTTCACCTACGATTAAGGCATCATCAACAATAATGCCAAGCACGAGAATAAAGGCAAAAAAAGATAGCATGTTTAGAGAAACATGTGTGATGGGTAGGAAGATAAAGGCACCAGAAAAAGCAGTAACAATACCTGCGCAGGCCCAAATTGCAACGGTAGGATGAAGAAAAAGTATTAAGACAATTAAAACCAGAAAAAAACCATAAATTGCAGAAGAACTTAAGATTTTCATCTGGCTATTAAAAAACTCTGAACCATCATAAACAATTTCCATCTTGATATGAGGGGATGAATGTTTGATTTGAGTGAGGTATTTTTTAATGTTTTTAGTTGTTTTCAGAATATCATTTTTTGGAGATGCATATAGCTCAACATCAACGAATACAGCTTTTTTGCCATTATATTCAGATAAGAAATTACTTTCTTTATAACCATCTTTGACATTGGCAATATCTTTTAACCGTAATGTTCTTCCATCATAGGTTTGTTTGATAATAATTTGATTGAAATCTTTTGTTGTTATTGCTCTTTTTCGTGTATTGATCTTAATTGTGCCAGCAGCAGAGAGGATTTTACCAGAAGAGATATTCAATGAACTGTTTTGAATTGCGTGTGTGATTTGATCAAACGTTAACTTATATTGCTTAAGGGTTTTTTCCGAGACTTCAATTGAGATTTCTTCTATTCGTTGACTGCTTAGTTTTGCAATTGCATTTCCAGGAAGTTGATTAATATTGTCATGAATATCTCTTGCTTTTTTTTGTAATTCTTTTTGTGTACTATCTCCATATAAGACAATAATCAATGCCGTGTTACTGGTTTGAATGGAGCTAACTTTTGGGTTATAGGCTGTTGGAGGCAAATTGCTAACGCTGTCTGTACGTAGTTTTACATCATCTAGGAATTCATTGCTTGACGTACCTTCTTTAGCGTCCAGTTTTATCTGACCAAAGCCTTCATAAGCTGTGGAATAAATATTATTCAAATTATTAATGCCAATATAGTTTTTTTCCAATCTTAGAAGGATTTGCTCTTCTATTTCCTGGGGAGAGGCTCCAGGCCAGCTTACACTCACATTGACAATTGGAAGAACTGCATTTGGAAAAGGTTCTTTCCCAGTATTGAAATAGGTAAAAAAGCCTATAATAATAATTGAAATCATCAATATATTACCAGCAATTTTATTGTTAACCCACCATGTAATTAGGCTTTTCATAGTTTGCTCTTGATCATAGCCAGTTTACTCAATATTGAGTTAGACTCAGTAGAATGCCTTTAATTATTTTTACTGAGTAATATAATCATTGTTTATGTTTAGAACTCTGGTATTTGATTCTAGGTTCTCTTTTAAAATCGGGGTTACCTTCATTCCAGTATAGGCATTATAAAAAGGAGTAATGGCAATTTTATCTCCAGATTTGATATTCCCTTTTACAAAAACCTTATCTTGTGCAATCGCAATTACATTTGTTTTAAGGATAACAATTTCATTTTGATCATTAATTTTATATATCAGGTTTTTTTCACGAAGAGCAGAAGCGGGTAGAATAAAAATATGATTCACCTTACGACCATCAATAATTCCATGTACAAACAAGCCTGGAATGAGAGGAGGGGTTTGTTCTTCAGGCTGATTATAAGGAATTTTTATTTCAATGATTGCTTGTATTGTCCGTGTTTCATTATCAAGCACGCTATCAATTCGTGTTAGCTCGCCCGCCCAATAATGCGTTTTATTTGCGATATTTCCGTATAAGGTTACATTGGGGCCAGGTATTTTTTTACTTGCTTGAAATGTGATTGGGATGCCCAACAGGCTAAGATCATGATCTGTTAAGGGGAGTTCAACTTGTAGAATATCTGTAAAAAAAATACGACCTAATACTTTTCCAATTCCTACATATTGTCCAATATCAACGTTTTTTGTTCGAACTTGTCCAGAAAAAGGAGCTTTGATAATGGTTCTTTCCAATTGGATTTCTGCATTTCTAACCTCTGCTTGCTCTGCCAGCATCTGAGCTCTTGCTTGTTCTAATTGTGGTTTTCTTAATGCTAGATCTGAGGGCTTTTGCTGATCCCCATATTCTTTCCAGTCCTGAAGGGCAATATCTGCTTCAGCTTGTTCTCGGATTAATGCTTGTTCTGCTAGTTTTAAATTTGCTTTTTTCTTAAGCAATAAAGATTTGTAATCCTTATCTTCAATTCTAAGGAGGGTGTCTCTTTTTTTAAACCTTGCTCCTTTTTGGAATTGATCCGAAAGATAGATAATGATTCCTCCCACTTCGCTAATCAGATCGATTTGTGTTTTGGGTTCAACCAATCCCTGACTTTCAATATGGAGTTGTTCATTGGTTTGTTTTGCTATGATATACTCTGTTACAAATGTTTTTATATCTTCACCATTTCTTTTTTCCAGATTTTTGTGTTGTGACATTAGCATGGAAACAAAACCTAATGTGATTAGAATCAACAGAATAGGAGCAATTAAAACAAGTATGCGTATTACTAATTTCATTATTGTAATAATCCTTTTTTAAATGTCTTTCTATTTCTGAATTTTATTTTTTAGATGTTTTTCAGATCAGAAAATGAGTTCTTTATTTTAAAGATAAAGATTTGCCCTATTGTTAACACATTAATGTATCTTAAAGACGCCTCCGAGTGAAATTTTGGTTTTGATTCTATTTTTAATTCGGTTTGTTTGTATATTAATTAAATTCTGTTCTGCTTGAATTCGTTGACTTTGAGAGGATAATAGATCAAAGATTGTGACCAATCCTTCATTATATTGTTGCTCAACCTGTTTATAGGCACTAAGCGCTGATTTGAACGCTTTTTGATAGGCTTGCTCTTCATATTTAAGCCATTTTTCATTCTCAAGATTATCTTCAATTTCCTGAGCTGCGATTAATACTTGTTGAGCATATTCTAATAAAGCCTGTTTATAACTAATTTGTTTTTGTTTGATATTTGCTTTTAATCGACCGCCATTAAAAACAGGAGCTATCAGTGAAGCAACCAGATTTCCAGCCCATTGATCAAGATCAAAGAGATCATTTATTTTCAAGCCTGAAATAGACAAATCCCCTTTAAGAGAAAGGGAAGGATAAAGAGACTTTCTGGCAATTTCAACATCCAGCCCTGCTCTTTTAATATTTAAGGCAGTTTGGCGAATATCAGGACGGTTTTCAATATAGTTCTGAATAGGTTCGTTGAAGGAAAACGCAGCCAGTCCAGCGAGTTCTGTTTTTCCTGTTAATTCTGCCATTGGGTACCGACCTAATAATACTTCCAGTCTTCTTTTTACGTTTTGAAGATTGTTTTCTGCAAGCGATTGTGTTGCTTGAGCATTTGCCAAAGCTGTTTGTGCAATTCGAATATCTGATCCTTTTGCGTTTCCAAGATAGAACCGCTTTTTTGTTTTTTGAAGAGATCGGTTTTTAATTTGATAATTTAGTTTACTAAGTGTTTTTAATTTTTGTGCTCTGACAAGTTCATACCATTCGAGTGCAGTTTGTGACATTAAGGAAAGTTGAGCATTATAAAAGGCTTCTTTGGTTATGATTGTATTCAGTGCAGATGAGGTCATCATTGCTCTTATTTTTCCCCATAAATCAATCTCCCATACAGAAGAAAGAGAGGCGGTGTAAGTTTGCTGTGTTTGCCTTGTGCTCTGATTTTTAGGAGAAACAGTATCCGAGTATCGGCTGTTTAATCCTAGATCAATGGAAGGAAATATAGAAGAACGGCTTTGCTGGTATAAAGTAAAACTTTTTTGAATATCAAGCATTTTTTTTTGAAGGTTATGATTGTTTTTAAGTGCCTCTAACAAGATTGCTTTTAATTCATTTTCTTCTTCTTTGAGAATGCCAGAAAAAAAATCGGAAGCCAGAAAGTCAACATTCAGGCTTTTTTCATAAGGAGTATCTGAGAGCTTGCTTTTTTGGACAGATGAGCTTTTTGGAGAAAATGTACAGGCCGAAATTAAGCAAAAGCATGCTATCAAAACAAGTTTTAAATATTGCATACCACACCTTATTTATACACCTTATTTATAATGACGCCTTATTCATAATTCTTAATAATTACTGCGAATATAATTCATTTGCGCTTTTTATTGCCCACTTTAAACAAATATAAAGATTAAATAATTTGAATCATCTTAAATTATGTTAATGTTTCATTAGGTTTGTATCTTCCTAAAGAGAATAGGCTATTTTATCAATAACAATTCATTTTATAGTATTTTTATAATATATATAGTATAGTCCTGTTTTTAGAACAGGTTTTATTCTATGGATTGATCTATTTTATATTTTTATTTTGTAATGTGATTGCTTATGTACAGATTATTAATTTTATTCTTAATTGTGTTTTTTGGAATTGGTATACTATATCTTTTTTCGATGTTAACGCCTGTAACAACGCTATTAATGATATCTCTTGTGCTTTTTGGCTTTGTATTATTTTTATCTTTTTCAACACAAAAGCCTAAAGATAAGGAGGAGAGTTCAAAAAAGGATTATCGATATAAACAACAGAGTTTTTCTCATTCTGTTATTCCTTTTTCTTCTGTTTTTGAACATCATATTGATCCTATTTTACTGGTTAATCACTCAGGACGTATAGAACAGGCAAATCATGCTGCGCATAGTTTATTAGGAGAAGATATAGAAGAACATTTATTGTCATCCATATTACGTCATCCTGAAGTATTGGAAACAATGTCAAAAGCATATGAGAATGAAAAATCCTCGATCGTTAATTTTACAAGATTCATGCCTTATGAAGTTTATATGAAGGCAATTATTATTCCATTTATTGTTTCTGACAATCATGTCAGGAAGTCTGATTATGTGATGTTGATCTTAAGAGATGAAACCTCGATTAGGCGTACGGATCGAATGCGTTCTGATTTTCTGGCTAATGCTAGCCATGAATTAAGAACACCTTTGGCTTCTCTTTCAGGATTTATTGAAACCTTAAAAGGGCATGCAAAAGAAGATGTAGAGGCTAGAGGAAAGTTTTTGGATATTATGTCTTTGCAAGCAGAGCGTATGAGAAGATTGATTGATGATTTATTGTCGTTAAGCAGGATAGAATTAAACGAACATATCTTGCCAACAAAAACGGTTGATCTGGTTAATATTGTAAATGATATTAAGGATTCCTTAAATCCTATTTTGCAACAAAGCCAGCAAAGGATTAATGTCATTTCGGAACAAAAGCCTTATTATGTAAGAGGAGATTATGATCAATTACTCGAAGTGGTTCAAAACCTGGTTGAGAATGCATTAAAATATTCAAAGAAAGGGGAAAAAATTAGAATTACATTGGAATCTGGATGCTCTCTTCAGGCAATCGCTCATCATAATGGTTATCAAGAAGCGCTCTCTTCTTTAGAAACAGATAATGATATTCAGCAAATAACCGTTTTTTCAGAGGAAAAGAAAGAGGAAAAGAAAACAGATAAACTCTCTGATAATAGTGTTCGGATTAATCTGCTTTCACCGCCTCAATTTTCATTGGCGTCAGAGCAAGAAAAAGTGCAATCATGCTATACGATATTAAAAGTTAGAGATTGGGGAGATGGAATAGATAGACATTATCTACCAAGGCTTGCAGAACGATTTTATCGTGTAGAAGGTCAAGATCAAAAGGAGCATTCTGGGACAGGGCTTGGATTGGCGATTGTAAAGCATATTATTAGTCGACATAGAGGTGGATTAAGCGTAGAAAGTGAGGTTAAGAAAGGGTCTGAATTTTCTGTTTTATTACTAGAAAAAAAGGAAGAAAGTTAATATTGTATTCTGGTTTAAAATTAGAGTTATTAACGGAAGTTTATATAAAAACAATCAAGCCTAAATCATTTTCACTTAAAGTGTATGAGTGCACAAATTATACCAAGAATAATAGACCCTGAAATCAATGCTGATTTAGGATTGTTTTAAGGGCTATCCCATTTAATGAATTGATATATTGTTTTATTGGTTTCAATTGCGTTTTTGGTTTTTTTATCACGCAAACAATATGATTTATTTCTAAATTAAAAAACATATCTATTTTGTGAACCATTCTTGTTTCAACATAAGATAGATTTGCTTTAGGCTTTTCTAAATTTGGTCTTTCAGAATTTTATGATCATTTACGAATAGCGTATAGAGGGTTTTTAAGGGAGATTTTTTTAAATATCGGAAAATCATAAAATACAGAAGGTTTTGATAACCTGAAATCAGCACTCGGATTTTATATTTATAAATGGGTTTATTCATAAAATTTTATAAGATTTTGCTTTTGTCATATAACTGTTACAAATTGTCTTTATAAGCATATATAAAAAATTAGGCTGTACATATTCGTTCAGGTTTGAGAGCTTGGACCTTTGTAAGGGGATATAAATGGCATTATTATTGCTTTTATTGATTTCAGTTTCTTTTCTGTTTTACTATATCGGGAAAAAGAAAGCTGTTTTTTATATAAAGAATATTGATCAAAAGCAGAAAATGCATTCTTTGCCTATTTATCATGGAAGATTTGTTGCATTTTGGGTATTAATTCCTGGTCTCATTTTTTTATTAGGATACCAATTTTTAAATTCTTTTATTGTTAATAAACTTGTTTCTCTTTTTTTTCCGCTTTCTTATCTTGAGGGTACAGGGCTAACAAAGCAGGAAATGTTAAGCAAAGCAAACATCATTATAAAAACCAATATTATAAACAGAGATCCAAACATGGATTCTGTTATCAATTATATCTCCGAAATGGTAGATAGAATTCATCTTATGGTTGGCGTTTTAACTATTATTTTAGCTTTAGGATTTGGAATTTGGGCTTTTTTTAGAATCAAGAAAGCGTTTCGGGCACGTGTTTTTGTTGAACGATATTTGCTAAGCCTGTTAATTCTTTGTTCTTTTATTGCAATTGTCACAACCATAGGTATTTTTATCTCCTTGTTTTGGGAAAGTCTTAAGTTTTTTGACCATGTCAACCTACTTGATTTTCTTTTTGGAACGCAATGGTCTCCACAAACTGCTTTAAGGGAAGATCAAATTGGACAAAAAGGTGCTTTTGGTGCTGTTCCGCTTTTTTATGGAACGAGTCTAATTACTTTAATCGCACTTTTTGTTGCAGGTCCTGTTGGTCTTTTTTCGGCAATTTACCTTTCAGAATATGCCAGCAGAGGGGCAAGAAAATATATTAAACCTATTTTGGAAATATTGGCAGGAATTCCAACCGTTGTGTATGGCTTTTTTGCAGCTTTAACAATTGCTCCTTTGGTTAGAAATCTCGCAGAATCTGTTGGAATAGAAGCATCATCACGCAATGCATTATCGGCAGGTGTTGTGATGGGGCTTATGATTATTCCTTTTGTTTCTTCTCTGTCTGATGATATTATTCATGCGGTTCCTCAGAGTTTAAGGGATGGTTCTTATGCATTGGGTTCTACCAAATCAGAAACGGTTAAAGGGGTTGTTTTTCCAGCCGCCCTTCCTGGTATTATTGGCGCATTGCTTTTGGCAGTATCAAGAGCCGTTGGAGAAACGATGATTGTTGTGATGGCGGCAGGTCAGGCAGCTAATATTACGGCAAACCCTCTTGATAGTGTAACAACAATCACGGTACAGATTGTTGCATTGATTACAGGAGATGATGCTTTTGATAGCCCCAAGACACTTTCTGCTTTTGCCCTAGGGCTGGTTTTATTCTTTTTTACATTGGTTCTAAATGTGATTGCTCTTCAAATTGAACGAAAGTATCGAGAAAAATATGACTGATATTGTTAATAAAAAAACGCCTCCTATTCGTGAGATTGTAGAAAAACGTTTGGCAAAACGTTATAAATCAGAGATGGTTTTTAAACTATGTTCCATGATTGCAATTGGTTTTGCTGTTCTTGCACTTTTTATTTTAATATCCAGAATTGTTCAGCAGGGATGGCAGGCTTTTTGGACATATGAATATACATTTGATCTATATTTAGATCCTGTCTCTGCAGATCCTAAAGGAACAAAAACAGAAGCGAGTATAAGAAGAGGGAATTATGGTGCAATTTTAAGAAATGCCTTTCAAGAAGAATTCCCAGAAGTTCAGTCAAGAACAGAATTAAGGGCTTTATTTAATTTATATGCATCGATTAATACATCTTCTCTTTTAAAAAAAGTTGTTAAAAATCCTGATTTGATTGGTCAGAAATATCAATTTTCCATGCCTGTATCCGATCATGCAGAATTATATCTTAAGAGCAGAAGTGAAACATATATTGAACATGCTCCGAAGACAGAAATAAACATGTCATTAAAAGGAGAAGGAAGCTATAAATCTCCCGTTTATATCCAAATTTCCAGTTCTTCGTTTTCAGAATTAATGGATCAGATTATTGAACAATCCGAGGATCAAAATAAATGGCAAGAAAATTCTGATATTCAAAAGTTGAAATCTTTAAAAGAAACAGAATTAACTAAAACAATGCCCAGTTTTTTAATAAAGGTCAAAGGAGGTATTGTTAAGCTCAATTATCTTGCACAGGATCATGCGACGGGACTCGTTTTATTACCATTTGGCAGTTTGAACAAAGATTATGATAAGAAAAACATTATGGACAACTCTAAATTGGTTAATCAAGGAATGAAGGAGCGTTCAGAAACATGGTCGATTCCTTCAGGAAAATGGGAATTGATAGAAATAAAAAAACCAGAAGCAAACAGACGATTTTCTGATCAACAGATTATTTGGCTAGAAACATTTAAAGAAAGAGGAATGGTTAAAAAAGTTTTTAATCGGTATTTATTTTTGAATGCAAATTCGAAAGAGCCTGAACTTGCAGGAATTGCAGCGGCTTTTTGGGGCTCTGTTATGACGATTATTGTAACAATGGGGCTGGCGATTCCAATTGGTGTTGGTGCGGCTGTTTATTTAGAAGAATTTGCTCCTAAGAATCGTATAACAGATATTCTGGAAGTTAATATTAATAATCTGGCTGCGGTTCCATCCATTGTATTTGGTCTTTTGGGAGCGGCTATTTTTATTAATTTTATACATTTGCCAAGATCAACGCCATTAATTGGAGGAATTGTTTTATCTTTAATGACTTTGCCAACGATTATTATTTCATCTCGCGTTGCAATTAAAGCGGTTCCTCTTTCTATTAGAGAGGCGGCATTAGGGATTGGAGCGTCTAAAGTACAAACTGTATTTGGACATGTTCTTCCTTTGGCTTTACCAGGTATTATGACAGGTTCGATTATTGGTCTGGCTCAGGCTATGGGAGAGACGGCTCCTTTATTGATGATTGGCATGGTTGCTTTTATTGCGGATTTACCACCTTTTATTACTGAATTTTCTGAAGCTGGTAATTTTTTATCTGGTCTTTGGCAATCGGCGTCTCATGTTTCAGAGAGTTTTGTTTCTGCTTCAACTGTGATGCCTGTACAAGTTTATATATGGTCTGATTCTGCGGAAAGAGCATTTGAACAAAGAACCGCAGCTGCGATATTAGTGCTTTTATTAATGGTTATTATTTTGAATTTATTGGCCGTTTATTTAAGAAGAAAATTTGAACGGAGATGGTGATGCAAGAAGATAGAGTAGAACTGGATATAGTTAGAAATGAAGAAAAGGTTCAGAAAATGGTGATAGAGTCTCCTGTACAAGAAAGTATAAAAGAAACCTCTGTTATGGCTTCAAACAGAGATATTAAAGTATCTGCACGGGATGTGTCTGTTTTTTATGATGAAAAGCAGGCATTGTTTAATGTCTCGATTGATATTCCAGACAGAAGCGTAACATCTCTGATCGGTCCTTCAGGATGTGGAAAGTCAACTTTTCTTCGATGTATTAACCGCATGAATGACACAATTGACCAATGTAAGGTTAAAGGGGAGGTTAATATTGACGGAAGTGATATTTATAGTCGCTCTGTTGATCCTGTTGTTTTAAGGGCTCGGGTTGGTATGGTTTTTCAAAAACCAAATCCATTTCCAAAAAGCATTTATGATAATGTTGCTTATGGTCCTAGAATACATGGGATTGCAAATACAAGAGAAGAGCTCGATTATATTGTCGAAAACAGTTTAAAACGTGCAGGTTTATGGAAAGAAGTGTCTGATCGGTTAAAACAACCAGGAACAGGATTATCTGGAGGTCAACAGCAAAGACTTGTGATTGCGCGCGCAATTGCGGTTAATCCAGAAGTTATTTTGATGGATGAGCCTTGTTCTGCTTTGGATCCAATTGCAACCGCTATTATTGAAGAGTTAATTGATGAATTGCGTGAGAATTATTGTATTATTATTGTAACGCATTCAATGGCTCAAGCTGCTCGTGTATCTCAAAAGACAGCTTTTTTTCATATGGGTTTTTTAATCGAATCTGGTTTAACGGAAGATATTTTTACAAATCCAAAAGATCAGAAAACACAGGATTATATCACAGGACGTTTTGGATAGGATAGGTTTAATGACAGAACATACAGTTAAATCTTTTGGTGAAGAATTAGAGCGACTTTCTTCAGAGATTGCGGGGCTTGGTGGAATGGCAGAGGCAATGGTTTCTGATGTTGTAAAAGCATTTGTTAATCGTGATGTTCCTTTAGCCGAGAATGTTATTGCAAGGGATGATGATGTTGATAATTTGCAAAAAGAACTTGAGCGGGATGTTATTCGAATGTTTGCGCTTAGACAGCCCATGGCATCGGATTTAAGAGCGACAATTTCAGCACTTAAGATTGCCACAGATTTGGAAAGAATCGCAGATTTATCAAAAAATATTGCAAAACGAACCTTATTATTAAGCAGGCTTGAGACGATTGGGTTAACAAGAAGCATGGAACATATGGGAATGTTGGTGGTACGTCAGCTCAAGGATGTTCTAGATTCCTATAGTCGAACATCTGTTGAGCTTGCTGTTAATGTTTGGTTTCGTGATGAAGAAGTCGATGAGCACTATAATAGTCTATTTCGTGAATTATTGACCTATATGATGGAAGATCCAAGAACGATTTCTGTTTGTGCTCATTTTTTATTTGTTGCCAAGAATCTAGAACGTATTGGCGATCATGCAACCAATATCGCAGAAGTTGTCCATTATCTTGTAACTGGAGAGAATATGGCGCATGAGCGTCCAAAACAGGATGGGTTAACAAAACGGTTTTAAAAAAATGATTAAAATCCTGTGCAAGACATGGAAAGAATAATGACAGCCAGAATTCTGATTATTGAAGATGAAGAAGCATTGGCAACATTGTTAAGCTATAATCTTAAAAAAGAAGGGTATCTGGTAGGTCTTGCAAAAGATGGAGAAGAAGCACTTTTATGTGCAGAGGAAACACCTCCTAATTTAATTTTACTAGATTGGATGCTCCCCAAGATTTCAGGTATTGAGGTTTGTCGAAAATTACGTGCTGATAAGACCTTATCTGATATTCCAATTATTATGTTAACGGCAAGAGGTGAAGAAACAGATCTTATTCATGGTTTGAATACGGGAGCTGATGATTATATTATCAAACCATTCTCAATGAATGAGTTATTTGCCAGAGTCCATTCATTATTAAGGCGTGTTAATCAGAGTCTTATTGAGAAAAAACTCAGTTATGGAGATATTGTTCTAAATCAAGAGACCTGCCGTGTTATCAGGTCAGGTAAAGAGATCCATTTAGCACCAACTGAATATCGATTATTATTACATTTGATTCAAAAGCCAAAACGTGTTTTTAGTAGAGAGCAATTATTAAATACAGTTTGGGGAATGGATGTTTATGTTGATGCACGCACAGTTGATGTCCATATAGGAAGGTTAAGAAAGGCAATTAACAAGGTAGGAGATTATGATCCGATCCGAACGGTAAGATCAATTGGATATGCTCTGGATTTCGGAGAGAATTACCAAGACCGATAGAGGATTGCTTTATTCTGGAGGCAAGTTGTTTTTAAAATCTAAATGGAAAGAACAGGCTGGAAAATGCTGATAAATAGAACCCATGTAAGTTAATCTAACATTCATGCCATGAAATATGAGGTGCTCTTTCATATAGATCACGGGTTTCATCTTTGGTGTGTATCTGTTAAGAAGCGTTCACGATCATATCTACATTACTGTATTATAGTGTTTTGAACTTAATTGATTTGGGATGTTTCCAAACAGGGTTTTTGTTTTTATGATTGCTTCAGAGCGCGTGTGCAATACGGATGTATTTTATCAAAAGAGATGCCATTTTAATAACACATCTTGTTTAGAGCTTGTCTAATTAAATCATAAATTAGAGCTCAGACATTTTTAAAACGCAGTTTATTAATTTTTCCTTTTTCTGAAGGAGAAAATTAGGTTAAAAATTTGGGGTTTTGGATATTAACCCGAGTTTTCTTCGATGAATTGATCTAATTCCTGTGAGATTTTCATAGAACAAAACTTAGGACCGCACATTGAGCAATAAGAAGCTGTTTTCTGAGCTTGTTTAGGTAGGATTTCATCATGATATTGACGTGCTGTATCTGGATCCAGAGAAAGGTTAAACTGATCTTCCCATCGAAATTCATAGCGTGCTCTTGACAAGGCATTATCACGGATTTGTGCGGATGGATGTCCTTTGGCAAGGTCTGCAGAATGCGCTGCAATTTTATAGGCAATCACACCTTGTTTGACATCTTCACGATTTGGCAGTCCCAAATGTTCTTTCGGTGTGACATAACAGAGCATAGAGGTTCCCTGATATCCAATCATTGCAGCACCGATTGCACTGGTAATATGATCATATCCAGGAGCAATATCGGTTGCAAGCGGACCTAATGTATAAAAAGGAGCTTCATGACACCATTTGAATTGCTTTTCCATATTTTCTTGAATTTTATGCATTGGAACATGACCTGGTCCTTCAATCATAACCTGGCATCCTTTATTCCAGGCAAGTTTTGTTAGCTCTCCGAGTGTTTTTAATTCAGCAAATTGTGCTTCATCATTTGCATCTGCAATACATCCAGGTCTTAGACCGTCTCCTAAAGAAAAGGAGACATCATATTGACGCATGAGATCACAAATATCTTCGAAATGTTCATAAAGAAAACTTTCTTTTTGATAATCCATACACCATTTTGCCATTATAGAGCCTCCTCTTGAAACGATTTTGGTAATTCGTTTTTGCGCAAGAGGGATATGACTTAATCGTACGCCTGCATGGATCGTAAAATAATCAACACCTTGTTCACATTGCTCAATCAGTGTGTCTTTCATCACTTCCCAATCAAGGTTTCTTACCTCCCCTTTGACTTTTTCGAGAGCCTGATAGATAGGGACTGTGCCAAGAGGCGCTGGGCAATTTCTAATGATCCATTCACGGATATTATGGATGTTTTTTCCAGTTGATAAATCCATAATGGTATCTGCCCCCCAGCGTAATGCCCAAACCATTTTTTCAACTTCGTCTTCAACAGAGCATTTTAAAGAGGATGCTCCGATATTAGCATTAATTTTAACCAGAAAATTACGTCCTATAATCATGGGTTCCAGTTCTGGGTGATTAATATTTGCAGGAATAATGGCACGTCCTTTTGCAATTTCACAACGAACAAATTCAGGCGTAATTAATTGGTAATATTCGAGAGGCAATTCATTTTGATTTTGCGTTTGATGTTGCAACTCTTTAAGAGCTTTTTGTCTACCTAGGTTCTCTCTAAACGCAACATAGATCATCTCTTTTGTAATTATTCCAGCTTTTGCTAATTCATATTGTGTAAAAGGTGTTTCTTGTTTTGTGTCCATTTTTTTAAGAGGATGATACTTTATAGGAAAGTATTCTGTCAGGGTATGTTCAGAAGCCATATTATCTTCTTGTTTGAGTTCCCTTCCTTGATAGGTTTGAACATTTGTGTATTGATTTATCCATGTATTTCTTTGTGTGCGATCAATTCCTTTTCGAATATCGATCTGTCCTTTTGATTCGGTATAAGAACCAGAGGTATCATATAATCTAAGCTTGGGTAAGATAGGATCGTTTAATGTAATCTCACGAAAAGGAATTTTAAGATCTGGAAATTTCTCAGGAGAAAGATAGATTTTTTCTGAAGCTGGAAGCGCACCTATGGTAAGGGTTGTTTCTATTCCCGATTTGTTTTGGGATTCACACTCGGGTTGAGTCTTATGTTCGCATTTGGTTTCGGATGTTAAATTCTCAGCCTCATATTTCATCATAGAGTTTCTTTCTGTAATGTATACGTTTGTTTTATGGATAAAAACCTATTTATTTATAAAGAGGATTTCCTTTATAGAAGCTCTTGTTCCTTCATTGCGTTTTGAACCCCTTCATCTTCGAGCATAAAGCTAGCATATTTTTTTAAATGATTGAAGTCATTTAAAGGCATGGACCAGCGAATAATGGCAAAAGTATACGCATCAATGATGGTTCGTCGATCACCAATCATCCAGATTTTGTTTTCCAAATGCTGATTTATAAATGAAAGGAATTTATGAATACGTTTTTTTGCTGCACTTTTAATCTCCTTGATTAATTGGGGGTCGATTTCTTCTCGATCAATATAGCGATTAGGTGCGTAAAAAGGATAATAGGCTGGATGTAAATCGCCTGTTAAGAAGGCTGACCAATAATTAATTTGATAAGATTCTGTGATATCATCTGCTCCAAGTTTTTTTTCTGGATATTTTTCTGAGAGATATTTTAAAATGGCACTATTTTGGGACATAGGGGGTAAATCATGATCGATAAGGGCAGGCACCATTCCGAGAGGATTGACTTTTAAAAGTTCTGGGTCTCCATATTGAACAGAAATTGCTTCATATGGTTTTCCAATCCAGTTTAGCACGATATGGCAAGATAAGGCACAGCTTCCAGATATATAATAGAGTTTCATGATTATTTCTTTCTGATTTTTGAAGGTAAATGAAAGTATATTTTACTTAAAAAAGTATTTCCTCAAAGAGTTTGAACGATATTCTAAACCAGCTGTTTTCTTTAAGCATTTTATTGGTAAATTAATTTGAAAAGGCTATGTTCTGTCTTATCAATGATGGGTATTCAAAGAATCGTTTAAAATAGGGTATTATTTTCATTTTCTCTAATTATTCCTATTGTATCATTGACCTATTTAAAGAGTAATTTCACATAGATCAGTCCTTTTTAAAAGATAAATAGCAATAAAAAGATATACATATAGTTTATTTTTTAAGAAAAAAATGTCAAGTAGAGAATACGAAAAGATAAAACTTAAAACCTTGATTTGTATTTCAGAAAAAGAGAGAAAATATTTTTTTGATATCTTGTCAAATTTATACTGAATATCCAGTTTTCCAAATACATACATTCCCTTTTCCTGTATTCTTAACGTATTTGATATATGTAAATCAGGGTTCATTTTGGCTTTTAAAATCGGTAAAGAGCCAAGCTTGGTAATTTCTGAAGTTAAATTCACAGCTAATAAAAGAGCTTGATTTTTAAAAAATACTAATCGTCATAATGTATATCCTCATAATGTATTAATCCAAGCTCATTATAGATCTGGCTAAATGCCTGTTTTGGCATTTAGCCATTATTAGAAAACCTATACGATATAATACAAATAGAGCAAATTACATTTTAATGTGCAGGTATATTTTTTCTGGATTGATCTCGAATAGCTTTAAATTCATTTCCTTTATACCAGTTTGGCCATTGATTGGAATAGGCGAGTGTTTTTGCAACATTTGTAAGAATACTTAAATCTTCAATCATTCCTGTTAAATCCCAATCTTCTGAATACTCATCTGTTGGTTTATGATATCGGTTTTTAACATAATCAGATGAGAATGCATTCCCATAGCTTATTCCTTTTTCAATATGGTCATCCCCATTATCCACATAGATCATAGGCACCCCTTTTTTAGCGAGATTAATATGATCAGACCGATAAAAACTACCTGCTTCTGGCTTTGGATCAGGAGAAAGTATTTTATGATATTTTTGGGCTTCATCTTTTAGAATATCTTCTACCTCAGAAGCACCATAGCCAATAACAGATAGGTTTCTGGTTTTTCCTAATGGAAGCATGGCATCTATGTTAATGCCTGCAACGATATCTTTAAGAGGAACAAGTGGATGTTCTGCAAAATATTTGGATCCCAATAAACCAGATTCCTCAGCAGTGACAGCAAGAAAGAGCAAAGAACGTTCAGGAGCAGGTGAATATTTTGAGAAGGCTTTTGCAATTTCCAAAATGCTTGCAACTCCTGTTGCATTATCAACGGCACCATTATAAATTCCGTCTTCTCCTTCTTTGACATTTTCTTTACCCAAATGATCCCAATGTGCCATAAACAAGACATATTCATCTGGATGTTTTGTTCCTGTGATCATGCCTGCAACATTGGCAGAATCAAGATATTTAAGGTTATTATTAAGAAGGCTTTCGGCTTTTAATCCTGTCATGGGGACAGCTTTAAAGTCTTTTTGTTTTGCTTGTTTTTTAAGGGTTTGATACTCTAAGCCTGCCTGTTTAAACAGTGTTTTTGCAATATCAAGCTGTATCCAGCCTTCTAAAGCGAGTTGTTTTGGGGAGAGAGCTGTTTTAACGAGATCATATTGAGCTCCTCGCCATCCTGAATTAACAACTCCCCATGGATAGCTTGCAGGTTTGGTTTCATGAACAATAAGTGCAGCAATTGCCCCTTGTCTTGCAGCTTCTTCATATTTATAGGTCCAACGTCCATAATAAGTCATTGCATTTCCAGTAAACAGATCTGGATTTTGAGTTGCATACCCAGGATCATTCACTAAAATTATAACGGTTTTTCCTTTAACATCGATATCTTTATAATCATTCCAGCCATATTCTGGAGCAATAATTCCATAACCAACAAAAACCAGATCACTATTTTTAAATGCAATTTTTTCTTTAGTTTGTTTTGTTCCAAAAACAGCATCTTGACCTATTTTCAGATTTTGAGAGGTTCCATTATGACTAATCTTCAAATAAGAAGTGTTTTCATTTAGAGTGTTTTCAGTTAAAGGAACCTTTTGAAAATAACTTCCTTTATTTGCTGGTTTTAGATTAATGGCTTTATATTGATCTACGATCCATTGACGGGTTTTTTTACCTCCAGGAGTTGCAGGTGCTCGACCTTCGAATGCATCACTGGACAAAGTTTTTATATGGTGTGCTAATTGTTTAATATCTAGATAATCTGTTAATTTTTTTTGAGTTTTCCTAGATATTTTTTGTGCTGTATTGTGATTATTATCTTGCTTTGTTTCTTGAGATGGTTTGCAGGCAGTAAGTCCTGAAAAGAGTATGATTCCTGAAAGAATTAAGATAGGTTTGTACATATAATTTTCTCTCTTTGCAATGTGAACAGAGTTCAATTTGAGTGTTTAGGTATATTTTTAGAACTTTAACGAGGTTAGGTCAATAAACTCTGATATATTTCTTTTTTCTGGAGGCCATGATTGTTTTTTATGGGAGTGTTTTTCAAAGATCTGGAAGGAAAAAGTATTTAATATAAATCGAATAAAAATAGAATTTGATAGGTTTAAAAATACATGAAAGCAACCAGATTTAAGCATTAATTTTATTTTTTAACATTTTAGGGCTTCACATCTGGATAAAATATGTTAGATATCGCTATGGCTTTTTTAAACATGCTCTTAAAGTTATTTAGAATGTGTATTTGTCGCGGGGTGGAGCAGCCCGGTAGCTCGTCAGGCTCATAACCTGAAGGTCGCAGGTTCAAATCCTGCCCCCGCAACCATATCAACCCTACATTCGTTTATATTTTCGATTGTTGAGATGGAAAGTAAGCTTGCAAGCTTACCGTGAACTTCAATTTCAACAGGTAGATCTTTTGCTTTTGGAATAATAACAATCTTCTCAATTAAGTTACGAACTTCCTTAAAAATCAAAATTTCTGATAGAATCATCTTTATCAAGCGTATTAATCTGTTGATGTAAATTATAAACAATTCGTTTGTACTTTTCAGAAAGATTAGGATGGACCCTAATTTTATCTGCTTTTTCAAAAAGCTCTAATTCTACAATTAATACATCTCTTTCTTTTTCCATCTCGATTAAATGATCCATAAAGGATCTTGCGCTTTCTCCGTTAACAATAACCTGATTGTATGATCCATCTGTTTTGATAATTCACGTACTCGCTTTTGTTTGGCTTTCATATTGTTTCGTTCTTCTTTTTGTAGGGCATGAATTTTTTTTTGGTAAGATTTTATATATTCAGCAATCAGTTCTGGATTAACTAAATGCGTGTTTAGTGCTTTAAGAACTCTTTCTTCAATGTGAAAACGACTGACTGTCCTTTTGTTTTTACAGTCTCCACGCTCGCGTCTACCAGAACAGCCTAAACGATTTCTACCAATTATTGTATAGCTCGATCCACACACTCCACATTTTGTTAGACCACTAAAAATATGACGTGGTTTTACAGTTTTATAAAAAAGTTGTTTACCTTTTTTGGATTTCAATAGTCTTGCTTTTTCAAATAATTCATCCTCAAGAATTCTTAATTTTGGTGTGTCAGAATAAATCCACACAAGCTTTTTTACAACAGTTTTATTATTGTTTTGGTATAAAGAAAGTATAAATTGACCGCGCGACAATGTTTTATTGTAATGTAGGGTTTTTATAAAATGTAATATATTGTCTTCTGGTAGTAATAAAGGGGGGATTTGTGATAATGTATTGTCTAATAATTGATCTAATGCACCACATAGTTCCCCATTAGTTGAGAATTTTTTGCGTATTTTACTAATTGACCGCATTGGGATATAGTGCTGTAAAGCCTCTCAATCAATTGGTTGATTGGATGATGATACATATGCCAGAGCTTGAAGAAGCACGAAAATTTTATGATCAGAAACAGTAAGTTTAATCATTAGATTATAAACCTGGCTTTAAAAGCTATAATATTCTTAAGATTTATTCTCTGCTTTTGGCTAGATTTTCTGAGCAGATCGTCTTTTTATACTCTGCTTTGTTGGTTATTTTTTTAAGGATTTTGTAAGAAAAAACTAGGATGAAAGATAGAAAGCCGACATGAATAATATATTTTATTTATCTTATAATTCTTTTAATGCCTCCATTATATTCATGAGCTAAATCTCAAGGTTTTCCAGCTTTGATTTAAAAAAAATATAAGTTGAGATTAGAAACAGAAATCATGCTTTATCTTGAATTTTCAGGCATATACTCTATTCAGATTGGGAAGGCTCAACAGATTTTGATGTTTCCTTGATCGGAAAATCGGTCAGATCTTTTTGGTAGTAATCTGTTAAATAATGTCCAGCAGGAATACCAGACCCTATCTTTGTACTTACATTATAGCTAGAAGTAATTGCTAATGGGATATAATTCGGGTTTGCTTTATGAACTGCAGATTTAATTATGGCACCAAGAAGTCCCTGATTATTTCCCTTATTAGGGTCATAAATAATCTGATAATCAGACTTCCATAATTCTGTATTTGTTTTACAACTGACTAAGCGATAATCAAATGAAACCGTTGTTGCAGCAGCAATAACAAGATATTTTGTATTCCATTGCTTGATTTTGATAAATAAGACAGCATCACAGCCAAAAATTCTTCTAAAGCTACGTGCATCTGCTTGATGAAGCAGGTGAGGGTCAGATAATCCATTATCTTCAAGCATGTGTTTAACCATATTAACAGGAAATATATAATAGCCACGTTGTGAGAAGGGAGCTGAAACCGTCGAAAAAAATAATCAGTGGTTGAGACAAAAACAGTATCATTAAGCGCTGGGAGAATAAGAATGCTTTTTGGATCTTCTGAACGATAAAGCGTATAATCTTTATAATTTATTGTTGGAGCGGTACAATTTGTTAGAAATGATATTGAAGCTAATATTAAAAAAAAAGAGAGATATCTTTTGAAAGAACTGAAAAAAACAAGACTTCATGAATTTTCCTTAATTGCTTGATGATTCGGTTTCTTTTTTTGATTTTTTGTATTGATTCTTTTGATAATATTGGACAAATAAAATCTGGATTCAGGAAAAATCTGCATTTCTTCATTAAAAAGATCGATTACTTCATCAATCTTGTTTTCTTCAAGTTTTAAATATCCCAATTCTGCTAAAAGACCAGGAGCAAGCCTGTTTTCCTGACGTCCCTTATCAACTGCTTTTTCAACAGCTTCGAGATATTGAGGACGTTTTTCTGGGTTTTTATAATATTTATAAAGAGAATTTGGATATTTCCCCCAATGGAATCTTGGAGGTGTTTGATTAGCGCATGCGCTTAAAACAAAAAGATTTATAATAGAAAGAATCAAAAGAAAATACTTCATAGAATAACTCAAATCTCTTTTATTTTAAATCAATTTTGATGTTGGCACCTGATTCAATAAAAATCTCTTCATCATATATCGTTTTTCCATTTTGCTGAATTCTAACATTATGTCTTCCTTCAGAAATAGCTAAAACAGCATGTTTTCCATCATATTCACTCGCTGTTCCTTTAGGTTGATGATCAATAAAAACGAATGCATTTGAAGGCGTATTTGAGAAAGAAAGCGTTGCCGATGGTCGATCTTAATTAAGTCTTGAAACAGGATAATGACAGGCAGAAAAGAGAAAGAAAATGCCCAGTATAAAAGTAAAAAGAACAGATTTCATTATTTACTCTCCCTGACAATCAGTTGTGTAAGGTCTTTTCCAATCAGATTACCTTGAACAAGGTGTGCAATTGAGCCTTGTGAATACTCATCTGTACCAAAAAAAGATTGAACCTTAATCGTTGCAAGATGTTTGGCAGGTAAAGTTATTGGTAACCCTGTTTGTTGGCTTTTAACCGTTTTTCCTTTATGCAAAACCTGCAATTGATCTCCAATTTTCAATCCTTGTGCTTTTCCACCACTAATCATAACCGTTTGTTGGTCAATTTTGATTATATCTGATTGCCAGGGACGTTCTTCAAGTTTTTGAATAACACTTTGAATAGCATTGGCAATTGCGACAGATAATGCACGTTTTTGAATAACACTTTGAATAGCATTGGCAATTGCGACAGATAATGCACGATCATTTAGCGTTGAATCATAGCGAGCTTTAGAGCAAAATCCTGGAATTACTCTTGATTCAATACTTGCATTCCCTGTTCCTTTCGTACTAAAAAAAGCAAGACCTGTTGTGACATCAATAAGCCTGATCGCAACAGAAGCATAAGCTGTCTGTTTTTTAGTTGAACTTAAAAAACCAGATTTTCCTTCCGTTTTTCTTCCAAATTCTGTAACAGAGCCAATAATTAGGCTGTCAACGCCGACCAAGGTTTTGTCTTTTTTATTCTGTAAACTCTGTTCTGCCTGAATCAGCTGAAAATCAGGGCGCTCAAAAACAAGAAATTTTCTACTTTCTACCAATTGACGTGCTAAAATATCTGATGCTTGATCTGGAAGTGGATCTCTTTCATTTTCCAAAAGCAAAGCTTTACCATATTTTGTTGAGTTTGAAAAACGACCAATGGCAATCTTTCTTTTAAGAATTGGAGCATTTGGTTCTGTAAATTTGGGTTTTGTTAATTGTGGTTGCAAAGAATTACCAGATAATTCTTCAGGCTGAGGGGTAACCGTTGCGCATCCAATAATGAAAAGAAAAAAAATAGACCTAAAATATACTTATTTATTTGTTTCATTCTATAGATAACTCTAATTATTGAGAGCCTGTATTGTTTATATATTAATAACAAAATCAAAATTGCCTGTCAAAGTTTATTTTATTTTTAGTAAAACAAATACTTTTGTGTTGGTGATACAAATCTATAAATTAGGAAAATATCGTGCTTTATAAAGATTAAATCTTATATTTTTTATGATCTAAAAGGAGCGTTATGATAGAAAATATCTAAAGCTATTTAGATAAAAACCATGTTTAATCCATTTTGGATCACAAAACAGATAAGCTAAAAAATGATGAATTAGGTGAAAATTAGGAATATAAAATCTGATAAATCAGATTATAACAGAAAGATGTTAAATCTAATCAAAAGAATTAGAAGCATGTATCGAAAATAATCTCTGAAACTTTATAAAACAGAACATAATATTCGTGTTTATCAGCTCATTTTTTTAAAATTAATCAATAGGAATGAAACATTATAAGGTAAGTCTTATATTTTTAAACAGGCAAACAATTAAGGTTATATATTGAAATTACACATTGATATTATACTAATGCATTTAGTATATTCATTTAGAACAAAAAATATATAGGATCTTTTTGCAGGGGATGTTTTTCAAGAAAAAGAAACGGCAATAAACGCAAGCTTGAAAGTTTGTTCTCATGTGAATAAACTTAATATGAAAAACCTATTTTAGCTCACTCAAGCCTTTAAGAGGTGAGCTCTTAAATTCGATGATAAAATCAGTTTAAAAATCATGTATCAAATATATTTTGCTACAAATAAAACTGGCATTCTTAAAGTATGAATACAATAACCTTACATTGCTTTTGTGTAAAAGCATATGGGTCAAAAGAACAGGGAATATGGCTCATTATTTAAAAAAGATTATCTTTAAAATTCAGGTTTTAGTTATATCTCAATTCGTTATATTTTAATTAGCGATACCTCAATAAGAAAAGATATCATTTTCTTGATCTGAAGAGTTAATCCATGATGAACTCATCTAAAATTTTTTTGACCAAATCTGCAAAGGCTAAAATATTATTAGTATTAACAGAATGTGTACGCCAGACTAAATGAATTTCACGCTCTGCATGCTCTTTTAATGTTAATACCCGTATATCCAAACTTTCAAAGAAACGACTTTTAATTGCCATTTTGGGAATAACACCCGCACCACGTCCTGCTGCAATCATTTGAACCAGTGTAAAAAGACTATTAGCCTTCCATCCTGAAATCTGATTAGAGTTTAATTCACAAAATGGAAGGGTATGTTGTTTAAGGCAATGTCCATCCTCCATTAAAAGAATTTGCTCTTTTTTTATCTCTTTTAAACTTATACTGTCATGATTGGCAAACTCATGCTTTGAATTACAAACAAACATAAAAGCATCAGAGCCAAGATAATAATGAGATAATTTGCCAATCTCATAAGGAAGTGCCAATAAAGCAGCATCTATTTCTCCATTCTCTAGTTTTTCTAGCAATATATCTGTTTGTTGTTCGTCTATATAAAGTGCAAGTTCAGGATAATGTGTTGTTGTTTTGGCAATAATTTCAGGAATTAAAAAGGGGCCAATTGTTGGAATTACACCAAGATAAAACGGATCTGAAAATAGTTTCTGACTGGAATGGGAGAGGTTCTTCATATCTGCTGCCTGTGACAGAATTTGCCGGGCACGTTCTACGAGCTGTTTACCTGTCTTTGTCAATAAAACATGTTTGTTTGAACGCTCTGCAACCTGAATTCCTAAAACCTGTTCTAGCTCTTTAATGCCTGCACTTAATGTTGCCGTTGTAACATGACAATGAAGGGCTGCTTGTCCAAAATGTCTATATTGATCAAGAGCAACCAAATATTGTAATTGCCGCATGGTAGGAAGCTGTTTCATTATACGATATCCTTGATTTGATGTTTGAAAAAACAATACAGTATATAAAAAAAGTATTAATTTATCTAACAATGTCTCTGTTGTAAACTAATTTATGATGTTCAGGTGCATATATGAGGTGTTTCGGATAAACATAAAAGATAAATACAGATAATATATGTAAATATTAATTCGTTATTTAAAAACACTTCTGTTATAATAAGCTGAAATTTATATGAATGAAAGACTAAACTGTAAGTGATATATAGTTTCTAGTATCTGGCATTTATTGAATCACTGATTTTTCAGAGGATAGGAAATAAAACAGATCACTTTTTATTATAAAAGGTAGATCATCACAGATTGATAAACGTGCCTAATATCACAGTTTTAGGATTGTCAAACGGAGCTAGGAGAGAAAAATTATGGGTAAGACCAGTAATAAATGTCCAGTTATGCATGAATCTGGTGAAAATGCTGTTTTTGGTGTTAGATCAAATCGGGATTGGTGGCCAAATCAGTTAAATCTTAAAATTCTCCATCAACATTCTGATTTATCGAATCCGATGGAAGAAACCTTTGATTATGTAAAAGAATTTAAAAAGATTGATTTGAATGCGTTGAAAAAAGATATTTTTGAACTCATGAAAAATTCACAAGATTGGTGGCCTGCTGATTATGGGCATTATGGTCCACTTTTTGTTCGAATGGCATGGCATAGTGCAGGAACGTATCGTACAGGGGATGGTCGCGGAGGAGGATCTTCAGGAGGACAAAGGTTTGCTCCACTCAATAGTTGGCCAGACAATGTAAACCTGGATAAATCACGCAGATTGCTTTGGCCGATTAAACAAAAATATGGTAAAAAAATCTCATGGGCTGATCTGATGATTCTAGTGGGAAATTGTGCCCTTGAATCAATGGGGTTAAAAACATTTGGCTTTTCAGGGGGACGTAAAGATATTTGGGAGCCTGAAGAAGATATTTATTGGGGTGCTGAAGATACATGGCTTGGTGATAAACGCTATAGTGGGGAAAGAAATCTTGAGAAACCGCTTGCAGCTGTTCAAATGGGATTGATTTATGTAAATCCAGAAGGTCCAAATGGTAAGCCTGATCCTCTTGCCGCAGCAATTGATATCCGTGAAACCTTTGCTCGAATGGCAATGAATGATGAAGAAACAGTTGCGTTGATTGCAGGAGGGCATACATTCGGCAAATGCCATGGAGCAGGAGATGCAGAACTTGTTGGAACTGAGCCTGAAGGAGCAGGTCTTGAAGAACAAGGTCTGGGTTGGAAAAATAAATTTGGTAGTGGAAAGGGAGGAGACACGATTACAAGTGGTCTGGAAGGAGCCTGGACAACGACACCAACAAAATGGGATAATAGTTTTTTTGATATTTTGTTTGGCTATGAGTGGGAGCTGGTAAAAAGTCCTGCGGGTGCCTGGCAATGGACTCCAAAAGATTCATCTGCTGCAAATAGCGTACCAGATGCTCATGATCTGTCAAAGCGTCATGCACCGATCATGTTAACAACAGATTTATCATTAAGAATGGATCCAGTCTATGAGCCAATTTCCAGAAATTTCTATGAAAATCCAGACCAGTTTGAAGATGCTTTTGCACGAGCATGGTTTAAATTAACACATCGGGATATGGGACCAGGATCACGCTATATTGGTGCGTTAGTGCCAGATGAAGAATTGATTTGGCAGGATCCAATCCCAAAAGTTTCACATGAATTGATCGATCAGAATGATATTGCTCAACTAAAAGCGAAACTCCTTAAATCTGGCTTATCTCTTTCTGAATTAGCATTTACGGCATGGGCGTCTGCTTCAACCTTCCGAAATTCTGATAAACGAGGAGGAGCAAATGGTGCGCGTATTCGTCTTACACCACAAAAAGACTGGGAAGTTAATGAGCCCAAAAAATTAGAAAAGCGTCTTAAAATAGTTGAGAAGATTCAAACTGAATTCAATCAGGCTCAAACAGGAAATAAAGCTGTTTCATTAGCAGATTTGATTGTACTTGGAGGATATGCAGCTATTGAACAGGCTGCAAAAAACACTGGATACTCTATAACCATGCCGTTTGAACCTGGTCGTACAGATGCTTCTCAGGAACAAACAGATATAGAATCATTTACCTATCTTGAACCCATTGCAGACGGATTTAGAAATTATGCTAAACCAGAATTTGCTCAACTGGCTGAAAAATTATTAATTGATAAAGCGCAACTTTTGACATTAACGGCTCCTGAAATGACTGCGTTAATTGGAGGAATGCGTGTATTAAATATAAATGTTAGGCAATCTAAACATGGAATTTTAAGTGATAAGACAGATTTATTGACAAATGATTTCTTTGTAAATCTTTTGGATATAAATATAGAATGGAAAGCGGAGTCAAAATCTGAAGAAATCTTTCATGGATATGATCGAACAACAGGTCAACAAATCTGGTCTGCAACACGTGTTGATCTTATATTTGGTTCAAATTCTCAGCTTAGAGCATTAGCAGAAGTGTATGCATGTGAGGATTCACAAGAAAAATTCATAAAGGATTTTAGTGTGGCATGGCATAAGGTGATGAATCTGGATCGCTATGATTTGGAATAAATCTTAAAAAATATATTTTAATATCAATCTGCAATAGAAACTCAAAAGTTATAAAAGCCCTGTGAATATAGAAAAACTAGATTCACAGGGCTTTATGGTCAGGTTAGAAATTAAATAACCATGCTTTTTTGAGTTTAATATTCTAAAATAATCGTATAAAGCTGTTGAATCTTTTTAAACTCTTCTTGAATTTATTATTTCCAAGACGGTTATAAATTATATAACTATTATTTCCTTGAGAAGAAGCAATTAAATACCCTGCGTTTCGATGTTTGTATAATGTAATACCTTCCAAATCTGCCGTAAGTCCAGTATTGGAATTTACATGATCGATTAAGATAGCTCTGGAGAGATTTTGAACGGATCTGTTCGTTGATATTTGACCGTTAGATCCATCTGGAAATCATTCTTGACAAACAAACCTTTACCTTTTCCAGCATAATCGATTGCATCTGGATAATTATCGCGATAAATTATAGCAAACCTTAAATCAAAGAGTCTTGTTTCATATCCAATTGATAGGCTTGCAAGAGTTTTGGACTGTTTCTGTAGAGAGCGTTTTTGCCTGTTGATAAGTCTATTATAGCTTCCATTAACATATGTAAGGTTTGAGCCAAGGATAAATCTATCTAAAGGAAATTAAAATATTGATGATAATTAAACTCAATTCCTGTCAATTGTGTCTCTTTTAGATTAATGCAAGTCATTGCTTGATCTAAACAATTTTTATTCATATGACTTTCAATATTTCTTTATATCAGCACGTAATGAGCTATATAATTAAAATTTATATCAAAAATATAACAGATTAGTAACAGATTTGCGACAAATATGATATATTTCAGGATCAGTATGAATTTCTTGGGTTAAGGAAATATATTCCTTTAAATAAAAAATTTTTAAATAGGCTGTCTTATAAATTATAAAATGATGATTTTCTAGATTTTGAAAATAGATTGAAATATAGTAAAGGTAATTTATTAATAGTATGATTGGATAATATTTTATATTATATTTTTCTAACTATATATTTTGTGTTATCTTCCTATATCTATTTATAATAGATAGCACAAACAGGAGTATTAAAGAAAAAACATGTTATAGAAATGAGACAGGGTTATGTTCAGTTTTTGGGTTGATAGAACGCTTTTTCAAGACAGAAATCACATCTGATAAACGATGATTATGTGCATTTAATAATACCAGAAGGTGATAAATCAGATCTGCCGCTTCTTCTGTTAGGTGTTGATCATGTTTAGGTTTTACCCCCGCAAGAGCTGTTTCAACACCTTCTTCTCCTAGCTTCTGAGATATATATTCAATTCCTTTTGAGAACAGATTTGCTGTATAGCTTGTTGAAGGTTTTTCGGATTTACGGTTCTCAATAATGTGTTCGAGTATATGGAGAAAATAAAGATTAGTATGTGGATTTTTTTCTGCAAAACAGGTATCAAATTGAAGATGACAAACAGGACCTGAAGGTTCTGCTTTAATTAGCAAGCAATCTTTATCACAATCGAGGCTTATTTCCTTTAATAAGAGATAGTTTCCAGAAGTTTCCCCCTTTTGCCAATAGGTTTGACGGGTTCGTGAATAAAAACAGACAGTCTTTTTCTCAAGCGTTAATTTTAAAGCTGTTTTATCCATATAACCAAGCATTAAAACTCTGTTTGTTTTAAAATCTTGTATAATGGCAGGTAAAAGACCTTTTCCTTTTTTCCAGTTAAGTTGATTTATACTGATTTCAGTCATCGTCTTACCTCAATGTTTTCAGAATATAGCCAGGATTTTAATTCAGGAATGGTTAAACTGCCAGAATGAAAAACACTTGCAGCAAGAGCGCCATCAATATGTGCCTGTTTAAAAACCTGTTTAAAATCTTCTTTTTTGCCAGCTCCTCCACTTGCAATAAGAGGAACGGTTATTTGTTTTTGTATCTCTGCTAATTGTTCGATATCATATCCTGCCTGCATGCCGTCTTGGTTCATACAATTGAGAACAATTTCACCAGCGCCTCTGTAAACAGCCTCTTTTGCCCAACTAATAGAAGTTCTTTCCAAGATTTCCATTTTATCTGCACACCCTGTATTTTTGCAAATATAACTCGTGTTTTTTGTTTTCAAACTATCAATTCCTACCACAATACATTGAGATCCAAAAGCGGTTGCCAGTTCATTAATGAGATGAGGGTTTTCTATTGCTGGTGTGTTGATAGAAATTTTATCAGCACCATGTTTTAGACAATTTTCAGCTTGTTCTAAAGTTCGAACTCCTCCTGCAACACAAAAAGGAATATCAATTACTTTTCGGATATTTTCAATCCAGTTAAGTCCTATGGATCTGTTTTCTAAACTGGCACTAATATCATAAAACACCAATTCATCAGCACCATTTTTTGCATAGTATTGTGCCCGTTCAATTGGGTCTCCAACTTGCTGATGTTTTTTGAATTGGACTCCTTTAACCACCAGACCACATTTGACATCAAGGCAAGGAATAATTCGTTTTTTGAGCATGTTTGTACACCTTATACTATTTTTAGAGTTTCTGTCAGATCAAGGGTGTTTTCATAAAATGCTTTTC
This sequence comes from Maricaulaceae bacterium, assembly GCA_965183855.1. Lineage (GTDB taxonomy): Bacteria > Pseudomonadota > Alphaproteobacteria > Caulobacterales > Maricaulaceae > CBCYMI01. Next base: position 36,197 of record CBCYMI010000042.1, on the reverse strand, counting down.
CAATGACCAGTCCTTGAATATTGGTTTTTTGGAGCTGTTTTATATCAGATATACTCGTAATGCCTCCAGATGCCTGAATGGAAAATTTTGGAAAATACGGATTAAGGGTTTGGTAAAGAGATATATTGGACCCTTTTAATAAGCCATCACGTGAAATATCTGTAACCAGAATATGCTTGATTTTTGTATTTGATAGTGAATTTATGGCATCATATAGCGTCAAATCAAGTGTGTCTTGCCAACCATGAATGGAGATCATAAATGTATTTTTCTTAAATACGACATCAAGAGCAAGCATGATATTCTCAGGATCAAAATGGTTAAAAATTCTGTCAAGAAACTCTGGTTGTTTAACAGGTAAGGATCCAATAATAACTCTTTTAATTCCTGAATTTAACAAGATTTCAATTTCTTTAAGACTGCGAATGCCTCCGCCTGTTTGAATCTTTAAATTTGTTTTGTTGGCAATCTCTTTGATTAATTCTCCTTGCTTGAATTGACCAGATTTTGCACCGTCTAAATCAATAATATGAAGCCATTCCGTTCCTTTCTTTTTAAATTCCATCGCTTGTTGAACAGGAAGGGCATGATAGTGTTTTTGGCTTTCAAACTTACCATTTGTCAGACGAACACACTGTCCATTTATTAGGTCTATAGCTGGATAAATAATCATGTGATTTCCAAAAAATTAGATAGAATTTTAGATCCTGTCTGCCCAGAGCATTCTGGATGAAATTGGCATCCTATAAAGTTTTTAAATTGCATGCAGGCTGTAAATTCAATGCCATATTGTACAGATGCAATTGTTGTTTTTGACAAGGGAGCGTAATAAGTGTGAACAAAATAAACATCATGATGATGAATATTTTTGAATAAGGATGTTGGATGGAGGATTTTAAGATCATTCCAGCCTGAATGAGGAATTGAATAAGAGGAAGGTAATGCAAAACGTTTGATTTCTTCATCAATAATTCCAAGACAGTTTATGTTTCCTTCTTCCGTGGAGCGATAAAATAATTGCATGCCAAGACAAATTCCCAAAACAGGTTGAGTTAAGGATTTTATGCAAGGAATAAGGTTCAGTTCTGATAATTGGTTCATGGCTTTTTCTGCTGAACCGACCCCTGGCAATATAACGCGATCAGAACAGTTGATTTCTGTCTGATCTTGCGTAATAAGTGCGCAGATGCCAAGACGCTTTAGAGCAAAATATACAGAGTTGATATTAGCGCATCCAGTATTGATAATTGCAACTTCCATTATAAAACTCCTTTTGTAGATGGAAGCGTATTTCCTTGTTTCTTACACGCCATTTTCAAACAATATGCTAAAGCCTTAAAAGCACTTTCTGCTTTATGATGATCATTTTTTCCTTTGAATTTAACATGTATGCTTGCATTTAAACTCAAAGAGAGACTCTGAAAGGCATGAAAAATCATTTCTGTTGGGAATTGACCAAGCATGGAAGCTGTAAAATATCCTTCCATTTGACAGAAGGCACGCCCGCTTAAATCTAGTAATACTTCAGCTTTTGCCTCATCCATAGGTAAGCTAAATCCATAACGATGAATTCCGTGTTTGTCTCCTAATGCTTGACGAAGTGCTTTTCCCAAAGCAAGCATTGTATCTTCAATCGTATGATGAGGATCAATATGAAGATCTCCTTTTGTAAAAATATTTATGGAAATAGAACTATGTTTTGAAACAAGTTCAAGCATGTGATCAAAAAAACCAATTCCTGTTGAAATCTGAATGGGATCTTCTTTATCTAGATTGACTTCTGTATAAATGCTGGTTTCTTTTGTGGTTCGTTCCAGTTTTGCAATTCGATCGGTAAAAAGAGGTGTTTTTATCCTTAATGCATTTAGTAAAATAGCATGATCAGAAGAAGAACCAATTGTAATTCGCAACCCATTTTTAATAGAATTACGTAGATCTCGTACATATATTCCAGCTTGTATTAATTGATAAAAAATTTGCTCTGCATTTTTAAATCGAACAAGCAGAAAATTTGCATTACTTGGGAGAATGTCAATAACCTGATCATGTTTTTCAAGCTTGTTCTTTAAGGCATTTCGAGCTTTGATAATTTCTGATATATTGTTTTTAATTCGTACAATTCCAGCTGGCGTGAGTGCTTTTAAGACCGCATGAATAGAGGGTGTTGATACTGCGTAAGGAGGCAGTGTTTTTTTAGCATATTTAATAATTTCCTTATTTGCCATCAAACACCCAATACGACATCCTGCCAGTCCTAATGCTTTTGAGAGTGTTCTTAGAATGATCAGGTTAGGATAATCTGCTATTTTTGAAATCAAGCTTTCACATTCAGAAAATTCAATATACGCTTCATCTATAATAATTAGCCTGTCAAAATGCTGTTTGGTAAATGCAAGAAGACTTTCTGGATCAATGATATTTCCTGAAGGGTTATGTGGCGTACAGAAAAACACTAGTTTTATCTTTGTATTCTGTTTAAGCGTTTTGTTTAAGGCAGGAAAATCAATTTCAAATTGATCCGTTAAGGGAAACTCAAAAACAGAAGCTCCTTGAATATGAGCCAACATTTTATACATCTCGAACCCTGGAGAAAAACATAATATACTATCAAGACCAGGATGTAGAAACGTTCTGCATAATATATCAATCCCATCGCTACTTCCTCGACTTATCAGAAGGTTTTCAGGATTAATTTGATAATATTGTCCAAGTCGACGGGTTAAGTTTATTTGCTCTATGTCTGGATATCGACTATTGACTCCATCACAAAACCTGTTTTCATTTGCATGTAGGCGCAAATTTTCTTGAGGGTGTATAGGAGATACTGAATAGGGCTTTAATGCCAAAATCTCTGGTCTGACCATGTTTTTAATATCCAGATTCATTTAAGAGAGCTCCTGATTGTCTTCAAGCGAACAGAAATTGAATGTGCATGAGCGTCCAGACCTTCAATTTGAGCCAGTGTTTTTACAATAGGTCCTAAATCTAATAATCCTTCAGGACTGATAGATTGAACCGTCATAGATTTCATAAAGCTTTGTGTTGATAGACCTGAATATCTCCTAGCTTCTTTATTTGTAGGTAAGACATGATTGGTTCCAGAAGCATAATCTCCAGCAGATTCAGGTGTGTAGGCACCAATAAAAATAGAGCCTGCATGATGAATTTTGGGAATGAGGAGTTCTGCATGTTCAAGATTTAAAATTAAATGTTCTGGCGCATAAAAATTAGCAAGTTTGATTGCTTGATTAATATGGTCAACAATTACTGATTTTGCTGATAACAATGCTTGTTTAATAATTGTTTTTCGATTAAGCGTCCTGATTTGCTGGTTCATTTTTAGAATTATATTTTGTGCAAATGCATGCGAGAAACAAACTAAAATAACTTGTGCTAACGGGTCATGTTCTGCTTGGGCTAACAAGTCAGACGCAATAAAATCAGGATTTGCTTTTTCGTCTGCGACAATCATAACTTCAGAAGGTCCCGCTGGGAGATCAATGAGGGGGGCGGAGGGTAATGTAATTGCATAGCGTTTTGCACAATCTACCCATTGATTTCCAGGACCAAAAATCTTGTCAACTTTTGGAATGGTTTTTGTTCCAAATGTCATTGCTGCTATGGCTTGTGCTCCGCCTGCAAGGAAAATATGGTTTAACCCCAAAATTTGGCAAGTATAAATAATTGCAGGATGAACCAGATTTCCTTTGGATTGAGGAGGTGTCATAAGTATAATATTCTTAACTCCTGCGAGTTGAGCTGGAATAACAAGCATTAATAAGGTTGAAATCAAAGCTGCGTTTCCAGCTGGAATATAAAGACCAATACAATCAAGCGCTCGCCAGATTTGCTGGCAATTAATCCCTGGACGTGTTTCAACTTTGACAGGAATTGGTTTAATAGCTTGATGAAAACAGCTTATATTCTTAATGGCATAGTGAATGGCTTTTTTTTCTTTATTTGTTAAATCAGAATGGTTAAATGCTGAACAGAGATATTTAATCTTGTCTAATTCAATATGATCATATTGCCTTGTAAAGGCACGAACGGCTTGATCCCCTTTCTCTTCTACGGACGCAAAAATAGATTTTACGGTTTTTAATACCTGATCTTTTATTTTAAGACAGGGACGTTCAAAAAAAGAATCTAGAGTTTGTGTATCAAGAATCGTCTTATAAGGTATAATTTGCATGATTTAAACCATCATTTTTTCAATAGGAATAACTAGAATGGAAGAAGCTCCAGCAGACTTCAGATCTTCAAGTGTTTTCCAGAAAATATTTTCTCTGCAAACGGCATGAATTGCGATTTGTTGGTCTGTATTTGATAATGTCATAATTGTAGGAGCATCTGAACCAGGCAATAAACTGGTAATTGTATCAATTGCATTTCTAGGCGCATTTAGCATAATGTATTTTGTATCTTGAGATGCGATAATTCCGTTAAAACGTGGAATGAGCATATCTGCAATTTTTTGTTTTGCTGTATTTAATCTGGAATGTTGAATTAAAATAGCCTCACTTTTCATAATGGTTTTTATGGAATATAAATTATGTGCCTTTAGTGTCGCCCCAGTAGAGACCAGGTCGCAAATTAGGTCTGCAATTTTTAGCCTGGGAGCAAGTTCAAGAGCACCATGCATTTTGACAATGGTGGCGCTAATCTGGTGCTTTTGTAAAAAAGCTTTTAAAATATAAGGATAAGATGTCGCAATTTTTAGTGTGTTGAGTTCTGATAAATTATTTATTTTAACTCTTTCAGGACCTGCAATATTTAAATGACAGGATGAAAAACTAAGCTTCATTGAAATTCTGGTTTCATGTCTTTTATTTGACAATAGATATTCCTGATAGGAATTCAGACCAATAATTCCAAAATCTACAATTCCTTGGGAAACAAATCCTGTAATATCATCATCACGAACTAAAAGAAGATCAATAGGTAAATCATCTATTCGATAAAAAAATGTGTTTTTATGAATTTGAATTTGACAGCCTGCCTGTTTTAACAAGGATAAGCTTTTATCTGATAGTCGGCCAGATTTTTGTATGGCAATTCTAAGTCGTTCAAGAGGCATTTGATATCTTCTTTTTCTGCTGTTTTAAAACATAAACATACCCCTGATGGGGTTCTTGAGTCATAAATCGGGCAACGCGACCAATGGTTGTTGTGCTTACGCCTGTAAGTTTGTTGATTTCCCGATAACTATATTTGTTTTGATCTAAAAGGGTTGCAACATGCCAGCGCTCTGAAATTGCGCGTATTTCCGAAGGAGTGCATAAATCTTTTAAAAATGCACTTAGCATTTCTGTTGAGCGTATTTCTAATAATGCTTCGCATAATAATTGAAGATGATCGATTTCATTTGTATCTTTTTGATCGTGCATTTTTTCCTCCTGACAATAATTAAAGAATAAGTTATTTGTTTTAACGTAATAGTGTGCTACTATATTAAAACAAATAAAAATGCAAGCTTTTTTCTGGTTTGAGTTAAAAAATACAAAATCTGAACCCAAAATCTATTTGAAAGGCTAATCATTAGACTGATATAATTAATTAGACTGATATAATTAAAAAGGATGATTGATATGGATATTTCTAAAAGGAATGGTTTTGTTCATCTTATTCATTTGGAAGAAACGGCAAAAAAAGCAGCATTTTCTGCAGGTGAACTGATTGTTAAAAACAGCCATAGAGCTCTAAAAGTAGAGTTAAAAAACACAATTTCACCATTCGTTACAGAATTAGATCGTAAGGTAGAACTGGAAATACGTAAAATCATCCAGGCGGCATATCCAGATCATAGTATTCAAGGAGAAGAATTTCCAGATGATATTCCAAAGCCTGAAATAAACTCAAAGGAAAAAGTTTATTTAGAGGATTCACAGCTGGAAACACATTTATTAATTCCTTCTGACAGGGTTGTTTGGGTCATTGATCCGATTGATGGAACGACAGCATTTTTAGCAGGCATGCCAAGCTTTACGATTTTAATTGGAATTTGGGTAGAGAGCATACCTATATTAGGAATTATTTATCAACCTTTAACAAAACAGATATGGGTTGGAGGTCTTAAACGTCCAACAACGTTAAATGATAGTTTGTGTAGTCAAAGTGCAGGAAATAATGTACATATTCTTGCAAGTTCAAATCCCGAGTGTTTTGGTAAAAAAGCAAGAGATTGTTTTAAAAAAGAAGCTCAAAAATCAGATCATACACTCTATGGAGGAGATGGTTTTTTATTTGGATTGCTTGCAGAGGGGCGAATTTCCTGTGTTATTGAAGATGGTTTGGCATGGCATGATATTGCAGCTTGTATTCCAATTGTATTGGGAGCAGGAGGGAAAATAACAGATCTGGATGGGAATCGACTTAAGCCAGGGAAGGCTTTTTATGGTGTTATTGCCAGGAAAAAAGAATAAGAGAAGGAGGCTAATTCTATTTTTTAAGTATAAAAATGCTTTTTGGAATATTTGGTTTATGAGCTTTAATCCAGCTTGTGCCTATTTTTAAAATATAAAAAGGAGTTTTTAGAACATTGAAACCGAAAAAACCTGTTCTTATTCTTCTTTTATAGGATATGGATTAAAATCTGAGAGAAAAGACCAAAAAACCAGTCATTTTCCAAGGTTGACTATTTTTTTTATCAAATAGAATCTTAAACGCTAAATCGGGTGTAATTGTTTTTTTTGCTATTTGTATGCCGATAGAGAATTGATTTTTTATAAATTCACTTAAATGATAGTCATAAAAAATTTCTTCATTTAGATAAGGGGATATGGCTTTATTCAAGATTTTTTTTCTTGAGACTAGTTTAATTGAAAATCTACCTCTATGTTGGTTTTTTCCTGTTTCTAAAATTCGATATTCATGTCTGTATTTTAAAGCCATTCTCAGAGATGGACTAAGTATTCTTTTAGTTTGTAATTCTATAAAAGGTCTATGCTCAAACTGCCAGTAGTCATCTTGTTTACGTTTATAAATTAATCGGTATTGTGAAGATAATGTCCAGGAATGTGCAATCAGATATTCTGCTCCGATCTGATAATATTGATAAAACAAACCAGCATGATTTATTCGAACATTAATTTGATGATTAAGCTTCCAGCTTTTATTTAAAGCCTGTTTGAATATTATTTTATTTTCTATTCCGTCAAAAGCTGAAGAAGGCTCAGTATGATAAATAAAAAATAGGAAGGGAGCCATAAAAGGTAGAAGTGTTGAAATATATGGTTTCTTTTTGTGCTTTTTTCTTTTTTTTACTTTCGCTAACTCTGTTATAAAAAATAGATAAATACCTGTTACCCAAAGAATCAATAAGATTAGTGCGGAAGGAAAGAATACCCAATATTGGGTCCAGTCTGTAAAAAATGCTCCTGTATGAATGGCTTCAATAATATCAGATCTTCTAAACGCAGTTCCAAGCAATTTTCCAGTTGTGTTATCTATTTGAATTTCCCAATTATTCTTTGCACGAATTTTTGTAATTCCTTTAGATGGACGAACATCTAGACGTTTAATATCTTTCCATGTTTTAATTTCAGCTTGTGGAATATTTTTTGCAATGATCAAGATTTGATCGAATGAAATAATTGGAATGTCATTTTGACCTTGCAGGGTTTGGGGTTGTATCCAATTAATATTTTTTTTAAACATTAATAATATTCCTGTACTAATTACAATTAGGACAGGAATTGCACAAATAATTGCACACCAATAATGAATAACCCTATTGATACGATTATAGTTAAACTGTTTTTTTTTCATCATTTTTATGCTTGGCTCTGGTGATTTTTTTATATATTTTTTGTATTAAATTTCTGGTATGAATGCCAATCAAAAAGGGAAGAGAAAAACCGATTGCAAAATGTAGATAGCGTAGGAAGTTCCAACCCATATAATAAAGTAAATAACCCGTTATAATCATAAAAACCTGTGCAGTTATAAATCCATATCCAGATATTCTATTTTTTTTCATTCTCCAAGTATTTTGGACATGTGTTCCCAGGAAAAAACCAAATGAGATCAAAAAACAAAAGGCTGAAATGCCATGAAGCTTTAACAAAATTCCTAAATAAGGACTGGGTTCAATTCCAAATTCTCCTTCTATTTCGCCCCATTCAAGTGCTGAAAACAGGCATATACCACTGATCCAGGCAAAGAAAACCATACCAAAAATCCAAAAACGATATTGATTTAACATTTTTACTCTAATCATCACGTTAATCCAAAAATGAAGGAGAGAAAGAAGAGATAGGTTGTATAAATAATTGAGCTCCGTAATAATTTAAAATATTATGGAAGTTCTCTGGATGAATTGCGACAGGTTTTGTTAATGCATCTGCAATCATACATTTATCAGCGAGGATGCTGACAGGAGTTGCAAGCTTGATATTGGCTTTTGTTAACGGGTTAACAATATTTTTGTCTGTATAACAATTTCCTGAAGTTGCAATTGCTTCCTTTTTATTTTTCAAGACACAAACTTGATTTCGTTTTGCGTCTTTGATTAAAACATACGGCTCTGTTGTTCGAAGATCTCCTCCTGCATTAACACTAATACTTGACAGGTCTGAATGCCTTTTTAGAAATTCAAATGCCTGATCAACTGCAAATCCCTTGGCTATTCCATTTAAATTAATCTTTAAAGGTTTTTGATATTGAATGCTCATATTTTTTATTAGAACATGATTAAAATTACCGTTTGAAACATCAAATAATCCTTGTGTTTGATGGTAAAGCTTTTTTGCACACTGCAAAACTATGTTTAAATGAGCAGATAAAGGAATGACCGTTTTATGCGCATTTAAATTAATATAGGATAATAGGCTGGTTTTGTTATAAAAATTCATTTCCTGTTCGATATCAGCTATTTTCTGATAGGCATATTGGCTTAAGTGTAACAATCTTGATTCGGAACAGGCGTTTCTTTTTGATTTAAGTGTAATATCTACATAGGTTCCAAGTAAAAATTTACGCCGTTTAATAAACTGGTATTGATTCAATACGTTACTGAACATGTTGTAAGACCTGTTGCCATGTATGTGTTAGTCTGTTGATACCGTCCGTAATATGACGACAGGAAAGTGTTGCCCCTGAAATATTTTTAATTTGTTTGTTTAGTTTTAGATGTTCTGTATATTTTTTTCCTGTAAATTGAGAAAGCCATTTTTGATGGCGAACGGCATCACCATAGGTTTCTCGATAGGTTAAAACTTCAATTCCTTTTACAGAACCATTTGGATTAAGGGCAACAGCGATATCTATGTTTTCATGTTTTCCAATGACTTGATCTAATATAAACCAACCATTTTGATCTGTTCTCCAAACATGTAGTTTTTTATTTCGAACAATGCTTTTAGATGCTTTTGATATTGATTTTGCTTGTTTGTCAGTAAGATGTATTTCAATTTTTTTTAAAGCATGATTTGACCATAATATCTGTTTTGCTTGTTTTGGAGATAGAAAAACCTCACTATAGGCAAAACGAGCAGGAAAGAATACTGAGAGACATAATCCAAAAAGCAAAGTCCTACGATTTGTATTAATTGCTTTTGAAATAAACGCTATGTTTGTTTTTTTTGACATAATTCATTCCAAACCTTAATTTTTTTAACTAGAAATTATATCCAAAGATCAGGCCAATATGTACGGTTTCATGTTCATCATAATTTTTATGATCCTTAACATAGGCAAATTGAGAGCCTCCACCAAAAATCTGAAATAAAACACCTGTTGTCACCCACCATTTTTGTTCAGCATAATGATAGGTTAATCCCAAATAATTTCCATTTTGATGCTGAGTTCCAATACGGAAATTAACAAGATTGAAGTTTGTTGGAGTCAAAGAAGGCTCTTCATAGGATTGCGTTTCGGTATTATAGGGGCTTAAATAATCTGATTGATGCCGAAATTCTATACCAAGAAAATGCTTGGGAGCAAAGCGATAAGATGCTCCTGTACTAAAATCAAGTGCAAATTCTTCTTCTAATATGCCAGGAGATTTGCGATATTCAAATTCGGTCTTTAAATTTGCAGCAAGGGTTAATTTATCATCGTAAAAATTCTTTTGTAGCAGGGCTGATAGCACATAAGAATCTTGGTCAATATCAGAACCATCCAGACGGTATTTTCCACGATATTCATAAGCAGCATATACGGATAAGCCAAAATAATCTTTATAAGGGCTTAAAATATTATACTTAGCAAAAATTTCAAAACCTGCATATTGTAGTTTTTTAAATGAGCCACCATGATTTGCTTGTGTTTCATACATTGGATTTAAATCAGGATCATTTATTTTATAATCATGGTTAAATAACAGAATCTCTGCACCAAGGGTTAATCGATTTGTAATGCCATATTCTATCTCAGGTCGAATATCATCGAAACGGTAATGACCAGATGATTTTCCAATTCTGGAAATCATTGATAGTTTAAATTCATAACTTCCTTTGGGGCGAGTGTCTGTTCCGCGTGTATAAATCCATAAGTTTTCTTCTGCAAAGCTTGCAGTATGTTGACCAATTAAAATGAGAGCTATAATTGCTATAAGTTTGGCAGGGATTAATCTTTGATAAAAATTCATAATTGCAACCCTTAAATTTTAGTTTTCTTATTAATATTCTTCAAATAATTTGGTAAAAGCACGGTGAGCATTATTGTTAATGATAATCATAATCAAAAGCAAGTAAAATTTTAAATAAAATTTGGCAATGTTTTCAGAAGGTGTTTTGAAAATGATAAAGCTGGATAAATTTAAGTGAATGAGAGTGCACTTAGCTTACGAGAAGAAAAAACCATACTTGATATTTTCATTTAGAAAAACAAGAAGTTGAATGATTTTTATACAGGCGGATAGTGTTCTCTATCAAAACAGAGTGTAATCTCTAATTTTATCAATTTCGTTTCAATAGAGCAAGTTTCTCGATCTAAAACCTCTGACTGCTTTGCCTTATGAGATGAAGAATCAATTTATGATATGAATTTCCATAGCTGTTTGGTATGATCGTTTATATCGTGAAAGATCAGAAAGCGCATGCTTTAAAATTTATAGAGATATTGAGCTTGTTTACATTAAAATTTTGTTGATATAAAAGCAAGATTTGAATCTGGGGGGTATAGTTATCAGAGGAAAATTCTTATTCTAAAAGATTAAGTGATGGGTGTGATGATAAAATCTTTTGAAGAAAGATTAGCAAATCGGGTATAAAAAGAAAAAATCAATAAGAATTGAGATTGCTATCATCATCAGTCCTTCTAAGGAATTGGTGTTTTTCATCAAACTGTAAATCTACAGGATTTAGTCTGATATTCGTTTTGGAGTTAGTTAAGTTTGGCTCTTATGGTTATGTAAATAAAGCTCATATCATGTATCATCCACATGCTTATAACCACATTAATTATAACGGATCTATCAAATTAAGTTGAGAAGATTATACATAAGAAAGAGGAGGGTATCATATGGATATTCTTAATGGTATGGTTTTTTGATAGCGTTTTGCAAACATAGATTTAAGAAAAATATTTATCATGCCTATGATCAATCCATGATTGATCTTTTTTACTCTTTTTATCTAGATAGAAATACCAGATTTTTCTGGTTATTCTTGATTGATTTCTTGGGAAGAAGTTCTAAATTTCATATCAATAAAGTGGCATGAAGAAAGGTTGTTTATACTGTATTTAATTGGAATAAAGTAAAGCATGAGTTAATATCAGAAAAGGGAATTAATGTCAGTAGAGTTAATAAGTTTAGAGCAAATATATCACCCTTAAATTCCTTTTCTGATTTCATATAAATGTACACTCAGAAAGTTTTTGGTTCATAAGGGTGATATATTTGCTTTTAGTCTAATATAGCAATTATATTATAATGTTTTCAAGCTGGTTGCGGGTCTAAAAGCCAGAGAATTTCTTGCTGAAATTGTAATTTTCTCTCCTGTTGCAGGATTATGACCAGCGCGTTCTTTTTGTTCTTTTCTATAATATGTTCCAAAATCTTTAATGGTTGCCATATCTCCTTTTCTAACAGCGCTGACAATCGCTTCTGTATATCCTTCAATATCCTTATTGGCTGCCTCTTTACTGATCCCAGCTTTAGAAGCAACTGCACTAATTAATTCAGCTTTATTCATATTTTACCTCTTATTCTTTTATTCAAAAGCAAAATGTATACATTTCTGAAATCTATTTCTGCTATTATTCTCAGAATTTGCAAGTGTTAATTTAATAATTTATGTGAAAACTCTGTACAGATCACATAATTTTGATGATATTTTTCTTTAATTAAAAACCTATTCTAATTTCTTTATAATTAAATAATAATAGTTGAAATGAGCAAAAAATAAACGTTCATATATTTTATATTTCTTGTAGGGCTTGGAGTTTAAAAAAAAGAATAAAATAATTATTTTAAATCGAGGCTTATTTAATTTTATTTCTTTAGAAGGCGTATACATAAATATGTATTTCTATAACACAATGATTTTACGGAAGTTTTTGATAAAAAATACGTTTTATCAAACTATAAACTTTCAACTTTTTGGTTGTTCAATCTTGAGTTTATAAATAGATAGATCAGAATATAAATAGGTCAATCATTATTCTTTATCTAATTTAACCTGACTAGATTTTTGGATATAATTGGGCGTTTTATGAAAAAGTTTATTGTCTATTATTATTAGACTCTTTTTAAAATAAATTTATTTTCTTTATCAAAAATAAATAATAGATACTTGTTAGTAAATTCTGTTTTTTATACAAATGGTTTGAATTTTGATCAAGAAACGAATCATTTATTCGAATCATTTTTTTTAAAGAAAAAATGATGAGCTATAATCAGAATTCCTTGTAAAATAAAACACCCAAATATACCTAAAAATTATTATAAGCATGATATCTATTTAGGCTCTTAAATTTATAGATTATTTTCATATTATTTAATGCATGGCTTTATCAAAACATGCTTGATTCTTTTAAATGTTTTAACAAATAAATATGTTATTAAGAAGGGGCATTGAAATAAACAGAACATATTTGTGCCTAATAAATATTTAATTCAAAGCTAAACAAACATTTTGCAGCTTTTGTTGGATGCTTCTAAACGTGACTCTATTTAAAGACTATATCTTTTAAAAGAGGATAGATCAAAATATTGTTCTGGATTTTTTTTAAACATCAGTGTTTTTTTCAAAGGATATCCTTAAGAAAATAAAATTTATTTGCTATCTTAGCTCTGTTCGGAGATTCCAGTCTTTGAGTTTTTATCTCTTATACAGACGCTTTAATATGACGTTTGTCTTAAAACTTTAACTACACAAAGCATCATAGATTACTTTAAATGTGCTCTTAAAATAAAATATATTGAGCAAATATAATAAGAGCTAATCTAGATCATCTAGGAATGTTAGATTGATCGTATGACAAAAAGGTGTTGTAAATGAAGTGTTTATAACCAAGCTTGGTCGAACTGTTTATCGTTGGTATAACAGCGAAAGCAGTATGTGGTTTGGCAAGAACAAACCGTCACTCGGATATGTTTTTTACCATAAAACTAGAGAAATGATAGCTTTTGAATTTAAAGGTAAAAACTCTATTTCTGGTGAGATAGAGGGAGATAAATCTTACTTTGATAGACCTCGCAAAGGAAATCCTGGCAGAAGGAGGCAGGGAAACTGGGCTGTCTTTTCTTTGGCTTGGTAAAACGTAGGAAAAATATCTATACAGGGAGGAGGCATTATTCTATTAAGAAATACTATCTTTAACTTGTTAAAAGGTGAAGAAAAGATCTATACAAAAATGATTGTAAATGCTTTTAGAGATACACGCTATTCTTATTATTAAAAAGATAAAGGGCTTGCTGCTGGAGTTTTGTGTATACGAGTAAGCGCGTGAGCATATGAAGTATTTGGACGCGTTGGCATTTTATCATTGTCGGATCAATCATAGTCAACGGCTTGCTGATAAGAAAAGTCATATCAATACGGTATTTAATATCATCTTAATGAGATTGAGAAGTTCTTAAATCAGGCAAAACGTCATTTGCGCAAATATAATGGTGTTTTAAAAGAAGCCTTTCACTTATTCTTAAAAGAAGGAAAATTTAGGGTTTGCTTCGGAAATCCAAATGCACAAATTAATATGCTCAAAAAGTAAAAAAGAAAGCAACTTACCTTATCTAGACCAACCCTGAATAATAATTAAAAAGACTGTCTGGATAACCGAGACTTGTTATTTGGGAAGAATGAGAAAGGAGAGATTTTAAGCAAAGAGAAACAAGATAAGCTGATAGAATAGTTTATTGTGGGTATGACGCACCTTGTGTGAGCAAACTGATCGGTGTAAATCGTAAGATATCAATCTATTCCTTTCAACGATTTTGCGAAATGATTGTCTTATACCCTGATGTCTTAGGTTATATTCTAAAGGTTATATTCATCATGTCAAATAGAACCAGAATCTCATAAAGGTTTCGGTGGAGAGATTGAAGTTGATGAGAGGTGCTTGAGGGTATTCGCAAAACTCGGCTTTGGAGAGGTGCGGGAAGAAAGGAGGGTGTTTGAGTTTGCTAAAGCTCGGAGGTATAAGGGGGTATACGAAGATGGTCTATGATAATGCCTTCAGTTAGGCATTATTCATGCCCATTATTAAACGCAAGGTGATCTGGGATCGCATTGTTTGTTTATACGGGGAAATTGTTTTGGCGTGGTCATAATGCGTTTGATGTGAGCGGTTTTAAGCGCGTTTTATACCATCTCTTTAAGACTGTTTGCAGAAAAGTATAAATTACATGAATGCGATTGAGAATTTTTGGAACCAGAGCAAACGCCACAAGAGCAAAACCTAAAGGTTTCCTCAAAGAGAATTTGGGGTATTTTTGAAGGAATGTAAGTAATACTTTAATACTACAAAACCAAAACCGCACTTGAAACCAATAAAATGACAGGTCAGTAAATATATCAATTGACCAAATGGAACAGAGCCTAATTAAATATTTTATTTTAAGAGCATATTAAAAAGCATAGACTGGGGTTAATTCTTGATATTCTGAACGAACCCACTCCTATCTTAATCACTTTGAACCGTTTTCTGATCAGGTTCTGTAATAATAGTCAGATAATTTTCTGGGATAAAAATTTTCTGTGCTAGATCGATAAGTTCTGCTTTTGTGACTTGATTATATTTCTCTTTTTTATATTCTCTATCTTGATTTAATCTTTCTGGATAGGTTTGTGATCGAGAGATTTGATTGAGCCAGTATTGATTATTTTGTCTATGAGCAGAAATGTCCTTAATAATCGGTTCTTTTGCTCTTTTGATCTCATCTTCACTAATATTTCCTGCTTTTATTTCTTCCGTTAAATCATGGATATAGTTTTTAAATTCCTCTATTTGCTCAGGTTTAAGATTAAAATAGCCGATTATAGATGAAGCTTCTGGAATATCCAGATTTACTTTTGAAGAGCTATTTGCTACATAACTTCCTTTTTTTTCTCTGACAAAATCAATCATTTTATTTGATAATATCTGTGATAAGATGTTTGCAACTTTTTGTTTTTGGGGAGTATTATAGAGCTCTGGATCCACAGGATAGACTCCAAGATAAAAAGCGTTTGTTTTTGCTCCTTTATGATAGATATGTTTATCTTTTGATGAAATGATTCTTTTTGGTATTTCATTTTGTATAATTCTGGAGGGAAGATCTCTTTTGGGTAAGCTTCCAAAGCTTGATGCAACGGATTTTATTGCTTGGTCGATTTTAACATCTCCTACAATGCTGATTTCGATTGGTGCTGTTTTAATTTCTTTATCGAACCAGGTTTTTAATTCAACCAGATTTCTTTTTTTCAAATTCTCTGCATCTGGGAAATGCATTCTTGAGTCTTTTGAAAAAAGGAGGGTGCTATAATAAGAAAAAGCAAGATATAGAGGGTTTTTATCGATGCCTCCTCTTTCTGCTTCAATCCATTTTATAAACTCGGAATAGGATTTTTGATTAAAGGCTGGATCAGTCAAATAGGCAGCAAAAAGTTGTAATTGAAATTTTAGATCATTGGGCGTTGTGATGTGATCCATACTTGTATAACTATCATAAACATAGAAAGCTGGATTTACATAATGTCCTGCAGTAATTCGCTTTATGTCTTCATAATTATGTTTGCCAAGCCCCCCTTTTATCAGGCTTAAATTTGCAAGTATATTCAGACCTGGCTGAGTTTTTGGCATGGATAGTTTTCCTTTTCCAACCAGAACTCTAACAGAAACAAATCCTTTTTTAAACTCTGTTTTTTTAACATTTAATAGAATACCATTTTCGAACCTTATCTGATAAAAATCCATATCAGTAATGTATGTTTTGTTAGCTATTTTGCTTTCTGTTCCAAAATTTTGATATGCAAATTGCTCTAGTTTTTTATCTTCTTGTGGTTTGATTTCTGTTTTCAGACTTTGATGATAGGCTTCAAGAATTGCATTTTCACCCCCTTGTATTGGTTTCTTTGTTACAACAAATATTTGTGGTTTTATAGACTCCATTTCGGATTTAATTGCTTGATTTACTTTTTCAACTGTGACGGAATTTGCAAATTCTTCAAAAATATCGAAGTCTTCTTTTGGAGATGTGTATACACAATCACTTAGAAAGCAATAGGTAATTTCAGAAACCAGTGTATTATTATTTCGTGTTTTTTGTCCCTCCACGTTTGACTTATACCATGTGCGATCATCAGCTAAAATTTCTTTAAGTTCTGATTCCAAAATGCCATACTCAATAAGTTTTCTGAGTTCCTGTTCGACTTGATTTAAACTGGTTTTCCATTGATCGTCTTTATTAAAGCGTACCCAAATTTGTATCAAGTTTGCTATCTTATTTTTTGTTTTATCCTGCCATGCAGATATATCAACCAGAGGAGAATTGTCTTGTCTGCTTAATCTGGTCAGGCGTTTTCTTAAAATAGATAGACCAATCTCAAAGAGACGATCTTTTTTTCTTTGGGCTCGTGTATCAATTTGTTTTTGAAAGGGCTTGATATAACCTAATGTAATGCCATCATCTACATTTTTATGGCTAAAATTATACGCATTAACCTGGTCTTGGATATCAGGCATTCCTCTATCTTGGTCTTCATGTTCGCCTGTTTTAGCTTCCCAGCCTGAAAACAGGGTTTGTACTTTTTCCTCTATTTCTTTGATATTGATATCTCCAACAATTGTCAGAAATGCTCGCTTTGGCGTATAATATTTATGATAATAATCTAGAAATTTTTCTCTGGTGGCTGTTTTAAGAATCTCTGGATCGCCAATCACCATTCTTTTTTCCATAAGCGTATTTGGAAGAAATAGTTTCATTTTTGTTTTGTATTTATCTTCGTTAACTGGATTTATTCTGCTATATTCAGAAAGTACAACAGAGCGCTCACGATCAATTGCATTTTCATCTAAAGTCAGAAATTCTGTTGTTTCTCTTAAAATATCTAAAACCAAATTAATATTTTCTTCAGAAACATCTGGAGAACTTAGCAAATATACGGTTTCATAGGTATTTGTATAGGCATTACTGTGTGCACCAAAACTTAATCCTAATCTTTCCAGAGCTTTAGTCATTTCTCCTTCAGGATATTTTTTAGAACCATTAAAGTTCATGTGTTCAAGAAAATGTGCCAGACCATTTTGATCCTCTTTTTCATTATAAGCACCTGTATTGAACGCTAATCTGAAATTAACGGTCTCTTTAGGAGTTTCATTGTGCATAATCGCATATCGCATACCGTTTTTTAAAACACCATAATGAATATTTGGATCAGGCTTTAGATCAGAATAATCATGAACAAAATGTGCAGAGGTGATAGATTGTTTTTCTTGTATGGCAGAAGTTTCTGATTTTTTATCTTTCAGGTTCTGTTTTTTTTCAGGCTTTGTTTGGCAGGCAGAAAACAGAAACACCATTATCAGAAGAAAAAAAGAGATACGCATAATAACAAATACTCCCTTAGCTTTTAAATGTAGTAAAAAAATGACAGTAAAAACCTAATTCAAATTTTTTATTTTAGCTTTTAGAATATAGATAATATGTTTTTTAAGTCAAGCTGCAAAGAGTATGCCAATCTATTCAGTCATTAAAAAAGGTAAGAAATAATATTATAAAATAGATAGATTTAACAAACATAGAATACTATTTCTATTTAATAGATAAATCATTATTTTCAAGTGCTAAGTTTTTATTTTGGCTATTTTCTATACTCAAATGGTCTAAATAAATAAACAAGTTCATCCTCAATAAATAGAGAAGGAATAGGGTTCGTAAGATATAATGCTTTCTTTTTTTGTCGTTCAGCATTTGAGCTTTGTGCTGAAACTGATGAAACAAGCCTGTACGTATTTCTTTTTTCAGGCCTATTTAATGCATTTTCAGAGATGGAAATTCCATCATTTGAGCTGGATGCAAGATCTGATACGCTTCCATTAGATGTCATTTCAACTGTTGTAGGAAGGTGGTTTCTAGCTTGTAGTGTTAAAACACCGTTAACAATTCTATATTCATAATTTTGCTCTATGCCACCACCAGAAATAGTAATATCATAGTTTCCAGCCTGGCTATTAATGTCTGCATTTGTATTATAGGTAATAAAGTTTGCATTTTTTAATACATTTCTTGTTTGTCCAAGTTTAAAGCCTGTAATGATACCATCAAGGACAGGATTTTCTTCTCCAGTAAATCTAAATTTATTATTTGCCATAACGGTCAGAATTGCCTTATTAATGGTTAAAACACCATTTGTATAACGAATAAAGTCATAATTTTGATCTGATCCGCCAGATGCTGTGATGTCATAGCTTCCAACATCGCTAGATTGTGTCGCATTTGTCGCATAGCTTGGCGCTGTGTCTAACACGCTTGAATCTTGCCCAAGTTTAAAGCCTGTAATTGTGCCTGTCAGGCTTGGGTTGGCTTCGCCATATTCTCTTGATTGATCATTTGCCATGACATTAAGCATTGCTTTATTAATCGTGAGCGTGCCTTGCGTATAGTTAAACGCATAATTCTGATCTAAGCCACCAGAGGCAGTAATCGCATAATTTCCAACATTGCTAGATGGTGTCGCGGTGGTGTCATAGCTTGGCGCTGTGTCTAATACACTTAAATCTTGACCCAGCTTAAAGCCTTTAATTATACCTGTCAGGCTTGGGTTTGCCTCCCCATATTCTCTTGATTGATCATTTGCCATGACATTAAGTATTGCTTTATTAATCGTGAGCGTGCCTTGCGTATAGTTAAATGCATAGTTTTTATCTGCTCCGCCAGAGGCAGTAATCGCATAATTTCCAACATCGCTAGATGGTGTCGCGGTGGTGGCATAGCTTGGCGCTGTGCCTAATACGCTTGAATCTTGCCCAAGTTTAAAGCCTGTAATCATACCTGTCAGGCTTGGGTTGGCCTCCCCATATTCTCTTGATTGGTTGTCCGCTACCACATTGAGGGTCGCTTGATTAATCACCAATGCGCCTGACGTATAGATAAAGTCATAATTTTTGTCTGAGGCACCTAAAATTATAATATCATAACTGCCAACATCGCTAGATGGTGTCGCGGTGGTGTCATAGCTTGGCGCTGTGTCTAATACACTTAAATCTTGACCCAGCTTAAAGCCTTTAATTATACCTGTCAGGCTTGGGTTTGCCTCCCCATATTCTCTTGATTGATCATTTGCCATGACATTAAGTATTGCTTTATTAATCGTGAGCGTGCCTTGCGTATAGTTAAATGCATAGTTTTTATCTGCTCCGCCAGAGGCAGTAATCGCATAATTTCCAACATCGCTAGATGGTGTCGCGGTGGTGGCATAGCTTGGCGCTGTGCCTAATACGCTTGAATCTTGCCCAAGTTTAAAGCCTGTAATCATACCTGTCAGGCTTGGGTTGGCCTCCCCATATTCTCTTGATTGGTTGTCCGCTACCACATTGAGGGTCGCTTGATTAATCACCAATGCGCCTGACGTATAGATAAAGTCATAATTTTTGTCTGAGGCACCTAAAATTATAATATCATAACTGCCAACATCGCTAGATGGTGTCGCGGTGGTGGCATAGCTTGGCGCTGTGCCTAATACGCTTGAATCTTGCCCAAGTTTAAAGCCTGTAATCATACCTGTCAGGCTTGGGTTGGCCTCCCCATATTCTCTTGATTGGTTGTCCGCTACCACATTGAGGGTCGCTTGATTAATCACCAATGCGCCTGACGTATAGATAAAGTCATAATTTTTGTCTGAGGCACCTAAAATTATAATATCATAACTGCCAACATCGCTAGATGGTGTCGCGGTGGTGGCATAGCTTGGCGCTGTGTTTAATACACTTAAATCTTGCCCAAGCTTAAAGCCTGTAATTGTGCCTGTCAGGCTTGGGTTGGCTTCGCCATATTCTCTTGATTGATCATTTGCCATGACATTAAGTATTGCTTTATTAATCGTGAGCGTGCCTTGCGTATAATTAAACGCATAATTCTGATCTAAGCCATCAGAGGCAGTAATCGCATAATTTCCAACATCGCTAGATGGTGTTGCTGTCGTGGCATAGCTTGGCGCTGTGTCTAATACATTTGAATCTTGACCCAGCTTAAAACCTGTAATGATACCTGTCAGGCTTGGGTTTGTCTCGCCATATTCTCTTGATTGATCATTTGCTACCACATTAAGCATTGCTTGAGTAATGCTCAGCGTGCCTTGTGTATAATTAAAGGCATAATTTTGATCTGCGCCACCAGAGGCAGTAATCGCATAATTTCCAACATCGCTAGATTGTGTCGCGGTGGTGGCATAGCTTGGCGCTGTGTCTAATACATTTGCATTTTCTCCAAGCTTAAAGCCTGTAATTATACCTGTCAGGCTTGGATTGGTCTCGCCATATTCTCTTGATTGATTGTCCGCTACTACATTAAGCATTGCTTGATTAATCGTGAACGTACCTTGCGTATAATTAAAGGCATAATTCTGATCTGCACCACCAGAGGCAGTAATGTTATAGCTTCCAACATCGCTAGATGGTGTTGCTGTCGTGGCATAGCTTGGCGCTGTATCTAATACGCTTAAATCTTGACCAAGTTTAAAGCCTGTAATCATACCTGTCAGGCTTGGGTTGGCCTCTCCATATTCTCTTGATTGATTATCCGCTACCACATTGAGGGTCGCTTGATTAATCACCAATGCGCCTGACGTATAGATAAAGTCATAATTTTTATCTGAGGCACCTAAAATTATAATATCATAACTGCCAACATCGCTAGACTGTGTCGCTGTCGTGGCATAGCTTGGCGCTGTGTTTAATACATTTGAATCTTGACCCAGCTTAAAGCCTGTAATTGTGCCTGTCAGGCTTGGGTTGGCTTCGCCATATTCTCTTGATTGATCATTTGCCATGACATTAAGTATTGCTTTATTAATCGTAAGTGTGCCTTGCGTATAATTAAACGTATAGTTTTTATCTGCTCCGCCAGAGGCAGTAATCGCATAATTTCCAACATCACTGGATGGTGTCGCTGTCGTGGCATAGCTTGGCGCTGTGTCTAATACATTTGAATCTTGATCCAGCTTAAAACCTGTAATGATACCTGTCAGGCTTGGGTTTGTCTCGCCATATTCTCTTGATTGATCATTTGCTACCACATTAAGCATTGCTTGAGTAATGCTCAGCGTGCCTTGCGTATAGTTAAACGTATAATTCTGATCTGCACCACCAGAGGCAGTAATGTTATAGCTTCCAACATCGCTAGACTGTAAAGCGCTAGTGTTATAGCTTGGCGCTGTATCTAATACATTTACATTTTCTCCAAGCTTAAAGCCCGTAATTATACCTGTCAGGCTTGAATTGGTCTCGCCATATTCTCTTGATTGATTGTTTGCAACAATACTGAGGGGCGCTTTGGTAACCGTTAAATCCCCAGCATTAAACTGAAAAAGATATCCAAGCTTCGTTAATAAACTAGCCTGGCTTGCTGTAAGAGCTCCTGCATAAATACCCACATCATCTCCTTGCGTATAGCTCGTTGATAGCATAGCAGAACCTGATAATCCAATATCTGTTAATTGGTCATCGCCGACAAGACCAGATGAATAGGTTGAAGTGTGATTTCCTGAATATGTCTCCCCATATTCAACACTGCCATTACCAAGATTATAAACTAATACAGGACGCGTTGTTGTTTCATAAACAAACCAATTTCCTGCAGCGATTATAGAAGGTGAGTTTAAAGCATAGGTTTTTCCAAACAAGCTTCCATCTGGTAATAAAGATTGTCTCTGATTGCCCGTTGGATTCTCTGAATATACCAACCATCTCCCATTTGGAGCAGATAAAGCAGAAGCACCTGCTGAATTTAGAAAATTCCCACCACCTGATAAAACCAAAGCCTCCAAACCGCTCGCATTTGAAGTAATTGTATTGTTTAAAACAAGATCTCCACCGACATTAACCAGGAAACTACCCGTGCTTATTATTGCCGTTTCATTTATAAACTGACCCGAAGATAAAAAGGAAACATTGCCATCAAAAGAAGCTGTATAATTAAAAATATCTCCTCCATCTGAACGTCCAAACTGATAAGATGAGAATCCTGTTGGAAGATTAGATAATGAAACACCTGGACTGCCACCACTGCCAACACCCAAGGTTAGATTTGCTGTTTTTTGTCTAAAGCTGAATTGACCATTTGCATTTCCTGTTATGTTGTCAGCATTGGTATAATTATTTGTTTCCAATTCAAGATTTCCAGAAGGGATTTGAAGGGTTACGCCATTGGCAATTTCAATACTGCCATTTGCAGAACTTGATAGAGTAATCTCTCCTCCATTTTGCGCACTTAGAGTAAAATCATGATCAAACTGTATATTATTTCCAGATGCAAAGCTTATATTTCCACCTGATCCTGTCCGATTGGTTAAGATACTGCCTGTAGAAGCAGTTAGGATATTTCCTGTTGTCGTTGTTAGATGAATGGAACGATCATCAGATAGGTTTAAGCTATCTCCTTTAAGATCAAGCGTGATGGTATTATCAGCTTGAAGGACAATATTAGCCCCTTCAGACAAGCGTTCGAGATATCGGGTTGTAAACACAGAATACCCATCTGAAGCCATGGCACGTTCTGCTTCTGTTGAGCCTGTTCCAGGAGCATTCAAGGCAATTCCTGTTTTGACAGATTGGTATTGTTCCATTAACTGACGTTCTGTGTCTGTTAATATCCGATCATAACCAATATGCTCGTAAAAGTTTCCTTCCCAATATTGATTGTTTCGATCAACCTGATCTCCAATATAGGCATTTCCAGGAGATGTATTAAGGTTTGCTTGTTGGTTTTCCACTGTTCCTCCATTAACATGAAGAAACATGTTCTGACCATCATATCCATAACTTGCCAAGATAACAGAATTGTTTTCCCAATTTTTTTGTGAGGTTAGATTATCTTGTCCATTTGTTAGAATGAGTTTTCCATTTTTAATATATTTTGTGTCTGTCCAAGTTTAAAGCCTGTAATTATACCTGTCAGGCTTGGGTTTGTCTCGCCATATTCTCTTGATTGATCATTTGCTATGACATTAAGCATTGCTTTATTAATCGTGAGCGTGCCTTGCGTATAATTAAACGCATAATTCTGATCTAAGCCACCAGAGGCAGTAATCGCATAATTTCCAACATCGCTGGATGGTGTTGCTGTCGTGGCATAGCTTGGCGCTGTGTCTAATACATTTGAATCTTGACCCAGCTTAAAACCTGTAATTATACCTGTCAGGCTTGGGTTTGTCTCGCCATATTCTCTTGATTGATCATTTGCTATGACATTAAGCATTGCTTGATTAATCGTGAGCGTGCCTTGCGTATAATTAAACGCATAATTCTGATCTAAGCCATCAGAGGCAGTAATCGCATAATTTCCAACATCGCTAGATGGTGTTGCTGTCGTGGCATAGCTTGGCGCTGTGTCTAATACATTTGAATCTTGACCCAGCTTAAAACCTGTAATGATACCTGTCAGGCTTGGGTTTGTCTCGCCATATTCTCTTGATTGATCATTTGCTACCACATTAAGCATTGCTTGAGTAATGCTCAGCGTGCCTTGTGTATAATTAAAGGCATAATTTTGATCTGCGCCACCAGAGGCAGTAATCGCATAATTTCCAACATCGCTAGATTGTGTCGCGGTGGTGGCATAGCTTGGCGCTGTGTCTAATACATTTGCATTTTCTCCAAGCTTAAAGCCTGTAATTATACCTGTCAGGCTTGGATTGGTCTCGCCATATTCTCTTGATTGATTGTCCGCTACTACATTAAGCATTGCTTGATTAATCGTGAACGTACCTTGCGTATAATTAAAGGCATAATTCTGATCTGCACCACCAGAGGCAGTAATGTTATAGCTTCCAACATCGCTAGATGGTGTTGCTGTCGTGGCATAGCTTGGCGCTGTATCTAATACGCTTAAATCTTGACCAAGTTTAAAGCCTGTAATCATACCTGTCAGGCTTGGGTTGGCCTCTCCATATTCTCTTGATTGATTATCCGCTACCACATTGAGGGTCGCTTGATTAATCACCAATGCGCCTGACGTATAGATAAAGTCATAATTTTTATCTGAGGCACCTAAAATTATAATATCATAACTGCCAACATCGCTAGACTGTGTCGCTGTCGTGGCATAGCTTGGCGCTGTGTTTAATACATTTGAATCTTGACCCAGCTTAAAGCCTGTAATTGTGCCTGTCAGGCTTGGGTTGGCTTCGCCATATTCTCTTGATTGATCATTTGCCATGACATTAAGTATTGCTTTATTAATCGTAAGTGTGCCTTGCGTATAATTAAACGTATAGTTTTTATCTGCTCCGCCAGAGGCAGTAATCGCATAATTTCCAACATCACTGGATGGTGTCGCTGTCGTGGCATAGCTTGGCGCTGTGTCTAATACATTTGAATCTTGATCCAGCTTAAAACCTGTAATGATACCTGTCAGGCTTGGGTTTGTCTCGCCATATTCTCTTGATTGATCATTTGCTACCACATTAAGCATTGCTTGAGTAATGCTCAGCGTGCCTTGCGTATAGTTAAACGTATAATTCTGATCTGCACCACCAGAGGCAGTAATGTTATAGCTTCCAACATCGCTAGACTGTAAAGCGCTAGTGTTATAGCTTGGCGCTGTATCTAATACATTTACATTTTCTCCAAGCTTAAAGCCCGTAATTATACCTGTCAGGCTTGAATTGGTCTCGCCATATTCTCTTGATTGATTGTTTGCAACAATACTGAGGGGCGCTTTGGTAACCGTTAAATCCCCAGCATTAAACTGAAAAAGATATCCAAGCTTCGTTAATAAACTAGCCTGGCTTGCTGTAAGAGCTCCTGCATAAATACCCACATCATCTCCTTGCGTATAGCTCGTTGATAGCATAGCAGAACCTGATAATCCAATATCTGTTAATTGGTCATCGCCGACAAGACCAGATGAATAGGTTGAAGTGTGATTTCCTGAATATGTCTCCCCATATTCAACACTGCCATTACCAAGATTATAAACTAATACAGGACGCGTTGTTGTTTCATAAACAAACCAATTTCCTGCAGCGATTATAGAAGGTGAGTTTAAAGCATAGGTTTTTCCAAACAAGCTTCCATCTGGTAATAAAGATTGTCTCTGATTGCCCGTTGGATTCTCTGAATATACCAACCATCTCCCATTTGGAGCAGATAAAGCAGAAGCACCTGCTGAATTTAGAAAATTCCCACCACCTGATAAAACCAAAGCCTCCAAACCGCTCGCATTTGAAGTAATTGTATTGTTTAAAACAAGATCTCCACCGACATTAACCAGGAAACTACCCGTGCTTATTATTGCCGTTTCATTTATAAACTGACCCGAAGATAAAAAGGAAACATTGCCATCAAAAGAAGCTGTATAATTAAAAATATCTCCTCCATCTGAACGTCCAAACTGATAAGATGAGAATCCTGTTGGAAGATTAGATAATGAAACACCTGGACTGCCACCACTGCCAACACCCAAGGTTAGATTTGCTGTTTTTTGTCTAAAGCTGAATTGACCATTTGCATTTCCTGTTATGTTGTCAGCATTGGTATAATTATTTGTTTCCAATTCAAGATTTCCAGAAGGGATTTGAAGGGTTACGCCATTGGCAATTTCAATACTGCCATTTGCAGAACTTGATAGAGTAATCTCTCCTCCATTTTGCGCACTTAGAGTAAAATCATGATCAAACTGTATATTATTTCCAGATGCAAAGCTTATATTTCCACCTGATCCTGTCCGATTGGTTAAGATACTGCCTGTAGAAGCAGTTAGGATATTTCCTGTTGTCGTTGTTAGATGAATGGAACGATCATCAGATAGGTTTAAGCTATCTCCTTTAAGATCAAGCGTGATGGTATTATCAGCTTGAAGGACAATATTAGCCCCTTCAGACAAGCGTTCGAGATATCGGGTTGTAAACACAGAATACCCATCTGAAGCCATGGCACGTTCTGCTTCTGTTGAGCCTGTTCCAGGAGCATTCAAGGCAATTCCTGTTTTGACAGATTGGTATTGTTCCATTAACTGACGTTCTGTGTCTGTTAATATCCGATCATAACCAATATGCTCGTAAAAGTTTCCTTCCCAATATTGATTGTTTCGATCAACCTGATCTCCAATATAGGCATTTCCAGGAGATGTATTAAGGTTTGCTTGTTGGTTTTCCACTGTTCCTCCATTAACATGAAGAAACATGTTCTGACCATCATATCCATAACTTGCCAAGATAACAGAATTGTTTTCCCAATTTTTTTGTGAGGTTAGATTATCTTGTCCATTTGTTAGAATGAGTTTTCCATTTTGATCTTTACCAAAAGAGAATTTTCCTCTGCTATCATTATTTCCATAAGCAAAGATCCAGTTATTTTTATTATTATTGGTATTTCTATGAGAAGAAGTTGTAAAGAACTGACGTATATCTGCACCTAGAGGAAGCTTGTTAACATCCAAATATAAGACAGATTCATCACTGAATGAATATATACCAATATTTCCTTCTGCAGGTCGATATAAGTGATAATTTTCTTCGTTAGATACGAGGGCATTATTTTCAGAATTACTTTTGTCGATGAATGTATTAAGATGAGATAAGTATAATTCTCCATTATAATCGCGTGTTAATGGTCTGTCTACTATTGTTTTAGGTCCATCTATTCCTATTATTGTATAGACATCAGGATCATCTGCATTGGCTAGCATCACATTTCCTGCATTTCCTATTTTTATTTGCATCCCAATGACAAGATCAAGTAGCATAAAAGAAGCAGGTACATAAGATAAAAAATCTTCCCCTTGAGTACCAAATATTGTTCCTCCAGATCCTAAGGCCTGGCTGCTATAGAAAACTTTAGCTTTTGAAGTATCAGAACCATCTAACCATAAGATTAAATTAGGGGCTAAATTAATACTGCTTCCATCTGAGCTAACAAAACCTGGATCAACATTTCCATAAATGCTAATATCAGAAGGATCCAATAAATATGTTCCTTTAAGCCCATAAGGTGCATTTAAATCTGCATAGCCTTTTGCCATTAATCCCTGTTTTCCAGAGGTTTCTAAAAAACCACCACTTCCAATAAGCTCCCCACCACGAGATTGAACAAGTCCTGCAAAATAGGTTTGATCATCACTCCAGATAATGGTGCGTCCACCATCCCCTTTAGATAAAGCATTGTTTAAAATCCTCGCGTTTTTGGAAACATAAACCGATTGCGCGGCGGGAAAAGAGCCTTTTCCTAAATAATCCCCACCAATTCTAATACTTCCCCCTGCACGGTTTGGGTTGGATAGAAATTCCTGATGGCTCTTTACTCTTCCATTAATATCCATGCTTGCCGTGCCTTTTTGCGCATGAACAGAATATAAAATAGCTTCCATTGTGGAGAGGGAGCCATCTGAAAATTGAGGAGCAGAATATCCAGAAGCATCAATCACACCATGATCAAGAATACCAATCTGGTCTCCTATGATTTGCGCCTCTCCGCCTTGTTCTCCAAGATCCCGTCCTGATACATCGATAATCCCTTTATGTAAAACAAGCGTTTTTCCTTCTTTCTTACCCTTATTCTCTGTAAGATTATCTGAAACCGCATTACTGCCTTTTGCGGATAAAATAATCTTCCCAGATACTTCCTTGACGGTTTGAGCCTGTAAGATCCCTTTATTTACAATCAGACTATCAACAATTTCCCTACCTGCAGCGGCAGTTAAGGCAATAATGCCTCCATTTGCCTCTATCAATCCTGTATTGGATACGAGTTGTTTTTTAACCTGATCACTGAGTTTTAAAGAGAGCAATCCATCTCCATAAAGATCAATGGTAAATAAATCTCCTGATGCAAGCGCGACTTTCCCAAGACGTGCTGTGATAATTCCCTGATTTATCACGCCAGGAGCAACAAGCCCAACGAGTCCCGCTTGTTTTACCGTAATTGCTCCATAATTTTGAATACTTGCATTTGGTTTTCCAGGCTTGGTAAAATCAAGCCTTCCTTTCATAAAAGCAGTATCATCAATATCTGTGCTGGTCGCGATTAACCCATTTACATCTATTTTTGCATGAGGACCAAAGAACACGCCATTGGGATTAATTAAAACAAGGGTTCCATTCGCAGAAAGATTTCCCAAGATATCGGAAGGTTTTGTATCCTTAATTCGATTTAGGGTAATTGCTTGTTGATTGGGTTGATGGAATTGCGTATGTTCATCTTTTTGAATATCAAAGGATTTCCAGTTAATGATGGCTTTTTGAGTAGACTGATAGACATTCAGTTTTTTTCCAGCCCGTTCAATCTGAGCGGTTCCTTTGATAATCTGATCTTTAACTGGATTTGCAATTGCTTGTGTGTTTAAGACAAAAAAGCTTGTAATTCCAATCATTGAATTAGATAAAAAAGAGGTGTTTTTTAGCAGGCATTTAAGATGTCGTTTCAAGATGAAGTCCTCAACTTTATAAAAATTAAACTTAATTTATTTATTAATCCTTTTTATGCATAAAAGATTAATTTTACATTTAAATTAAGTTTAAAAAATAAGATTCATGTAAATATATATAGATAAGAAGCCTTTTGAAGAAAAAAATTTTATCAACACTCTAAAGAACAGGTAATTATAAATTTAATATTTAAATAATATATTAACCTTTGGAAATTTGAAATAATGACATAATGTATATAAACTGTATTCATGAATATGTTAGATTACGTATTTTTTGTATAAATTTGACGATTAAAAAAAAATGAAATATTGATTAATGTCTTGAATTCTAAAAAACTGTTTAGAAAACAGGCGATAGTTTCAAATAGAAATACTGTTTGTATTTAAGTTTTTACAAAGGCTGGTTAAAAAATTAAAGGATCATTCAGCTTGAAGATGCATACGATCATGTTAGACTATCTGGTCGGCAATTCTCAAGACTTAAAAAAGAGATCATAATTTAAGAAAAAGAGATAAAAAGTGAGCAAAGAATTTGATAATTCTAAATCTTCAAATAATTCGGCAATATTACCTATATCCATAGAAGAGGAAATGAGTAAATCCTATCTTGATTATGCAATGAGCGTTATTGTTGCTCGTGCTATTCCAGATGCCAGAGATGGTCTTAAGCCCGTGCATAGACGTATATTATATTCCATGCATGAAAATGGATATACGTATGAAAAAGCCTATCGAAAATGTGCACGCGTTGTTGGAGATGTGATTGGTAAATATCATCCACATGGGGAAGCTGCCGTTTATGATGCATTGGTGCGTATGGCGCAGGAATTCTCAATGAGTTTGCCATTAATTGATGGACAGGGAAATTTTGGATCCGTAGATGGAGATCCTCCAGCTGCTATGCGGTATACTGAAAGTAGAATGGCAGCATCATCTGAATCACTTGTGTCAGATCTTGAAAAGGATACAGTTGATTTTCAAGTCAATTATGATAATTCAGAAAAAGAACCTGTTGTTTTGCCAGCGCGCTATCCAAATCTAATGGTTAATGGATCAAATGGGATTGCTGTTGGAATGGCAACCAATATTCCCCCCCATAATCTGGCAGAAATTATTAATGCATGCTTGGCTGTATTAGAAAATCCCTTAATAACAGAAGAAGAACTCTTAACGATTATTCCAGGACCAGATTTTCCAACGGGTGCACAGATTATAGGACGTTCTGGGGCAAGGTCAGGATTATTAACAGGACGTGGCTCTGTAATTATGCGAGCAAAAACAGAAATAGAAGAAATTCGTAAAGATCGATATGCAATCATTGTTACTGAAATTCCCTATCAGGTTAACAAGGCAAATATGATTGAGAAAATTGCAGGTCTTGTTAGTGAGAAACGAATTGAAGGCATTTCTGATTTGAGAGATGAGTCTGATCGACATGGCATGCGTATTGTTATTGAATTAAAAAGAGGGGTTGATGAACATGTTTTGTTAAACCAGCTTTTTAGACATAGCCAATTACAAACTTCTTTTGGAATTAATATGCTGGCGCTGAATAATGGTAGACCTGAAACGATGAATTTGCGCCAATTTATTGATATTTTTCTGTCTCATAGAGATGAGGTGATTGCAAGACGAGCAAAGCATGACCTTAAAAAAGCAAGAGATCGAGCACATATTCTTGTTGGTCTTGCTTGTGCTGTTGCAAATATAGATGAAATGATCCGGCTGGTTCGATCTGCTTCTGATCCTGCACAAGCACGTCAATCTCTAATGGAAAGAAGCTGGCCGGCTGCTGAGCTTGAGAGTTTGATTAATCTGGTTGCAGATCCAAGATCCAGATTGAATAAAAATCAGACCATCATGTTAACCGAAGAACAGGCAAAAGCTATTCTTGAGCTGAGATTACATAGATTAACAGCTCTTGGACGTGAGGATATAGATGAAGAAGCCGAAAAGTTGTCTGTTAAAATTACAGATCTTTTGGATATTTTAAGATCTCGTAAACGGGTTATAGAAATTATCCAGAATGAATTAACTGGAATAAAGGATAAATTTGGAATTCCAAGACGAACAGAAATTATTGATGGGGAATGTGATGTAGAAGATGAAGATTTAATTGCTCGTGAAGATATGGTTGTAACCGTGACACATGGAGGCTATGTTAAACGAACACCATTGACAGATTATAGAACACAGAGAAGAGGTGGAAAAGGCAGATCTGGAATGTCAACAAAAGAAGAAGACTTTGTACAAAGACTCTTTGTTGCAACAACGCATGCGCCTGTTTTATGCTTTAGCTCTTCTGGTATGGTTTATAAACTTAAAGTATGGAAGCTTCCTTTGGGAAGCCCACAATCAAAAGGAAAAGCATTTGTTAATTTACTACCTCTTGATAAAAATGAAACCATTACTTCTGTGATTGTTCTGCCAGAAGATCAGCAAGCATGGCAGGAACTTGATATCATGTTTGCAACTCGTAGTGGAGGTGTTCGTAGAAACAAACTCAGTGATTTTTCAAGAATTAATCGTTCAGGAAAAATTGCCATGAAGCCAGGTTCCGAGGATGGAATTATTGATGTGAGCTTGTGTACAGAAGAAGATGATATTTTGTTAACAACGGCGCTGGGTAAGGCAATTCGGTTTTCGGTTCCAAATGTACGTGTTTTTGTAGGAAGAACGTCTACGGGGGTTAGAGGAATTAGGCTTGCAAAGAATGATCATGTTATTTCAATGACAGTATTACAGCATACTGACTTAATACCTGATGAAGCACGTGCTTATATGAAACATGCAACCTCTCTCAGGAGAAATACAAATCCAGATAAAAATGATCAGAATGAAGCTCTTTCTGAAGAAGAAAAAATACATTCTGTTTTAAGTGAAAACAGAATCACTGAATTAATGAGAACAGAACAATTAATTTTGACCATAACAGATACAGGGTTTGGCAAAATCTCATCTTCCTATGATTTTCGGTGTATGAATAGAGGAGGAAAAGGGGTTGTTGCCCATGATCTTGATAAAACAGGAGGAAAGCTAACAGCGACATTTAGAATAAAAGAGGAAGATCAGGTTATGTTGGTTACAGATAATGGACAATTAATTCGCTGTCATGCTAAAGAAATCTCTTTCTCGTCTAGAAATACAAAAGGGGTTCGTATTATCAGATTAAAAAACAAGGAAAGTGTAGTTTCTGTTGAGCGCATTATTGATACATCTTCTGAGAAAGATGAAGAAAGAAACAGAGGAAATAACAAAACAGGATCAGTCTGTTTAATTATTTAAACAATCAATGAGGCTAATTAAGAGTATAAAAATGAAAAATAGAACAACCAGTATTGCCGTCTATCCAGGAACGTTTGATCCTGTAACAAATGGTCATATGGATATTATTGGTCGTGCTGCTACGATCTATGAACATTTAATTGTTGGGGTCGCTGAAAATAAGGAAAAATCTCCTCTTTTTAGTCTGGAAGAACGTGTCTGTATGATCAAAGAGCAGATTAAAGATATCAGGAAAAAGACTAAAATTGACGTTTATCCTTTTAATGTTTTGTTAATGAAGTTTGTTGAACGCTATCATGCAAATATTGTCATTCGAGGATTAAGAGCTGTTTCTGACTTTGAGTATGAATTTCAAATGGTTGCTATGAACCGAAAAATCAAGCCAGAAGTAGAAATGGTGTTTTTAATGGCAGATCCTGAACATCAGGCTATTTCTTCCAGACTTGTTAAAGAAATTTGCAAATTAGGAGGAAAAATTTCTTATTTTGTTCCCAAATCAGTAGAATTTCGTTTAAAAGAGGTCTTTAACTTATGAAAAGATATATTCGTTTAGGAATAATTACTATAGGAGCTTTATTCTTGTCATCAAAAATAGCGATTACTAATTCTTCACCCCCTTCTGATTCTTTAAATATAGAGTCTGAAATGAACAGAACTGAAAACTGGCGAGTTCTTGATCCTGAAAATACACTGTATATAGATACAAAAAAAGGAAGAATTATTGTAGAGCTTTTACCAGAATTTGCTCCAAAACATGTCGAACAGATCAAACGTCTAACTCGGTCTGGATTTTATGATTATTTGACATTTCACAGGGTCATTGATGATTTTATGGCGCAAGGTGGTGATCCTACAGGAAAAGGTAATGGAGGATCAAAGGAAGATAATATTTCAGGAGAGTTCTTTATTAAGCGTTCCCCGTCAGAAATGAAATTTGACTTGTTTTATCAACAAGAATTAAATCCAAGAAATCCAGATCAGAAAAAAGTTCAAACAGGATTTTACAAGGGAGTTATTGTTGGAACACAACCAGAAACTCAAGCTTCAGTTTCCAAAGATCATAAAGTAAAAAGCTGGGTTATGCATTGTAAAGGGGTTGCATCCATGGCAAGAACGGCAGATCCAAATAGTGCAAATTCTCAATTTTTTCTGATGAGAGGACATGCTCCATGGCTCGATACGCAATATTCTGCCTGGGGACGTGTTGTGTTAGGGCAGGAATATGTGGATGCGATTAAAACAGGTAGTGTTGGACAAACAGAAGGATTTAAACCAGACTATATAAAAGCATTCCATATTGTTTCTGATTTGCCAGAGAAGGAACAAGATACAATTACTGTTTTGCGTACAGATACACCTGTATTTAAGAAAAAAGTAGAGCTTATAAAAGAAGAGAAAAAAGATCAGTTTAATATATGCGATATATCTGTTCTGGCTAAAATTATTAAGCATAAATAAAACATTTAATATATTTTTTTTGACAGGCTAGTTTTTAAAGATAATTATTTGAATAAATAAGATATGGGATATTTATTATCATTTAGGATAGGGCTTTAGTCGAAAATGTATTTAATCACACTGTGTTTAAGCGATTAAACAAAACGGTTATATGGATGCTTTAGTCAATAATATATTAATTACACCATAATTTGAACCGTTTTCATTATTGTTTAGGAGCTCTATAATGAAATCTAACTTCAATATTCTTCCAAAAATAAGAGAAATTATTGTTAAACCATTCCATTATTAAATCATTCTATTGTGTTTTTTAAGAATTGTGTTTTTTAAGAACCAGGTCTTTCAGGTATTCTTTTATCTTGTAACCTGGAAATTTTTAATCTTGTGGTGGCTATGTTGTTTTGGGTCATTATAGGGCGTATGATTGATGTGATGTGATGAAATTTTGCAATATTTTAGGACCATTATAGCTGATTGCCTATAAGCAGTTAGCACAATCGAAGCGATTAGCTCGTGTTTTCTGCTATTAATAATTAATGTGTTGCGCTTCAATATCATGAATGGTTTTCTATAACCCTTTATTCTTCTTTTGAAAAGGCGAAACGCAATGGTCTTTTCTGCTATAGCTCTGTCACGCTTTCCTTTTCTTATATTACCAAAATAAGGCGGTTTTTATCATCTGCAAATATATTTTCTTGATATACCAATTAAAATACACTGCGATTAAGGGTCTTTTTTACTGTAAAGATAGTATCGTACTATTGCTGAATCTTGGTATATTTGCATCAAAATAAACCTGTGACTTCAACTATGAAAAAACTCAAATAGACGGTGTTGTATTTTTCCAGATAAATTATAATGGAGACCTTCAAAGGTCTAAGTTTATGATAACACCTAACATATAATAAGCTTATCTATGACTGCTGGTTATGATAAGATAGAATTTTATCTATAGAGGATAGGTTTTAGGTATGTTTCTAAAGAAAAATCTAGATCGTTTAATCTTGCTTTTCTTTTGTAAAAATAACACCAGCATATTTCGCATCTGCTAAAGCATTTGGTTTTGAAATCTTAATCCAGATTTTTTGAATTCGATTGTCATATTTTAAACATTCATTTGCAATTCGATGTGCGAGGGTTTCAACAAGCTGAACATGACATTTCAAAGCTAGAATTTCTATCATTTTTGCAATAGCCTCATAATCAATGGTTTCTTCAAGTTGATCCTTAACAGGGTTAATATGATTTTCAACATCAAGCTCAATATCAATATAAATAGGCTGATGAGAGTTATGTTCATAGGGATGAATCCCGATTATGGCTGAAATTTGAAGATGATCAATAAATATTTTCGTATGCATTATTCCTGAATTCCCCATACATCTGCGGTTTTCCATATTAATCTTTGTCCTCCATCAACATATATGATTTGTCCAGTAATCGAGTGCGTAGATAGAAAATAAAGAACGGTTTCGGATATTTCTTTAACAGAAGCGCCGTGTGTTAATAAGGTAGATTTTTGTTGGATTTCAAAATCTTCTGGTTTTTGCCGTTGATTTTTTAATGTGGGACCTGGGCATATTGCATTGACTCGAATTTTTGGAGAAAGGGCTTGTGCCAGTGTTGTTGTTGCCGTTGCAAGTGCTGATTTTGAAAGCGTATAACTAAAAAATTGAGGAGTAAGTTTGGCAATTCGTTGATCAATCAGATTAATAATATTTCCTGAAAGAGATGTTGGCATGGTTTCTGCAAAATATTTTGATAAAAAAATAGGAGCTTTAAGATTAATTGCCATGTGCTGATCCCATAACTGGCTATCTAAAGATAAAATATCGTCATTTTGAAAGAGGGAAGCATTATTAATTAACGCGGTTATGGGGGTTGTAAGTTGTGCTCGGGATTTATCTATAATGGGTTTAATCTGATCAAGCATAGATAGATCTTGAGAGATCAGGCATACTTTGCTGCCGAGTGCAATGAGCTCTTCTCTGGTTTCTAAAGCCTTTTTCTCTGACGTGTGATAATGAAGTGCGATATCCCAGTTTTGTTTTGCAAGTGTAAGAGCAATTTCACGCCCTATCCGCGTTGCGCCACCCGTAATTAAAGCTGCGTTTTTATTAGAGTTCCGAATTGTATTATTTATATCTTGCAATGGCAGTTTCTCCACAACTTGGTCTGCTGATTTCAACAGCATATACTCCTGGAAGAACAGGAGAAAGCTGATTTAAAAACCAGATTGAGATTTGTTCAAGAGAAGGTTTTTCCAAACCTGGAATTTCATTTAACAAATAATGATCTACCCGATTAACAATCGTTTTTATGATCTGATCTATTTTCCAGAAATCTTTTACCCATCCTGTTTGTTCCTTTGTTTCTCCCCTTATAAAAACAATTCCTTTGAAGGAATGACCATGAAGACGTTTAAAAGGATGATCAGACTGTTCAT
>CBCYMI010000041.1:0-45813 GCA_965183855.1 Maricaulaceae bacterium | reverse complement strand
AAACGGCAAAAAGGACAGGCGCAGGAGTTAGAGGTCCTGTTCCTATACCAAACAGAATTACAAAGCGCACGGTATTAAGATCTCCTCACGTTAACAAAAAAATCACGTGAGCAATTTGAGACAAGACGACATAAGCGTTTTATAGATATTATCAATCCAACACCACAAACTGTAGATGCTTTGATGAAGCTTGATATTGCAAGTGGTGTTGAGGTTGAGATTGTATTGGAGAAATAGAATGATGCGCTCGGGTTTAATTGCACGTAAATTGGGGATGTCCTGTATTTTTGATGAAGATGGAACGCGAATTCCAGTAACAATATTATCTTTGGATAATTGCCAGGTGATTGCTCAAAAAACGCAGGAAAAGGATGGATATACTGCACTACAATTAGGCGCAGGGGAAGCCAAATTGAACAGGGTTTCCAAAGCAGAAAAGGAACGCTTTGCGAAGGTAAAAATAAAGCCTAAAAAAAAGCTTGCGGAATTTCGAGTTGCTCCTGACGCGTTGGTTGATATTGGCTCTAAGTTAAGGGCAGATCATTTTATTTCTGGTCAAAAAAGTAGATGTCACAGGAATTACGATAGGTAAGGGCTTTGCAGGTAGTATGAAACGCCATTCTTTTGGAGGAGGAAGAGCAACTCACGGGGTCTCCATTTCTCACAGAGCGCATGGTTCAACAGGACAATGTCAGGATCCGGGTCGTGTTTTTAAAGGTAAAAAAAATGGCAGGTCAAATGGGGGCTGTTCAAAGAACAGTGCAGAATTTGCAAGTATTAAGAGTGCTCGCCGATGAAGGATTAATCTATGTAAAAGGAGGCATTCCCAGTTCAGAAAATTCCTGGGTTAAAATAAGAGATTCTATTAAAGGAACAAAAGTTAAGGATTTACCTTATCCAGCAAGTGTTGAGCCTGTTAAAAAGAAATCAGAAAAACAAAAAGATCAGGATCAAAAATCCGCTGAAAAATAAAGGCGAAGAAAAAGAACAAAATGCAAACTGAATAAAAAGTTGATTAAAATAAAAAGGCATTCAAAATGAAAGTTGAGATTACTTCATTTTCATCTGAAAAGACAGCGAAGAAGGCTGGTGAGATTGAATTAGCTGATTCAATTTATATGTTAGAGCCACGCAAGGATTTTGCTGCATCGAGTGGTTAGGTGGCAATTGGCAAGATCACATTTCTGTTAGCCATCAGACCAAGACACGTGCCCAAATTAGTTTAACGAAAGCTAAGATGTATCGTCAAAAAGGAAGTGGTGGGGCACGTCATGGAGCAAAATCTGCTCCTCAATTTAGAGGCGGAGGAAAAGCTCATGGTCCTGTTAACAGGAGTCATGCGCACAAGATTCAGAAAAAAAGTAAGAAGATTGGCGCTTAAGCATGCTTTGTCTTCGAAATATAAAGATAAGACTTTAATTATTATCGAAAATGAATCTGTACAATCAGAGAAAACAAAAAATGTCACCTCTATTTTTAATAGATTAGGGATTGATAAGGCGCTTATTATTACTGGTAGGGAATGCAATCCAAAATTAAAACGTGCCAGCGCCAATCTTGATAAGATTAATATTCTTCCTGTTATTGGAATTAATGTTTATGATATTTTACGTCATAAAATTCTAATTTTGACGTGTGAAGCTGTTAAAGAACTGGAAGGAAGACTGGCATGAGCAATGATCGACATTATGATATTGTATTGGCTCCTGTTATTACAGAAAAAGCAACTTTATTGTCAGAGCAGAATAAAGTGATTTTTTGGGTTCCTGTATCTGCAAATAAAAAAAGATATAAAGGAAGCTGTAGAGTCTTTGTTTAAAGTAAATGTTCTCTCAGTAAATACAATTAAACTTAAAGGTAAGGTCAAGCGTTTTCGTGGTCGATTAGGAAAAAGAAAAGATCAGAAAAAAAGCAATCATTACCTTAGAAGAAGGGCAGTCTATTGATATAGCTGCAGGGATATAAAAAAGGTATTAAGGAGCAGTTTGTAATGGCATTGAAAAACATTCAAACCGACATCACCTGGCAAGCGAGCTTTGGTATTGGTAGATCGCTCTGAATTATATAAAGGGCGCCCAGAAAAGACACTTTTGAAGAGTTTTGGCAAAAAGGGCGGTCGTAATAATTTAGGACGTATTACTGCAAGGCGCAGGGGTGGAGGAAGTAAGAAACTATATCGAATGGTTGATTTTTCTCGCCGTAAATTTGATATGGTTGCACGTGTGGAACGGATTGAATATGATCCAAATAGAACAGCTTTTATTGCTTTAATTGAATATGAAGATGGTCAAAAAAGCTATATTATCGCTCCACAAAAGCTTGCATTAGGAGATAAGGTCGTTTTCGGGAGAAAAATGCGACATTAAACCTGGAAATGCAATGCCTTTAAGATCAATGCCTGTGGGTACTATTATCCATAATATAGAGTTGAAACCTGGAAAGGGAGGTCAGCTTGCCAAATCTGCTGGAGGATATGCCCAATATTTGGGAAGAAATGCAGGCTATGCACAAATTCGTCTGTCTTCAGGAGAGGTTCGTATGGTTCTTGATACGTGTATGGCGAGTGTTGGATCTGTTTCTAATCCGGATCATTCAAATATTAATTTGGGTAAGGCTGGACGAAAAAGATGGTTAGGAAAAAGACCTTCTGTTAGAGGTGTTGCCATGAATCCGATTGATCATCCTCATGGAGGAGGAGAAGGAAGAAGTTCAGGTGGAAGACATCCTGTCACGCCATGGGGGAAGTCAACAAAAGGGAAAAGAACACGGAATAATAAGGCAACAAATAAATATATTATTCGTTCAAGACATTTGAGAAAGAAAAGGTAAAGCATAATGCCAAGATCTGTATGGAAAGGTCCTTTTGTGGACGGTTATGTTATTAAAAAATCAAATCAGGCAAGAGAAGCTAATCAGCATAATGTTGGCAAGATTTGGTCTAGACGCTCAACCATTCTTCCTCAATTCGCAGGACAGACATTTCAGGTTCATAATGGGAAAAAATTTATTCCGATTTTAGTAACAGAAGACATGATAGGTCATAAGTTTGGTGAATTTGTACCAACAAGGAATTATACTGGTCATGCCGCTGATAAGAAAGCAAAAAGAGGTTAATTTATGGGGAAAGCTTCCAACCCAAGAAGGTGTCAGGATAATGAGGCAATTGCCAGATTATCCATGGTTCGTATTAGTCCGCAAAAGCTAAATCTGGTTGCCTCCATGATTAGAGGAAAAAAGGTTGATAAAGCTTTAGCCGATCTTGAATTTTCTCGTAAGAGAATTTCCAATGAAGTAAGGAAATGTCTTCAATCGGCAATTTCCAATGCTGAAAACAATCATGATCTTGATATTGATTCATTGGTTGTCAAAGAAGCTTATGTAGGAAAAAAAATGGTTATGAAAAGATTTCGGGCACGCGCAAGAGGTCGAGGTGCGAAAATTCTTAAATATTTTAGCGAACTAACGATTATTGTTCGTGAACATGAGGAGGCTGCCTAATGGGTCAGAAAACAAATCCAATTGGCTTTAGACTTGGAATAAATCGCACCTGGAATTCACGTTGGTTTATGAAAAGGTCAGGTTGTGGTGATCTTTTACATGAAGATCTAAAAATCAGAAATTTTATCAATGAAAAATTAAAACAAGCTGGTATATCAAGGGTTATAATCGAGCGTCCTCACAAGATTTGTCGTATTACAATTTATGCAGCAAGACCAGGAATTGTCATTGGAAA
Source organism: Maricaulaceae bacterium (assembly GCA_965183855.1). Classification (GTDB taxonomy): domain Bacteria; phylum Pseudomonadota; class Alphaproteobacteria; order Caulobacterales; family Maricaulaceae; genus CBCYMI01. The sequence goes on along the minus strand of CBCYMI010000041.1, from coordinate 42,080 downwards.
AAAAGGAAATGATATTGAAAAGCTTCGTAAGCAGATTTCAGAAAAAGTTTCTGATGGTGAGGTTTTTTTGAATATTGTAGAAGTACGCAAGCCAGAAACTGATGCAAAACTTGTTGCTGAAAGTATTGCTTTGCAATTGGAAAGGCGTGCTGCTTTTAGAAGAACAATGAAACGGTCATTGCAATCTGCTATGCGGATGGGAGCAAAGGGCTGTAAGATTATCCTTTCTGGACGTCTGGGAGGCGCTGAAATAGCAAGAAGTGAAAAATATCAAGAAGGGAGCGTTCCTTTACATACATTGCGTGCTGATATTGATTATGGTGTTGCAAGAGCTAAAACAGCAATGGGAATTATTGGTGTGAAAGTTTGGATTTATAAAGGTGAAATAATGGAACATGACCCTTATGCTCAGGAAAAACATCTCCAAAATAAAGGAGAAAACAAAGAAAAAAGTTTAGCGCATAATGCTAGCTAAACTTGGCAATTCAGTTTTTAACTTTTGAGGTTTTTTAATGTTACAACCGAAAAAAACAAAATATAGAAAAATGCATAAAGGGCGGATACATGGAACGGCCAAGGGTGGCTTTATGCTTAATTTTGGTGCCTATGCTTTAAAAGCACTGGAATCAGAAAGAATTACATCTCGCCAGATCGAAGCGACAAGGCGTGCGATTACGCGACAAATGAAACGTCAGGGGCGTGTCTGGATTCGTATTTTTCCAGATACTCCAGTTAGTAAAAAACCAACAGAGGTTAGAATGGGTAAAGGTAAAGGATCTCCTGAATATTGGGCGGCCAAAGTAAAAAAAGGGCGCATTATGTTTGAAATAGATGGTGTGTCTGAAACAATTGCCCGAGAAGCTTTAATGTTAGGAGCTGCTAAACTGCCCGTAAAATGTAAAATAGTTACCCGTTATCTTGATTGATAGCAGATAGGGCAATTGAAGGAGTATAACCAGATGAAGGCAAATGATTTGCATACGATGACAGAAAGTCAGCTGGAAACAGAAATAAGCAAGAGAAAAAAAGAACAGTTTAATTTAAGGTGCCAACAGGCAACGGGACAATTGCAGAATACAGCACGTATACGAATTGTCAGACGAGATATTGCGCAAATGAAAACAGTTCTGAGTCAGAAATCAAAAGATTTTGCAAAGACTGATAAAGGAGAATAATAATGCCAAAGCGTGTTTTACAAGGTGTTGTGCTAAGTGATAAAAACAGTAAAACGAGAGTTGTTGAATCTAAAAGAACATTTCTGCATCCTTTGTTAAAAAAAACGGTTAGAACATCAAAAAAATACCATGTGCATGATGAACAAAATCAGTGTAAGCAAGGAGAGAAAATCGTATTTCAAGAATGTGCTCCCAAATCAAAACTAAAAAAATGGGAATTCATTAGGAAATTAGACACTTGAGATTTACAGATTTCGGGTAGAAGGAAGTTTTATGATACAGGTACAGTCAGTATTAGAAGCAGCAGATAATTCAGGAGCACAAAAGCTTCAATGCATTAAGGTAATTGGTGGCTCTAAAAGAAGGTATGCTCATGTTGGAGATGTTATTATTGTTTCTGTAAAATCAGCATCTCCAGGGGGGCGTGTGAAAAAAGGAGATGTTCGAAAAGCGGTGATCGTCAGACAAAAACTGATTAAAAGAGCGGATGGTTCAGTGGTAAGGTTTGATAAAGCTGCTGCCGTTTTGGTTAATAATCAGAATGAGCCTTTGGGAACACGTGTATTTGGACCTGTCCCAAGAGAGCTAAGAGCAAAGAAACATATGAAAATAGCTTCACGTGCCAAGGAGACATTATAATGGCGGCAAAGATAAAAAAAGGAGACCAGGTTATCATTATTGCGGGACGTGATAAAGGTATGGAAGGTGAAGTGCAGAAGGTTTTATTAAAAGACCAAAAAGTGTTGGTGCAAGGCGCTAATCTTGTAAAAAAACATCAAAAGCCAAGTCAGTCTTCTCCAGAAGGTGGTATTATTAGCTTTGAATCTCCTATCGCAATTTCAAATGTCGCGCATAAGGATCCAAAGACAGGAAAGCCTGTGCGCGTTGGGTTTAAAAGATTGGAAGATGGGCGTAAGGTTCGTTTTTCAAAACAGTCAGGCGAGGTGATAGATGTCTGAAGAAAAAACATATCAACCAAGACTTAAAACGCGTTATGAAGCGAGTATACGTCAAAAGCTTCAAAAAGAATTTAAGTATAAAAATGTTATGCAAATTCCTGGAATTGAAAAAGTTATTGTTAGTATTGGTGCAGGAGAACTTGTTCAGGATTCCAAAAAATTACCAGGAATTTTAGAAGATTTGGCATTGATTACGGGACAAAAACCAATTGCAACGAGAGCCAAGAAATCGCTTGCTGGGTTTAAACTAAGGGAAGGCATGCCCATTGGTGCAAAAGTAACCTTAAGAGGCAATCGTATGTATGAGTTTCTTGATCGATTAATGAATATTGCTTTGCCAAGAGCAAAAGATTTTAGAGGTTTAAAATCAAAAAGTTTTGATGGATTTGGTAATTATGCTTTAGGAATTAAAGAGCATATTATTTTTCCTGAAATCAATTATGATACTGTTGATAAGGTTAGAGGAATGAATATTGTCGTACAGACTTCTGCAAAAACAGATAAAGAAGCAAAGGTCTTATTGGCTGAATTTGACTTCCCGTTTATAAATTAACATGTAATGAAAGCGAAAATTACCCCGTATTATGGAGGCAAAGGTAAATGGCAAAAAAAAGTGCAATAATGCGAAACTTAAAACGTGAAAGACTTGCAAAAAGATATATGCAAAGGCGTCTTAAGCTTAAAGCAATTGCAAGAGACAAAGAAAAGCCTTTTGAAGAAAGGATGGATGCTCAGAGAAAGCTTTCTGAACTTCCAAGAAATTCAGCTCCAACACGATATAGAAATCGGTGTTTAGTGACAGGTCGTCCACGTGGGTATGATCGTATGTATAAAATGTCTAGAATAGCATTGCGTGAATATGCACTTGCAGGTGTTATTCCTGGTGTTGTTAAATCAAGTTGGTAGAAGGAGAAATACATGGCTATTTCAGATCCTTTAGGAGATATGTTAACTCGTATAAGAAATTCGTTACTTCGTGGTCATAAAACAGTAATGACACCTGCATCAAAGCTGCGCAAACATGTTTTGGATGTTTTGGTTGAAGAAGGTTTCGTCAAGAGTTATATAGAAGTACAGGAAGATAGTTTTAGTGCTTTTGAGATTAATTTAAAATATTATAATGGTGAGTCTGTTATTTCAAATATAAAACGGATTTCAAAACCGGGAAGACGTGTTTATAAGTCTGTAAAGAATCTTCCTCATGTTAGAAATGGACTGGGTATTTCCATATTATCCACATCAAAAGGCGTTATGTCAGATGCTGTTGCAAGAAAAAACAATGTGGGTGGTGAAGTATTGTGTCAGATTAGTTAAGGACAAGAATGATGTCTAGAATTGGTAAAAAACCTATCGAAATTCCTTCAGGGGTAACAATAGAGCAAAAAAATGGCATGGTTTGTGTTAACGGACCTAAGGGTGCACTTTCTGTTAAACTGCCAAGAGAAGTGAAAACAAAAATAGAAAATGGAAATTGTATTTTAATTCCTGGTCTGGAATCAAAAAAGGCGTATGCAATGTGGGGAATGTCAAGAACTCTAATTGCCAATATGATCGAAGGAACAACGAAAGGATATGAAAAAACGCTTCAGCTTGTAGGAGTTGGTTATCGGGCTCAGATGAAAGGAAGTGCTGTAAATCTACAATTAGGATATAGTCATGATATCCTTTATAGCCCACCAGAAGGGATTAAATTGGAGACAACAAAGCCGACAGAGATAAAAATATCTGGCATAGATAAACAAAAAGTTGGTCAGACTGCAGCGGAAATTCGTCAATATAGAAGACCAGAGCCTTATAAAGGGAAAGGGATTCGTTATATTGATGAGGTTATTTTACTCAAAGAAGGTAAGAAAAAATAGATTATGATTAATACTAAAGATAGATTTAAACGCAGAATGCACCGTGTTAGAAGCACGATTTCAAAGCGTATTAGACCAGGTCGTATGCGCTTGTCTGTTTTTCGGTCTTCGAAGAATATTTATGCTCAGATCATAGACGATCATAAAGGGCATACAATAGCAATGGCTTCGACATTGGAAAGTGAAATCAAAAAATGTCTCCAGGATAAGAAGAACACGGAGTCTCCTGCACAAATTATTGGTAAGAAAATCGCAGAACGTGGTATAAAGGCGGGAGCCAAGCAAATTGTCTTTGATCGAGGCGCTTATCTTTATCATGGCAATATAAAATTATTGGCAGAATCAGCACGTCAAAACGGTTTGGAATTTTAGGAGAAAAAATGGCACGCAAGCAAGAAGGTCATACAGGCCGTAATGATGATATTCAGGAAAGACTTGTTCATATTAATCGTGTGGCGAGTGTTGTAAAAGGAGGAAGACGGTTTAGTTTTTCTGCTCTGGTTGTTACTGGAGACCAGAAAGGACAAGTTGGTTTTGAACATGGTAAGGCAAGAGAAGTAGGGGATGCCATGAAAAAAGCAAAGGATAAGGCTAAAAAGAATATGATTAGAGTGCCGTTAAGAGAAGGTAGGACCCTGCATCATGATAGTCTTGGTAAATGGGGTGCAAGTACAGTTTTATTGCGTGCGGCGCCTCCTGGAACAGGCGTGATTGCAGGAGGTCCTGTTCGTGCTGTTTTAGAAAGTCTGGGTGTTCAGGATGTAACAGGTAAGTCTTTAGGGGCTCCAAATGCATATAATCTGGTTCGGGCTACATTTGAGGCATTAAAAAAACAAAAGAGTCCAAGACTGATTGCCAGCATGCGTGGTAAACGGATTAGTGAAATTGTATCAAGACGTAAAAGTTCTGTTGATCAAAGCGCAAATAATTAGTGATAAACAGAGAAACTGTTTTGTATAGAAAGAATATTAAAGGTTTGATAGAATGTCAGAAATTAAAGTAAAGCAGGTCAGAGGTGCTATTCGAAGACCAAAGGATCAAAAAGAGACACTAAAAGGATTAGGTCTTGGTCGCATTGGACGTGTTCGTACCCTTAAGGATACACCAGAGACACGTGGAATGATTCGTAAGATTTCGCATATTGTTGAAATTGTAGAATCATAATTCTTTCTGCTATTTAAGGAGTAAAGCTAATGCATTTAGGCGAGCTAAAAGATAATGAGAATGCCAGAAAAAAACGAATTCGTGTTGGAAGAGGTCATGGTTCTGGTAAAGGTAAAACTGCAGGGAGAGGTCAAAAGGGACAGAAATCTCGCTCAGGAGTTGCAATTAAAGGATTTGAAGGGGGGCAGATGCCAATTTACAGGCGGTTGCCTAAAAGAGGATTTAATTCTCCTTTTAAATCACGTTATGCAGTTTTAAACCTGGATAGATTGCAAACAGCAATTGATCAGAAAAAAATTGATGCAGAAAAAATAATCACTCAGAATGTTTTGATTGATTCAGGTCTTGTTCGTCGTTCGTTTGATGGTATAAGCTTGTTGGGGAATGGTGAACTGAAAACAAAAATAGAGATAAAAGTAAAACGAGCATCAAAATCTGTGGTAAATGCTATCGAAAAATTGGGTGGAAAACTTATTATTGAGGCTCAGGATTCCTAAACAGTGTTTTCTGTATAATAATGGATGCTAAAAAATGAAGTAAGCTAGTTCAGGAAATATTATAGAAGCCTTTTTTCTGTAGAGATTTTGAAGGATTGGAATTTATAACAAGCTTTCATAAAGGAAAATAAACAGGTTTTATGATTCTTTCAGAATAAGTAACAGATGAGATTTATTTAAAGTTTAAATTGATAAATAAACAAAGATTTAGGAATTGAAAATGGCTTCAACTGCAGAGCAGATGGCTGCGAACATGAATATGGGCAGCTTTGCAAAAGCAAAGGAACTGCAAAAGCGCATTCTGTTTACGCTTGGTGCATTGATTGCATATCGATTGGGAACATATATTCCTTTACCAGGGGTTGACCTTGGAGCTTTCAGGTCAGCTTTTGACTCTGCTCAACATGGAATATTGGGTATGTTCAACATGTTCGCTGGAGGGGCTGTTGAGCGGATGGCTATTTTTGCCTTAAATGTGATGCCTTATATTTCTGCTTCTATTATCATGCAGCTTGTTATTGTTGGTTCTCCTGCGTTGCAGCAGCTCAAAAAAGAAGGCGAGTCAGGAAGAACAAAGCTTAATCAATATACACGTTATTTAACGGTTATGATTGCAGCAGTTCAGGGATATGGTATCTCTGTTGGGTTAGAATCAGCAAATGTTGTTATTGATCCTGGTATCTTTTTTAGACTATCCGTTACGATTACGTTGATTGGTGGAACGCTATTTTTGATGTGGTTAGGTGAGCAGATTACAGATAGAGGGGTTGGGAATGGAGTTTCTCTGATTATTTTTGCTGGTATTGTTGCCGAACTTCCAAGAGCTATTCTTCAGACTTTAAGTCTTGGACGTTCTGGAAGTTTGTCTCTTTTTGCGATTTTAATGATTATCTCAGTCTCTATTGGGGTCATTTTATTGATTTGTTTTGTTGAGCGCTCACAAAGAAGATTATTGGTACAATATCCTAAAAGGCAGGTTGGAAATCGCATTTATGGGGGTGAGACTTCTTTTTTACCAATGAAAATTAATATTCCTGGTGTTATTCCCCCAATTTTTGCCTCTTCCTTATTGCTGCTTCCAGCAACGATTGCTGGATTTTCTGCACAATCAAGCCCTGAATGGTTTCAGCAAATCGTTGCGCTTTTAGGTAGAGGACAACCTTTATTTATTTCTGTGTATGCGATTGGTGTAATCTTTTTTAGTTATTTTTATGCCCCCATTGTGTTTAATCCTGAAGAAACAGCTGAAAATCTTAAGAATTATGGTGGGTTTCTACCTGGTATCAGACCTGGAGCTAGAACAGCGGAATATTTAAGCTATGTATTATATCGCCTGACATTTATTGGCGCCCTTTATCTGGCTTTTGTTAGTTTATTGCCAGAAGTTTTGATTGCCTATTATAAAGTGCCTTTTTATATTGGAGGAACTTCCTTATTAATTGTCGTATCAGTTACAATAGATACAGTCTCACAAATACAGTCTCATTTGGTTGCCCATCAATATGACGGATTGATTAAAAAATCACGTTTAAGAGGACGTAGGAAATGAATATTGTATTATTTGGTGCGCCTGCTGCGGGTAAAGGAACGCAGGCTAGAATTTTAACTTCAGAATATGGGTTTATACAATTATCTACAGGTGATATTTTACGTTCAATTTCCAAATCAGATACTGATTTGGCTAAAAAAATCCTTTCAATTCTCAAAAATGGTGGATTAGTTTCTGATGAGATTGTAACGGAATTGATAGAAAAAAAAATTAAAGCGTTTGGCTCAACTAAAGATTATATTTTTGATGGATTTCCAAGAACATTAAGCCAGGCTGAAGCCCTAGATAGAATTTTAATGTTGTATCATCAGAAAATTGATGAGGTCATTTATTTAAGTGTTGATAATGAGGTTTTAATAAAACGAATCCAAAAGCGCTATCAGGAAGAACAAAGATCTGACGATAATCCAGAAGCATTTAAAGTAAGATTATCCAATTATGAAGATCAAACAAGACCTTTGCTGGAACATTATCAAGAGCAAAATAAATTATCTGTGATTGATGGTATGTTAGATATTGATACTGTTTCATTAAAGATTGCAGAAGTTTTGGCTTTAGACAATGCGATGAAAGTCAGGAAGTGCTAACCTTATAGGAAAAGAACACATTCTTTTCTATTAACTGGTTGACCTTATGGAAAAGAAAGAATATCAAACAAGGTTTGATTGTCAAGTTAGAGAATGGATTTATATTTTTTGGAAATTGCTCAAAACAAATGAGAGATAGGATATACATTCAGACCTGTCAGGTTTAATAGAGTATGAAAGACAGGTTTTATAAATTGTTAAAATAAAGGAGATGTTTGTGCGCATAGCTGGTGTTATTATACCGTCTAAAAAGAGATTAAGATATGCCTTGTGCTCAATTTATGGTATAGGTTCTGCAAAAGCTTTGGTTATCTGTGAGCGTGCAGGTTTATCACCTGAAGTATTTGTAGATAGTCTAACAGATGGAGAGCAGGTAAAGCTGAGAGAAGTCATTGATGCAGCATCTGAATCGGAAGAAATTCCTGTGGAAGGCAAGCTTCGTACGATTATTTCTGTAAATATCAAGCGTTTGAAAGATTTAGGCAGTTACAGGGGATTAAGGCATCGGCGTGGGCTCCCTGTAAGAGGACAGCGTACGCATACGAATGCGCGTACTCGTAAAGGCCCTGCAAAGCCAATTGCAGGTAAGAAGAAATAAAGAGATTGATCATTAAGATTGAGATTGTAAAGGCAGTTTTATGGCAAAAGAAACGGTAACAAGAGTACGAAAAAGAGATAAGAAAAATATTATCTCTGGAATTGCGTATATTACATCAACATTTAATAACACAATCATTACTATTACAGATTCTCAGGGGAATGTAATTTCATGGTCATCTGCAGGTACGGTTGGATTTAAAGGATCCAGACGTTCTACACCATATGCTGCACAATTGGCAGGTGAAGATGCAGGTAAAAAAGCGATGGAGCATGGAATAAAAACACTTGAGGTTAATGTTTCTGGACCAGGTTCTGGTCGAGAATCGGCTCTAAGAGCATTGCATGGTCTTGATTTGGTTATCACTGTTATACGTGATATAACACCCATTCCGCATAATGGTTGTAGACCGCCAAAACGGCGCCGTGTTTAACCTTGAGATATGTTTTAATTTTAAAGAACATATCGAATATTCTATGAATTGATTAATATACGTGTGAGAGGAAAGCGCGTGATTGAGAAAAACTGGCAAGAATTAATTAGACCATCAAAGCCTGTAATAGAGGCAGGTGATGATTCAATAAGACAAGCGAAGATTATAGCGGAACCATTGGAAAGAGGGTATGGTATGACTTTGGGGAATGCGTTAAGGCGCGTTCTTCTATCCTCTCTTCAGGGAGCGGCTGTAACAGCAATTAAAATAGATAGCACATTGCATGAGTTTTCATCAATAGATGGCGTGCAGCAAGACGTAACGGATATTGTTTTAAATATCAAAGATCTTGCAATCCGCATGGAAGAAGAAGGACCAAAATATTTAGTATTGCATGCAAAGGGACCTGGAGAGGTGAAAGCTGGAGATATAGAATTACCTTCAGGCATTGAAATTATCAATAAAGATCATGTCATTTGTACATTGAGTGAGAAGGCAGATTTCAGGATGGAATTAACAGTTAATCTTGGTAAGGGATATGTTGTTGCAGACAAGCATCGAAGAGAAGATACTCCTATTGGTCAGATTGCAATTGATGCTTTTTTCTCTCCAGTTAAAAGGGTATCCTATCATGTGGAAAACACACGTGAAGGTCAGGTTTTAGATTATGATAAATTAATCTTAGATATAGAGACAAATGGTTCTGTTCGACCTGAAGATGCTGTTGCTTATGCTGCTAGAATTATTCAAGATCAAATGCAAATCTTAATTAATTTTGAAGAGCCTCAACAGGAAAAAGAAGAAGATTCTCTTTCTGAATTGGATTTTAATCCTGCATTATTAAGAAAGATCGATGAAGAAGAATTATCTGTTCGTTCTGCGAATTGTTTAAAAAATGATAATATTGTTTATATTGGTGATTTGATACAGAAAACAGAAGCAGAAATGTTAAGAACGCCGAATTTTGGTCGTAAGTCTCTAAATGAGATTAAGGAAGTATTGGCTGCAATGGGATTACATTTAGGAATGGAGGTTGTTAATTGGCCTCCTGAGAATATCGAGGAATTAATCAAAAAATATGAAGATCAAAAATAATACTTTTTTTGACTTTTAGCGTGTTATTGGAGGCATTATGCGTCACGGAAAACATCACAGAAAGCTTAATCGCGAAAGTGAACATAGAAAGGCTATGCTTGCGAATATGTCTGCGGATCTTATTCGGCATGAACAAATTATCACAACTCTGCCAAAGGCAAAAACTCTGTCTCCTCATGTTGAGAGATTAATTACGCTTGCTAAAAAAGGAGATCTTGCATCAAGGCGCCGTGCTATGGCTAGAATACGGAATGAAAGCATGGTTAAAAAACTATTTGATACGATTGCCGAGCGGTATAAAGACAGAAATGGTGGATATACGCGTGTTTTAAAAGCTGGATATTTTTATGGTAATAATGCTGAAAAGGCTGTGATAGAACTTGTTGATAGAGATCCAAAAGCAAAAGGTGCAGAAGATAAAAAGCGGTTGGAAGAAGAAAATAATCAGCCAGAAGAGCAAAATCAGCCATAGTCTGGTGTGTCTTTATGATTGTGTATTTATATCAAAAACCAGATTATGAAATCGTTTAGCATGTGCAGGTAGGTTTTTGTCTCCATGATTGAGACTTGTCTAAAAAACAGAGATTGCCTAAAAGCGTAAAAAAGGCTTAAGATAGATTGAGCTTATGAATATGGTCATTAATATTGAAAACCCAAGCTTTAAGAAGGAAGGCTGGTTAGCTATGATTTCTATTTCATATTACATATCATGAATTATTTATTATTAATTGCAATTGGCGGCGCATTGGGTGCCTTATCACGTTATGGAGTCTTTTTAGCACTTGATAAATATTACGGTTCTGGAGTTCAGTTTATGAGCTTCTATGTTAATATTACAGGTAGTTTCTTTGCAGGAATATTCTATCAGCTCATACAACAAAAAACCAGTTATTTATATATTTTTTTAAGCATTGGCTTTTTAGGTGCGTTTACAACCTTTTCTGCATTTTCATTAGAGAATTTGGCGTTTATAGAACGAAGAGCATGGTTAGAGAGTTTTTTATACTGTTTTTCTTCTGTTGGGCTGTCTTTATTTTCTGCTTTTTTAGGCATGTGGCTGATTAAAGCCTTTTTGACATGATGGAACATAAATCACATTATTTTAGGTTTGTAACCATCTCTGATGAAGATGATCAGTGTAGACTTTCTCGCTGGTTTAAGCGTCATTATCCAGGTTTACCACATAGTTTTATTGAAAAAGCACTTCGTAAGGGGCAAATTAGGGTTGATGGTAAGCGTGCGAGTGCTTCGACACAATTAATGCGTGGACAAAATATCAAATTACCTTTTTTTAAAATAGAACCTAAATCCAAAAAACAAACGCTTTCTTCAGAAGATGAATTGCTAATACGTTCTTTGGTTATTTATGAAGATGAGTTTATCATTGCTTTAAACAAGCCATCAGGTCTTGCTGTTCAGGGGGGAACTAAAACACATCAACATATTGATCGGTTACGATTTGCTTTATCTCGTAAAAAAACAAGTTTTGCCCCCTGTCTTGTTCATCGCTTGGACAAGGATACTTCTGGTATTTTGATTTTGGCAAAAACACAAAAAAGTGCAAATTATATTTCAACTCTTTTTAAACAACGATTAATTCATAAAACCTATCTTGCGATTACAAAAGGAGTTCCAAAGCCTGGAAAGGGAGAAATTACTGGCTTTATGAAAAAACGGGCAAATGCCTTTGATCATGAAATAATGACATTTGTTGATAAAGAAGAAAAGAATGCTCGTTATTCAAAAACATATTATGAAGTGATCGATAAATTAGGTCAGAAATCAGCCTTGTTAGCTCTTTTTCCTGTTACGGGTAGAACACATCAGCTTCGTTTACATATGAACGTGTTGGGAACACCTATTTTAGGAGATTATAAATATGGCATAAAAACAGATAAGACAGAACAGGTTCTGCATTTGCATGCGTATCAGATAGAATTTAAGGGAGAAAAAGGAAAAGCAATTCGTATTCGAGCTCCTTTACCTGAACATATGCATAAAACCTGTCGAGAATTTAATTTTGATTTGTGTGGATTTTCATAAAGAAAATGAGAGGGGTAAAGATCTGAATTATGTCTTTTTATACATTTATTTTTGATTTAGACGGAACGCTTGCGGATACAAGATGGATTTTCATCATTTGATTCAGGAAAGCTTTTCTAGCATGGCGCTTCCTATTCCAGAATATGATCAAACGCGATAGGTGGAGGTGGTCGGGCTATCTCTTGAGCAAGTATTTGCGCCTTCAGATATAAAACAGGAGTAATTAATACAATTATACAAGCAATATAAACAAAAATTTATAAAAGCATGCGATCAACATCAATATGCTCTATTATATGATGGAATTTTAGATATTTTAAACAATATCAGAAAAACAGATTCATATCTTGCCATTGCAACAGGAAAATCAAGAAAAGGAATGGAAAGCTTATTGGCATCCCATCATCTTTTAGATATCTTTGAAATTTGTGTTTGTTCAGATGATGGTTCATCCAAACCGCATCCATTTATGGCTGAAGAAATTATAAGCATTCTTGGAAGTGATAAGGAAAAACAATTATGATTGGAGATACCTCTCATGATATGTTGATGGCAAAAGTGATTGCTTATGAAGGTGATATCTGTTTTCTGGATACGCTGGAAAAAAAAGATATTGTTTTTGGATTTGATCAATTTGCGACTTTACCGCTTTTAAAAGTAAAAGAGATTTTCTTTCTTCTTTTTCAAAAATCTATCGAGCAGAGCAGGATCGCGATCTTATTGAAAAGCTTGATCTTGTTAATCTTCTAGATAAACAGTTTAAACTATTTTCAAAAGGTGAAAAAAAACGTGTTGGACTATATTCAGCTTTTTTTAGCAAACCAAAATTACTCGTTTTGGACGAACCTAGTGATGGGCTTGATCCTATTTTACGCAAATCCTTATGGAGAATGATTGATCGTTATTCTGGAACGATATTTTTTACAACGCATCAATGGGAAGAAGTTGAAGGAATTGCTGATAAAATCGTTTTTATACAAAAAGGAAGATTAATTAGTAAAGCCTTATCGTTTCAAAAGCACAAACAAAACCTACCCTTTATTGGAAAAATAATCCTTCATAAAGACGAACAGATTAATGATGATCATCTCAATATAAAAAAAATTGAGGAGGATCAATATATTTATTTTAAGAATGAATCTCAAAAGGAGTCCATTTTACAAGCCCTATTAAAGCAAAAAAATATCATGAGCTATACTCTATCCTCAATTAATCTGTTGGATATTTATTTATAGAGTAAAAATTTATGAATATTGCAGAATAAATACTGAATATTTGTATTTCTGTTTTAGCAAGAAAAAATCTAATCCAGATTTTCAAAATAATCAGAAAAACATCTAACCCAGTAAGATTATTTTGTCTGTGATATACTAAATGATTTGTTTTTATATTATAAGGGGATTGTCAGAGTGAATAAAATCGTTTTAACAAATTTGATCTATTTTAAATATTTTCTTAAAAAAGAGCAAAGAAAATGATCGATGCATGACAGGAAAAAGCGGAGAATTCATCTTGCAGCTTATGCATAAGCCTGTTATGACAATTTGAAAAATAAAATGATCTTTATAAAGCTCGAGATCATAAAGTATTAACCCTTAAGGGAGATTTCATTGAAAATTGATCAAACTGTTATAAAGCGGATTGCAGATTTATCTTGTCTTGAGTTTCAAGAAGGGCAGAGTGAACCTCTTATTGAGCGTTTGAATGCCATATTGGATTGGGTTGAACAACTCAACGAGGTTGATATAGAAGGTTTGGAGCCAATGACGTCTCCGCTTGATATTACAGCACCTTTGCGTAAAGATCAGGTCAATGATGGTAAATATGCAGATGAGATCGTTAAAAATGCACCTGAAACAGATGAACATTATTTTGTGGTACCCAGGATAATTGAATGAGTAAAAAATTAACAGAATTAAACATATCTGAAGCGATTAATGGAATGAAAAAGCGTAGTTTTTCATCGACCGAGCTTACAAAAGCGTATCTTGATGCAATTGATCAAGCATCTCAATTGAATTGTTATATTGAGGTTTTACAAGATCAGGCCGTGCAGCAAGCCCAAACTTCTGATCTTAAATATCAAACAGGAAACCCAGGAAAGTTAGAGGGAATTCCCTTAGGAATTAAGGATTTATTTTGTGTAAAAGGTGTTAAAACAAGTGCTGGTAGTCATATTCTTGATTCTTTTATTGCACCTTATGAATCAACCGTTACAGGAAATCTTTGGTCAGAAGGGGCTGTGCATTTAGGCAAGCTGAATATGGATGAGTTTGCAATGGGATCCTCTAATGAAACAAGCTATTATGGCTCTGTTATTAATCCATGGAAAGCAATGAATAGTGATCAGGATTTAACGCCAGGTGGTAGCTCTGGTGGTTCATCTGCTGCGGTAAGTGCACATTTATGTGTTGCAGCAACTGGAACAGATACAGGAGGTTCTATCAGACAGCCCGCAGCCTTGACAGGAAATGTTGGGTTTAAACCAACCTATGGCAGATGTTCCAGATGGGGAATTATTGCTTTTGCATCCTCTTTGGATCAAGCAGGTCCTATTACCAGAACTGTCCGTGATGCGGCATTAATGCTTTCTGTGATGGGAGGGTATGATCCAAAAGATTCAACTTCAATCAATCAGGAAATGCCAGATCTTGAAAAAGCAATTGAGCGTTCCCCAAAAGGGTTACGGATTGGTATTCCAAAGGAATATTTTACGGCAAACATGCCAGATGAGATGCTTTCCCTGTTTGAGCAGGGAAAAGAATGGTTAAAAAATGCGGGTTGTGAGATTGTAGAAATCAGTCTTCCCAATACAAAATATGCATTGCCTGCCTATTATATTATAGCACCTGCTGAAGCGTCTTCAAACCTGGCAAGATATGATGGAATGCGATATGGATTTCGTTCAAATGCAGAAGACTTAAAAACAACATATCAGAAAACTAGAAGTGAGGGGTTTGGCGATGAAGTTAAACGTCGTATTATGATTGGTACATATGTCCTTTCTGCAGGGTATTATGATGCATATTATAAAAAAGCATTAAAGGTTAGAAGGCGGATTGCCATGGATTTTGATGAAGCCTATCAAAAATGTGATATTATTTTAACACCAACAACGCCGTCTTCAGCGTTTCCCTTAGGCTCTAAGTCTGACAATCCTGTGGAAATGTATTTAAATGATATTTTTACAGTGACCGCTAATATTGTTGGATTGCCGGCTGTTTCTGTTCCTGCAGGTTTAGATCAAAAAGGATTGCCTTTAGGATTACAATTGATTGGTCGTGCTTTAGATGAAGAAACACTTTTTAGTGTTGCAAATGCTTTGGAAAAATCAGCTGGTTTTAAACAAAGACCTCAAAACTGGTGGAGCAAATCATCATGACAAACAATCTTGTTTCAGGTAAGATGGGCGATTGGGAAATTGTTATCGGCATGGAGGTTCATGCGCAGATTTTATCTCATTCCAAGCTTTTTTCAGGTGCTGCAACGGCATATGGGGCAGAGCCAAATTCACAGGTTAGTTTTGTTGATTCGGGGTTTCCAGGCATGTTGCCTGTTTTAAATGAGGCTTGTTTGAAACAGGCAATTTTAACAGGTCTTGGTCTGAACGCAAAAATTAATACATATTCTAGATTTGATCGCAAGAATTATTTTTATCCTGATTTGCCTCAAGGGTATCAAATTTCTCAGTTCTACCACCCAATTATAGGAGAGGGATTTATCAAGATTGATATGCAAAAGGGTGAAGAAATTGAAATTGGAATTGAACGGTTACATTTAGAACAGGATGCTGGGAAATCCATTCATGATTTTTCACCAGATATGTCTTATATTGATTTGAATCGCTCTGGTGTTGCATTAATGGAGATTGTCACAAAGCCTGAGTTACGTTCTGCAGATCAAGCGGTTGCTTTTCTCAAGAAATTACGGGCATTGTTAAGATATTTAGAGACATGTGACGGAAATATGGAAGAAGGGTCTATGCGTGCTGATGTTAATATCTCAGTCAGGCGTGTTGGTGAGGATTTAGGTACACGATGTGAGATTAAAAATGTTAATTCAATGAAGTTTATAGCACAAGCCATAGAGTTTGAATCAAAAAGACAGATAGAAATTTTGGAAAATGATGGAAAAATTGAACAAGAAACCAGGTTATATGATCCAAAACGCAATGAAACACGGACAATGAGATCAAAAGAAGAAGCGCATGATTATCGATATTTTCCAGATCCTGATTTGCCACCAGTTCTAATTAATCAAGATTATATTGATCAAATTAAGGTAGGAATGCTGGAGCTTCCAGACCAAAAGAAAAAGAGATTTATAACAGAATATCAGCTTTCTTCTTATGATGCAGAAATTCTTTCTTCTGAAAAAGAAATTGCTGATTTTTATGAAGTATTGGCAAGTAATCGGAATGCTAAAAAAGCAGCGAACTGGTTAACGGGTAGCTTATTTGGTGCTTTAAACAAGGAAGGTATTTCAATTATAGAAACTCCCATATCTGCAAAAGATTTGGGAAGCTTGATAGATTGTATTGAAGATGGCACAATATCTGGACGGATTGCAAAGGATGTTTTTGAAATCATGTTTAAAACAGGTGAGCCACCTAATATTATTATTGAAAGAGAAGGATTAAAACAGGTTACGGATTTTACTCAAATAGAACAGATTATTGATGAAATTATTAAACAAAATCCTGATAAAATAGCTCAGATTAAAGCAAAGCCAAAAGCTTTAGGATGGGTTGTTGGGCAAGTGATGAAAGCAAGTCAAGGCAAGGCAAATCCTAGTATTGTCAACCAATTATTGCGTAAAAAACTATCTCTTGATGAGACTTAAGCGGAAAAGGAATTTAAATTCATACTTTAGGAATTTTAAAAAAGCATATAAAATATTCTTGTTTTAATATTCAGATTATGCATGAGTGAAGAAGGATTGTTATCTTTTATTTTGACTTGCTTTGTTTTCGGATTTTCTCCCAGGCTTCCAGGCGCTGTTTGATAATATTTTCTTTTCCATTCCCTTTAGGATCGTAAAAAACATGTCTTTTCATTTTTTCTGGGAAATAATTTTGTCCTGAAAAGCTTGCATCTTCATCATGATCATATCGATATCCTTTTCCATAACCAAATGTTTCCATCAACTTGGTTGAAGCATTTATAATGTGTTTTGGTGGCAGTTGATCACTTGTTTCTTGAGCTGTTTTTAATGCTTGTTTAAAAGCAGAATAGGCAGCATTTGATTTTGGTGCTGTTGCAAGATAGATGACAGCATGTGCAAGAGCAAGCTCTCCTTCTGGAGAGCCTAAAAACTGATATGTCTGCTTGGCTGAGTGTGTTAGTAATAAAGCAGAAGAATCTGCAAGTCCTATATCTTCACTTGCAATACGAATTAATCTTCTTGCCAGATAAAGAGGATCTTCCCCAGCAATGAGCATTCTCGAAAACCAGTAAAGTGCCGCATCTGGATCTGATCCCCTGATAGATTTGTGTAACGCTGAAATAAAATGATAATGACCATCTCTATTTTTATCATATTGAGGCGCTCTTTTTTGTAAAAAAGCTTTAAGTTTATCAATTGAGAGGGGAGTTTCTACTTTGATCTGTGTCAGAATGGATTCTATAAGATTTAGAAGATATCTCCCATCTCCATTTGCCAGATCAATTAATAAAGATTTTGCTTGACGATCCAAAGGAAGCTTTTTTTGAGTATAGCGCTCTGCTTTATCAATTAGTTTCTCAAGTTCTTCTTTTGAAAGTGCATAAAGCTGAAAAACTTGCATTCTAGATAAAAGTGCTGAATTGATTTCAAAAGAAGGGTTCTCAGTTGTTGCCCCAATAAGCGTAATTTTTCCTGTTTCAACATAGGGAAGAAATGCATCTTGTTGCGTTCGATTAAATCGATGAATTTCATCGACAAACAAGATCGTTTTTTGATCAAATGACAGATCTTTTTCTGCGGTTTGAAATATCTTTTTTAATTCTGCTATGCTGGAATGAATCGCTGATATATTGATAAAACGCATTTTAGATGAATTTGCTAGTGATCGTGCAATTGTTGTTTTTCCACTGCCAGGAGGACCCCATAAAATAAGTGACATAATATGTTTGCTATGGTGCATTCTCCCAATAGGGCCGCTTGGCTTTAATAAATGAGTTTGCCCGATAATATCATGATAGCAATCTGGTCTTAAGCGTTCTGCCAAAGGGTGATGAGATTGATTCTTATCTTGGGATTGAAATAAATTTTTCATTCGCTACACAGTTTATAACATAGCGTTGATGTGATTGTTTTTCCATTTCTTTTAATGCTAATAGAGACAGAACGCTGGGTTTCTTCTTTTAAAATGAATTCTTTTATTTCACTCGTTTTTTTCAATGAGACATTATTAAGTTTTAGGAGCAGATCTCCAGGACGAAACCCTGATAGGTGAGCAAAACTCCCTGGTTTCACATTTAAAATAATAATGCCTGTTTGAAAAACATTTATGCCAATTGATTTTGCAAATGCAGGCGATAAATTTGCGATTTTAAGACCAGAGAAAATAGTTTTACCCTGAATGTTTTGGATATCGGGCAAGGGTTGTTTTGGCATTGCTTGTGCTTGAACCACCAGATTGATCGGTTGTTTATTTCTTAGAGCGATTACTTTAACACGATCTCCCAGTTTATTAGTTGAAAAATAATAATCAATTGCTTTTTGACTATCAATGATATGATTATTTATTTTTACAATAATATCCCCTATTTTTAGGTTTGACTTGGCAGATGCAGAAAAAGGATGAATATCATGAACAATCACACCTTTTGGTTCATTGAGTTTTAAAGAAATAGCCTGGTGATAGGATAAGGGTGTGACTTTAACGCCAAACCAGGGTTTGATTACTTTTCCGCTTGTTAATGAGGAATTAAGTACTTGTCTTACCATATCAGCAGGAATGGCAAATCCAATTCCATTTGATCCCTGCGAGCGAGAAAAAATAGCTGTATTTATACCGATTAATTTTCCTTTTAAGTCTATAAGCGCTCCTCCTGAATTTCCAGGATTAATTGCTGCATCGGTTTGAATAAAGAAAGACGAATCAGAAAGATTGGAAACAGATCTTCCAAGAGCTGAGATAATCCCTTGAGTTACTGTTTGTCCAACGCCATAAGGATTCCCTATTGCGAGGACAATATCACCGACTTCTAAATTTTCTGTAGATTTCTGTAGATGTAAAAAAGGTAGCGGGCTATCAATATCGATTTTCAAGACAGCTAAATCTGTTGATGGGTCAACACTGATGATTTTTGCATTAAATTCACG
Source organism: Maricaulaceae bacterium (assembly GCA_965183855.1). Taxonomy (GTDB): domain Bacteria; phylum Pseudomonadota; class Alphaproteobacteria; order Caulobacterales; family Maricaulaceae; genus CBCYMI01. Next base: position 22,813 of record CBCYMI010000041.1, on the reverse strand, counting down.
TCCATCATTAAGTGCAATAATTAATTTTTTGGTATTTTCTACAATATGATGGTTTGTAATAATAAATCCGTTTGGTTGTACGATAACACCTGAACCTAATGAGCTTTGTATTCTTTGCTCATTAAAGTTAAAATTAAAAGCATCAAAAAAATCTCTAAAGATTGGGTCATTAAAAAGAGGAGATTTTTTTGTATAATGTATTTTTTTTGAATAAATATTGACAACGGCAGGAATAGTTTTTTTTACAATAGGAGCGAAGCTTAAGGTCAATTCAGTTTGTGAATCTGGAACACGCTTATGGTGTTTGTTATCGGTTGCGTGTGCAATAACGGGTGAGCAGTAAAAAACAGCTAGCAGGCTAATAATTAATCCATAGCCTGATGAAAGAAAATAGTTTAGAACTCTTACAATCATGATCTGTCTGGTATAGCCTCATTTCAGTCTGTTTAACGTAACTCTATTTTAATCTGTTTAAGCTAGCTGGTAAAGAGCTGTATTCTTAAATATTGGTCATAATTTAGGATTTGTATATTTCAGAGGTTAAAAAAGAGATCGAATTTATGTTTTTATCCTCAAATTCTTTCTTAACTTAAGTATAATTAAAGTTTAAAAATAGTTAATATTAAAAAATGATTAATTAGGTTAGTAATAATAAATACAAAATTAAATTTAATTTAATTATTTTTTTATTTTCTTTCTTTAACTTTATAGAAGTATTTTTTGTAAAATATAAGTTTATTCGTTTAATACTTAAGTTCTTAAATCAGGGAGAGTATAATGGGCTTAAAAAAACAGGTCAGACAGATAGAAGAAGATCACAGCCAATTAGATGGTAGGAAACTGTTTAATATGGGATTATGTTATTCTACAGGCGTTGATGACGTTCTTTTGAATTATATAGAAGCTCATAAATGTTTTAATCTTGCAAGCATGTTTGGATATGAACGTGCAAAAGAATATCGGGCAGAACTTTCAAGGGAAATGAATAGTGAGGAAATTGCAATTGCTCAAAAAGCTGCAAGAGAGTGGATTAAATCCTTAAAAACTGCATAAATCAGATGAAACATATATTCTATATCAAACCTATTTTAATTTTAATTTTTCAACTCATTAGCATTGATATGCTGAGCTGGATAATTCAGCAATAGGCTTTAAGAAGTTTTTTTTTAGATTGATAAAAAATTGAGAAATTAATATTAATGGTTTATTTAAAAGGGTCAAACATATTTTTTAATGAACAAAATAAACAATGAGTAAAACAAAGATTAGTCTATGAATTTTAGTTAAAATATTTTTTTAAATTTCAACCTTATAGGTTTAATGATGATATTATTTTTCTAATTTAAGACGATTCATTTAATTTGATGGAAATTTGTTATATTTTTTTTAAGATCATAGCTGAATTTTAAAAGTGGAACAGGCTTTATTTCAGTTAATAAAATACGAGCTGATTTTTATTTTTAAATATTTTACAGTTTCTATGTTGCAAGACTTGATCTCTTCAAAAAAATCCTATAGCACAGACAGCGGAGAGGTGGCCGAGTGGTCGAAGGCGCTCCCCTGCTAAGGGAGTAAACGGGTGACCGTTTCGAGGGTTCGAATCCCTTCCTCTCCGCCATAATCTTAGCATTTCTATATTCATAACTCCTTGATTTTTAAAGATTTTTTGAAAATAAATGATAATAGCTTGGCAAAAATAAAAGAAAAGTTTAATACATTTTTACATATAAAGTTTTATTTTATGTCTGATTTCTTACTAAAAAAGTCAAATGGATTTTATTATTATAATCGTAGAGTGCTTGTTCATATAAAAAAAATCACAGCTAGAAGATTTGTACAAAAATCTTTAAAAACAAAAAATTATGTGTTAGCATTAGCAAAAGATATGTCTATTGTTTTAGAACAGTACTGGACGGATCTTGAAACAATTAAAAGAGAGAATGCTAAAAATCGTTATCAATCTGCTCAAAAAATCTAGGGTTCCAGTATCAAAAACAAGTTAACATTAATTCAGTTAATGAATTAATAAAATGATTGGAAAATATTGACGAGCATAAAAATAATTGCTGATGTTTTTAAGAATAATTAAATAGAAATACTGCTCTCAAAAGCTTTAGAGCAATTTAATATGTTTTGCATGATATTCAGACCAAATATAAAAAGGCTGATTTATATGATAGAGCGCAACCGAAAAAGAATTCTCACCAAAATATAATATAACCAATGCAGGAAGGTTAAAAGCATGTGATATAGCGTATAATTCGGTTATTCCTACACACCCAGATATTTTTCAAAGAATAATTTTAACTTTTCAAGCACGATTGTTTTTTTCTTGGTGCGTGTATTTTCTTTATCAAACATAGAGATAGGTGGTAAAATGCTGGCAAATCCTGTACCCGTAGATTTTAATTCACCATCTCGAAAAGCATTCATAATTAATTTTTTTGTTTTTTCTGGTTTTAGATTCTCCTCTTCAATGATTTTTTCAAGCTCTTCAGCTTTATTTTTATCGGTAAACTTCCGCCAATCCCTGTCAACATCACTATGAAGGTTGAGAGTATTGATAAAATTTTCAATCAGTTCTTTTTTGCTACGCAGCTCGATACTGGAATCCATTGCCTTATTAATACTTGTTAAAAGCTCTTTATCTTTCATTTTGGATTTATGATAATTGGCAACAAGCTGAAGAATATAGTCAATATTGACCGTCACTTGTTTAACCAGTTCTATTTCAAATTCAATATCGTCATTAATATTTTCCTTGTCAGATTTTGTATGTTTGCGGAGCTTATCGTATAGATCCAAATAAGCACTTTGGTAATTCTGAAAATCCCTCTCAGATAGAATTTCATTCTCTGCGAACGCATCAAATGATGTCAGAATATTGCGAAGACGCAAGAGTGCTCCCCAAAGCTTTATAAATTCTTTTTCGGCTTGTTCACCTTCAATAAGCACGGGCAAAGGGAAGTGTTTTTGAAGCTCGGCAATTAAATCAACATATCCTTTCTGTGGGGTTCCGTCTTTATCCCAACCATTATAATACTCATGAAAGGATTTTAGCAGGACAATGCCACTTTCCTCTTTATTGCCGAAAATAGATAATGCATCATCTGTGGCTTGCTTGAGATCACGAAAACAAATAATATTTCCAAATGTTTTGACGGAATTCAAAATACGGTTTGTACGTGAAAAAGCCTGAAGAAGACCATGATAGCGTAGGTTTTTATCCACCCATAGCGTGTTAAGAGTTGTGGCATCAAACCCAGTTAAAAACATATTTACAACAATTAGCAAATCGAGCTCACGATTTTTCATACGCTGAGAAATATCTTTGTAATAATTCTCAAACTTATCAGCACTCGTATCATAATTCGTTTTGAAATATTGATTGTAATCATTAATGGCTCTATCGAGAAAATCACGAGAGGATCGATCCAGCCTTTCTGTATCGAAATTCTCATCTGGTAAAATACCTTCCTCATTTTCGGTTTCATTTGCGCTAAAGCTAAAAATGGTTGCAATTTTTAACCCTGAATCACGAGATTTAAATTCAATGTAATATTTTTTGGCAACATTGATTGAGCTAACGGCAAAGATCGAATTAAAGCCCTTAAGGCGTGCCTGGTTTCTAATTTCCTTACTGGCATTTTTTGCTTTATCTGAGACAATTTCAGAGATATTGGTCAGTTTGCTAAATGAATAAAAACCACCATCACGCTTTGTTTTTTGATCGAAATGTTCAAGAATATAATCAGTGATTTGCGCAATACGCTCTGGTAAGTTGGCGGCTGCTTCAATATCAATGGCGCGAACTTTTTTATCCTTAACATTATCTTTCATTTTCAAAGTGTTGGTATAATCAATCCTGAACGGCAATACATTTTCATCATTAATGGCATCAACTATAGTATAGGCGTGAAGCTTTTGACCAAAGGCTTTTGCTCGGTTGTTTTAAGATGAAGACTACCGCCAGAAGAGGAATTTGCTGCGAATATTGGTGTGCCTGTAAACCCAAAAAGGTGATATTTCTTGAAAGCTTTTGTAATTGCGGTGTGCATGTCTCCAAATTGAGAGCGGTGACATTCATCAAATATCAGGACAATATGTCCATCAAAAACGCTGTGTCTTTTATTTGCAGCAATGAATTTTGATAGTTTCTGAATGGTTGTGATAATGATTTTAGCGTTTGGATCTACGAGTTGTTTTGTTAAAATAGCTGTGCTGGTGTTAGAATTGGCTGATCCCAAACACATTATGCAATTGTGTGTTTATTCTGAGTTGCTGACAGATTTGCAGGATTTACGTCCGAAAAACATGCATTTATTTTTAGGAGATAATAAAAAATATAGTTTTCGAATAGCTGATTTTTTCTATTATTATATCCGTGCCAAAAAGCGCTTTGAGAGCTATCTTCAAAACCTGCCTTCAGATTCTTATCCCGAGCCTTGTCATCATTGTAATTTTTGTCAATGGCAGAATGGCTGTAAAACGCAATGGGAAGAAGATGATCATTTAAGCCTTGTCGCCAATATTAAGCATTCACAGATGGTGCTGAGCGAGGGTTAAACCTGCAAGGTGTGAGATATGAGGGCATTATCGTTGTTCCAGCCGAGCATGAAGGCTGCTCACAAAAGAGTATTGAAGAAGGAAAAATCATTAAAACCAAATATCATGCCCTGATTGGGCAAAGTTTTACCGATCGCAATCATAGCATACGAGCGATTACTGAAGATGATATTTTAGTGGTAACGCCATATAATGTACAGGTGAATTATCTGCGCTCCATCTTACCGAAGAATGCTAAAATCGGAACGGTTGATAAATTTCAGGGACAGGAAGCTCCCATCGTGCTGATTCCCATGGTCACATCCAGCGCTGAAAATTTACCACGTAATATTGTATTTTTATACAGCAAAAACCGCTTGAATGTTGCCATTTCTCGTGCACAATGCTTGGCTATTATGGTAATGAGCCCTAAACTATTGGAAATTTCGTGTGATACTGTCGAACAGATGAAACTGGTCAATACGTTCTGCTGGCTGGATTCATATGCAGTAAATTTAGCAATGGAGAGTAAATGAAGCTCGACCTGAATCCACAATTCAAACACGCAATTAGCTTGATGGAAGAAACAAATCAAAACCTCTTCATTACAGGTAAAGCAGGAACAGGAAAATCCACACTACTCGATTATTTTTGTCATAATACAAAAAAAAAGCCTGTTATCTTGGCGCCAACAGGAGTTGCAGCTCTGAATGTTAAAGGACAAACCATTCATCGTTTTTTTTACTTTTATATTGATGTAACCCCTGAGAAAATTCGTAATAAAGAAACTCGCCCACGCAATCCCAAGCTTTATAAAAAACTTAAAACAATCATCATTGATGAAGTCTCAATGCTACGTGCAGATTTGCTCGATTGCATTGATGTTTTCTTGCGCATGTATGGTCCTGATGCTTTACAACCGTTTGGTGGTGTACAGATGGTGTTTGTCGGGGATTTATATCAATTGCCACCAGTGGTAGGCAAGAAAGAACGCGATATTTTCCGAATGCATTATACAACCCCTTATTTTTTCAGCGCAAAAGTATTAGAAAAGATGACGCTGGAAGTGGTAGAATTAGAAACCGTCTATCGCCAGAAAGATGAACAGTTTATCTGCCTGTTGAACAAAATCCGTAATAATTCTGTGGAAGAAATAGACCTTGAAAGGCTAAATCAACGTTATCTACCACAGATAAAAATGTTGGAAAAAGAAAACTTTACCATCAGCTTGACTGGTACGAATGCTAAAGCTGATGAAATCAATGAAAGCCATTTAAAGGCTTTGGGGGATAAAACCCATATCAATGAAGCAGAAATATCTGGAAAAATTGGCAAGGAATATTATCCAACTGCGACCGAGCTGCAATTTAAAATTGGAGCACAAATTATGCTATTGAATAATGACCAGAAAAAACGCTGGGTAAATGGCAGTATCGGCATTATTGAAGCTGTAAAAAGTGATAAAAATGGTAAAAAATATTTACAGGTGCGATTAAATAATAATGACAGGCTGGTATCTGTTACTCCTTTCATGTGGGAGGTATATAAATTTTCTGTTGAGGAAAATGAAATTATCTCAGAACTAATAGGCAGTTTTACGCAATATCCTTTTCGGTTGGCATGGGCGGTGACAATTCACAAAAGTCAGGGAAAGACATTTGATCACATTGTCATTGATATCGGGCGTGGCACGTTTGCCAGTGGTCAGCTCTATGTGGCACTTAGCCGTTGTACTTCTTTTGAGGGCATTAGATTGAAAGTGCCAATTAAAAAGCAAAATATCTATACAGATCCGCGTATCTATAAATTCTTAACCAACCATGCTTATAAAAAAGCTGCGGAAAAGCTTTCTTTTGAAAAAAAAGTAAAAATGCTTAAAAAAGCCATTAACGAGCAAGCAAAACTGGAAATGACCTATCTTAAGGCAAATGACACAAAATCAACGCGTGTTATTCTACCCTTGACAGCTGGAGAAGAAAAATATCAGGATAAAAAATTTTTAGGATTATTGGCATATTGTATCAAGCACAATGAAAAACAGATGTTTAACATTGCTCGAATTCTTGATCTTAAAGAGATTTAGAAAAGGAGTGGTTTTCAATAATAAAGCGTTATCCCGCTATTGCAGGTGCTAACAAAAAAGATCAGTTATTCCATAATATCAGTTAACAACCTTTGAAGATTTAAAGCTAGAGCTAAATTTAAGAGATAAATCATGGAATATAAGCATGTTTGTTTACTGCCAATTTTTGTTTGTTTTTTCTAAAGAAAAATCCTTGTTCAAGCACTAATCAACAAGCTTGAAGATGTTTTATTTCAATAATTATTTTCTAACATCTATAAACTCAAACCAGGATTTGAAGTTAAGGTATGCGTGCGTGTTTTAGCGAGATCTAGATAGAAGAAAACCCATAATAAATAGTTGAACTTAAAGATTTCAAAGCAAGATAATACTGTTCTTTATATTTAAGAAACTGATGAATTGCAACGCAATGCGAGATATAGCGAGAAGATGAAATCTAAAGAAAGTTTATACAGCTCTCATATATTTTTTCTTTTGTTTTATAACGTGTTTTATAATGTATTAGGTTATATGCTTCTTTGAACATAAAAAGTCTATCTTTTGTGTGCATATATTTTGAGATGTAAAATTTATTTTTTTTACTCTTAAAAAGATATTTCTTAAAAGAACTTATTTCAAGTTTATGCTTTGATTTTCTTTCCGATAGAGTCTGTTTTTATAGAAATAAAAAGGATAATAGATTTTTTTTTGGAAGACCTAAATTATATTTGAATATCCATTATATTTAAAATCAGATCCGTTGAGTAAAGTGCTTAAATATTAAATCAATATTTGTAAATCATTTGACTTATATGCTATTTTAAGAAATATTTAAGCATTAAGAATTAATAAAAGAGGGAAAATATGTTTAAAATTACAAAAAAGATTTTAAACTTTAAAGGAAGGGCACGTAGAAGTGAATACTGGATTTTTGTCTTGTTTTATAATGTATTAGTTCCTTTATCTTCTCTATTATTAATTGTCCCTTTTTTTTATGTAAATGACCCGATCTATACGTCAGTGGCTGCTATATTAGGAAGTACATTATTTACTCTTATTTTTATTTTTCTTACTATTGGACAAATTTCTGTGACAATAAGGCGGTTTCATGATTTAAATTTGTCTGGGTGGTATTTTTTTCTTTACATTATTCTTCAAATGATTTTTATTTTTCATAGATTTATGTTAGGTGATAGCTATACTATATTAGCTTTTGCTGTCGCCATACTTTATATTATAATTTTAATTATATTCTTGGTTTTTATGCTATGGGATGGAACAATTGGTGATAATAAATATGGACCAGATCCGAAAAATAGAACGCCTAAAAGCCAAGATAATGCAAAAAAATCAGAAATAACATAATATTAAATTAAAGATTATGCTTGTAAAAAGCGTTATGAAATAAGAAAATAAACCATTTATATTTATTCTGATTATTTATCAGAATAAATAGCAAATAATACTTTCGTGTTCAGTTTATATCTAGACCCTATATAGCATATAGATGGTAATGCGTTATATAGAATAAATACTGATATAAAAAATAATATCGCTCTGTTTTTAACTTTTTCAACTTGAGTTGAACTCTATTGATGTTTGAAAACATAAATTAATGTAAAATAAGTGTTTGATCTTTTTATAAAAGCATTATTTCTTAATGAAAATCTGGATTGATAAAAAAGGATCCTTTGAAAGGGAAGGGTGATAAAAATAACCTAACGGTTTTTTTTAATTTATAATAGATTGCAGAACCTTCATACAATAAAACCCATTCCAGTTTTTTATCCAGATTACTGTTTTTCCATAATCATTATTAGCCTAAAATTATTTAAGGTCTCATATATAAACGCATATAGCGTAAATGAAACAGGATCATACGCTTTATTGGTAGGATATGTATATACAAAATAGTATTCAGGTTAGCGTTTTAGAAATTGGCTTTGTTTTTTGAGGTTTAATTTATGCTATTTTTCTTTTAGAAGAATTTTTAGCTTTCTTAAATCTTAAATTTGCTTGCCTTTCCTTTAAAGAAGTTTTGGACTTTTTGTGTTTTTGAAAACAGATCGTATTTTTTCGTCTAGCTTTGCTTCTTTTTTTATGCCTGCTTTGTTTTGATGAGGATTGATCATTGTCTGGGTTTAATAGTCGATTGATTGCGTGCCATTTATTCTGATCCGATGATGTTATGAGACTTAACGCAGAACCTGTTGCGCCTGCACGTGCTGTTCTACCAATTCGATGAATATAATCCTCGGCACATTGTGGCAAATCATAATTAATAACATGCTCAATATGTGGAATATCCAGACCTCGAGCGGCAATATCTGTTGCGATTAGAATACGATATTTCTTTTTTCTAAAAGCAGAGAGTACGCGATCTCGTTTGTTTTGGCGTAAATTTCCATGAATAGCAACCGTATTATATCCTTCCTTTAAAAGCCTTATAGCCATTTTCTCGGCACTATATTTTGTTTTTACAAAAACGATGATAGAGCCTTTTCGCTCGTCAAGTTGTGAAAGTAATTCCAGATGTTTTTCTACTTTTTCAACATGTAAAACATCTTGTTTGATATTTGCTGCAGGCGTTGATATGGCATTTACAGAAACATGCGCAGGATTCTTCAGATATTTTTTGGAAATATGAATAATCTTTTCAGGTAATGTTGCTGAAAAAAGCAGTGTTTGGCGAGGGGAGGCCATACGGTTTATAATGGTTTCAATTTGCTTGGCAAATTCCAGATCCAGCATGCGATCTGTTTCGTCTAAAACCAGAAAGTTTGCATTTTCCAATATAAGTAGACCGCGCTTTAAATGATCATTAATCCGCCCAGGTGTTCCAACAATTAGTCTGGGTTTATTTCGAATTTGTTGAATCTGTTTTGACATGGATTCGCCACCAATCAGTAAAGCTGATCTGATTTTAGAACGTTTGCCCAACATTGCCTGTAATTGTGACATAACCTGGATTGCAAGCTCTCGTGTTGGGGTCATGACCAGTGCGCTTCCATCAGGATTGGTAATTAGGTGAACCGTTAGTGGAATTCCAAATGCACCTGTTTTTCCAGTTCCTGTTTGAGCCGTTCCCAATATGTCTTTTCCTGCCAATGCCAGAGGAATGGCTTCTCTCTGGATTGGCGTTGGTTCATTAAATTGCATATGGTGTAGCGTGTGATTAAGAGGTTCTGGTAACTCCATTGATTGAAAAGTCTTCATACGTTAATTAAAATTCCTTTGCTACAGAATGCAAGCTATTATTCGCTTATTAGAAAAGCGGTTGTTTGAAATAAATGAGTATAGAAAATCAGGTAAGATTTATTCGTTCAGCAATTTAAGATGTGCAACAGCTGTTTTGCCTTTATTGATTTCTGTTTCATAACGAACATTTTGTCCTTCATTTAGCTGATATAAGCCAGATTTTTCAAGTGCGCTAATATGTACAAAAACATCTTGTGAGCCATCCTCAGGTGCAATAAAGCCATAGCCTTTAGAAGTGTTAAACCATTTTACTGTTCCATTAATCATAATAATTTCCTTTAGCATTATGTTGTTTTGTGTAAGAGTGATCATCCAAGAATAAATCGATATACTCGATCCACCAGTTTACTCTTATCCAAATGCTTAAGGATCAACATGTTTAGAGAAGATCTTCACAAGAAGCGAGATCAGATCATATTATGCATAAATAACTTCATTCTAGAAAGAGTGGTTGAACTCAGACAATAGTCTATACACTAGAATATTTTAAAAGCAAGCCTTTCTAAACATTTTAGCAGATTAATCTTAATTATGATAGAATTTCAAATTAAGCGCTTTAATAAGCAGAGGCGTTTTCTTTTTTGTTAAAGTTATATATTTTCTTAACAAAACAGAATATTTTAAACGGATAAATCAAGTAATATTTAATCAAAAATAAGAATTGCTTATGTGTTTTTGATCCTGAATTCTTATTTTAGATTATGATAGTGAAACTAAAATATAATCAAATATAGAAAAATATAAATTAAAAAGCATGCCTTTTAAATATCAGAGTAAAAATTTAAAAATAATGAGCTTTTTATTATAATATAACTCCTAATTATATCTTTGTAAGATAACAATATTGCTCGTTTTTTCTATTATCATGCACTATAATAGTTCTCTATCTTTTTCTCTTATCTTTCATATTATCTCTAGCATTGAGATTATTAGGTTTGTTAACTTTATAGAATAAATTGATTTTGGATTAATTCTTGTTGTTATGATCGTTTTTATTCTTTTTTCTTAGAATAAAAACTACCTTATTTAGTGAGTATCATGCTTGATCATAATGCTCTTGTTTCAATATTCTTACCCGTGTTTTTATTATACGAAAGTCGTATTTATTTAGAAATTTAAAATGCTATTTATATTATTTTAATAAAAAACAAGGGGCATGTTAAAATGATATTAAAGAGCAAACCTAAAATACAGGATAGCTTTAAAAAAGCCTGTGTTTTTATAATTGTAAGCTTTATTCTATTTGGTTTTCTTTCATTTTATAAATTTGATTTCTTGCCATATAAATCTAAGTCTAAACGGGATTTAGGAGATGTTCGTCTTGCTGTAATTGGAGAACATTTAATCAATGATATTACAACAGATTCCAGAGGAAACAAAGAGCAAAATGTAGCAAAACATTGGAGACCAGACTGGAAATTTAGAGGAGAAATAAAATATAATTATAAAGATTTTTATCTGAAATGGGCTAGTATCTGGACGGGACCAACAGATCGTAAAGCTTTAGAAGAAAGATGGAAGACGTCTGGCATTACCTATCATGATGTTTCTGCTTCTTATGCGATTAAACACAGAGAAAAAAAATATTTTATCGTTTCATTTTTAGGTAGAATTCTTACAATAAGATCCTTGGAATTGCGTTCCAGTTTAACATCTGAAGTAGAAATCTTTTTTGAAAACTTTAGGATATCATACCCCCGTTGTTGGGTAGAAGAAGTATTGTGTCTCGTATTCATATGATTTTGAATCTTGTCATTGCCATCTCCTAAATCATAGATATAGATATCATCTCCTGAGTTTCCATTGAGAACATCATCTACACTGCCTCCTTCTATACGATCATCTCCAGAACCCCCATTGATTATATCTTTACCATTCCCTCCCTTTAAAATATCATTTCCAGAACTGCCATTAATCACATCTTTGCCAGCTCCTCTTTTTAAAATATCATTTTGCCTGATCCACCATTGAGGAAATCGTTTCCAGCTCCTCCTATTAGCGTATCATTCCCCGAACTATTATTGAAAGCATCGCTGCTAGCGCCTCCTTTTAAAATGTCATTATCAGAGCCAGTATTGACCGCGCGATGCTTTTTTGTCTGTCAAGAGAGGGGAGGTATTATTCATTAAACTAATATTATTATTAGATTGACCTGACCTTAAGCTCTCTGGCTCTTGTCTAAAAAATATGATTTCGGGTTAGAAATTCTCATAGGTTGATGATTTTGAGTTTCTGCCAGCTGTCTATATGTTGTTTCTTTATAATCTATGGTTTCTGCATAGCTGGAAATAGAAAACAAAGTATAATAACAAATACATGGAAGATATAAAAGTTTCACTCCAGTATTTCTATCTTCTCTAAATTTAAATAAAATCAAAAAACAAACCGTTTTGAAGGTAGAGTAATCTTTGATTATTTTTAGAATATATAAATTTTTCTGGTTTGAAACGAGAAGCTATTGGCTCTGTAGAATTGTAATATTTTATAAATATTTGTTAAATTTATTTTCCAGATCCTCTATTTTAAAAAATACGTTCTAAAAAATAGATTAAAGGTTTTTGGATCCTAATTTATCTATAGTTTTTATTAACAAACATGAGTGCTTTTTCTATATGTGCTGTATTGTTTTTTTGGTTTAAAGCTTTCATTTCTATAGAAATGTATTTATTATAATGATTGCTTTTAATAAGTTCTGCTCTTTCTTGATGGATCTCTGCTATATCTTCATATATGGGGTCTAAAAATTTAGCAGATATATGAATATGATTAATATAAGGCATGATATCTGGAATAATATGATTGCTTTCATTTTCAAGACTCATTGTTCCCATATCTAAATTTAGCTTAAATCCTCTAGATTGCACTTTTTCGATTAAATCTACAGCCTGTAAAGTCTGTGTTATAAAGTTGCCACTATAAGCAGAAGCATTTGCCTCCATCGCAATGCATGTATTATGATTAGCTGCATAATCTCCGAGCTCTTTAAAAAAATGAATTGCAATATGAATTGCATTTTTTTTACTCATATCATTTGGTATCGTCCTGTTTTTAGGGGAGCCAAAAACCAAATTAGGTATTTTCAGAAGTTTAGCAAAATCTACTGCTTTTTTACAGTAATACATCAGATTTTTACGTGTTTCTTCATTTTTAAATAAAAACAACTCTGATGATCCAAATAATAATGCCTGCATGGATATGAGGTTTAAATTATATTTATGGGCTTGTTTTTCTGCTTTGTTCAGTATTTTTTTTTCTTCATCATAAGGTTTTTTTGAACCGTCCAAAAATAAGGATGGAGCGATTTCAAGCCCAGTAAACCCATATGTTTTCATTAACGCATAAATAGTTTCTTTTTCATCGGGTTTGAATGCTATGTTAGATAATGCGAATTTCATAATTAATCTTTTTGATTGTCTTTGAAGAAGCGATCTAAGCTAGAAATAATTTCACTTTTCGTATACTGATAATCTCCACTTTTATTCCAAAATCGTGCATGCTTTGTTTTCATATTATAATTAAAAGGAGGGGAGCCATTATCATTGTTAAAGTCAATATTAAAAAATTTTTTAGCGATTTTTTTAGCTTTAATTGGAGTGCTAGATAGATGTAAAACAGAAAGGTTGTTTTTTAAAGCTATACAGATATCATTCCACAAATTATTTAAATCATAGAATTGAAAAATGCTTTCACTATGTGTAAATTTCAAAGCAGTAAAATCAGCCTTTTTAAGAGCAGACAACACTTCATTTCTTTTGTGATCTTTTATTGTTTTTTCTTTATTGAAAGACCAAATTGATTTTTCAAAATCAAAAGAATAATATTTTTTTAATAGAGCTTGCTGTTGTTCGCTTACATTATTAATAACGTCTTCAAATCTTGTTTTAGGCATAAAAGCAGGTTCTTGATTTAAAAGGTCATATATAAAATTTTTTCTAAGTTCAATTCCAAACAACGCAGGCAAACGAACAATCAAATGATTATCAAAGTTTGCTGATATAAATTCTTCTGCAAAACGTCTGTGTTTTCCATACTCTGATTTATTTTCAAAATTCTTGCTTTCTTCATCAATATGTTTTGTAGATTGTTTGAAAACAGCAGTGGAAGATATTAAAATGAATTGATCTGTTTTAACTGTATTCAAAACATCCAATAAGGATTGGATGTTTTCTAAATCTTTGTCAGGAAAATGATTAGCTGTCCACATGGAAGCTGGAATCCCAGAGCAAACAATCAAATCATAATTCTTATCTCTTATTTCTTTAATATTCTTAGAATTATACTGATCTGTAAAATCAAATTGATGATCAAGATTTTTTCCAATAAATCCTGTATGTCCTATTAAAGCTGTTTTCATTTTTTTCACGATCTAATTAAAGTTTTTCAATGCTTTCTATGGTATATGGCTGAAGAGTTCGAATCTCCTTTAAAGTAATCGAAAAATATTTATTTATAATGGCCAGGATAAAAAATACTCCTGAAAATCCAAATGAGAGAAAGAGCATAATTGTTGTCCAGCCTTCTATAATTTTTTCATGAGTTATATATTGATGAATTGTATATCCACCAAAGAAAACGGAAGCACCGAAAAATACTAGTGCGATATAAATATTAATTTGCATTCCTAAATTGGTAAATGAAAATAAAATATCAGATGACATTTTTATTTTTTCAGAAAAAGTATATGAGCTTTTTATCTTTTTGTTTATTCTTATCTTCAGCCTTGTTTTTTTATATCCACTGAAAATATGAAGTAATTTTCTATATCGTGTCTTGTCTTTAATTTTTGAAATTGAATTAATGGCGCGTCGGGTTAAAAGATGTGCGATTTGCGTCTTGAAATTAATTTTTATATTGGAAAAATAATTAAATATACCATAAAAGATAGAAGATGTTATGCGTTTTTTTGTTTTAGGCTCTAATGAAACAATATCAAACCCTTCACAAGCTTTTTCATATAATTTATACAATAGTTTTTCATCATAATGTAATTCAGGAGAATCAACTTCTATTACAAAATCACCTATAGAAAAATTAATGCCAGCCTGCATGGCTGATTCTAAACCATGCTTAGAGGTAAGAGAAATCAATGTAATTTTTTTTGTATCTTCTATTTTCGCATATTCTTGTATGATATCTACCGTTTTATCTGTGCTTGCATCATTTACAATAATGATCTCAAATTGCTCAAAATTATACTCTAATAAATGCCATAATTTATGTAAGGTATGATAAATAATTTTTTCATGGTTTCTGACATAAAGAATTAAGGAGATAAAAGCTGCTTCTTTTGGTTTTTTTACCATTTTAAAACCTCATCTAAATCATACATTGTATTAAATTTACCAGACAAAACAGAAATAAAAGTTGGGTTTTTAGAGAATTCTTTAATAATTGTTGGACGAGAATCACTAATTTCAGATGATTTTAAGATAGGCTTTATAGCAAAAAGAGAGTGTTTATAAAACATGTTTATGTCGTCTTTTAAATATTTTTTTGCTAATTGCTTCATCTCATTCCAGGCTGTTTTAGGTTTTGCCTCACATAGATTGCAATTTTCTAAAGTATGACTTCTTGTACAATTTTTATTTAGTTTTTGACAGTCAAATGTTGGAAGGGGATCATAACTGATCCTGTGAGGTGTAAAATGAACGGCACTTAAGGAATGATATCTGGATAGCCCAAAAGGCATGATTGAGAAAAATGGACCATCCATAACTGTTAATCCTGTATGTTTAATACTTGAAGTAACAGAGCATAAACATAGTTCTGTAATTTCATATTTAATCTTAAATTTCTCAAAGCCAAACAAATCAAGAATTTGATTAACAGAAGCATAGGTCGTGTTAATTACAAAAGAAGATTGTATTTTTTCATCATATAAAAATAAATTATACAGTTTTTCTTTTTTTTCTACATTTTTAATTCTAACATTATATTTAATTTCTATATTGCTATATTTACTCAATTCACTCATAAAATAATTGCATATTTTTTTAGCATCTAATGCATATTCCTCTGTTAGAAAAGCATTATCTATCATATTTTCTTTAAAAAATTTACTATAATTAATTGGTATACAAGGAATATTAGCTGCTTTGCAGAATTTTTCAAAATTTTCACCACTTGCATAAGAAAAATCGGAAGATAAAGCGTAAATCTTTTTAAATTTTTTATTAATTGCAAAATGATAATCTTTTAAAAAACGATTATAATATCGAGCACTTTTTAAAGCTGTTGAAAGACTGCGTGGATAATGATAGCCGTTATGAACGCGAGCCTGGTTAATATAAGAAGCACGCTGAAAAGGCTTGAGATCATATTCTAAAATACATATTTTTCGAGTTGGATAAGTCATGGCAAGTCGCTTTGCGATATAAAGCCCATATATTCCTGCTCCTAAGATAATATAATCATATTCGCTATTTTTCATTTATTTCTTTTACTATTTTACGTTGATAGAATGCAAATTTATTTATTTTTATATTATTACATGAGTTTTGATCACGAATATCAAATCTTATTTTATCTAGTTTTCCACCTAATAGCCATTTGGGAGAAAGGTCAACTGGAATAATATTTTTTCCATTTTTTAAACTGAATTTATAACTTGCTTCTTCTGTGGAGTGTTTAATCTTTTCATTCGTGTAAAAAAGTTCTCCTTTAAACTCTGAAGACTGATCGCAATGGATATCAAGTAAAATTAAACCAGTGTTTTTTCCATCCAATTTTTGATCTGATACATTAAATATGATAAATGGATCCGCATCAATTATTTCATATTCATTTGATGATATTTTTTTCATAGCATTTAGACCAATGATATCTTTAGATGCAATATCTGAGATAAATTCCATTTTGTCTTTAAGTTTTTTATATGAATACCCCCATGATAAAGGAATTTTTTTAAGATTAGTCGTTCCGACATCTGCTCTTATCGCTTTGTCTAGTAAAAATATATCATTGGTCATTGGAGATTTAAAAAATTGATTATATATATCGTTTCTTAATGCAAAAATCATATCATTTTCTTTTATAATTTTATAATTTGATAATAACAGCCATCTATAAATAGGATAAACACGCATAGATAAAATCAAGGCGTCATGCGTTATATTTCCATGATCAAACTGTAATAAAATCAGTTTTGGCTTATATTTTTTTAAAATAGTAAGGGAGCGTAACCCTTGGTTAGGGTGAGCCATATTATAATATGCTCCACTTTCAATTAAAAGCTTTCTATTTGTGTAAAAATACTGTGCATTTCTATTTGTTAAATCGAGATATGAATCTTGTTTTTCTAAATATTTATCAAAAATAATTTTTAATCTTTTTAAAATATTTAAATGATGTTTTTCGATGATAACTTTTCCAATACGTTCTATACCATAATCCTGTCCATTAATTGCTTTGTGTGTGCTGGTTTCACTAAATAGCTTTTGATATGTGTTTGGTGGATGTATTTTTGTTATGTAAAATGCTTGTGTTAGGTTAAGAAATAAAATTCCAAAAACAAATAAATATAGACTGGATTCCCTATAAAATTTATTTCCATATATATCTTTTAATAAGTATAGTAAAACTGGAATAATAAAGAATATATATAATATAGAAATGGCTCCTGTTCTTGTTAATCCTGGATCAATTCTGCCTAATGCATAAGGCATTATTAGGATAGGAAACAGGGTAATAGATAAACACGTAAATCCAATTAGCTTTTGCTTATCTTTTAAGAAAGATAATGATAACACAAAAAGGATTGGTATAATTAAAATCCAAATATCTCTAATCATAAATGTATGAAAAAATAATATCCATGGTATTCCATAGCCTTCCAGGTTAATAGATGTATTTTCTAATAAAATATTAATTAAGCCTAAGTATATATTGAATAAAGGTGTAAAGATTAGAAGTATTAGAATTATTAATAGTGCCAAAAACAATGATATTAGATTATCTTTTTTAAGAAGTTCTTTTTTTTGAAAAACAAGATAGAGCATATAAAAAACGAGAGGTATAAAAGACAATGTCATTGCTGCGCCTATACCAGCAGAATACAAAACCATTATTAAACTGATGAAACCATATGCTAACAGCCATTTAAAGGGAGATCTTAGTAATTTTGGGTTCAATAGTAAAATATAGAAAAAAAGGACAGAAAAAGTGTCTGGAAGCAAAAAGTTTATACTTAGTAAAGCTGGGAATATAATGATCAATAAGGATAAAGTTAAGTTAAAAGAATAGGAAATAATTATGAAAACTAACATGCTACCTATAGCAGATGCTAAAAATTTCCCGTATATAATGCTCTGTGCTGTTAAAACATTTGCTTTATTGACAAACAGATCGCCAAAAAAAGCACCTGCCATGTCAAGAAAACCATGTGCCAAAACATATCCTTCCTTTGTATAAGGAAGCATGCCGTATTCTTTATATAAAAAATAGGGTAATAATTTTTCACCAAAATGATAATCATCATTTGATAAGATGGGAACTCCAACAGGGTAGATAAAAAATAATACCGTTAATAGAAATGATATCATCACTGGAGACAATAAAGATAAAATATTATATGCTTGCTTCTTATGTATTTTTTTTGCTCTGTAAATTAAGTCAACAAACCCTAAAATGACTAGGGTAGCGATAAGGATATATAGATTCTTGCTAATCTCTATTGGGTAGATAAGTTCACCAGATATTTTTTGATAGGGAAGCGGTAATAAAAGGTATAAAAACAAAGCAAAGAATATTTGTAATATTATTATAAGGTATGAATATATTTTTTTTACACTTTCTGTGCTCAGTTTTTTACTGATCAATAAAAAAGCAAATAAACTGAATATTCCAAACAAGAAATAAGAAAAATAAATGATTTTAATGTTTGATGAACTTAAAAATATAAAAGAAACGCGCGATAAAAACGAAATTATGCCATATAATCCAATTGCTCCGAATAGAAAACATATGCTATGATAGTTTAGAATAATTCTATTTTTTAATTTATTCCATATTTCAGAATGAATACTGATTTTAAATGAAATATTAAATCTATTTTTTCTTATAAATGGACGAATATATTTGTTTAATGGGTATTCTATAATGTGTACCAGTAAAGGAAATAAAATCATAATGCTAAAAGTAAAGAAAAGGTCAATTTTTTTAGGGTAGCCGATTAAAGTCGGGGCTCCTATAATAAAATCATCTATGCCATAAAATAGGTCTTTGACCATCGAACGTATGATATAAGATATTAACACGCTTAATACTATGGCAAGAATAATATTGAGAGGGTTTTTAAATAAATTAATATTTACCTTTTTAAGAAAATCCATATATTTTCCTTCTAAATAATTAAAAAAATACCTGTTATTATAAGCAATATAGAGATTGTTTTCATTGCATTTAAATTTTCTTTTAATAAGGTAATTCCTAATAACATACTCCATATATATGTAAATGCAGACATAAAATAAACGGTTGAATAAGAAAGGTATTTTAAGGCAATAATAGAACCGATAGATGCAATAAAATACAGGGCG
Source organism: Maricaulaceae bacterium (assembly GCA_965183855.1). Classification (GTDB taxonomy): domain Bacteria; phylum Pseudomonadota; class Alphaproteobacteria; order Caulobacterales; family Maricaulaceae; genus CBCYMI01. Next base: position 3,412 of record CBCYMI010000041.1, on the reverse strand, counting down.
ACACCTAAATAAAAGAAAGGTTTTAAGAATAATATCTGATTGCCTTTTCTTTCTTTAATAGAAGCTTTTTTTAAAAAAAATGCAGCAAAAGATGATAAAAAAGTATAGCCGATTACTAAAAGATAATATCTAAACATTTTTATCCTTTTTAGTTCGTCCTAATATAATGATTGCGCTTATGATCAAGACAACACCAATAAGTTGCCGATAATTCCAAGATTCCCCTAATACAAAAATTGAGAGTGCATAGGCAAAAACATATCCAAACGCCATCATGGGATGTAAAACTGAAAGTTCTCCGTATTTAAAAGCAAGGATCATTGCAAGGGCTCCATTCGTGTAAACAATAAATCCTGAAAGAATCCAAAAAATATTTTCTCCTTCAGCCAGTTTCCAAAAAAATTGACCTAGAGCAATCGCAATTGATGCAAATATCATTAATAGAATTCCTTTTTTATCCTTATTTTTTAACATCATATACCCCAAATGTTATTTTAATTAATTCCCAAATAATATTTAAATTTCCACCCCATTTAATTTTTGTTGGAATTTTTTCTTTAAGTGGGTAGATTCTTGAAACGGGTGTTTCTTTCACTTTATATCCTAAGCGAGGTATTCGCGCAGACATATAAAAAAGTAATTCATAGGCATTAAATACATTTCTAAATATATTTAGCCTTTTGTCTTCTAGAACTTGACGACTCATTCCTCGATATGCAGATGTTGTATCGGTCCACCAAAATTTTGATAAAAAAGAAATCCAGGGAGCATGAATAAACCGAACAGAGAGCCAGCGTAGAAATGGAGTGTTTTCATGATATCCGCCTTTAATAAATCGTGAGCCTTGAATAAAGTCATAGCCATTTTCAAGTTCTTTGATAAAATCAGGGATGTTTTCAGTACTGTCCTTGTTGTTACCATCAATTGTAATAACTCCCTTATATCCTTCTTTTAAGATGTAATCAAAACCCATGCGAAATTGTGCTCCCTGTTTTCCAGAGCCAATTTTAACAAGTAATGTACGTATTTTGATAGATCTCAGAAATTCATCATTGGTTGCGCCATCATTAGATCCTCCATCAAAAATAATGATATCAGCTTTTTTATGAAGACCAAGTTCATACATTTTTTTTAGTTGTTTTTTTATTCTTTCTCCTTCATTTAATATTGGTATTCCAATACAGTATTTTGTTTTCTTATCAGAGAATGCGTTTATGGTATATTTAGGAATTTCTTTTTTCATAGAAAATTATAGTCTCTCTGCCATTTTTTTTATGATGTAGTGTAAACAATTACAGATTAAATTTTAGAAAAATACAGACTCAAACCTAAATCAAAAAAGGATTATTCAAAATATTTTATAGCAACAGATCAAAATGATTATCTTTATAGTTTAAATTTATATTGTGCCATATCATAATTATTCTCTAAAAATTTACTGTGTTTCTGAAAGTTTGATATGAAATTATTTTATTATATAACAAGGTCAATATGATCTATAATATCTTTGTTTTATATAATCAAGATCACATTAAAGATTTTTGGGAATATTTAACGTTATTTACAGCTTATAAAGAACTTGGAATCGATTATTGTTTATCGATAAGCTTTTGTATGATCGTGACGGCTTTTGTACACTTTTCTAAATTCAAAGCATCTGGATGTGGTGAATTAAATTGACCTAAATCATTATCAAAATATTTCCCTGATGCTGTTTTAAATTCATCTTCTAGAGCTAAACTGGTAAGAATTTTAGCACCAATACGAATATCTCCACCTGTTACTCCAAATCCTTCTTTTACCATTTTACTGCCAAGCATGGAACCTGGATTGACGGAAATGATTACAGGCATGTTTTCTTTTTCTAAATGAGCTAAATAATAAGACCACATTATGATTGCAAGTTTGCTTTGTGCATAGGCTTCCATATCAGTGAGTTGTATCTCTCCTTGTAACGCTTTTAAGTTTAGCGAGGATTGAGCTGCAGAGGAAAGATTTATAATTCGGCTAGAAGTATTCATCAAAGGTAAAAGCCGTTTTGTTAACAGAAAGGGCGCTATGGTGTTTACAATAAATCTAATATCAATTCCGTTTTTGGTAATAGGATGAGGCGTTTTAAATACACCAGCATTGTTAATCAATACGTCAAGCTTGGTATGTTGATTGGTAATTTGCCCAGCAAGATTTTCAACAGTTTCTAACTTGGATAAATCTGCAAGATAAGGTTTGATTAATCTATTTTTTGGTAAGGAAGAAAGACTTTTTTCGACTCTTCTTAACTTGTTCAAATTGCGTCCATGTAAAAGAATATGATGCCCATTGGAAACCAGGGTTTTTGCTGTCTCTAGCCCGATACCATCTGTTGAACCTGTAATTAAGATTGTTTTTTTTATCATTTCTTTTCCTCTTTTCATTTAGAACATATCTCCAATTCTATAAGTAAACCATAAATAACGGATATATCTTATAAAAGATTAAAATGGGGATGTGAATATGTTAATTAAAGATAAGATCATATCAGTGCTGTAATTAGTGTTTTGCTATAGTATTCTGCATTCGCTACATAATTTCAAAGAAGCGATTATGTCATTATTACAATTAGTATCTTGGTAGATATTATTTCCTCTTTTTATCCTATTTGATTCATGGAAATTAGGCTATGGTTTTTAACCTTATTTTTATAAGAAGTTTCTTTTCTTGAGAAGCAAACGCTCTTTTGATTTTTTTAATCAGAAAAAAATAAATCATGATATTTTTAAAGCTTTTGATTCGGTAAAAAAGTGACCAGATCAGGAAATAGACTGATTAATGTTAAAACAAACACCTGAATAATGATAAATGGAATAACTCCTTTATAAATATCAGTTGTTTTAATAGAAGGAGGAGCAACGCCTCTAAAATAAAAAAGAGCAAATCCAAAAGGAGGAGTTAAAAATGAAGTTTGTAGATTAACAGCAATGACAACACCTAACCAGACTGGGTTAAACCCCATGCTGATCAAAGGGACTGCGATCATTGGAATAACGACATAGGTAATTTCAATGGTATCAAGAATAAATCCAAGAAGAAAAATAAATCCCATTACTGTAATAAAAGCAGTTAATTTCCCACCAGGTAAATTAACTAGAAAATTATGAATTAAATCATTGCCACCAGAGCTTTTAAAAATTAATGAAAACAAAGAGGCTCCAATAAGAATGATAAAAATCATGGACGTAATTTTTGCTGTTGATGTTATAATAGGTATTAGGATCTGTTTTTTAAATAATAGAAGAAAACTGACCATACTTCCCAAAAAACTTGAAAAACAAATAGTTAATATCACGATATTAATGAATTGGTTGAACAGATTCATGTCTGAAAAATCCAGGCTGGTTTGAAACCCATATGGAATAAAAAACAAAGCAATAAG
>CBCYMI010000040.1:0-23275 GCA_965183855.1 Maricaulaceae bacterium | reverse complement strand
GCTAGAATGAGCATCCAGTTTTCCAAGCATGCCATTAATCGCAGATTCAATTAAAACCTTATTATCAGGAACATTAACAGAATCAGTTTGAACTCGAGCCAATATATCAGCAAATAATTTTAAATGCTGAAAGACTTCTTCGTTTTTTTTGATATCTTGGTTGTTTTGCGCTGTTGCAAAAACAATAAATAAAAGGCTAAGCCCAGAAATCAAAGCGATAAAACCTGCTCTAATTAAATTACGCATTACTTACTCCAAAGTTTTAAGTCTACATTGGCAATTTCTTATTGATAACCCTAAAATTTCTTAAACAGGTTAATTCCATTTATAATAATAAAACAATACTATGTCTTTATCCTTTACACTATTTTATAATAGTATAATTTATACTTTTTTCAAATCTTTTTAAAGAAGCCTTTTTTATTAAACATTTCTGTAATAAATTCAAGGTTTGTTTATTCTGTCTTCCTTTTTCTTAACCAAAGTGTTGGATTAACAGGGACACCTTGGCGTCTGATTTCAAAATAAAGTTCTGGTATTTTATCTGTCCCAGACATTTTACCAACAGGTTCCCCCTTAATAACTGTTTGTCCCGCATATCCTGTTAAGCTTTCTAAACCTGTTAACAAAATATGATATCCACTGCCAACATTTAAAATTAAAGTTTGTCCATAATTACCAAACAATCCTGCAAATTCTATATATCCATCATATGGAGCAATAATTTGTGCATTTTTCCTTGTTTTATATGTCACCCCTTTATGACCATCCTGCCCATACCATTTTGTGATGAAACCTGTTGTTGGATCCAGCAAACGACCTTTTGCTCGAATAAACGCTCTACCTAATTTTTTAACCTGTTTGAGCTTATGTGAAGAAACCAAATTCATCGAAGCATTTGATCCTATTTTAGAATGAGATTTCTCAGGTTTTAAACGTGGTATAACCCCCGCACCAAAAGCTTGTAATTTTGCCAATAATTCAGAAAGTGTTTTTGCTTGACTAGCAAGCTCTGAAACACGTTTTGCTTCTCGTTTCGTATCTATTAAAAGCTGTTTTTGATATATTTGTTTTGTTACAATCATGTTTTTAATAGATGTATATTTAATTGCCAATGCCTGTTCTGACTTTTTAAAAAAACTTCTTGTTTATTAATAAGCTCTTTCCTTAATAAGGCATATGTTTTAAGTTTTTGTTTTAGTCTATTTGCACGAGATTCAATTAAAGGTGTTATTTCTGCTATTAGCCCAGCTGCTCTGGCAGCTTTTATTACATCATCTGGACTTACCAACAATGCAGGAGGCTTGCTCTGCTCTATTTTTTGCAATGCCGCAAGTAAGTTTCTCAAAGAATCATGATCTTTCCTTAATTGATATTCTGCTTTCGTTTTATTTCTTTGTAAGGCATTTATTTCATTTTCAGCCAAAGTTATTTTATGCTCCAGCTTTTGTGCTTCTGATGCATTCAATGCCAGTTTTTTTTGAAGAGACCTTAACTGGTTAAGAGTCTGTTTTCTTTCTTTTTCCAAATTCTTCCGTTTTTCATCCGCCTGTTTTTGTTTTTGTTTAATCGAAAGGATGTTTTCTTGTGTAATTTTCTCTTGAGTCCACCCTTTTTCTATTCTAAGTCCGATATTCAAAAAGACAGAAAAAACAAAAGCCAGCCCTGTGAAAAACTCCTGCTGTTTTTTAATCCAAAAACGCATATCTATAATCTTGTTTGTTAGAATAATGAAACAGAACATTTGATCTTCTTTGATGATAAACCTGATTTGAAAAACAAATTCAAGTACTTTTTAAAACACCCTTTATAAGGGGGTAATGTTTATCTTAAAGCCTGTATGACAGGTTAATTCTATCTTCTTTCAAATTTGGTTAAATAAATGCTAATTTTTAGGAATAACAGGATACTCAATAATGAAGAAAAAGGAAGCATTTATTCTTAATACATTCCAAGATTCTAAATCTTAATCAAAACATATAATTATAGTTAGAATTCAATCTTTATGATAAGGCATGCCTTTAAGATACGTAAAGGCTCTATAGATTTGCTCCATTAACATCACACGCACCATTTTATGTGGCCATGTCATACATCCAAAGGTCAATGCCTGATCTCCCACCTGTTTTAGTCTTTGATCATGTCCCTCAGCCCCTCCAATTAGAAAGGCGATCTCTGTTCCTGCATAACTCATTCTCAGCTTTTTTAGTAATGCTGAAAATTCAATAGAAGATAATTCTCTTCCTGTCTCATCCAATATAATTTTATATGACGCTTTTGGTATAATCTGCAAAAACTGCTTATACTGGCTTGTTTTATTTGAATAATTCCTGGGATCTATTTCATAATCATGGAGGTTTGTAAATCCAGAATATCCCCCCAAAGATCTACTACGATCAAAATAACGATCAAAAATCTCTTTTTCTGGACAATTTTTCAATCGACCAACACTATATATGCCTATTCGCATTTCATAACAATCAAAATCTAATATTGCACAAAAACATGCTTTGCCACTGTTTCACTATTTTGATTTAAGCATAGCATTCCAGATCTTCCTGATCAATAGACCATATTTTCTCAAGATTATAAAATGCCCGAACCTCTGGGCAGAAAACATGAATAATAACATCTCCCACATCTATTAATACCCAATCACACATTGGCATTCCTTCAACACTAATATTCTTATGTCCAGATTTCTTAATCTCAGAAAGCAACCGAGATGCCAATGCATTAACATGGCGATGAGAGCGACCCGATACAATAATCATTGAATCAGTTAAAACAGATTTATTTCTCATATCGATATGAACAATATCTGTTCCCTTTCCATCTTCCAAACTAGATATGATTATAGCGATCAGTTTTTCGGTTTTTGCTTCTTCCTGCATCCTGACCTTATCTGAAAGAGGAGACTTTATATCATAAACTGGCAGTGTCTTTTCCTTTCGGGCGTATTACAATATTTATTAGCGATTAGTAAAATCCTTTTTCTATACATTTAAAATCATAAATTTACAGACAGAATCACCTAATAGCTATCTCTTATATATAACTCTTTTTTAAGCAATTTTCAATATCTATAAAAAACATTCATATTATTAGCTGACCTTTATTCGTTCAGAACTTTATTTATGCTCAATATCAGTTTGAATATTCTGTTTATAATACACTGGTTGATATGATGTTTTCTCTAATCTGTGTTGAGGAAATATTTTTTAACGGGCAAGTAATGTAACACCAACAAGGAGCAGACTGATATATAAGAGAATGTGCAGTTTGTTCAGAATAACGACAAAATTGATAGGATTGACTTGCAATCCCAAGCCTTGCCTTAATAGACTGCATTGGACGCGCAAAAACAGCAATCGGATAACACAAAAATAAATTCTTCCATTGTTTCCATAAATGAATATGGTTTAAATTATCTGCTCCTATGATCCAGACAAAGTAAATAGATGGGAATCTCTGTTTTAATTGCTCTAACAGATCAATTGTATAACAGGTTTTTAAATCTTGCTCCAGAAAAGAAACAAACATATCTGGATGCTCCACAATAATTTCTTCTACTGAATTCAGTCTCTTTCGATAATTACCTGTTTCTGTTTTTAGTGGATTTCCTGAACTAACAAGCCACCAAATCTGATCCAAATTCAAACGCTTTAATGCCATTTTAGCCAATTCAAAATGACCTTTATGCGCAGGGTTAAAGCTTCCTCCAAACAACCCTATCTTCATTCTATTTAATGAAGATAAATCCTTTAACCTTCTTTTATATAATCCAGTTCGGTTAATATTCATGGCTCTATTTCTTTATTATTATCTCAGTACAATGAAGCGCTTAACATTTTCAAGAAAATTTATCTGTTAGTCGGGTGGTGAAATCAGCTGTTTCTGTTAAAGATAGATTAAGCTCTTGATGAATACGATAGCATAATGCTTTTATTCCAGAGCCCGTATAAGCAGAAATAACAACAGGAATATTTCCTATATTGGTTTTGAAACTAGAAATTATTTTTTCAATCCGTTCAGCCTTTATAACATCAGCCTTGTTTAAAAGAATAATTTCCTGTTTTTGATCCAGATGATCCCCATAAGCTTTCAATTCCTTGCGAACAAGACGATATGCATTTAGTGGATTTCTCTGACTTGCATCTATAATATGTAATAAGGTTTTGGTTCTTTCTACATGTCCCAAAAATCTTGACCCAAGCCCTTCTCCCTTTGATGCCCCTTCAATAAGACCTGGAATATCTGCAATAATTCTGCGCTCTCCTCCTGGCAAATCAATAACACCTAAATTTGGATATAGTGTAGTGAAAGGATAAGATGCAATTTTAGGTCGCGCATTGGTTAATACAGAAATCAATGTTGACTTTCCTGCATTTGGAAGCCCTATAAGACCAATATCGGCAATAAGTTTCAACCGTAGCCAAAGCCATCTTGCCTCACCTGTCTTCCCAAGTGTTGCTCTTCTTGGGGCTTGATTAGTAGACGATTTAAATCGAAGATTACCAATGCCCCCTTCCCCACCCTTTGCTAATAATACACGATCGCCTGTTTTTATTAAATCTGCAAGAATCGTTTTCTTATCTACATCCAAAATCTGTGTTCCTGAAGGAACATCTAAAATAATGTCTTCTGCAGAGGCTCCTGTACGGTTTTTACCCATGCCATGCCCTCCTGTTCGAGCTTTAAAATGCTGTTGATAGCGATAATCAATCAGTGTATTTAATCCCTCAACAGCGCGCGCCCAAACATGCCCACCTCTACCTCCATCACCTCCATCTGGTCCCCCATATTCAATAAATTTTTCTCTTCGAAAAGAAACACACCCCGCACCGCCGGTTCCTGATTCAACATATATTTTTACCTGGTCAAGAAATTTCATTTTGGTTGATTACATCTTATATATTTAGATTCATACAAAAACAGATCCGTCAAACTCCTAACAAATAAAAAACAAAGATTTATAAGAATTATTACATGTTTAGACCAAAATGCCTTTTATTTAAGTACAAAATTAAGTACAAAAAATTCATATTAAGCACAAAGAATCCATATCAAAACAAATCTGGTATTAAAAAAGATACCAATTCAAACAGATATCTTTATAATTTATATTCAAAAAATCCTATTCACATAAACCTTATATTCCTTTTTATTTTGTTCTTCTAAATAAACTATCTCTATTTACAAAGCATTTCCCTTAAAAAAATAGGCTGATTGGTTAAAAAATGAAACTTTTGAACACATTCATTAATGAGTCTAAAATTCAACTGTTTTAATTGATTCATCAAAACAAGACTATCCTTAAACAAATATGTAGAAACATCTTGAATGCCCCAGCGTTTATTAATATACGTCAAGAAGGCTCTTATTGCTTCCAATGCATAATCAGTATCAGTATATGGTTTTGCAATCCAGTATTCCAACACATAATATTCCTGCTTATTTGAATCTTCACAATGTTTTGCAAGTGTTATTGTACCAATCATCTTATTATTCTGATTTTGACAAATCGCAAGCGCATAAAATCTGTGAATATTCTGAAGATAGTATTGGGCACGCGCCATTAAAATCCAACCTTCTATCGCTAATGGAAAATAAGGCATTGGAACAGAATAAACTGTATGGGCAATCTCATCTCTTTGAGCATACTGCATAATGCTTCTTGAATCATTTAAATCAAGAGCTCTTAATATCAATCTATCTGTTTTAATATTTTCCACAGGCATCGAAACCTCCATATGATACAACAGAAGAAAAAAAAGACGGGGTAACCCGTCCTTCTGCTGTTCTTACCGGGTCACCTCTTTGGCGATCCAGATCTGGTTTCCTTCACACCTTGGTTTAGGGGGCTTGTTTTTCCATAATAGATACAAAAACACGTCCATGTTTTTTTCTGGAAAAAGAGACATTTCCAGTACATAGAGCATAGAGTGTATGATCTCTTCCCATGCCAACATTTGTTCCTGGATACACTTTTGTACCACGCTGACGAACAATAATATTACCTGGTACGACAGCTTCACCTCCAAATTTTTTCACACCAAGACGACGCCCGATGGAATCACGACCATTTCTGGATGAGCCCCCTGCTTTTTTATGCGCCATGTCTTTAACTCCTTAAAACTTCCTATTTAAATAACCAATTTGGCTATTATCTTAAATTCTGTTCCTTGCGAACTCTGTTATTAATTCTATCTTATAAAACAAGCAATTCTACTAAAAGTAGAGATTCTGCCTGATATAAAAACTAAAAAAGCCACCTCTCTATACTCAGAATTTGTTTTTATCAAAAGAAACATGAGAATACAACACTAAAAAAGCTTATTTCTGAACTTTTTAGCAAAAAATATTATTTTTCTTAAGGATAAAAACAACATCTTCTACCTTATAATAAACGAACTCTAAACTTGAAAGAACAAACATTCTATACGCCAAGATCATACCCAGTTTAGTGCCAAAGCTCAATAAGGCATATGATTAACCAAAAACAGAAAAAACCTGTGTTATTTTTTAATTAATTCTTTCGCCTGAGCAACCCAATTTTCTCGTTCTATGCGCCCTTTAAAATCAAGCTTTTCATCAAACTCTGCAATTTCTTTCTTTGTCCAGCCTGCAATTTGTTCAAATGCTGTGATTCCATTTGTGTTGAGTTTCTTTCTCAAGCACAGCACCGACACCTGAAAGTTTTTTCAGATCATCCTTTTTAATGGCATCCTCTTTTTTGACAAACTTGCTAACATTTTTTTTCTGGGATTTTATTTGATCCTGGCTCTTTTTTATCTCTGATTTTACAGAAGGTTTTGTTGTTTTTTTTGCCAGTTTTGCCTCAAGATCAATAATTCGAATAACTGTTTCTTCCTGTCTATGCCCTTTTTTCCGCGTATAATTTGTTCTCTGCTTTTTCTTGATAACCGTTATTTTCTTAGCTTTACGCTGCTCAATAATTTCTCCAGAAACGCAGGCATTTTTCAAAACAGGTTGTGCTATTTCTGCCTTCTCTTTATTTTCTAACATTAATACCTGATCAAAATGGACAATCTCTCCTGTATCACCCGCGACTTTTTCTATTATAATAATGTCCTGAGGAGATACCTTATATTGTTTTCCACCTGTTTTTATTACCGCAAACATTTTATATCCTTCAAATATCCAAAATTGAGCTAGTTATAATTCAAAATGCGTAAAATTCTAAAATGAGCAAAACTCTAAAATACGCAAAATCCTAATATTCTCTATATGTATAACAAAAGTTTACATTTACCTATTATATATAATAAATTCTTTTCTCAAGGACTTATTTCATACGTATAAAACATAAACATCCCTGTTTTGAGCCCTTTTTTTCATCAGAACATTCTGTAGGAATAGCATTGATGAAAGCCTGAACAAGCCAAGTGAGTATACGCAGACTTTTTTTGCTGTCAATCAGAAAATGCCTATCTCAAAACCTCCCTGAAAATCTATTTATTCTTCATAACACTCACCTTAAATATCGTTCAAATATTTTTCATTTTGAAAATTAAATGATTTTTAAACTCACCCAGTTTAGAAAAACAAAGAATAATCTTCATTTTTCCAAGGTATAAAACCTGTTCTTATCATCTAACAATCTGGTTAAAAATGTATAATTTAGAGATAGAATTGCCCTTGAAAATTTGAATGTTCTCTTTATGATATTTATCATTTAATTTATATTTGAATATTAGAAAAAATTAAGGAGCCAAAAATGGAAAAACATGAAAGTATTTATACTGGAATGGCCTATGAAACAATAGGATACTCTGAGAACCCATGCTTGTTTTTACTCCATCCATTAGGAGGAGACCGTAAAAGTTATGAATACCAAATCGATCTACTTGCAAAAATGTTTTATTTAATTCTTCCAGAACTTCCAGGGCATGGAAAAAGTAAGGATTATGGAGGAAAAAGAGAAACCACAACTTTATCAAATATTGCTAAGCATATTGTCAAACTTTCAGACCATTTGGATATTCCAGAGTTTCATTTTTTAGGGGTTTCTATCGGAGGAATGATTGGACAGGCTCTTGGGCTTGAATTTCCTTCTAGAATTTTAAGCCTTGCCTTGTGTAATAGCTCAGCAGATATGCCCAAAGACTATAATCCTTTTTGGAACGAAGCCATTCAAACAGCAAAAACAAAAGGCGTTTCCGCTCTCGGAGAAAGCTATATGGAACGTTTTTTTACAGCCGAATTCAGAAAAGCAAATAAAAAAATCATTGATCAAAATCTGAAAGTTTTTAGCAAAATATCAAAAACAGGCTTTATTCAGTGTGTGAACGCCATTAAAGGACTATCCTTCCAAGATGAAATTAAACGGATTAAACACCCTGTTTTGGTAACAGGTGCAAAAAAAGACCAGGCCATACCAGTAGAAGCAGCTCAGTTTATGGCTGATACACTTCCAAATGCAACCTTGACTATTTTTGAAAATAGTTCTCATTTATCTCAAATAGAAGAAGCTGACCTGTTTAATCAAACGTTAAAAAACTTCTACCAAGATAAAATCCTGTTTTAATAGAAAAACCAATCTAAAGGAAAATCTCCTAGATATTAAGCTCTCAATACTTGAGTCCTGTTTTGCTATTTTATTCAATCAACTTAAGAAAGCTCCGCTTATAATCTAACCTTATCGGCAGGTCTTTCTAAATATAAATAGACTGTTTTCAAAGTTGAATTTCTATATAAAATTTTAGGAATTGTTCCATTTAATGAACCAATATATTATTTAGCTCATGTTTGTTTTGTTTCAATTGTGTTTTTGGGATGTTAAACCGCTGGAAACATTCCTTCAAGAACACCTTGCTCTTTGATGACCTCCAGATTTGTTTGCTCTGGTTCCAGGAACTCTCAATTGCATTCATATAATGTATGCTTTTCTGTAAACAGCTTTGAAGGGTAATATAGAAAAGGCTTAATATCGCTTACATCCAACACATGGCACCTATGCCAGCACTTCGTATAAACGTTCAATAATGACATGAATGCCTGACTGGAATCATATCCATAGATCACCTTCATATATACCCTGCAGCTGCGCTTTAGCAAACCAAAACAATCATTTTTCCTTGTCATACCTCTTGCATGCTAAGCTTTGCAAGCACTGCCAAAATATCTCTCATTCATTTTAATCTCACCACCGAAACCTTGATGGGATTCTGGTTCTCTTTGAAAGGAAATTCTTTCGTGAAATCATTGAAAGAAACAGATCCGATCTCTTGCGATCTACATCAACCCGTTCGACCGCATAACGTGCTGTCATATCCGCAACAAATTATTCTATCGACCTATCTTGTCCTGCTTTACTTAAAACCTGCTCTTTCTTATGCCATTCCAGGTAACAAACCTTGGTTTTTTAGAACAGATCCAGGTTTTAATCTTCATATTCTTGAAATACTTGATTAAGCTCAATCGCTGTTTTTATCGTTCGAGGACCAAATCCTAATAATAATAAAGCATCCATCATAATAATACGATTATTCTTTATAGCTGGCGTCATGGATATGCCAGGAATATTCAATAACACTTTTTTATCCTCTGATTCATTTAATCCATGCATGGCTGTTAAAATAATATCAGGCTTTAATGCAATTGCAGATTCAGGCGTTAAAGGTTTATATCCCTCATAGTCTATTACAATATTTTTTGCACCTGAAAGTGTTATAATACTATCTGCAGGTGTATTCCTGCCTGCAACCATTGATGCGCCTCCTCCATGATATAAAATAAACATAACGCGCTTATTCGTTTTCTTTTGCTTTAGAAGAAGAGCAGATAATTCTTGTTTATCATGCTCAATCTTTGCAATCAGTTTTGCTGCTTGTGGTCGCTTTTCTAATATATTGGCAATCTGTTGAATATTATATTTAATGTCTTCAACTGATTTTCCTTCTTTTAGCAGCAGAACAGGAATTTTTAGTGTCTTTAATTGCATTAAAACAGAAGGGGGACCTGCATCCTCTGTTAATAAAATTAAATCAGGAGTTAAAGATAAAATACCCTCAACAGACAATGCTCTCTGATAGCCAATTTTGGGTAGCATTTTTGCCGCATTAGGATAATAACTTGTGGTATCACTTCCAACCAATACATGTTCTGATTCTAAAGCATAAACAATTTCTGTTAATACCCCACCTATGCTCACAACCCGCTCTGGCGCTTTGGCGTATACAGGTATCGCAAAAAAGAACATCAGACAAAAAAGTATACATTTATTTCTCATCACTTCTCCATTTAAAGGATTATAGACTTACCTGCTTTAAATATAGTATTTATTAAACCGATATTTTTTATATAATCAGCAATTATAAGCAAACATGTCTGGTTTCTTATCTATACTCCATCAATTTTGTTTCAGTTCAAAATTCAAAAGAGCATATTGATTTTAGAATAAAACAAGACCTGATAAATCAAAGTCTGTAAAAAGAAAAAATCAGGTCTTTTATAGCCAAAGGACAATTTCTTAGCATTAATTTTAAATAGTATTTTTTATTAAAATTTCTTGGTTAAATAAATCATCATTTTAACTTGTTTTATCAGATTCTTTTTCTGGCAATTGGTCAATAATATCACGCCAATCCTGTGATTCTGGACCTTCTGGTTCCTGTTTTCCCAAAAAGCTTGCAATACTTTTGCCATATTGATCAAACAATTCCAGACTCGTTACTATTCCTGCCTGGGTTGGTTTTTTTGTAACCCATATTCGCGCAATACCATCTTCTCTTAAATGTAAATTAAAACGTGGATCAAGAACATTATACCAAACACCACGTTTTTCTAATCTATTAACATGCCCTGTATGGATCTGAATACAGCCATGATTCCCAACAAATACCATAATTTCACATTCTCGATCTCTTGCAATCTCTAGTAAATAACGGGCAGAAGATCGTTCTAGCTGATATGCAAACCTCTTTCCTATTTTACTATATGCCTGCTCTCGTTCCAGTTTAAATTTACGGAGCATGGGATTAAAATCATGGATATCTTTTAAACTTTCCCATTCTGTTTTTACTCTCTGCCAATCAATCTCAGAATCAGGCATGCTTTCTAATGTTGGTAAATCGGATTCAGTCTGCATGACAAAATCCTGATGAGGATTCCTGAAATCATCAATCAATTTATTATATGCAGATTCATCTGAGTTTTCTGTTAAATAAACCTTGTGAACAGCTTGCCCTGCCTTGTCAAAAAACTGTAAACTTTTATGAAACCCTGTCGGTGTCTGTTCAGTAACTGCAAACGCATGTTTCCAATGATCCATAAACAATCTAAGATCAATTTCTGGATTAACAAACACCCCCATTAAGGTCTTTCCATGTTTAAAAAACTCATGACGATCATATCTTCCCTTACGCTCGTGAACACAAAATTCATTGCGGGTCAAAGCCATCACATCGCCTAATGATATAATTGACTTTAGAATGGTTTCAGCATCATCTATCAAACGAACAACGCCTTCCCCTATTCGTGCCGCTAACAACTCACCTTCAGATATCCCCAACTCCATAGCAGCATTCCGAGCACGCATGTTTGGATTTGATTGCTTTATTAAATAATAACGAGCTTTAATTGCCTGAACAGAACTCTCTTTCTCTTCATTTGCAGTATAATTCATTCATATTCTCCTTAATCCTTATTGCCTTTTGATATGTTCTGGTTTTTTAAACCTTGATTCTCTTTTCTTAAAAAAATCTATTTTCCAAACCTTATTTATATCTTAGGTGTAATACTAATAACGCCTAGAACATCCCTTTTCTCTACTGACCCACATGCACTTTTAGCATAGCATAAACACTCTATCTGCCCATTTGATCGATCCAGAAGTGAAATTATTTGGTTTTCAAAAATTATCTTTAAAACATGGATTTAATACTTATAAAATCTTTCTTTAAAATCATCTTAAATATAATGAAATGCCTTCTTATTAAACCGTTTGTTTCTCCAGAGTTTTGGTCTTGTTAACAATGCCTTTCCTCCTTAAAAAAATAAGAATATATGAACAACAGATATCACTGCCTCCTCACAATACTCATTAAAACCAAAACTCAGCATTCCATACCTTAATCAAAGACAAAGCGAACACTCTCATATTTGTTAAATAAGTTGCGAATATAATACCATAGTCAAATACATAACTCTCAGCCCGTACTTGAAACTTTTATGAAAGAGCCATTCATATTTCCAGATCCATTTAAATAAATCAAAAGCATGCTTCTATTTATGGAGAGCTAAAATCTCTCTTTTATGATGAAACCAGTTTATATCTTTGTTATGACCTACTGAATCTTATAAGACTCTACCCTAGTGATAATAATTATTAATTGCAAGATAAAAACTATATTTTACACTATTTCCTTATAAAAAACAGGGTTGAATACAGTTCTCTTAAAACAGAAAGAAGCTCAGAGCCTATTCGAAAAACAATTATATATGAGCACGAAAACACTTCACTCTAAAGGTTTGCTAGAAAAACCAGCCTAGCCTCAAAACATCTCAATTTTTTATTTGCCTATGGATTGAGTTCTGCTACGCTTTTAAAATATAATATATAATAGACGATCTTAACCAAAAACAAATACTCAAATAAGTTTTATATGGAAAAACAATCATTAATATCAATTTAAAATCAAACATTTCGTATTTGACTTTCCAAGTCATACCATTCAATTTTATCTTTAAAATAAATTCTATATTTCTTTAAGATTAATGATTATAAAAAAATATTATTTAAGAATTAGATCGTTAATAATTCTATTTTGAAATATCAAATGCTTTTTACATTTGTTTCTATTTTTATTATCAGAGATTCTATTTCTTCCTTAATTTTAAGCTTTTTCTTTTTTAGATTTGCAAGATGAAGGTCATCACAGGAAGGGTTTTTGAACTCTTGATTAATTTCATTATCAAGGTCTCGATGACGGTTTGTTAATTCCTTAATTCGAGATTCTATCGCCATATTATATCCTCCATAAATTTGAAATAATTTAGCATTGGAACTGATTAGTATACACGTTTTTTTTATGTCTATAAAAAAAATTGCAAATTTTGCTTACCAAATACTTTTCATATAAAGATAATATTTTATTTCCAGGATCTGCTTTATTTTTTAAAATTATAAAGCTGAAAATCAATAATAGAGTTTAATGCATTTACATCCAATTATAAAGAAGAATTTATCATATCACGTAATTTCTATATCCCATTATCTCTATCAAACCCCAGATCAGAGATTTATCTTGATTTGTTATATGAATAATTTTCTGTTATACTTCAATATCTGAAATCAGATTTTGTATTTAGCTAAATATGAAACTAGGTTTTGGTTTGTATCAAAAGAATAACAAGCTTAAAGCAGGCTGGAATGACGAGTAAAGATACAGATATAGAAACAGCACTTTTACAAAAAAAACTAGAAAAGCTAAAAAACGAGCACCATATTTTGGATCAGCGCATAAGGCTATTAATTGATAATGGTGTTATTGATCAAGTTAAGATTGCTCGGCTAAAAAAAGAAAAGCTACGCTTGAAAGATCAAATTACACGAATTGAAAATTGGTTAACACCAGATGTCATTGCATAAAAATTAAGAGCTCATATCAGCATCGTGTATACCGTTTCTGCGTATGCATCAAATCGTATTGCATAAAAATTAAGAGCTCTTATCTGATGCGAGCTTTCGTAAATTAAGTATAGGCCAGATACTAAAAATCAAATAAAACTTAAAGTAAACTTATCTAATGATTCCTTATTTGTCCATACAAGCTTGGTTTAGCTAGCTAGATTGAATGCTCTATTTATCACAATACAGAAATTAGATCTTAACTAGCACGTCAGATATTTGTCATTCAGAATTTTTGGATTAAATGGTCTAAAAATAGCTTCAAGAACTCCAAAAACCACTATTTTTCTTAAAAAATAAAATTCCAAAAATCTGTTTCTTTTAAATCATATTTCAAGTGTCAATTTGACAAAAATATTTTGATAAGAACTTATTTTTATATCTTGGATATCACTCATGTTTTTATCAAAAAAATAGATTTTGATAAAAATTAATATGATCGCTCTACGTAAACAAAATAAATATAAATGCTTGAGATATTTATGATCTAGGATGTGTTCTTTGATAAACTTCTTTTAGAGTTTTTGTATCAATATCAGCATAAATCTGCGTTGATGAAAGAGATGCATGTCCAAGTAATTCCTGGATATCTCTTAAATTCGCTCCTTTTACCAAAAGGTGTGAAGCAAAAGAGTGTCTTAAAGCATGCGGTGTTACATTTTGAGAAAAACCAAGCCTGTTTCTCAGTTTCTGCATAGATCTCTGAACAATCCTTGCTTGTAATGAGCCCCCTCTTACCCCTTTGAATAAAGCTTGATCTGCACAAGATAAATCATACGGACACCAATCTACATATTGCTTCATCATATGGTGAATAACAGGCAATAATGGAACATAGCGAAACTTGTTACCTTTGCCCCTCACTTTTAATTTTTGATCAAATGGATAATCACATCCTTTTAACGAGAGCGCTTCTGAAATTCTAAGACCTGTTCCATATAACAGAGTAAAAATAGCAATATCTCTGATTTGAACCCAGTTTGACTGTTCTATATCAAAAGAAGTTGTTATAATGGATCTTGCCACGTCTTCACTAAGCGGACGTGGGAGACTTTGTTTTACTCTAGGTCCCTTGATTAAAGATAAACTATCATTTCTCTGCCCTGTTTTTTGATATAAATACGTATAAAAAGAGCGCAGTGAAGATAATGTTCTTGCGATTGAACGTGCCGAAAGCTCTGCCTTGCGACGCCGATATGTAAGATAAGATCTAAATTCTGAAGGTGTCGCATCTAATAGATCCTGTAACACGATTTTTTTTTCAAAATATTGGCTTAAAAAGCCTACAAATCCAGTCAGATCATGATAATAAGCATTAATAGTATGCATTGAATAATGTCGTTCATAACGTAAATAATCTAGAAACTGTTGAATAGTTTTAATCGCAGATTCTAGATCTTGTTTTTGATCAAATACTCTATTGTTTTGGTTTAATCTATCCATGACTTAAGATAAAGCTCAAGAAAACGTGTAAAAAAATTCAAGGCTTCAGTTCCTCTATCCATCGAAAAGCAATCCTTCTGATAAGAAGATAACACAAGCAATCCCTGAGAACTACCAAAATTCATGCGTATAATAGCCTGGCTTTCTGAGACTTGTTTAAGATGATCATATAAAGAAGAATTCTGCTGGCAAACCTTTCCCAATATTGAAGAGGCAACTCCAATAATTCTATCACAAAACCCTTCAGAAACATTTTTTAAAGTATCATATACTCTTAAAAAAGACACATTTTCAAAATATAGCATTACATCGTCAATTCCAAGCAAAGGAGGAATGGTTTTTGCTAAAGTTTGATCTGCTTCTTCCAATGTTTTGCATCTCATTAATATAATAATGCTTTTGTATAATTGACATTGTAACTGAAAATTATGCTGCATGGCTTGTGTAACAAACCCGTGACTTTTTTTTAGACCATCATTTTCTTTTCGAAGACGTTGTCTTGCATAAAGATTAAGATTCGTAATTTTTTGATCATCCTTATACGTTACATCATCACGAAAAAGTGAAACCATTTCTGGATCACACTGCAAGGCTGATATATGTGTTTTAACCAAGGTTTTAATAATTTCCAAATGCCTGTCAGAAACAGACTTATCCAGTTTTTCTTGCGTATTATCCATATAGCTCCCC
Organism: Maricaulaceae bacterium; assembly: GCA_965183855.1. Lineage (GTDB taxonomy): Bacteria > Pseudomonadota > Alphaproteobacteria > Caulobacterales > Maricaulaceae > CBCYMI01. Next base: position 7,488 of record CBCYMI010000040.1, on the reverse strand, counting down.
GCTTATAGTACTTTAATATAATATATAACATTAGCAATTTAAATTTTATCTTAATTATTATTTTTTTTTACATTTCTATCTCTAATATAAAAATCTAAACAAATGCTTGATGTGATTTTCTCCAGTCTGAAAGAAAAATATCCAGACCTTTATCTGTTAACGGATGCTGCACCATTTTATATAATAAATCTGGAGGAAGAGTCAGTGCATCAGAACCAATCAAAGCAGCCTGTCTAATATGTTCCACATGACGGACAGAAGCCGTTAGGATTTGTGTTGATAATTCAGAATAATGATCAAAAATCTGTCTGATATCTGCAATCAATTGTAATCCATCGGTGGAGATATCATCTAATCTTCCTATAAAAGGGGAAATATATTTTGCACCTGATTTTGCTGCTAAAAGTGCCTGATTTGCACTAAAGCATAATGTTACATTAACAGGATGGCCTTGCTGACTTAATATACGGGTTGCTTTCAACCCATTTAATGTTAAAGGGATTTTAATGACAATATTCTCTGCAATTTTCCGGAGAGTTAAAGCTTCTTTGACCATTTTCTCCGTTTCAATAGCAATTACTTCAGCACTAATTGGTCCTTTAATCAAATCACAAATGCTCTCCAATGTCTTTACAGGATCTCCCTTTATCTTTGAAAGCAAGGACGGGTTTGTTGTAACGCCATCAATCAGCCCTGTTTCCTGTAATTGCTTTAATTCTTCAATGTCTGCTGTGTCTGCAAAAAGTTTCATACTCTATCTCCCTGTTTGTTTTTTCAAATACATCTTTTTGCCAGAATATTACCCATCTTATGTATGAGTTGAATGATAATTTAATGTTTTATCCTTTATAGAAACAAGTCAATATGATTTTATCTCTCATTCAATCTGCCTTCATTTAAACTTAGTAACTTGTATATATTTTCTATTTATTCCAATTAAAATATGAAGGATTCTTTAAGATATTCTTTTTTTAGCTATGACGGTTTGTATTTTTTTGATTTTATCTGATATAAAACCATCAACATGATTATACCTGTTATATTATAAAAATAGGATGATTTATTAAACGAAGAACAGAAACTTCATAATTAGAAAACAGCTAATGGCAGAAAGTAGAGCCTTAATGGAACAATATGCCCGTTTACGCTTTCCACTTCCGTTTCAGGATGTTTTTGAATATCAATGTCATGAACAATATGATTATGCGTGTGGAGATATTGTTCTGGCTCCATTTGGAAACCGTATTATCCCAGGTGTAATCTGGGAAATAAGTACAGAATCTTCCTATATAAAAGATTTAAATTCTCAGTCTAAAAGCCTGACTAACCCAAAAATTACCAAAAAAAACGCTCAATCTGACCTCATTCAACCACACCTGAATAAACAAGATGACCTGTTCGCAGAGTTAAAAATGCGCCAAGTCTCTTCTGAACCTTTTTTAAAAGAAAACTGCCCCTCTACAGACAAAAACATTATAATAAAACAGCATAACTCATCTGGAAATATATCCAAAAAACCAAAGCCTCTTAAATTTCTACGAGAGATTTTGATTAAACGAGCCTATTCTGACTCAATGCGCCAATTTATAGATAAAGCATCTGCTTATACCTGCGTACCTGCTGGAAGCATTTTGAAATTATCTTTAAATCCAAAATTTCTGTCAAATATACCTGCTAAAAAATCTGTTTATAGCTTGTTTTCAGCACAAATAGAAAAACAAAATCAAGTTGATAATCAACCTGATCCTTTCTTATCAAAAGACAAACCCATATTCAAGAAACCTTGTAATCTGAAAAATACTTCAATAACAAAAAAAAACACTAACCCCATCCAGAATGCGTGTCATACATGTATTACAAACAGCCAATACCCCCTTATCTTCTAAAGAAATTTGCCAGACTGCACATGTGAGCATGAGCGTATTAAAAGCATTAATAGACTTGAAAATAGTTAGGAAAGAAACCAAACTAGACGAGCTCATTTATAACCCTCCGATTTTGGAAAACCCTTTTTTGAAACTGACAAAAGCACAAAAATCTGCTGTAGAAGATTGTCTGTTTTACTTTCATACCCAAAAACCTGTTCTGCTTGATGGAATTACAGGGTCTGGAAAAACAGAAGTCTATTTGGAACTAATTGAAAATATTCTAAAAAAAGATAAAAACAATCAATGCCTGATTTTATTACCAGAAATTGCCCTAACTCCTGCAATTATACAAAGGCTGGAAAAACGATTTCAAACAAAACCTGCTCAATGGCATTCTTCATTAACAAAATCACAAAGAAGAAAAACCTGGAACGCGATCCTTTCAGGAAAAGCAACCCTAATTACAGGTGCCAGATCTGCACTATTTTTACCATATAAAAACCTTAAACTGATTATCGTTGATGAAGAACATGATGCGTCTTATAAACAAGATGAAGGAGTTTGTTATCAGGCCAGAGACCTTGCTGTTCTAAGAGCAAAAATGGAACGGAAAAACCTGATCCTGGCCTCTGCAACACCAGCAATGGAAACACTTTATAATGCAAGACAAGGCAAATACGGACATGTTCAGCTTGATACCAGACCAGGTCAGGCATTTCTACCTGAAATTAAAACAATAGATTTAAGAAAATATGCGCCAAAATGGAAAAACTGGCTATCTCCTTTTCTTATTAAAGAAATAACAGAAACTCTAAAAAAACAGGAACAGACCTTATTATTCTTAAACCGTAGGGGCTATGCTCCATTGGTGATTTGCTCATCCTGTGGAGAACGGATGAAATCTCCTGATACAGATCACTGGCTCTCTGAACATAAAAGAAATGGAAAACTTGTCTGCCATAAGACAGGGTTTTCTATGCCTAAACCTGAATTTTGTCCATATTGTGAAAAAAAGGATAGTTTAAAACCAATTGGGCCTGGTGTTGAACGTATTCTAGAAGAAGTAAAAACCCTGTTTCCAGATAAAAAAAGCTGTATTTTGTCTTCAGACATGTTTTCTTCCTTTGACTTATTAAGAGATCAGCTTAATCAAATTACCAAAGGTGATATGGATATTATTATCGGAACACAAATGATTGCTAAAGGGCATAATTTCCCAAAATTAACCCTTGTTGGTGTCATTGATGCAGATTTAGGATTACAAGGAGGAGACTTAAGAGCAACAGAGCGCACCTACCAATTAATGGCACAAGTAACAGGAAGAGCTGGACGAGCTGAGAAAAAAGGAAGAGCATATTTACAAACTTACGCACCTGATCATATTGCTTTTCAAGCCCTCGTTCAAAAAAATCGCGATGCATTCATAGAAACTGAGTTAAAAGATCGAAAGCAGTCAGGACTTCCTCCTTATGCTAGGCTGGCAATGATTACATTCTCATCTAAAAATGAAACACATCTTATCAAAGCCGTTAAGCATGCAGCAAGCCTGATTCCTGTCACGGAAGGAATAGAAGTCATCGGTCCTGCAGAACCTGCGATTGCCCAATTAAGAGGAAAATTCCGTCAACGCTTTATTTTAAAAAGCAGGAAAAAACAGGATTTATCAGGCTATGTATTATTTTGGAAAAACAGGCTTTCTATTCCTTCTTCTATCAGAGTCCAAATTGATATAGATCCTTATAATTTCCTATAATAATGCTCAATATTTTTGGAAATTAACATCAAACCTTAATGATTTTGGCTGTTAATATATATAATTATTAAACCCTATCAGATATTCATGGTTTCAAAATATTTTTAATCTTCTTTTCTTCCTCTTTTTGGTAGCCTTTTTTAGCGATCTCTGAAACTTCTTTCCAAACAGAATTAGGAACTAAAAAAGAAAGGGCATATTGTTCTATTTTCCATTTCGCATTCTGTTTTTTAACAACTCCCATTCCTCTAAATTTACCCCATTTTTCTGAAACAACAATTTCATCAAACCAGGCAATTTGTCCATTTTTTGAAAAAACAATATTACGTTCAACAGGCTTGTATGACCATCCCTGGCCATTTTTAAACCGTTTATTTACATATTTTGTAAACTCTGGAAGAGGCCAACGTTCCCAATCATCCGTTCCCATAAAAACAGCCTGATCAGAAAAAGAATTCAGATATTGTACTTTGTTTCCTTCTGCTGCTGCCTGATGAAACTGATCTAATAATTGATGAACATCCCGCTTTGCGTTCGAAATAGAGTTAGTTTTTGGAACCTCTTTAGGTTCTGAAATCGCCCAGCATGGCATGAAAACGGCTAAAAAGCCTAGCATAATAAAATATTTCATATTACTCTCTCCAAATTTAACATCAGATTTTCTAATAAAAAATCTATTCTTTTCAAACTCTGTTTACAAATAAAATTATCTATTTTTTTAAATTATAATGCTCTGCTTTTTATCTTGTTTCAGAATTTGGTTATCAATTCTTTCTTCCATAAGATTTAAACAAATCCAGATAAGCTTTATTAACAAAAATAAGGGTATACTTAGACTATATTAACATGAAACTTAAATAATAATAGGATTTATACTAATGATATTTCAAATAAATCAAGAATTTTCTTTTAATAAGACCTGCTTTTGGAAAAGGATAAACTATCTATCTTTATTCCTTGCAATATTGATTTTATATCAGTCTGGAAGTTATTATTTTTCATCCTTTGCCAAAAATAGAGAACAACTATCAGAACAAATTCACTCTGGCATTACATTAAACCCCCTTGGCTATTTTAAACATGGCGACTTTGCTAAAAGAGCTTCCGAATATGCAGTTTATGACAAAAAAAATTATCAATTAATTGTCACTAACAGGCAATATAAAAGCCTTGATATCTTGACAATTAAAAACCCCAAATCACCTATATTATACAAGCGTATTTCCCTTGAAGAATATGGAATACCAAGCTCAATCGCACTTCATGGAAGTCTTATTGCTCTTACATTATTGAATTCAAAGGATATTACTCAAAATGGTCTCCTGATTTTTTTAAATACAGATCATCTTGAAATAGAGAAAATCTATAAAACCAATCCCTCTCCTTATTCTGTTACATTTACCCATAACGGCAAATCAGTAATTGTTGTTAATCAAGGAGAACCAGATGAGTTTCTTGTCCATGATCCAACAGGAAGTATTTCATTATTTTCAACTGAACAAATGGAAGAAGTAGAAAACACTCTCTCCCAGAAAAATACAAATATTCAGACAATTACATTTGAAGATTTTAATAATACAAAGATTGAAGGCGCAAGTTTTTCTTTTCCAGGAGCGAGCTTCACAGAAGCCATACAACCTGAAACAATAGCCCTATACCCAAACCAAAACAAAGCGATTATCTCTCTTCAAGCCAATAATGCGATTGCGATTCTTGATCTTAATAAAAAAGAAATTACACAAATTATAGGATTAGGATATAAAAGCTGGTTTAATCAAAAAATTGATATTTCAGATCAAGATGGTAAAATTAATCTTCAAACCTGGCCTATTTATTCTCTTTATCAGCCCGATGGACTTGCTGTTTATAAGGATAAAAAAGAAAATGTTTACTGGGTAACAGCCAATGAAGGTAAAATGCACAATTATAAAGGGTATATATCAGGAGAACGTGTTCATAATTTAATGTTAGATTATAAAGCATTCCCAAAAAGCAGAAGGTTTCAGGACATGGATCAATTGGGAAGATTAAAAGTAAACGTAAAACTGGGTGATGAAGATGGAGATGGTGATTATGATGCACTCTATACGTTTGGTGCTCGTTCTATTTCAATCTGGTCTGAAACGGGTGAAAGAATTTGGGATTCAGGTAGTATGATCGAAGAGTTTTTGGCTCAAAAGCGTGGTAAGAACGGGTTTAATGCAAGTCATGATAATAATATATTCGACCAGCGTTCAGATGATAAAGGTGCGGAACCAGAGAATATTATTCTGATTCGGTTAAATAACAGAATCTATGCTTTTGTAGGTCTTGAAAGAGATTCCAGTATTATGATTTTTGATATCACAACCCCTGAAACATCTTTCATTGCAGGTTATGCAACCACACGAAATTTCAAAGATTCAAGCCTATCCAAGCATCAGGATTTAGGAGTCGAAGGGTTATTATATATTCCAGCAAAAGACTCTCCAAATAAAAAACCCTTATTAATAACCTGCAATGAGATTTCTAGTACAACCCGATTATATGAGATTATAGTCAATGATTCTAATCCTCATAGATAACGCAATATATGAATATTAGGATTCTTTATCTCAAACAAATATCGTATTCAGAATACTAACTCGTCTCGCCATTAATATTAGAAACGCATGCTTTTTATTAAAAATTGACATATATTGTTTTTTAAATTAATGAATTATATCATGCTTGTTAATACATCAAGTTTTCATAAATAAATATAACAACTGAAAAACTAAAAAGAAAAGAAAAGAAAAGCAATATGTGTAAACATCTCAAACTAACTCTATCCACAATCGTTTTGACTTCATGTCTTGCTATTTTGTTTACATTTTGTTTCTCAAAAGAAGAAAGTCTGGCTTCAGAATATGTAAAAACAAATCATGTAAACTCTAGACTCGTATCTTCTGTCTCTGAAATTATACCAGGAGAACCTTTTTATCTTGCATTTCATCTGAAAATCAAAAAACATTGGCATGTTTATTGGCGTAATCCTGGTTCTTCAGGAGAATCGATTAGCTTGGAATGGAATCTACCCAAAGGCTTTCATGCTGGTGATATTATCTGGCCTGCTCCCAAACGCGTTCCAACTGGACCAATCGTCAATTATGGCTATGAAAATGAAGTCTATTTACCCGTCTCTATCCAGGTTCCAGAAACATTGACAACTCAACAAAACATTACCTTTGACCTGGAAGCTTTCTGGCTAGTTTGTAAGGATATCTGTATTCCAGAAAGTGGAAATTTCTCAATAACATTGCCGATTTCATCTACCCAAGAAAAGAAACCAACCCCCTATCGCAAAAACATTCTGGATACGGTTAAAAACAGCCCAAAACAAAGAGCTGACATACACTCCCTGCTGACATTGGATGAACAAATTTTTATCTATTATTAACTCTCAAAGCATCCTTTCTGGGCAATCTTGATATAACTCACCTTTATTTTTTTCCCTTATGTATCAGGACTTATTGACCATGATGAACCTCAAAAAGCACAGTTTTATGAAAAAGGAGTTCAGTTAAATCTCACAAAGGGTCCTGATATAGATGCTTTATTAAAAGAGCCTGTCTTAGGGGTTTTATCCTATCAGCAAAATGGAGAAAGAACATTTTTTGAACTAGAAATTCCACCTAGTTCACAAAAAGATATTGATATTGGCTCTCCTATTCACAAACAAAAAATACAATCTGATCACACAAAAATATCTCTTTTTTAACGGCTCTTTTTCTTGCCTTCCTGGGAGGTCTTATCCTTAATTTAATGCCATGTGTCTTTCCCGTCTTGTCTATCAAAGCCATGAGTCTTGCACGAATTGCACATACTTCACCTAATGAAATTAAAAAA
>CBCYMI010000039.1:0-47077 GCA_965183855.1 Maricaulaceae bacterium | reverse complement strand
CTAAAGGCAAGCAATCCAAATCAATGTTAATTTTTCTATTCTTTAAATATTTCAAACATCTATCAATTACGGTAAGAGTTTTTAATCCTAGAAAATCAAATTTAACCAAGCCTGCCTTTTCAGTATATTTCATGGAAAATTGCGTGGCGGGAAGACTCGATCTGGAATCTTTATATAATGGAATTAATTCCGTTAAATTTCGATCCGCAATCACAACGCCTGCCGCGTGCGTAGAGGCATTTCGATACAAGCCTTCAAGCTTTAAGGCAATATCTAACATATATTGAATATCTGAATCAGAATTGACAGCCTGTTTAAGCCTCGGTTCGATTTTCAATGCCTGTTTTAAATTCGTAGGATCTGCTGGATTATTGGGAATCATCTTTGCCAATCTGTCTACCAAGCCTAAAGGCAATTGCATCACTCTTCCAACATCTCGAACAACAGCTCTTGGCTGAAGCGTTCCAAATGTAATAATATGAGCAACGCGATCAGAACCATATTTCTCACGCACATACTCAATGACCAAATCTCGCTTTTCCTGACAGAAATCAATATCAAAATCAGGCATTGAAACCCGTTCTGGATTTAAAAAACGTTCAAATAAAAGCCCAAATCTTAAAGGATCAAGATTGGTAATACTAAGCGCCCATGCCACCACAGAACCTGCCCCAGAACCTCGCCCTGGACCAACAGGAATCCCTTTGAGCTTTGCCCATTTAACAAAATCCGAAACAATTAAAAAATATCCCGAAAATCCCATTTTTTTAATAATGGATAATTCAATCTTTAACCGATCAAAATATGCCTTTTTAGCCTCCGCGGCATCATAGCTGTGTAATCTCGATTTTAACCCTTTTAAAGCTTGCTCTTCTAATTCTTCATCTTCACTTCTATTGTCAAAACAGGGAAATCCAGGTAAAATTGGATCTCTGCCTTCTGTCCAAAAATGACATTTTCTGGCAATGAGAACCGTATTTGTAATACATTCTGGTAGATCTTTAAATAATTCTACCATCTCAGAGCCTGTTTTAAAATAATGCTCAGGCGTGCTTTTTTTCCGATCTTCTACAGAAAGATAACTCGATTCAGAAATTGCAAGCAAGGCATCATAAGCCTGATACATGGATTTATCTCGATAAACCGCATTATTCGTCGCGACCAAAGGAAGCGCGTATTCATTTGCCCATTCTATTAATAAAGGCTCTGTCTTTTGCTCTTCTTCTATACCATAGCGCTGTAATTCTATATATAAACCTTCCCGATAGGATGCCTGTAATGCTTTTAAAACTGATTTTGCCTGTTTCGTCTTATTTTTGAGAATAAGCCGATTTAAAATTCCTTCCGCGCCACCTGTAAGCGCAATTAATCCAGAGGTTTCTTTTAATACATCCTCAAAGGATAACCAGATAAAATCATTGTATTCCGATTGAAGATACGCCTTGCTAGATAAAGCCATTAATCGTTGATAGCCTTGCTCATTTTGAGCAATCAGTACAATTTCTCCATCCGTATCTATACGCGTATGATTCAAAGCTGATTGCGGATCTGGAGGCGTTAAGCATATCGAAAAACCGCAGCCATGAATGGGCTGAATCCCATTTTCTACCAGTTTTGAAGAAAACTCCAATGCGCCAAAAAGAGAATTTTCATCTGTTAAACCAAGAGCAGGCATTTTATGTTCAAGACAAAGTTGCAATAAGCTATCAATCGATAAAGCACTTTTTAAAATAGAATAAGAGGATTTTGTTCTTAAATGAATAAAAAGCGGTGTATCTTGCATAAGAATTCCTGTCACAACTGTTTGAAATAAACCATGGAATTAAACAAATAAATTGAGTTTATGTAAAGAAAAAAGGGCAATAACGCCCTTTTTTCTCCCCAACCAGTTCTGTTTAAAAATAGAAATTAATGATATGGATGAATTAAACACACACTCATCTCTCATTTATTCTATTTAAAAACAAGATTTAACTGTTTAAAAATAGAAATTAATGATATTGATAGGTTAACCGTAAGAAAACAAACCTTCCTGGAATATCATAAATGGTTTCATCAAACCCACTAGTCGCGCATGTATAGCAAGCAGACGGTTTTTGATCAAACAAATTATTAATCCCAAAAGTAATCTTCATGGAATCATTAAACCTCTTTGGTTTATAGCTTGCAGATAAATCAAGATAATAAACCGCATCGAGCTTGTTTTTATCTCCTGTACAGGCTTTTAATAATTTTGCGCTATCCGTACATGTCTCATCAACACTATCAACATAGCGCGCCGTCATGGAAGCGGAATATTGATTACGGATCCAATCGAGTGTTAAATTCTGCTTTAATTTTGGATAGGCGGCTTCTGGTGATCCAATTTCCAATCCTGCGAGTTTATCTATTTGAATTCCATTCGTGATCGGATAGGATTCATCATATTCAATCAAATAGGTTCCTGATAATTTTGCCCTATATTGACCATGAGAATATTCAGGAGAACGCCAGGTAATCGCATAATCTATTCCACTGGTTTTAATTTTACCAATATTGAGCAAGCGATTCGCAAAATAAGTAATTGTTCCCGCGGATGTTCTTCTAATTCCCGCGCATAAAATAGGATCCAAAGTCGAAACACATTGATCAATCTGTAATTGGGGATTTCTTGCTCTGACCGCGTGATCAATTTCAATACTATACCAATCCAGTTCAAAATCCAGGCTTTCCGCCCAATTTAAATTATTAACCCATTTTGGACTATAAACAGCGCTTAAAATAATATTTTCAGATTTCTCTTCCTTTAAGTCTGTATTTCCACCTGTAGCTACACTAATCTGTGCATTCTTCTGAACATAACTTCCATTCGCGGGAACCTTAAACTCCTTAATACAATTATTCTTAATGGTTTCAGAAGCCGCGCTACTGCCATCCTCCAAACCATTAAAATCAGAACAAGGATCTAGAATATCAACATCTGAACGCGCGCCCGTTGAATAAAGCTCTCCGATAGAAGGCGCACGATATCCTTGTGACCAGGCAGCTCTAAATAAAAAATCCTCAATCGGTTTCCAATATACGCCAATTTTTGCACTCGTATTACTTCCAAATGTACTATACTTTGAATATCTGGCAGCTAAAGAAACATCCAATTGATGAAATAATGTCTGATTGGCAAGAATGGGAGCCCATAATTCTCCATAAAGCTCATAAACCTCATAGGAACCAGATGTTGGGGTTGCAGGAACGCCTGCCGTATCTCCTGAACTTACAACTGAATCTGGCGTAAAAGAGCCATCTTCTTTTCGATATTCAAATCCAGAAGCAAAGGCAAGCATGCCCGCTGGAAGTTGATATAAATCCGTAGACATATTAAACGAAAAATCAATTAATTTCTGATCACTCGCATCTTTTTGAATAAAGGTAACATAATCAAGCATTTCTTTGGTAATGGAACCTTCCCCATTGGCGCCTTGCCCTCCAAAAAGATTAAACGGAACACAACCCAGGGTTTGTTTACAAATTTGTGGATCCCCCAATGCTGTTTTTAATTTTAAACCATTAAAGCCATTATATTTTTTCTGATTGGCTTCATTTTCTGAATAAGAAAGACCTAAATCCCAATAGATTTTTCTCGAAGCAAATAAAACATTTCCTTCCAAAACAGAGGATAGAAAATATGTGTTTACAATTTGTCTGAAAATTCTGGGACCTGCCTCAATCGGACGGCGTCCAAAAAAATCACCCGGCATCCCACCAATCGTTGCTCCAAACGGATTATAAGGATTGTCTTTATGAATGGTAATCGTATCGGTAACGGCATTATTTCCAGCGTCCGCTCCTAAAAATAACGGTTCTGGCGCTGCCTGGCTAGAGGATTTTCGCTTATTATATAAACCTTTGAGTTTTAAAACCAAATTTGGAGAAAATTCATGATCAATCCCAACAAAAAAGCCAAGCCGATTATTCGGATTTAAAATCGGATTATAGCTTTGATAATTAAATCTGTCAGACGTACCAAATTCATGAAAATCATCTCCATTTCCAGGATCGGAAGCGTTATAACGCGGAATCTTATCCTTACCATTATTGACAATTCCTGTATTCAAGGTCAGATTATTCTCTTTGCCCGTATTCGGATCTGTAAAAACAAGTCGTCCCTGAGGCGTTCCAGATGAGCAATACGCATAACATTTATCCGTATTGGGCAATGGATATTTAGAAATACTACGGTCTCTCGCCATCACTCTTGATTGACGAGCATAGTCTAAAGAAATAAAAAAATGCGTCTGGTCTGCCTGTTTGCCAAATGAAACAGAATAGTTTTGTTGATAGCCATCACCTTTATCATAGCCTCCAAGATAGGCTCTCGCATCAAATCCTTCAAACCGATCCCGAGTAATAATATTAACCACACCTCCAATCGCATCCGAGCCATAAATTGTAGAAGCGCCATCTTGTAAAATCTCAATGTTTTTAATCAAAGACATCGGAATCGTATTTAAATCAACCGAAGGAGAAACCCCTGAAGCCGAAGATCCATTTACCCATCTTCTGCCATCAACTAAAACAAGCGTTCGTTTTGAACCCAAATTATGTAATGCAATCTGAGCAGCTCCCGCACCAATTCCCGCACCATCCGCAGAAAAACCGATATTACCAGAATTATTGTTTTTCGTATTTAAAGAAGAACTCGAAGCTGGCAGTTTTTGTAAAACATCTGCGATCGAGTTTAGCCCAGATCGATCAATATCTTGCTGATCAAGTGTGGTCACAGGAGAAACCGCATCCAAAGGATTTCTTCGAATTCTCGAACCCGTTACCAAAACCTGATCGACCTCTTTTTCACTTGCCGATTGCGCTTGCGCTAAGACAGGGTGAAAAAAAGATATCGTACTAAATATACTTCCTGCCATTAGTGAATAATATAAAAGTGTTTTTGTTTTCATACAAACCTCAGAATTATGTATAATATTATTATAAATATTTTTTATTCTTAAACTGAGACATAATGAGACATAAAATAAAAATATATCAATACGACTTTAGTCGTAGTCTTAAGCTTTGCTATAAAATTCTCCCCTTAAAAAGGGATTTAATCTCATTATCTACCGTTTTTGAATTAACTCACCTGATCTGTAAAAAACAAAATTTTTAATTAAGTTATTTAATAATATATATAATTATAATTTATTTATAATATTTATAGAGCCAATCATCAATAAAAAGCTTAACTTATTTTATGTTAATTTCTAAAATCCCATCTTTAAATCAAGTCAGGTTAAGAGGATAAAACAATAATATGTCAATACTCTCACGCTTTATTCGTTTAGTCTCGCGGAATGCTGGTTTTAGCCTTGCCTGAGTGTCGAAGAGTTAAAAAATATTCCCTTTAAAAAAACCTGTAAATTCTTTAAAGCATTTTATGCACAATTGAATCTTCACTTAAACCCCGCGCATATGTTTTATATTTTTAATCGCATAAGATAAATTTAATTGAAGGCATGCGCAGTCTTAAATCGGGGTAGAGGTGTACTTATTTAAAAACGAATGGTTTTTTAAGAGAGGTAACGCTTTATTTGATGGATCTTAGCCACAGATTTAGCTAGCCCCGCGCGTGCGTTTATATGTAACTAAAACCTTACTTAATTCCTATAAAAGCGAACGGCGAGCCTATTTAAAAACGAAAAAGAAAAAATCAATCCGCTCTGCTTTTAAAAAAACAAACCATGCCCTGGCTCTCTTTTTAAGAGCTAAAGGTCAAAAAGACCCTCAGTTTCCTGACCAACCGCTTTCAGCTTGCCAGAGTCAAGACGTGAAACACGATTCATATGCTGAATATGATGATAATTATGAGTTGCCATTAAAATCGTAACCCCTTCATTTCTTGCAAGAGTTAAAAGAGAATTTAAAACCATATCCGAAGTCTTTGGATCTAAATTTCCCGTTGGCTCATCCGCCAATAATAAGCCTGGCTGGTTTGAAAGCGCTCTTGCAATGGCAACCCGTTGACGTTCTCCTCCAGATAACTGAGCGGGTCTGTGTTTTAATCTCTCCTTTAACCCCAATTCTGTTAAAAGATGTTCCGAACGGCTGTAAGCCTGTTTTTGAGAGCAGCCCGCAACCAGCTGAGGCAATATTACATTTTCCAATGCGTTAAATTCTGGAAGTAAATGATGAAACTGATAGATAAAGCCTATTTTTAAACTTCTAATTCGTGTTTTTTTTCTATCTGAAAGGCTTCGACATGACCCCCCATCTATGATCACATTGCCTGATTTGGGGGATTCCAGAAGTCCAATAATATGTAATAAAGAAGACTTGCCACATCCAGAAGGACCGATGATCCCTGTTATCTCACCTTTGTTTAAGGTCAGATTAATTCCATTTAAAATTACTAATTCTTCACTCCCAACAAGATAGGATTGGCAAATATCCTCAAGCTTAAGAATAGGCGTTTCTTTAAACGAAGCGTGTTCGCCAGATTCTGTTTTATGGAGATTATTCATAACGCAATACTTCTATAGGATCCAGTCTTGAAGCACGAAGAGCGGCTGGAAATGTAATGATAACCGCCGTTAGTCCTCCCCATAATAAAACCCAGATTACTTCAATCCAGTTTATCTTCGCTTTTAATTGAGACATAAAATAAATTTCCTTGCTAATTTCCAACCCCATTGACCAGCTGATAAAATCCTGAATAGGAACAATATAATATGAAATTAACAGACCAAGTCCCAAGCCTAACAGAGTTCCTAATACGCCAAAGCCTGAACCAATCATTAAAAAAACGCGTAAAATAGATCTTCTCGAGACTCCAATCGTTCTTAAAATAGCAATATCCTGGCTTTTATTTTTAATTAACATAACCAGACCTGAAATAATATTCATCGAAGCAATCACCACAATCATGCCCAATATAATCGTCATCATTAATTTTTCTATTTTTAAAGCCTGGGCAAATTCCAGGTTTCTATCCATCCAGTCCTCAATTTTAACGGCATCAAATTCATTTAATAAATCATATTTAATCTCTGATGCTTTTTCGGGTTGCTTAATCCATAATTGAATGGCATTTAATCGATCCTTACTGCCAAATAAAACCTGACTTTGAAGCAATGGCATGAAAATATAATAATTGTCATAAAGGCTGTGATTGGCATTAAAAACACCCGCGATTTCATAAATCTTACGCTTTGGCGTACTGCCAAAAGGAGAAGAGGATAACGCCGTTCCAACCAGTTCAATATAAGATCCTGGTTTTAATCCAAATTTTTCTGCAATGCCTTGACCAATTAAAACAAGATTGCCACCATTAAAGCCTTCTCCAAATCCTTCACTAGAACCCTCAACCATATGATCTTTAAACATTTTCATTGTTGTTAATTCAGATTGCTCAATACCTGTTACACGAATTCCATTCACTTTATTATTTGCCAATAACAAGGCTGAGTTATCTGTCCTAAGAGCCGTTTTAAGAACATCTTTTCGCTGATTAATTCGCGTAACTATTTGATCAATTCTTTCCTTGCTTTGAAAATAAGGTTGAATATAAATATGACCATCAATATTGGTTACCAGTTTGAAATACTCCGCTCTAAAACCATTAAAAATAGACAAGGTCACAATTAAAACCGCAACGGCTAACATAATAGCAATTATGGATATCGTTGAAATCAGAGCAATTCCCCCATGCGCTCTTTTTGTCTTCATATAGCGCAAAGCGAGCATTCTTTCATAAGATCCAAAAGGAGAGGAAGCCTGCCTATGTGTCATAAAAAATCCTGATCCTGAATACTCTAAATTCCATTAATCTCGGTTATTAATCGTTTTTTCATGCTTAAGCTCAGCATAAATCATATTTAACGCTTCTTCAAACTCGAATTCAAACCGTTCTTCATCCAAAGAGCGTTTTTTAACCTCTACAACGCCTTTCTTAATTCCTTTCGGACCAATAATTAACTGGTAAGGCAGACCAATTAAATCCATGGTTGAAAACTTCACACCTGCCCGTTCATGACGATCATCATATAAAACATCTAACCCCGCATTGGAAAAAAACTGATAGGCTCGTTCACACAAAGCACGCGTTTTTTCATCTTCAACATTCAAATTAATTATACCTATATGAAACGGAGCAATGCTTGAAGGCCAGATAATTCCTTTATCATCGTGCGATGCCTCTATAATCGCGCCAACCAGTCTTGAAACGCCTATTCCATATGATCCCATATGAGGAAATACTTTTTTATCATTCGAATCCATAATAAAGCGATTCATGGATTTTGTATATTTATCTCCAAAATAAAAAATATGCCCAACTTCAATCCCTCTCGTGCTAATTCTTCTTTCTTTGGGAATATTGGCTTCAAACTCTGCTTTGGAATATAACTCATCTGTAACCGCATAATGTTTTGTATATGTTTGAACAATACTGGATAAATCCTGATTATAATCAATTTCTTTTGACCAATCATAATCCAATAAATTTGAATCACAATAAATCTGGCTTTCTCCTGTTTTTGCTAAAATTAAAAATTCATGTGATAAATCCCCGCCAATCGGTCCCGTATCAGCTTTCATTGGAACCACTTTTAGACCTAATCTTGAAAACGTTCTTAAATAGGAAACAAACATTTTCTGATAAGAAATTTGCGCGCGGGCTTTATCTAAATCAAAAGAATAGGTATCCTTCATTAAAAATTCACGCCCTCGCATCACACCAAATCTTGGTCTGATCTCATCTCGAAACTTCCATTGAATATGATAAAATAATTTTGGTAAATCCTTATATGAATGACAATAGGTATGAAAAATTTCCGTCATCATTTCCTCATTGGTCGGTCCGTATAAAAGCGCTCTTTTATGACGATCTGTAATTCTGAGCATTTCTAACCCATACCCGTCATACCGACCCGATTTTTGCCAGATTTCCGCAGATTGAATCGTCGGCATTAAAATCTCAAAAGCCCCTGCCCTTTTTTGTTCAGAACGAATAATATTTGCAATCTTTGTAAGCACGGAAAATCCAAAAGGTAGCCAGCTATAAATGCCCGCGCTTTCTTGCCTGACAAGACCCGCTCTGAGCATTAATCTGTGAGACGCAATCTTTGCCTCTGAAGGAATCTCTTTTAAAACGGGTAAAAAATAATTGGATAAATACATAAATGCCTGCTTTTAATTCCTAAAACTGTCCGTAAAATTTAACCATTATTAGCAAAATATCTAAACGGATCAACCCTTATCTTTCAAAGACATATCTTGATAGAATGAATAAGATCCCGTTTCTTTAAAAAAAGGAAAATCCACCCATTCAATTAACTTAAAAACCAAAATAAGATCAAATAAAATAAAAAAGAATAAGGCAAGCAGGCTTGCCCATATCGCTTTTTTGAAAATCCTGGGATTAACAGGCGCTCCAGGATCGCCTCCCGCAACAGAATCTGTTTGATCCTCTGATTGAGAGCGAATGCCAATCGGAAGAACACAAAAAAAAGCAATCCACCAAAAAAGAATATAAACAGCAATTGAAGTTAAAATAGACATAAAATCAACTCAGAAACTCGTATGATAAATCCATAACGCATTTAATTCGTATGATCACGATAAAATCAAC
This sequence comes from Maricaulaceae bacterium, assembly GCA_965183855.1. GTDB lineage: Bacteria > Pseudomonadota > Alphaproteobacteria > Caulobacterales > Maricaulaceae > CBCYMI01. The sequence goes on along the minus strand of CBCYMI010000039.1, from coordinate 37,479 downwards.
CCAACCTATCCATCATAAAGCTTTCTATTCTAGAAAAGCAAGTTTAAATGATTCAAAATAATGCTTCTTTCTTATAAAAGGTTTGTTTATTATAAAAGGCTTGATTTCTTTTTTTTATTTTATCTTAAAGATAAATACAACCCTGGCATTTATAGAATTTTAAATCGCCTCCTCTTCGCAGGAATTAAGCAAGCGTTTAATCGCGCATAAAACGCGCGCGGGGCTAGCCTAAATCTATGGCTGAGATCCATTAAATAAAGCGTTACCTCTCTTAAAAAAAAACTCTCTCTTTTTTAAACAAACACACTTCCGAGGCGATTTAAGACCGCATGAGCTCAATTAAAATCCCATTTGCGCGCGGTTAGTTAAATCTATGATCGCGTATTCAATTAAACATGCCTTGAACAATTGTGCGTAAAACGCGTCCGCAAGGAGTAAGTAAAGATTCAGTTGCGCGTAAAATCTATGTGCGGATTGATTTTTTCTTGTTAGAGACGCTGTTATTTCTTTAAATGAAAGCCATGTTTTTATTCATGTATTAGGGTGTTTTTTTTAAAAGCTGATTAGGTTTCTTAAAGATTCTTATTTATAAGGGTTAAGTAAGGTTTTAGTCGCGCGTAAAATACATTGAAGAATTCGCGTTTTAGGGCTTTGTTCGCGGGCAGTTTTTAAAGGGAATATTTTTTAACTCTTCGACATTCAGGCAAGGCTAAAACCAGCATTCCGCGAGACTAAACGAATAAAGCGTGAGGGTATTGACACTTCATTGTTTTATCCTCTTAATTTTGGCAAATATATCGCGTTTTTCATCTTGACTCTGGCAAGCTGAAAGCGGTTAGTTAGGGAGTGATAGGTTTTTTTGATCTTTAGCTCTTAAAAAGAGATCTAGGGCGTGATTTGTTTTTTTTAAGGAGATCGGGCTTCTTAAACTGTTTGTTTTGGAGAATTCGCGTTTTAGGGCTTTGTTCGCGGGCAGTTTTTTAAAGGTGGATTATTTCTTTTTTAGATCAAATAAGCATAAGGCATTTATTTCTATTGTTTTAAAACGGGCATTTTAGGAGAACCGCATGATTGGGAAATTAAATCATATTGGAATTGCCGTTCCAGATCTTGATCAGGCAATCGGGCAATATTGTTTTTTATTTGATCTTGATTTGACCAAGATCACCGCTCCAAAAATTTTAGAGGATATGGGCGTGCGTCTTGTTTTTATACAGCTTGATCATGCGGAGATTGAATTGATTGAACCTTATGGAAACGCTTCTCCTCTTCTAAAATTTATGGAAAAAAACAGATATGGTGGACAACATCATCTTTGTTATGAAGTTGATGATTTAAGATATGAAAGAGATAAATTGATTAAAAAAGGGGCTAAATTTGCGGGTTCTAAAACGCCAAGAATAGGGGCTCATGGAAAACCTGTTTTATTTATTCATCCTAAAAGCGCAAATGGGATTTTAATTGAGCTCATGCAGTCTTAAATCGCCTCGGAAGTGTGTTTATTTAAAAAAGAGAGAGTTTTTTAAGAGAGGTAACGCTTTATTTAATGGATCTCAGCCATAGATTTAGGCTAGCCCCGCGCGCGCGTTTTATGCGCGATTAAACGCTTGCTTAATTCCTGAAAAAGTGAACCGCAAGCCTATTTAAAACCGAAAAAGAAAAAATCAATCCGCGAAAGCCTATTTAAGAATGGAAAAAACAACATCAATCAATGGTTTTTTACCCCATATCTTGTTTAATTCCCGTCTTAAAGCTCTTTCAATCTCAATTTTAGCGGTTTCCAAATCTGATAAATCATCGGAAAAATCAATTCTTAATAAATTCTTTGTAAAGAAAATAAGATGTTCCATCAAATCCTCATAAGAAATTTCAAAAGCATCTGGAAACCCTCTTGCCCGCAAAACAGGATCTATTAATAATGTTCTGTTTGTGTTTAAAATAATATGAACCCATAATTGACCTGCCCACGCAAGCTTTCTTCGCTCACTTACGGTTTTACAATCAGAAGTTAATAATAAATGACCATCTCGATAAATCCTCCCAGATTCAAACTGATCAATCTTCTCAATCGTTTTTCCTAATCGAATAAGAGCGCCATTTTCAGGAATTAAAACACTCTTAATCCCAAGCGATTTCGCAAATTCAGCATGCTCAATCAAATGTCTTCTCTCTCCATGAACTGGAATACAATGTTTTGGGGAAATCCATTCATAAATCTGTTTTAACTCATCACGATAGGCATGACCCGAAACATGAATATCATGATCTTTTTCCGTGATGATTTTAACACCTAATTCTGCAAGTTGATTATGTAATTGATAAATTCCAATTTCATTTCCAGGAATGATTTTTGATGAAAATAAAACCGTATCTCCCTCTCCTAGCCGAATATAACGATGATGATTAGCCGCAATCTTGGATAAGGCGGCTCTGGCTTCCCCTTGACTTCCTGTACAAAGATAAAGAAGCTGCTGTTTTTCAAAATTTAAAACATCCTTTTCAGAAAGAATTTCATAGGAGTTTAAAGATAATAAACCCGTTTCAACCGCGGCTTTAATCATTCGTTTGATCGAACGGCCCGCTATACAAATCTTTCTATTATTTTGTTTGGCCGCAATCATACAGCTTTCCAACCTGGCAAGATTAGAAGCAAAACTTGCAATGGCAACAGCTCCTGTCATATTTGAAATAAGATCAATGAGCGTTTCTCTGACTTGTTTTTCCGAACCAGAATTTCCTTTTGAAAGCGCGTTCGTGGAATCACAAACCAGTGTAAGATAAGCTTCTTGTCTTAACGCTTTTAATCGATCAATATTCGGCGCTTCCCCTAATTGAGGCGTGAAATCAATTTTCCAATCTCCAGTATGCAAAACACAACCAGATTTTGTCTTAATCAATACGCCATTCGGCTCTGGAATAGAATGAGTAAGTGAAATATATTCAAGAGAGAATGGACCAATCTGAAACCTCCCACCCAACTCAATTTCATAAATAGAATCTTCTGATAATCCAGCCGTTTTAAATCGATCTCTTACCAACCATGCCGTAAAAGGCGTACAATAAATAGGGCATTTTAAATAAGGCCATATATGATGTACTGCGCCAATATGATCTTCATGAGCATGCGTTAAAACAATCGCTAATATATCCGATTTATGCTTAAATAAAAATTCTGGATCTGCCATTAAGGCTTCCATTCCAGGTGCCTTTGGATCATTAAATGAAATCCCGTAATCAACAATAATCCACTGCTTTTTTTTCTTTGAACCCAATCCATATAGATTTAGATTAATGCCAATCTCATTGGCTCCCCCTAAAGGTAAAAAAACAAATTCTTCTTCCCGCGTTTTCGTCACAAATAAACCTTGCTAATAATTTCTGTTATCTTTCCATATCTCAAGCAGACCTCTACAGGTTAATTCTGTATCATAATGATCAATCTGAGAAATTGTTTGTTCAAATAAAGGAATAATCCCCCCCGTTGCAATCACCGATAATTCCTCTGAGTATGCCGCTTTGATTTTGGAAATTAATCCCTCAATCAAAGAAGCATGCCCCCAAAAAATACCAGATGTCATGGCATCATTCGTGTTTTTACCAATCACTGAATTTGGCTTTGTAACGCCAATTCTTGGCAATCTTGCCGCCGCGTTATGAAGCGCTTCCGCCGAAAGATGAATGCCAGGCGCGATCACACCTCCAATAAATTCAAAATTCGAAGAAATAAGATCAAAGGTCGTCGCGGTGCCAGAATCAACAATTAATAAAGCGCCAAAATAGCATTTGCGAGCTCCAATCGCATTAACCAAACGATCCGAGCCAATCTCTTGGGCGTTTTTTAATTTAATCTGAATGCCTAGCTTGACATTGGAATCTCCAACAATTAATGGGCTAATCTTTAAATATTCCTCAGAAAGCTGTTTTAAATGAAATAAAGCCTGAGGAACTACAGTAGAAATAATACAGTCTTGAATATCGCTTACCGATATTTTTTTCAAAGAAAATAATTGTAATAACCAAACAATATGCTCATCCGCAGTTCGTTCGGTGTTGGTGACTGTTCTCCATTGCGCGAGACAAGACTCATCTCGATCATATAAGGCAAAAAGCGTATTTGTATTTCCACAATCAATCACTAAAAGCATGTCTTAAATCCCTATTATTTCTCTCTTAAAACTCAATCTCTGATCTTAAAACGGTCAAATCCTCTTTTTAAAAAACGAGCCTCTCCTGAATAAAACACTCTGGTTTGATTGCTCTTTTCTTCTAAAATCAAACCGCCTTGTTCATTAATCCCTTTAAAAATACCAGAAATTTCCTGTTTTCCCAATTCCATACAAATCTTATTATTCAATCCTAATGCCAAGCGACACCAATATTGACGAATGGGCTCAAATCCTTCTGCCTGCCATAATTGATAATATCGCTCAAAAGATAAAATAAGCTGATTTAAAAAACGCGGGCAATCAAGTTCTTCTATCGTTTTGGACGTTAAATGCAAGCCTAAATGTGTGCTGGTTTCATCTAGGCTGTCTGGATGAGAAACCAGATTAATACCAATGCCAATGGCAACCAGTATAGAAGAAGAAGAGGAAAGCGATTGAGAAAACCAAGATCTATCTTCGGTTTCAGACCAAGATTCAAGCAATAAGCCTCCGCATTTATACCCTTTAAGATAAAGATCATTCGGCCATTTTAAAGCAATATTTTTTGATTCTGTATATAATTTCATACAATCGGCAATGGCTAAGGAAGCAATAAAGCCCAATTGCGGAATCTTATCGACAGGCTGAGCGATCCGATATAACCCCGTTGTAAACAAATTGCCCTTTTCTCCTTCCCATTTTCTTCCCATTCGACCGCGCCCCTGGGTTTGTTCATCCGCGTAAACCCAAAACGGAAGTGTTTGATTTTTCTGATAAATTCGCTTGACTTCATGATTGGTCGAATCGGTTGTGTTTAAATGATATATCTTCAAATTATTCCTTCCAAAATAAATGCAGTAGGACTATCTTAAAATAATGCCTGACTTGCCATTTTAATCCAATTACCAATCGGATATGTTAAAAAACTGGCAATAAATAATAGAGAAATTAAAGAAACCGTCAAAACCATCACTAATCTTAGAGAAAAATCTGTCTTTACAAACCCAATAGAAGGCGCATCAAACCACATAATTCGAATGAGTTTTAAATAATAAAAAGCACTTATAGCGCTTGCAATCAAGGCAAGAATAACCAAAGGAACAAACCCCGCTTTAATGGCAGGCATTAACGCATATATTTTTGCAAAAAAGCCTGCGAAAGGAGGCATGCCAATCATTGAAAATAATAAAATGGTTAAACTCACACACATAAAAGGTTTTGTTTTGGCAAGCCCCGCAAGATCTTCAATATTTTCAACCATGCCATCCTTGCGCCGCATTGCAAGAATAACAGCAAACACACCAATAACACTTACCAGATAAATAGAAGAAAAAACCAACATCCCCCTTACCCCATCAATACTGGCGGAAGATAACGCTATTAGAGCATAGCCAATATTGGTAATCGAAGAATATGCCATTAATCGTTTTATGTTCTTTTGAACTAAGGCCGCAAAGGCTCCCCAAAACAAAGTCAATACAGACAACATAAATAAAATCTGCTGCCAATCTTTTAAAAGATCACCAAACGGTCCGATTAAAACCCGAGCTAAAATCGCAAGTCCCGCAAATTTTGAGGCAGTTGCCAAAAACACAGTCACAGCTGTCGGAGAGCCTTCATAAACATCTGGTGTCCACATATGAAAAGGTGCCGCAGAAATCTTAAAAACAAGCGCGGATAATACAAAAACAAGACCAAGCGTTAAGCCAATGGATGTCTGATCTGTTATGCGTGTGATAATCTCATCAAAAAAAATACTTCCCGTAAATCCATATACTAGTGAGATACCATATAATAATAAACCAGAAGAAAGAGCTCCCAATACAAAATATTTTAATCCTGCCTCTGTTGCTCTCTCTGAATCCCGCTTAAACGCGACCAGAATATAAAGAGAAAGACTTTGGAGCTCTAATCCCATATAAAGCGTTAAAAAACTCCCAGATGAAATCATAATGCTCATACCCGTTAGAGCAAATAATAATAAAACAGGATATTCAAACGGATCCGATAATTCTCGTTTAATATAATATCTAGATAAAATCAGCGAAAACGCACTCGCAAGATAAAGTACCAATTTAATATATGTATTAAACGCATCATGAAGTAAGGCACCTGAAAAAGAACTCCCCTGTCTTAATTCCGCAGGCATTAAAAAAAGACTCAAAACAGCCGCCAAACAAGCAAAACACGCTAAATCCATATACTGAATAAAGAATTTTTTACGCAGAAAAGATCCCATTAATAAAATTATCAGAGCGGATAAAATCAAAATCAGTTCAGGAATAGAATATAAAAGATTATAGAGCAGATTATTCATATGGGTTAAATCCTTTTTCTTGTCGCTCTGTTTGCGTGCGTTTTATTATTTGCCCTGAACGAGTGGAACGCGCGGTTTTCATCTGTTCTCTCTGTTGATCCGAAAGCTTCTCGGAACGCGCGGTTTTCATCTGTTCTAACAGAATTTTTTTACTGGATAATTCAGTCATATCAGTAATCAGAGAAGGATAAATACCCAATATTATAATCGCAATGGAAAGCGGAACAAGAATTAAAATCTCACGCGGGGTCATATCTTTTACGCCTTCAAGTTTCGGATTTTCAATTCCACCAAAAATTACATTTCTATATAAGCTCAGCGCATAAATCGCGGATAAAATCATTCCCGTTACAGCGCCTAAACTTGCCCAGCTTGAAATTCGATATGACGCAATAATAGTTAGAATTTCTCCGATAAATCCACTTGTGCCTGGAAGACCTATATTTGCCATGGTAAATAACATGAAAAAGGCCGCGAAAACAGGCATGGGCTTAACAATTCCACCATAAAATGAAATTTCACGTGACCGCATTCGGTCATAAATCACACCAACACATAAAAATAGAGCCGAAGATATAAAACCATGAGAAATCATCTGAAAAACAGCGCCCTGCATTCCCTGAAGATTGGCTGAAAAAATACCCAGCGTTACAAATCCCATATGGGCAATGGAAGAATACGCAATCAGTTTTTTAATGTCTTTTTGTTGAAAGGCAATCAAAGAAGTATAAATAATGGCAATCACACTTAATGTATAAACAAGCGGTGTAAAATACGCACTGGCATCTGGGAAAAATGGAATAGAAATTCTGATCAAGCCATACCCCCCCATTTTAAGCATAATTCCCGCCAAAATAACAGAGCCTGCCGTTGGCGCCTCAACATGAGCGTCTGGCAACCATGTATGCACAGGCCACATTGGTAATTTAACCGAAAAAGCGGCAAAAAAAGCAATCCATAACCATAATTGAGCCTTAAATGGAATATCAAGTCCAGAAAGTTTTGCAATCTCTGTCGTCGGCGCTCCTAAAACTAAAGCCGAATAAGAATACATCCAAATCATCGCACCCAGCATTAAAAGAGAGCCCAATAAAGTATATAAAAAGAATTTAAAAGAAGCATAAACTCGTCTTTTTCCACCCCAAACACCAATAATAATAAACATTGGAATTAAAACAGCCTCAAAGAAAATATAAAATAAAACCAAATCCAAAGAACAAAAAAAGCCAATTAAAAATGTCTCAAGAACCAAAAAGGCAATCATATATTCCGTAAGCTGTTTTTGAATGGATTGCCAGCTTGCTAAAATACAAAGAGGAATTAAAATCGCTGTTAGTAAAATAAATAAAACAGAAATTCCATCAACACCAAATCGATAGGCAATGCCTGAACCAAGCCATGGATAGTTTTCAACAAATTGAACCCCTTCTTGTTTGGGATCAAAGCCTATAACCATCAATACAACAAGCATAAGCGTAAACAAAGATGTCCATAAAGCGGCCCAGCGAACATTGTTTTGAAAATCCCGCTTATCCTTTTCCGTTCTTGAAAAAGACGCATGTAGTAAAATTAAAAGGCTTCCAATTAAAGGAATAAAAGTGATGACTGTTAAAATTGGTAAGTCAGTTAACATTAATGCACCCCTTTCTGACCTGAGCTTATCAATACCCAGCTTGTCAAAATCGCAATGCCTAATAACATGGCAAATGCGTAATGATACATATATCCAGATTGTATTTTCTTTAAATATTTCGATAGTTTCTTTGCAGAAGAGGCAATTCCGTCAGGTCCCAAACCATCCAGAATTTTCTGATCTCCTATTTTCCAGAAAAATAGTCCAAGATAACGAACCGGCTTTACAAACAATAGCGTATAGAGTTCATCAAAATACCATTTATGGTATAAAAGAGTATAAAGAATCCCTTTGGATTCTCCAACTCTCCATCTGGATTCCTCTCGAATAAAATATAGATAAAAAGCAATGAAAAAACCTGCCAGCATGACAATAAAAGGAGACCATTTTACCCAAACAGGAACATGATGCGCGGACTTAATAACCGCAAGCGTTTGTTTTGAGAAATAAAGCGAAGAATGCCAAAACTCAGAAAAATAATGCCCAAAAAAGAGATTATAAAACAGCCCACCCGCAAAGATTGCGCCAAGGGCTAAACATAAAAGTGGAATTAACATAATTAATGGCGATTCATGGGCATGATCCAATATTTTCTTTTTGCCTCGATAGCTTCCATGAAAAGTCATTAAAATCAGACGCCATGAATAAAATGACGTCATAAAAGCGGCTAAAATACCCGCGAAAAAAGCAAAGCCCGCAAACATATGATTGGCTTCCCAGGCAGAATAGGCAATTTCAATAATCGCGTCTTTTGAAAAAAATCCTGAAAATCCTAAAAAGCTCATTGGAATTCCAACTCCCGTCAGAGCCAGTGTTCCAATAATCATCATCATCCATGTAACAGGCATTACTTTAGCCAATCCACCCATATTGCGCATATCTTGTTCATCCGATAATCCATGAATGACGGATCCCGCGCCTAAAAATAATAAGGCTTTAAAAAACGCATGGGTAAATAAATGAAAAATTGCGATATTATACGCACCAAGCCCCGCGGCAAAAAACATATAGCCAAGCTGAGAACAGGTTGAATAGGCAATCACTCGTTTAATATCATTCTGGGTCAGAGCAATACTGGCGGAAAACAAAGCCGTTAACGATCCAATCAGGGTCATAAAATTTGATGTATAAGGAGCAAATTCATAAATCGGAGATGCGCGACATACCAAAAACACCCCAGCCGTAACCATGGTCGCGGCATGAATCAAAGCAGAAACAGGAGTAGGCCCTTCCATGGCATCCGCTAGCCAAACATGTAAAAATAATTGCGCGGATTTTCCCATCGCTCCGATAAAAAGCAAAAAAGCAATCAATTCAATCGCGTTCAATTTAAATCCTAAAAAGGCAAGCTCTGTGGTTTTATACTCCGCAATTGCTGAAAACACCATATTAAACTCTAAAGAGCCAAAAAGCCAATAAAGAACAATAATTCCTAAAACAAAGCCCGCATCTCCAACACGATTTGTTACAAAAGCCTTAATCGACGCCAGATTCGCAGAAGGCTTTTTATACCAAAACCCAATCAGTAAATAAGAAGCAAGACCAACGCCTTCCCAACCAAAAAATAATTGAATAAAATTATCCGCTGTTACCAAGACCAACATCGCAAAGGTAAATAGGGATAAATAACAAAAAAATCTCCATTTGCTTTCATCATGAGACATATACCCCCATGAATAAATATGAACCAAAGAAGAAATCCCTGTAATCACCAACAGCATAATTGCCGTTAATCGATCAATATAAATCGACCAATTCGCTTTAAATAGACCAATATCAAACCAGCGAAATAGCGTTATATGATATATCTGGTCATGAACACTCGTTTGATAAAAAAGAAAAATCGATATGAGTGCTGATAAACTTACCAACCCTGTTGTGATAAGCTGAGCAAACCTGTCGCCAATACGAAATCCGAAAAGACCCGCGATTAACGCTCCAAGACCTGGGAAAAAAACACTTAAAATAGGCATAAATAAATCCAGTCCTACCCCTTCATCAAATTAATCTGTTCAACAGAAATATTCCCACGATTACGGAAATATACAACCAATATGGCAAGCCCTATCGCAGCTTCCGCAGCGGCAACTGTCAAAATAAAAAGCGCGAAAATCTGACCCGATATCTCATTAAGATAGGCGGAAAAGGCAATAAAATTAAGATTAACTGCTAATAAAATAATTTCGATGGACATTAATAAGGTAATCACATTTTTTCTGTTCATGAAAATACCAAAAATTCCAATTACAAATAAAATAGCTGCCAAAGTTAGATAATGTTCTAAACTAATCTGCATGCATTAACCTCCTCGTTTTGGCTTTAACAAGCCCTTAATGATATTTTCTGCGTAATAATATTTTCTGTATAATGATATTTGCTGTGCGGTCTATTATGCGCCCTTATCCTCACTCAATACCCTCGCTCAATACCCTCACTCAATACCCTCGCTCAATTCTTTCTTTTAAGCATTTGGATATAAATCCATAACGCTATCCTCTGTTTTGCGCCTTCTTGCGTGCCTTAAATACCACGTCCAGGCTCTATATCAACAAGCTCAACGGAATCTTCTGTTTTACGCCCAATCTGACGTGCAATATTCTGTCGCTTAACCCCTTTTCTGTGACGTAATGTCAATATAATCGCGCCAATCATAGCAACCAGTAAAATCAGACTCGCCAATTCAAAAAAATAGACATATTCTGTGTATAATACATCTCCGATTGATTGAATATTAGAACGCATTGGCTCAATAGAAAGCTTAGATTGAAGATGAAGCTGATCTGATACAACCCAATTCATCCCGACAAGTGTTAATTCCCCTAATAAAATGAGTGAAATTAAAATACCAATCGGTAAATAGCCTAAAAATCCCTGTTTTAAATGGCTAATACGAATATCCATCATCATCACAACAAACAAAAATAAAACGGCAATCGCGCCAACATAAACCACAATCAGCAACATGGCTAAAAATTCAGCACCCAGTAAAATCAAAATACCCGCAGAAACAAAAAACGTTAAAATCAAAAATAATACAGAATGAACAGGGTTTCTCGAACTTACAACCATTAAAGCCGATAAAATAACGGTGACTGATAAAAGCCAAAATGTAATGGAATGAATAAGCATGCTTGGTTTCCTTCTTTAAAATTCAGATTAATTCTCATAAATCCAGTATTAATATTAATCTAAAACAGGTACATCATCGATAGGGAGCGTCTTTTTCAAGATTTTTTGCGATCTCTTTTTCCCAACGATCTCCATTATCCAGTAATTTTTCCTTGTTATAATAAAGTTCTTCTCGCGTTTCTGTCGCATATTCAAAATTAGGTCCTTCAACAATAGCATCAACAGGACAGGCTTCTTGACAAAATCCGCAATAAATACATTTAACCATATTAATATCATATCGCGTTGTTCTTCTTGAGCCATCTTCTCTTTCTTCTGCTTCAATTGTAATTGCCTGAGCGGGGCAGATTGCCTCGCATAATTTGCAGGCAATACATCTTTCTTCCCCATTTGGATACCTTCTTAAAGCATGCTCTCCGCGAAATCTCGGAGATAATGCTCCTTTTTCAAAAGGATAATTAATCGTTGGCTTGCGACGAAAAAAATATCGCATTCCAAGCATAAAGGCAGAAATAAAATCAAGAAGAAAAAAACTTCTAATACTCTGTAAAACTCTACTCATAAGCTTATCCTTATTAATATTCATACCTTTTTGTGAACAAAGCCTTCCCTGGGAAGGCTTATATTTTCTTTATTAACCTGTTAGCCCTCTGATCTGTATCAAGGCTCAATCTCTTTATTAACCTTCACACACCTTATGCTTATTCTTATCAAAACGCATGGCTCTGTTTATCTTTAACATCCTGTTTTTATTTCTCATTTATACCCCATAAAAACTAACCCAGCCTCCAATTAAAATAACAGAGACAAGAGAAAGCGGAAGAAAAACCTTCCATCCCAGTCGCATTAACTGATCATAACGATATCTCGGAACAATTGCTTTTACCATCGCAAATAAAAAAAACAAAAATAAAATCTTAAATGAAAACCAGAAAACAGGAGGAATCCAGTTTAAAAAAACAATCTCTAAAGGCGCATGCCAACCGCCTAAAAATAAAATTGAAATCATGGCACACATTAAAACAATATTTAAATATTCTCCGATCATAAAAAGCAAATAAGGCGTTGACGAATATTCAACCTGATAGCCCGCGACCAATTCCGATTCCGCTTCTGGTAAATCAAAAGGAGGACGATTGGTTTCTGCCAGCGCTGAAATAAAGAAAATCACAAACATTGGAAACATAATTACCAATGTTGGAAAGGCAAAAGCATGCCAATGCCAAAATCCGCCTGATTGCGCCTGAACAATATCAGATAAATTTAACGAACCACATAATAAAAGCACTGTAATGATTACAAATCCAATCGAGACCTCATAAGAAATCATTTGTGCCGCGGAGCGCATCGCTCCTAAAAACGGATATTTTGAGTTTGAAGCCCAACCACCAATAATAATGCCATAAACGCCAAGTGAAGAAATCGCAAATAAATATAAAACCCCAACATTAAGATCTGAAATCACCCATCCAGGCGCAACAGGAATAACCGCCCAGGCGGAAAACGCCAGAGTAAACGTTAAAAAAGGAGCAAATAAAAATAGAAATTTATCTGTTTTATAAGGCAAGACAATCTCTTTAAATACAAATTTAAAAAAATCAGCAAAAGACTGTAATAACCCAAAAATTCCTACAACATTGGGACCTTTTCGCATTTGTACAGCGGCCCAAACCTTGCGATCCATTAATAATAAAAAAGCCAAAGATAATAAAAGCACAATCATAAATGCCAAAATTTGACCCATCACAGCAAGGCTTCCCCAAAAAACGCCCCATTTTTCAATAAACGCACTCATGCACGCTCCCTTGATCTAATCATTTCATACCCGCGCACGCTTTCTTGAGATTACTCAATGCCGCGTGCCTGCCCGTTTTCTTAGAGTATAAACTCTGTTTTTTCCGCGTGATCTTTCAAATGCGCCTTTTGAGCTCAAACAAAAATTAAATTCATTTCATACCCGCGCGCTTTTTGTTTAATCATTTCACACATTTATGCTTCCTCTGTATAATCATTTCATACCCGCGCACGCTTTCTTGGAGTATAAATCCTGTTTTTCTCCGCCGCATATTCAGAGCATGCCCGCATTGTCTTGCTCGAACGGGAAATTGGATCCGTTATATAAAAATCTTCGATTAAGGAAGAAAATACCTGATCAGAGAGCTTGACTTTCTGATCAAATGGCTTTGGTGTTAGTTTTTTAGTTAGCTTCACTCTTTTTCCAAATTCTGTAAAAAAGGAATGTTCTCTTGCAATTCTGGATCTGAGCTCAAATAGGTTTTGATAGGGTAATTTAATATTTAATTGATCTGCCAATGCCCTTAAAATCCGCCAATCTTCTTTCGCTTCCCCAGGAGGATAAACCGAACGCCATCCCATTTGAACCCTTCCTTCTATATTCATCCATAACGCGTCTTTTTCCGTATAGCTCGCGCCTGGTAAAACAATATCCGCAAACTCGGCTCCTTTATCTCCATGCGTGCCAAGATAAATAACAAATGCTTTTTGCAAAACAGATCTATCAATTTCATCCGCGCCTAACAAAAATAGCGTTTGAATCTCATTGGAGGTTACACGTTTGATAATAGATGTCGTATCAAGTCCATCCTCTTTTGGATAAAATCCAAGCGCGAGCCCGCCAGCGCGCGCCGCGGCTGTATGTAAAAGATTAAATCCATTCCAGTCTTTTTCTGGCTTAATTAAATCAAACTTCTCACTTAACGCATATGCCAGATTTAAAATTTCCGCACCATCTTCTCTCGCCAAAGCTCCCATTCCAAGAATTAACATTGGAAACTCAGCCTGTTTAAACTGGGTCATAAAGTTTGATTTTGTTTGAATTAAACGCTCAAAATCTTTCCCAGTTTCTCCCAAATGATCGTATTCATAGCCCAATTCAATCTTTTTTCCCAAAACGCCAATCTTTAATTCTCTATTAAGCCAGTTTCTTCTAATCCGCGCGTTTAAAACAGGAGATTCAAGTGATGGATTTGTACCAAGCATTAAAATTGAATCTGCCTGATCAATTCCTATAATGCCTGAATTAAAAAACCAAGAATGTGGATTTTCAAGATCAATCTGTGCGCCCTCTTGACGACAATCCATGGATTTAACGCCCAAAGCCGTTAGAATATCTTTTAAAACCTGCATGGATTCAATACACGCCAAATCACCTGAAAGCGCCGCCATTGTATTTGGAGAACGTTTTAACCGGTTTGCAAGCCGCGCTAATGCCTCATCCCAGCTTGCCTTTTTAAGCCTGCCATTGAGACGAATATATGGATGATCAATTCGATTTTTACTTAATCCATCACAGGAAAATCGCGTTTTATCCGAAATCCATTCCTCATTAATCTCATCATTTATCCGAGGTAAAATCCGCATAATTTGTTTGCCTCTGGAGTCAATTCGGATATTGGCGCCCATCGCGTCCATCACATCAATGCTTTCTGTCTTTCTTAATTCCCAGGAACGTCCATGAAACGCGTAGGGTTTGGATGTTAATGCGCCAACAGGACATAAATCAATCAGATTTCCTGAAAGAACCGAATCAATACTTTGTTCAAGATAAGGCGTGATTTCTGTATGTTCACCTCTGCCAATCATGCCCAAAGTCTCAACCCCCGCAATTTCCGTTGCGAATCGAACACATCGTGTGCATTGAATACAGCGCGTCATCACTGTTTTAATCAAAGGTCCCATATCCTTGTTTTCAACGGCTCGCTTTTCTTCATGATATCGAGAGCTTCCTCTACCGTACAAACTTGCCTGATCTTGCAAATCACATTCTCCCCCTTGATCGCAAATCGGACAATCCAAAGGATGATTAATCAATAAAAATTCCATCACTCCCTCTCGTGCTTTTTTAACAAGCGGAGATCGGGTTTTAATTTCTGGAAATTCCCCATTTCGAGGCGGACGTAAATCTCTGACATTCATCGCGCAAGAAGCGACAGGTTTAGAACTACCCACAATCTCAACCAAACACATTCTGCAATTTCCCGCGATGGATAACCGATCATGATAGCAAAATCTTGGAATCTCCAATTCCGCCTGTTCACACGCTTGCATTAAGGTTGCAGAACCTGGAATTTCTATGATCTGATCATTGATTTTAACTTTACACAGATCACTCATAGCGAAACCTCTTCCTTAATAGAAACACCCGTTGTTATAACAGGCTTTCGAGTACAATAGCGATTAATTCTTTCTTCAATCTCCGCACGGAAATGACGAATTAATCCCTGAATGGGCCAGGCTGCCGCATCACCAAGCGCGCAAATTGTATGACCTTCAACCTGTTTTGAAACCTCTAATAATAAATCAATCTCTTTGGGGTCCGCCTTCCCTATAGCCATTCTTTGTAATACGCGCCACATCCAGCCCGTGCCTTCCCGACATGGCGTGCATTGACCACAGGATTCATGCTTGTAAAAATAACTAATCCTGGCAATCGCTTGGATAATATCTGTCGATTGATCCATTACAATCACACCAGCCGTTCCTAACCCAGATTGCACATCTTTTAATGAGTCAAAATCCATTAAAACATCATCACAAATCTCTTTGGGAATTAAAGGAACGGAAGAGCCCCCTGGAATAATCGCTTTTAAATTATCCCAGCCTCCTCGAACGCCTCCCGCGTGGGTCTCAATTAACTCTTTTAGAGAAATAGACATTTCTTCTTCTATATTACACGGAGAATTTATATGACCCGAAATACAAAAAATCTTGGTTCCTGTATTATTCTCACGTCCTAATCCTGAAAACCATTTTGCCCCTCTTCTTAGAATTTCGGGCGTAACGGCAATCGATTCAACATTATTAACCGTGCTTGGACATCCATAAAGACCTGAATTCGCTGGAAAGGGAGGTTTTAATCTTGGTTGCCCTTTTTTTCCCTCAAGACTTTCCAATAACGCCGTTTCTTCACCACAAATATAAGCACCCGCGCCATGATGAACATGAATCTCGAAATCCCAGTCAGACTGACACGCGTTTTTACCAATCAGACCCGCGCTCCTTGCCTCATCAATCGCAGACTGAAGACGCTCTCTTTCGAAAATATATTCCCCCCTTAAATAAATATAACAAATATGCGCCCGCATGGAAAAACCCGCGATTAAACAACCCTCAATTAATAAATGCGGATCATGACGGATAATATCCCTGTCTTTACAGGTCCCAGGCTCTGATTCATCCGCGTTCACAATCAAATAATGAGGTCTGTTTTCCAGCTTTTTAGGCATAAAAGCCCATTTTAACCCTGTTGGAAATCCAGCGCCTCCCCGACCCCTTAAACCAGAAGCCTTTATTTGATCAATAATCCATTCCCTGCCCTGATTTAAAATTTCTGTCGTTGAGTTCCAAGCGCCTCTTTTTTTGGCAAATTCCAATTGCCATGGATGATGTCCATAAAGATTTGTAAAAATTCTGTCTTTGTCTTGTAATGGCATAATCTGTTTCCTGATCACAAATACACTATATCGTTTATCCTATAAAAATCTTTCTCTGCTGTTTTCTTGCTGTTTTCTCGCTCTATTTTTACTTTATTTCTATTCTTTACGCTATTCCGTTCTTGTTTTATTTCTACTATTTTTCTGCTGTTTTCTTGCTGTTTTCTCGCTGTTTTATCGCATTAGGAAGTTTTTTAAGGGGGGAGGTTCGAGAACCATCATAAAGCGTTTTATCTAAAAGACACGTCATTCCTGTTTCAGGAGCGGAAGTTTGTCTATTGATTAATGAGCCTGGCTTGACAGACCTTCCTCGCTGAAGCTCTTCAAGCAAGCGCGCAAAATTCTCTTTTGTTAAATCCTCATAATACGCGTCATTAATCTGTACCATGGGAGCGTTAACACAAGCTCCCAAACATTCAACTTCCGTCCATGAAAACAATCCATCTTCACGAATTGTGTTTTTAGGTCCTATTTTTTGTTCACAAATGGATTTTAACTCCTCAGCCCCTCTTAATCCGCAAGGCGTTGTTCCACAAAGCTGAATAAAATAACGACCAACAGGTTCTAAATTAAACATGGTATAAAATGTAACAATTTCATATACTCGAATAAGTGGCATGTTTAAAAATTCAGCAACGGCTTCAATCGCGGGTTTTGAAAGCCAACCCTGATTATCCTTTTGAGCAATCCATAAGACAGGAATAACCGCAGATTGAATCCGATTTTTAGGATATTTACGGACCCAGTATTCAAGCTTTTTCTTGCTTTCTGGCTTGAATTTAAATTCTGTCGGCTGATCTTTTGCCATTCGATTTGTTTGCATTTCTAAGCTTCCTCTTAACCTGCTCTTTACTTCCTTTAACTTATTTTCTCTTTATTTTCTTTAACCTTTTGTTTGATTTATTTTTAATGCCTCTGTTTTTAAATATTTATTCCAATCAATCCAGGTTTAAACCTGTTTCTGCCCTGTCTTTTTAAACAAGACCAAACCATTTCCCCAATTCAGAGTTTCATCCTTATTTAAAGGGCTTGCTTTGTTTTTCTTTCTAACGGTCAATTTCTCCAAAAACAATGTCCAAAGAGCCTATAATCGCAGAAACATCCGCGATCATATGCCCTCGATTTAACATATCCATCGCTTGAAGATGAGCAAAGCCTGGCGCTCTGATTTTACACCTATATGGCTTATTACTTCCATCGGAAACAAGATAAACGCCAAATTCTCCTTTCGGTGCCTCCACACAGGCGTAAATTTCACCTTTTGGAACATGAATACCCTCAGTATAAAGCTTGAAATGCTGAATGAGCGCTTCCATTGATTCTTTCATTTCTGCACGTTTTGGTGGAGCTAATCTTGGATTTTCGGATAAAACCAAACCCGCGGTCATTCTCTCTAGGCATTGTTGAATTAGTTTAACCGATTGACGCATTTCTTCCACGCGACATAAATAACGATCATAACAATCCCCATTTTTGCCAATCGGGATTTTAAACGCGAACTCTGAATAATTCTCATAAGGTTGTGATCTTCTTAAATCCCATTTAAATCCAGAACCTCGCGCCATAACGCCTGTAAATCCCCAAGCCTCGACATCTTCTTTACTGACCACACCAATATCAACATTTCTTTGTTTAAAAATTCGGTTATTGGTCAATAAGGTTTCAATATCATCAAGTCTTTTTGGAAATTGAAGAGACCAGGTATGAATATCTTCTAATAATTGATCTGGTAAATCCTGATGAACACCACCAATCCGAAAATACGCCGCATGAAGACGCGAGCCACAAGCTCTTTCATAAAAACACATTAATTTTTCACGTTCTTCAAATCCCCATAAAGGAGGTGTTAACGCACCAACATCCATCGCCTGAGTTGTCACATTTAATAAATGATTTAAAATTCTGCCAATCTCTGAATATAAAACACGAATATATTGCGCTCGTTTGGGAGGCGTTATCTTTAGTAATTTCTCAATCGCAAGACAAAACGCATGTTCTTGATTCATCGGAGCAACATAATCAAGACGGTCAAAATATGGCAATGCCTGAAGATAGGTTTTATGCTCTATGAGCTTCTCGGTTCCTCTATGCAATAGACCAATATGCGGATCAACCCGTTCGACAACTTCTCCATCCAGCTCCAAAACCAGTCTTAAAACACCATGAGCCGCGGGATGCTGAGGGCCAAAATTAAGGGTCATGTTTTTTGTTTTTGTCGCATTCATCTATCTATTCCCATATTTTCTTTTAAAAAGCCCTGTCTTGCCTATTTCTTTCCGTCATCCTTTTTAGAAAATCCTGCCTCGGTTTCCGCTCCTTCCCAAGGAGATAAAAAATCAAACTGTCTGAATTCCTGGGTTAATTTAACAGGTTCTGAAATAACCCGTTTTCGCTCTGGATCATATCTCACTTCCAAATATCCCGTTAATGGAAAATCTTTCCTCAAAGGATGACCCGAAAAGCCATAATCTGTTAGAATTCTTCTTAAATCCGTATGCTCATTAAATAAAACACCATACATGTCAAAAATCTCTCTTTCATACCAGTTTGCGTTGGGATAAAGAGACATCACAGAATAAATCGGGGTTTTTTCATCCGTTGAAAGCTTAACCCGAATTCTTAAATTAAGGCTCATCGATAAAAGATGATAGACAAGATCAAACCTTTTATCACGTTCTGGATAATCCACACCACAAATATCAATCAGCATGCTAAATCCAAAAGAAGGATCTTCCTTTAAAATCTTAAGAATTTTAAGAATAGAACTTGCCTGTACAATCAGCGTTAATTCCTGATTGGAAAAGGTATGAGATATTAAATCCTGTTCTAAAGACCGAGGCCAGTTTTCAAATAAAAGCTCTAAAGCCTGTTTGGGTGCATAGCATAAATCTGAATTCATCTTTCTATCGTGCCCTCGCGTCTGATCTTCTTTTGAAGCTGTAAAATACCATACACAAGCGCCTCTGCCGTTGGTGGACACCCAGGAACATAAATATCAACTGGAATAATCCGATCACACCCTCTAACAACAGAATAAGAATAATGATAATACCCCCCACCATTCGCACACGATCCCATGGAAATAACATATCTAGGCTCTGGCATTTGATCATATACTTTTCTTAAAGCAGGCGCCATTTTATTGGTTAATGTTCCCGCAACAATCATCACATCCGATTGCCTCGGACTGGCTCTTGGAGCAAATCCAAACCGTTCAACATCATATCTCGGCATAGAGGCTTGCATCATTTCAACCGCGCAACAGGCAAGTCCAAATGTCATCCACATTAAAGAACCCGTTCTTGCCCAATTAATTAAATCATCCGCGCGCGCGATAATAAAACCTCTGTCTGCAAGCTGATCAGAAGCATCAGAAAAAAACAAATCATGTGTCTTGGAATCATAAGCAGGAAGAGAGGTTCTTGCCAAAGATCTCGCCTTTGCTTTTTCAACCCCTCCTGTTTTTTTAGAATCTGACATCATACTCTACTCCCATTCCAACGCCCCTTTTTTCCACTCATATATAAATGCAATAATTAAAATGGATAAAAAAACCATCATCGACCAAAAAGCAAAAATACGAGCGGATAAAGGCATATGAGATAAACTACTTGCCCAGGGAAATAAAAAGGCAATCTCTAGATCAAACAAAATAAACGCGATCGCGACAAGATAAAATCGAACATCAAATTTTATCCTAGCTTCTTCAAACGCATTAAAGCCACACTCATAAATCGAATTCTTCTCAGAATCCGGCTTTGAGGGCGCAATGATATAGGCTGCCAAGATAAATCCCAACCCTAGCATGCCCGCAATGCCCAAAAAGAATATAATCGGTAAATATTCCAGTAAAAAATCAGTCATCGTCCACACTTCAAAATTAACTTAAATCCATGAATTTAATCTGATTTAAGCTCTATCATGAATGTATTAGTATATAGAACACTTTTTATTTTTTAAAGTGTTATTTCTTTATTTATTCGTTTGTTATGTTTCTTGTTATCCCCTTGTTTTTGCTTTAAAATCTTGTTTTAAAGCTTAAAATAGAGCTCTGTTTATATCATTTAAAACTTAACTCAAACTTGTTTTGTTAAGTCTTCATACCTGCTGAATAAAAAAAATTCAACTGGCAATTATAAATTTTAAATCTATCCTGAATCTCAATCTGGTAAAAATGATCTCCCCTCCCTCTTTTTTCTAGAAAAAATCTCATGAAATAAACATTAACCTCAAACCCAAACAGGCGGTGGGGGTTCTATTTTACTTTGAAGTTAACTTTAATGAGAAAGAGTCAAGCTTAAACAAAGCAAAAAAAATAGATAAAAAAGAAGAATCCATATTCTATCTAGCGCGTCATTCTTACATTATTTTGATTTAAACGAAAAGCAAACCCTTCTACATGCGATATGATTTTTACTGAAAAAATAAAACGCGTCAGTATACTCTCTCCTCAATACAGTCCACACGCTCTCAATCATATTCGTGTTTATCATACGATTAATAAACTCATCTATCAAAGATTAACCCTTAATTTCGTACATCCTGTCCTTTTACCCGTTTGTAAATTCTTATCATATCAATTAATAAACCGCTATCTTTATTTACATTAGCGTTAATATATTTTGCCTGCTAGCTGAACCAATCATTTTAAAACATTTCACTTTAACTTTCTTATCTCTTTTCTCAATTTTAATATTCTCGTTTTGGTTTTTGTGTTTTTTCCTTGTATCGTTCCAGTTCGTACAATAAATTTGCCCTTACATGCTTTCTAAGCATAATAATTTTTGCTAATCATTAAGATTATCATACCCTTTATGATAGAGCTAACCCCTTAACGCTATGATTTGTTAAACACAAACTCTTTTTTAAATGATTTTAAAAAGCCCCATACTTATAATTGATCAAACCCTGATTCCTGTCAAAACAAGAGGCTCAATTTAAAGCTGACACCTAATAATTCAAATACAAACTCTCAAAAAAGCTCAATTTAAATGCCGATATTCAATTGGAATAATAAAGGTTTTTGAACCGAAAGACATGTCTTTAAAAAAAGGAGGAAATGGATCTAAATTCCTAATTGTCTTCAAAGCCGCTCTGTCTAGGAGCGCATGCTGGCTGGAATCTAAAATATGAGCGTTTAGCAATTTTCCTTTGGAATTTAAGCGAAACTCAATCAAAACAATGCCATCTATTTTTTGCCTTCGCGCCTGAAAAGGATAGATCAGATTAGATTGTATGCGGTGATAAATCAAAGAATCATAGCGGTGATGAATATGTGATCGATCCTGGCTTGTCTGTTCAAGCAAAAACGAAGATGAAATTGCCTCTTTTCTAACATTAGATAGCGCTTTTAAAGATTGCCTGCTTTTTTGTTCAACATCATCTTGATCCATCTTTGAACGCGGACTCTTGTGTTGAGCTAAGCTGTGGTTTTTTTCAGCGGGTCTCATTCGAGATGTATGATGATAAACAGGTTTAGGGTGAGAAGGTTCCGCTGGCTGAGAAAGCTCTAATTGAGAAGGTTCTAATTGAGAAAATTCTGACTGAGTTGGCTTTGGCTGAAAAAAAACAGGCGCGCTATTATCCATTCTTATTTGATTTTGAGAAAGAGAAACGCCATCCTTATTTGATTTTGAGAGAGTGAGATTTTTTTGATGGGTTTGTGATTGATGGATTTGTTTTTCAGATCTATCTTGTTCTGAGCTTTTTTGAATATCCTTGCTTTTTTGAGAAAGCCCGCTTTCCATTTTAAACAATAAGGGATATGGATTTTCTGCCTCAATTACAGAGAGCGCTTCTTTGTGTGCCTCCTGCCTTTGCAGGAAAAATCCCCCCATTCCTGAAAACAAACAGGTTAGAAAAAAAGAAACCCCCCATCTTTGAAATCGGCTTTGATCTGCCAAACCCTCCCATACGCCATTCGAGACCAACATAACCAACCCTTTAAATCTTTAAATCCTAGACCGTCTGTTTGACCTTTCTGATTTTAATACTGATAAGAGATTAAAAAACGGAAATCTCTACCAAAACTTCTAACACTCGAATTATGTCTCTTATAATCTTCATCCAGTAAATTATGAACGCTAAAATGAAGCTTTAACCCTTGTATTTGTTTAGGTCTCCAAATCAAATAAGCGTTATGTGTTAAATAAGATGGTACATCTAAAGGCTGTTGACAGCCAGCATGGGTACATATTTCAGGTCTTCTTTTTGCGGGAATCTCAAAACTTAACAAAGAAGACATTCCCAAATCAATGCCCCATTGCTTTAGCTTTCCTCCAAATTTTAACCCAATCTTATCCGCTGGAATCGTATCAAGATGGATTCGGCTTCCCTGAAAAATCTCTCTTCCTCTTAACCTCGCCGCCGTTAATTTTAAATAAGCAAACTCTGTATAATAGGCAGATTCTAATTCCCACCCTTTGACTTTACGATTGCCCGCATTAACATAGCTCAACGAATTGCTCGGATCACTTCTTCGACTTTCAATCTTATCATCCAGCTTATTCTTGAAATAAACCAATTTTAACTTAAGCTGATCTTTTGGATGGAATATATTCTTGAAATTTGTTTTAATTCCAATTTCCTGAGTTCTGGATTTTTCTTCTTTTAGGCTTAAACTCGTGGTCTTATTTTGATGAAAAATAGAATGAGAATAAATTTCATCAATCGCGGGAGCTCTAAACCCATGATAATATCCACCAATCAAACTTATCCAATCCATTGCCTTAAATTCTATTGAAAGCGCGGGCAAAAATGCTGAATATTTCTTCGCGGGAGCAAAATATGAAGCAGGAAGCATCTCCCAGCCCGTTCGATCCCCTTTGGTCTTATATCGCGTATAACGTAACGCTGGAATTAAAATCAACCGATGATAAAGCGTTATTTCATCTTGAATAAATCCACCATAAACCGTTTGTGTTCCAGCCGCATGCGCAGGAGACGGACCTACACGCTTAAAAACAGAGCTATATTCCAACCCCTCACGATCTTGATGTTGAGCGTCAAAGCCTAATGTTAAAACATGTTTGAAATGATCCAAAACCAAAAACTTTGATGTATTCATAAACCCAAATTGCCAGGTTTTATAACGCGCGAGCCTGGTTTGATCTTTAGGCAGACTTAGTGCCGCGTTCGGATAAAGAACAAAATCAAGTCCTGTTTCATGATTTTCAATCTCTGAAAGCGCAAATTTAAGATTAAAATCAATATAAGGATTAAACTCGGGCTGATAAGAATACCCAGCGGAAAAAACTGAATCCTTCATATGACGCCTGACCAGACCCTCACTAAATCCATTGCCTAACCCACTATTTCCTCTGTCATTTTGCCTATATTCTACAAGATTATCATCATCCGAATATCGATAGGAAACAGATAAAGAATGAGATTCTAAAAAATGATACTCCGCCTTTAAAACGGCATTCTTTATCTCCATGCCAGATCCTAAAAAACGCGACCCATCGGCAAAATGATGATCTTTGGATTTTCTAATATTTAATGCCGCTAAAAAATCCAAATCCTTATAAGGTCTCGCATATAAATACGCGGCCCCCTTTAAAGCTTCATTATTCGTATGATAGCCAGATTTAAGCTGAAAACCATATTTTTGACCTTTTTTGAGAAAATCCGATGCCGTCTTTAGCCGAATATCTACAATACCACCAATCGCACCATTGCCATAAACCGTCGAAATAGGTCCTCTGATTACATCAACTTGCCTGAATAATTCAGGATCTAGAAAAAAAGAACCCAATCTGTATTGCTCAAAAAAAGAGGTTACTCCATCAACTCTGACAATATTACGCTCAGGTCTGTTAAATCCTCGAATATTAAATTCAGAACCTTGATGATTAGAACCTCCATATACATCAATACCAGGTAAATGCGTAATCAATTCTGTCGCTTGATCCGCTTGATCCGATTCAATCTCAAATTGATCAATCATCGAAATAGATTGAATGCTTTCTAATTCTTTCTTTTCAATAAAATTAGCGGATATACTTGCTTTTTTTAATACCGAATGTGACGCGTCCAAAGAAGAAGAAACAGATTTTTCCTTTTCTTCAGCATAACTCACCATTACCCGCAACAGAATAAAAAATAACCATAATCCACGAAAATAATTCATAATGCCTCTCACCAAAAAATTAAGTGTTAACTGAAACTAATTCTTATTCTTAAATAGAAACGAAATAGACTATATACATATATAGAAATACTTTGTCAAAGCAATATTGATATATAAAATGGCTTATTGCTTAAAATAAGACTTTAATTTATGTATTTATACTTACTTAAATATAAATTTTATAATAAATAGCATGATATTTAATTGATTTTTAAATAAGTATAGTTATATAATAACTCTGTTTACTGTTAAACTTAAGGGGTGAGGATTATAAAACAGCTCTGTTTCTTATTAAAACAAAAAGAGGAAAATAAAATCCTGTTTTCTATCAATAGGGAGTTTACAAAAAACCAGCGTCTATTTCTGATATACATAAAACGTATTCACAAAGAAATAATCCAAATCTGAAAGCAAGCAAAACGTATGAACTGCTTTTCTATTCCAAAATCGACTTCTTTTAAACCATCATATCCAAAAGAAAAAACAGACACGCAATTTCTAAATTCTGGCGGATCAAAGATAGATTCTGCGAAAGCATACAGCTTGCTTCTTTAAGATAAAAGATCACTATTCTATCAGAACTATCAAAGTAAGCGGAAAAAAATAAAACTTAAGGATGAAAACTTTAAAAAAATCAGCTAAACCTGATCATTAAACACTTAAAGCAAAGCCAAATATTATATGATATTTAAAAGCAAGACGATTAATCAAAAACACAAAAATAAAGCATGCCACACTTGATTAAAGACAATCAAATAAATAGAAAAGCATATATAAAAACCATATTCTTGTAATGCTCTCCATTATCATGATATGGCGTTTAAGCTCATTTAGCTTCTATTATAAATGAGGTTTTAAAGAATATCTCTTAAAAAAATCCCTCCAGCTAAAACCGTTTTTTAAATAAAAACAAACGATTTTAAAAAAATATAATGAAGAATATATGCCTAAAATAAACTTCTATAATCTGTGTTTTTCTTGTGAATGATTCAACACATGCTTTATAAATAAAATCTATCATACAGGCATTAAAATAAAATAGGTTTAAGCTGTTTTACGCACGCAAGATAGAAAATCCTGCTTCCTATAAAAAATTTTTTATAGGAAGCAGGATTTAACAAAAACAAAAAACTATGAAAATACTGAAACAGCTAGTGTCAACACAGTCGCGATTCCTTCTTCAACACCAAAGGCAACCTCTTCAGTCTCCGCGATAACATCAGAGGCAATCAGATTAACCTCTTCTTCCGCGGCGGGATCATCCTGAATAATCTCCTCTACAATACCTTCATCTCCATCCGCATTTAGCTGATTGGGATTTGGCTCTAAATAACGAGGCTCACGATCAATAGCGATCTGATCTATGCCATCCGTAACTTCATCATACTCACCTGAATTTGCAAGGTCATTGATATACTCATTTATATCATTTTTCTGTAAGGTACGGACATTTGGATTATCACTTAGTTCAATAGAAGCGTTTCCTTCCATATCTGGATTGATTAAAGGAGGGTTTTGAGCTGGAACGTCTTCTGGCTCCATGAAACCAATATTCTGAACAGGCTCTATAATAGGCGCTTTTGTAAACACACCATTTCCATCAGGATCAATATAGCGAACGCCATCACTTCGCTCAAAATCTGAAACCTTTCCATAATTATAAAATGGAATAGGAGCATCGCTATCCCAAATAAAGCCATGATCCTTTTCATGCCAATAGCCATTGCTATCCTGAAAATCAGGTCTAAACGGAAATCGACCAAACCATCTTACGCCTTCTCCAGACGCTCCTTCAAAAATATAATATCCAGTTCCTTTTTGGATATATAAATGTTCACCTTCTCCATAATAATCTTTTGCGTGGATATAATAATTGCGAACATCATCATAGACAGATCGAGTTGATGTCCAAAGACCGATAAAACTAAATTCTTCTTTAAAATGAGTTGGAGAACCAGAATAATGAACACTCGTATTTGGATCATAAACATATCCGCTAACAATTCCAGTCTCATATCCATTATGGGTTTTGCGTGTTCCATATTGTGCCATAATAATAACCTCTTAAAAAATAAATTAAATTACAATACTTTAAAGTATTGTAATGGAGAATACTAAAATGGACTGAGTTAAACAATCTCAAAAATGTGATATATCTTAAAAAAACATATGTAATTTCCTTAAGTTTATAAAAAAAAGATGTAAAACTTAACTAAAAAAGGATATAAACTCAGATTGTTTTTGCTAAAAAATATGCAAATTACAGCTTAATTTAAAATCAGAATGTGATAGAAAAAAATATAGATACTAGAAAATAACAGATAAAAACATGCCCTCTATTAATCTAAAGAATAATAAACGAAGTTCTTTTATATAAAACGAGACGCCACCCCTATTCCATAAAAAAGACACTCTTTTAAATCTCATTGAATGAATGAATGGAGGTATCTCAGATAAAAAATCTCGTTTTATAAAAAAATAATGGTTAAAAAAAACAGACATCTCTTTTTCTTTAATCGTTTTTTGCCTGATCCGCCTAAAAATCTATTTTAATAAATGGATTAAACGAAAGAAGTTTAAATAAATAAAAATCCTGTTTCCTATCAATTTCCTACCAATAGGGAGTTTACAAAAAACCAGCATCCATTTCTGATATAAACAGAACGTATTTACAAAGAAACAATCCAGATCTGAAAGCAAGCAAAACGTATGAAACGCTTTTCTATTCTAAAATCAAATCTTCTGGAATTTCAAGCGCGGGATACCCCGCAGGAAGAAGATAAAGCCTGCCCCAAACAATCTCAGGTTTAATATGACATGCCTTGAGAATAAAAACGCTGATGGCTCTCATAGCCTCGCTTTAACGTGCCATAGAAAAAATTCGGATAGATTTCTCAAAGGTATTTTGAGAATCCGCATTTACATTCAAGGAAGTGTCATTATTCATACCTGGTTCTCCCTTAATTTAAGAAAACTCTTTTTAGAAATGCCTCTTTATGCCTCAAGCTTTAAGAATTATCTAAAATGAAATGGTGGAGGGAGCAGGATTTGAACCTGCGTAGGGTCACCCCGGCAGATTTACAGTCTGCTGCCATTGACCGCTCGGCCATCCCTCCAGAATTGCTCTATAAATTCCTTCTAGCCAGATTTTATTCCAAAAACAATCTTTTTTTTAGGTTTTTGTAGAAAAAATTCAAAATACCTGTTTTAAAAATTAAAAACACACGCGTTCGCGTGTGTTTTTTAAGAGCGCTCAGTATCAATGTTAAGCTCTTAAGTTTAATCTTGGCACTTAAAGCGCCAAATAAAATCAGCCCTTCGGCTGTGTGGCTTCTTTAAGGCGCGCTTAGCGTATAAGAATAAGCCTAAGAGTTTAATGCTTGCGCCTTAGAGCGCTTAGTATATATAAGGTAAGTATAAAATAATTGAGTATAAAACAAATGTCTAAAAAAACTAAAAAGCACGCTCCTTCACCTCGAAAAATAAACACATCTAATCTAAAAAGAAAGAAAATTTCTCGTTTCAAATCAAAAATAGAGCCAAAATTTGATAAAAAAACGCAGGATTGCTTGTTTGGGAAACACCCAGTTATGGCCGCACTTCACAATCCAGAACGAAGAATTAGAAAAATCTATGCGCTTGAGAAATATGTTCCAGAAATTCCTGAAAAACAACGCATTCACCTAACCCTTTCATCCATACAAACCATGGAGCAGATTCTTCAAAAATACTATCCACATACAAGCCTATCACATCAAGGCATAATCGCACTTATTTCCCCTTTAAATCCAACTCCAATTGCATCTATTCTTCAAAATGCAAATGGAACCCTCCTAATGCTTGATCAAATTACAGACCCCCATAATCTAGGCGCGATTTTTCGCTCAGCCTGCGCATTCGGAGCCAAAGCAATCCTGACACAAACCCGAAATTCAGCACCCATTTCAGGTATAACCGCAAAATCAGCCGCGGGATGTATCGAAAAAATTCCCTATATCGAAACCGTTAATCTCGCACGAAGCGTTCTGCAATTAAAACAAGCAGGATATCAAATCATCGGATTATCAGAAAAAGCAAAGCTCCCCTTGTCAGAATGCGCAAGCTCATGCCCAAGCGTTCTAATCCTTGGCTCAGAAGAAAAAGGAATTCGTCCTAATATTCTCTCAAAATGTGATCTGTTAGTACGCATTCCAATTGAAAAAACACTCAATAGCCTAAATGTCTCCATCTCCGCCGCAATCGCCCTTTATGAATTCAACACACGCGTTCGCGTGGTTTCTTAAAGCGCGCTGAGTAGAAATGTTAAGCTCTTAAGTCTAATCTGGATACTTAAAGACACACATTGTGTGTGTTTTTTAAAGAATGCTTAGCGTATAAGAGCAAGCTCTTAAGTTTAATCTTGGCACTTAAAGACACACATTCGTGTGTGTTTTTTAAAGAATGCTTAGCGTATAAGAGCAAGCTCTTAAGTTTAATCTGGATAGTTTTAGAGCCAAATAAAACCACGCCTTCGCGGTCGCGTGACTTTTTAAAGAATGCTTAGCATATAAGAGCAAGCTCTTAAGTTTAATCTAGGCACTTAGAGTACCCAATAAAATCACGCCTTCGCGTGTGGCTTCTTTAAGGCGCGCTTAGCGTATAAGAATAAGCTTAAGAGTTTTAGATCTTAAAACTTAAGGTAAAATTATATTAAAACAGATAAAAAGTCAATAAATATAGTAAGCCTAAATAAAAATCATCAACTCATACTATTAATATACCCTGTTAATAGAATAGATAGAGTTTTATTATGCCTTTGCTTAAAAATAGTTAGCGTATATGAGTAAGCGAAAAGCTTAACGCTTGGTAATTAAAGAGCCCTATTTTCAAAAAGTCTTTAAAAATCAAGGAGTTATGAGGACAAGAATGCTAAGATTATGGCTCCCCGGGCCGGACTCGAACCAGCGACAAAGCGGTTAACAGCCGCTTGCTCTACCAACTGAGCTACCGGGGAAAAAACCCTTTAATGCGCTATAGCAGATAATGAATAATAAATGCAAGTCCTTAAATGCCTCTTACTCCATTTTTTTACAACCCATAGCAGCCAAAGACACGCGTTCGCGTGGTTTCTTAAGGCGCGCTCAACAGAAACATTAAGCTCTTAAGTTTAATCTGGGTAATTAGAGCGCCAAATAAAATCACACGCGTTCGCGTGGCTTCTTAAAGCGCGCTGAGTAGAAACATTAAGCTCTTAAGCTTGATCTGGGTAATTAGAGCGCCAAATAAAATCACACGCGTTCGCGTGGTTTCTTAAAGCGCGCTGAGTAGAAACATTAAATTTAAGAGTCTAATCTAGGCACTTAGAGAGCCAAATAAAATCACACGCGTTCGCGTGGCTTCTTAAAGCGCGCTGAGTAGAAACATTAAGCTCTTAAGCTTAATCTGGGTAATTAGAGCGCCAAATAAAATCACACGCGTTCGCGTGGTTTCTTAAAGCGCGCTGAGTAGAAACATTAAATTTAAGAGTCTAATCTAGGCACTTAGAGAGCCAAATAAAATCAGCCCTTTGGCTGCGCGTGGTTTCTTAAAGAATGCTTAGCGTATAAGAGCAAGCTCTTAAGCTTAATCTCGCTAATTAAAGCGCCAAATAAAACCACGCCTTCGCGTGCGCTGAGTAGAAATGTTAAGCTCTTAAGTCTAATCTGGATACTTAAAGACACACATTGTGTGTGTTTTTTAAAGAATGCTTAGCGTATAAGAGCAAGCTCTTAAGTTTAATCTTGGCACTTAGAGTACCCAATAAAATCAGCCCTTCGGCTGCGCGTGGCTTTTTTAAGAGAACTTAGCGTATAAAAGAAAGCTCTTAAGTCTAATCTCGCTAATTAAAGCGCCAAATAAAACCACGCCTTCGCGTGCGCGTTCGTGTGTGTTTTTTAAAGAATGCTTAGCATATAAGAGCAAGCTCTTAAGTCTAATCTAGGCACTTAAAGACACACATTCGTGTGTGTTTTTTTAAGAGCGCTCAACAGAAACATTAAATTTAAGAGTCTAATCTAGGCACTTAGAGCACCCAATAAAACCACGCCTTCGCGTGCGCGTTCGTGTGTGTTTTTTTAAGAATGCCTAGCATATAAGAGCAAGCTCTTAAGTCTAATCTGGGTAATTAGAGCGCCAAATAAAATCACGCCTTCGCGTGCGCTCAACAGAAACATTAAGCTCTTAAGTCTAATATGGATACTTAAAGCGCCAAATAAAATCAGCCCTTCGGCTGTGTTTGGCTGTATTAATATTTATTCATAGATGTAATAACGCGTCCTATAATCTCGAAATTTTCTTCTCTGCCTGTGAAATCCTCGGATGAGATTTGATAAGATTCATAACGCTTGTTTTCTGATGAAACCAGAATTCTTCGATTGGGTAGTTTTTGTAATGTCTTTATAAATAGCTCATCCTCAACTCGAAAAACATAAATCTTACCAGTTATGATTTCTTTTTCTGCGTGATTTACTAAAACAAGATCTCCAATTTTTAAAATAGGCTCCATCGAATCACCATCAACCGTGACAATCGATAATTGATCCGAATGTAAACCTTCCCGTTTAAGCCAATTCCTATTAAATGCAAATCTATCAATCAGAGTTTCTGTATCAATATAATTACCCAATCCAGCGGATGCTTTGATATCCAAACGCTTTACCATCGCAAATTGTGTATCAGAAACCATCTGATTACGACCAGAAATCAGATAAACAGGATCCATATTTAATATATTCGATAAACTCAATATGGTTTTGATTCTTGGAGATGCGCTCTTGCCATTAAAAATATTGCGAATCGCATCATTGCTTAATCCTGCCTTGCGTCCTGCCTCGGCAGCAGTTAAATCAGCCGTTTTTAAGCCCTCCCTTAATCGTGATACAAATCCTTTTAAATCAAATTCTTCCATAACATCCTATTTATTATCTCCACTATACGCCATTTAATTAGCTATCTTATCTTAAAATCATATTCGATCAAGTTTTCTAAAAAATGCTTTGAATATTATCTAAAAATAGCCTTTTAACGTTTTTTATACCGTTTCTATTGACTTTTAGCGGTTTATAATATTATATTTGAATCAAAAGATTAAGATTTAATTTACAAATAGCGATAAGCCAAGTTTATAAAAACGCTTAAAGATAACCCTAAAAACTTAGAAATATATAAAAACAAGCCAAGCTTTGAGCCATTTGTTTAGCAAATCATACACACAGAGAATCTTTTTAACCTCTCATTCTGATTTGTAAGGAAAAGATAATGAATGCTTCTTTTTTTGAAAAAAACATCGAATTATCTTTTGAGTTAAAAGCAGGATTTTTACTTTTAAAACAGCTTTTTATTGAAAGAAAAGGACGAATTAAAGATGACGCACGCTGGATTGCGGGCATGCTTGGTTTATCTGTTAGAAAATGGAATATGATCAAGAAATCCTTGCTTGATTTAAATAAAATCAAATTAGAAAACCAGCAAATTTTTCTTAATGAGGAAAATAAAAAAGGTCAAACCAATATTTCTACCAACACAGAGTTTAAACAGAAATTATCTCAAGATAAAATCGAGATAAATAAACAAAAATGCTTAAAAAACAAAAGGTTAGAAATAAAAGATGATTTAGAAAAACCACGCATAACACAAAACAAACATAGAATCCAAAAATCAATTTCTCCCTTTTCCCCCTTACCCCCTTATCCCTCTAAATTTATATCTATTCCCCCCTGTCCCTTAAGGGACATCCCCCCATTCATTTTGCCTGTTTTAGAAAAGGAGATCCCATTTGAAAGCCAGATTAATCCCATTCCAGACCTCAAACCTGTTAAAATACGCGCCTCCCCTTGTTTGGATCTTTCTTCACAACCTCCCCCCTATCCCAGCACCCCCCTCTTATCCCAAAACCGATCGCCAGAAAAACTGGAAATTCAGGAAAAATCTAATCTAACAATAAATTCTGAATTAAATCCGATTAACGATCAATCAAAGCCTCATCAAACATCTGTGATAGGCAGAAAGCCTTCTATGGTCGAGCCTTTCATGAAAGGCTCGCGATTTAAACGGGAAGATCATAAAAAACCCTCTCATAGCGTTCGAAAAAGAGGAAAAAGGCTTGCTGAAAACTGGAGCCCTTGTGAAACAGAGCTTCAAATCGCTCGTCAATTTGGCTGGAGTGAAGCTAAAATCGAAATTGAGGCAAAAAGATTTAGAAATTACTGGACAAGCCTTACAGGACGAAAAGCAATTCGACGAAATTGGTCACGAGTTTGGCAAAACTGGGTCACAAGCCCTTATGCAAACTCTTCCTATTCTCAACCTTTCTCAATAAAACATGGTGGAAAAAATATCAATGAAACAGAACAAGGAAAATGGAAGCATTGTCTTCTCTCAGAGCCCAATCAAGCAAACTTCAAAACCAACCCCGCCCCTCATTCAAGAAAAATTGGAGCACATGCTCAATTCTTTGCCGCGGCCTATGAAGCAGCTCTTGAACAAGAAGAAAACAACCATCACAAAACAACTCATCCAAAACGGAAAACCAACCCTTGATGGATTATTTCTTCCCGTTCAGCTCACACCATCACAAATTAAATGCTTAACACCTGTATTTGAAGAACTCAATTTGGCATTAAAACCTGCATCAGCACAAGAAATCGCGGCTCAAATCTCTTTGCTGAAATCCTTTTGGTATGTGGCGGATCTCCCCTATGAAGTGTATAAAATGCAAACAAAACTCTTTATCGAAATTCTTGCGGATTTTCCAAAATGGGCGCTTAAAACCGCCTGTTTTAACTGGCTGAAATCAGAACAATATACGCCAAAACCTTCCGATATTTATCAAAAAGCAAGCGAGATTATTCGACCCTTTCTAGCCGCTCAACAAAAAATTAAACTCCTGATTGAGCACCATAATAAACCAGCCTCCTAACTTAAATATGAGTAGATTTTATGAGTAAAACCAGTCGAAAAAACAGAATTCATCAAAAAAAAATCCAAAATCAGAAACAAAAAACCCAGAGCCAAACTCAAATTACCAAAATACACTTTAAAACAGGTATCCATAGAGATAAAACAGGACGAATTCGAAAAAAATACCCCCCACAACAAACCGTCATTGAACAAAGAATGCGCTTTTATAATCTCGATAAACATACCGCAAAAACACAAAAAGCGGGAAGCATAATCGGAAGAATGGCTTTAAAAGGCATCTTATCGGATGAAGAATATCAAGCAGGATTATTCTGGTTAACCCTTTCCAAACGACATCAAATCGCGTGCCAAACTCCAAGACTTAAACAATCCAGCGCCTTTAACCCTATACAAGAAAAAAATTCAACTTCTAGTCAACCCCAAAAACAGGAAGAAGAAAAAATGCATCAAATCTGGGTTAAACAATATGATCAAGCCAGAAACCTCATTCTTAAAATACACCCTTTAGCTCATATTATTTTGCAATCCATAGTTGAGGAAGAAATTTATCTTAAAGAAATAGAACAGATTAATATACTAAAACAAGCCCTAACCGCCTTACACACGCGCGGCCGAAGGGCTGGTTTTATTTAGGAACGCTAATTAGCGAGATTAAACTTAAGAGCTTAACATTTCTACTCAGCGCGCTTTAAGAAACCACGCGAACGCAAAGGCGCGCGCGAAGGCGTGGTTTTATTTGGCGCTCTAATTACCCAGATTAGACTTAAGAGCTTGCTCTTATACGCTAAGTTCTCTTAAAAAAGCCACGCGAACGCGCAGCCAAAGGGCTGATTTTATTGGGTACTCTAAGTGCCTAGATTAAACTTAAGAGCTTAACATTTCTACTCAGCGCGCTTTAAGAAACCACGCGAACGCAAAGGCGCGCGCGAAGGCGTGGTTTCTTAAGGTGCTCTAATTACCCAGATTAAACTTAAGAGCTTGCTCTTATACGCTAAGCATTCTTTAAAAAACACACGCGAAGGCGTGGTTTTATTTGGCGCTCTAATTACCCAGATTAGACTTAAGAGCTTAATGTTTCTACTCAGCGCGCTTTAAGAAACCACGCGAACGCGTGTGACTTCGGCTGCAAATTGATTCTATTAAATAATCAAAATACTCTAATTTGATCTCATTAGAAAATAATGAAATTTATTCTTTACTATATTAATTTAACTTATACTTATTTGGATTCTATGTAGAAAATAACTCTAAAAAATTCTTCTATTTAATCCTATTTAAGCCGTTAATTTAGTCTTTAACTCAAGAAAACTTAAATTTAAAAATTAATATAATTTGTTGAATTTAAAATATAAAATAAATACTTTTAAAGCAAAATTATGATTTATAAATAAAAAAAAACAAATTCTATAAATCTAGAATAATCAATCTTATTAAAATGAAATTATTAATTTTATAAAGAAAACAAATAAAAATTTTTTAAAATTTATTGTTTGACAAACAAAAATAATCTAACTAGGATTAGGAATATATGTCTAAACCTTGTTTAATGCTCACCTGATATTAACAAAGAGGGGATAAATATGAGAAATAAAATAGAAGTTCAATTTGATCAGTTAGAACTTGATATACAAACACTTGATGATGTCTTGAACTTAAAAACTTTAATTGATGATCCTGCTGAAAATGTTATATTTACCGCCGCGCTTATTGATCTTATTCATATTAGGCTGGCTAAAATTAAAAATAAAGTTACCAAATTACATAAATATGTCAGGAATAATCATCTTGTTTCCGAAGAAAAACCAGAAAATGATCTCTGATGTTATATTCAAGAGCATGCTATAATCTAAACTGGATTTTAATATACTTGTTTATTCCTGATTATAAAAAAATAAATGTAAGCGATATTCCTCTCAAACTAAATCATTTCCACTTAACCCTAAAATAAAATCACGCCTTCGCGGTCGCGTGGTTTCTTAAAGAGCGCTCAGTAGAAATGTTAAGCTCTTAAGTCTAATCTGGATACTTAAAGCGCCAAATAAAACCACGCCTTCGCGTGCGCTGAGTAGAAATGTTAAGCTTAAGAGTTTTAATCTGGGTAGTTAAAGAGCCTTAAGAAACCAGCCCTTTGGCCGCACGCGAACTCGTGTGACCTCCAAAGCGTTCTTCCCATTCAATTCGATCGGTATCTTCTATTTTTTTAAACAAGGGATCTAGCGCATTAATGGAGTTTCCAGGCGTTAGGGTTTGCAAGATTTGCATTGCTTTACCTTCTGGCCAATGATTGGCTGTTTTAGAAAATAATCCTGTGATTTTCTTAGCTGTCTTTGGCATAATAGGAGCTGAAATTATTCCAAATAAATAACATAAATTCAAAGCAATCCGAATACTTACAGCCGCTTTATCTTTATCTTCCTTCATTTGTTTCCAAGGTTCGGTTTGTTGAAGATATTCATTTCCAATCACCCAGATCGAACGAACATCCGCTGCCATTTTTCGGAAGGATAATGCCTCAAAAGCTTCCTCTAAAGAAACCAGCCTTTGATCAATTCGCTTAAACAATGCCTGTTCTATTTCAGAGATCTCTCCTCCTTTTGGAATGCGTCCTTCAAATCGTGTATGTGTAAATTTAATCACTCGATTAATAAAATTCCCCAATACATCCGCCAAATCCTTATTAATCACAGATTGAAAATGAGACCAAATAAAATCCGTATCACTATTTTCAGGCGCATTCTTCGTTAAATACCAACGCCAATAATCCGCAGGACATAATTCAAGAGCCTGATCCATAAAAACACCACGCTTTTTGGAAGTTGAAAACTTGCCTCCATACCAATTTACCCAATTAAACGCTTTTAACCGATCAACTGTCTTCCAATCTTCCCGACTACCTAACAAGGTTGATGGAAATGAAATCGTATGAAAGGCAACATTATCCTTACCCATAAATTGAATATATTGAACATGATCGGCTCCTTGCTTAAGACGCCACCAAGATTGCCAGTCTTGTCGCGTATATTCCGCATATTCTATTGTCGCGCCAATATATTCAATAGGAGCGTCAAACCAGACGTAAAATACCTTGTTTTCAAATCCTTTTCGAACCTCACCATTTTGCTTTACCTTAATTCCCCAGTATAAATCTCTGGTAATACAACGATCCTTTAACCCCTCATCGAGCCATTTATAGGCAATTGAACGCGCAAGATGTGGCCAATTATGCTGTTGATCTATCCATTTCCGTAATCGATCAACAAGCTTGCTCTGAAGTAAATATAAATGTCTGGTTTTTCGAACTTCAATTGCATAAGAGCCTGAAAGAACAGAATATGGATTAATTAAATCAACAGGATCAATCAATCTTCCACAATTATCACACTGATCTCCACGAGCTGGAATATGCTGACAATGCGGACATTGCCCTTCAATATATCGATCTGGTAAAAATCGCCGATCTTCAAGAGAATATACCTGTTCGCTTTCTCTTTCCTCAATCAAACCGTTTTGCTCAAGCTTCTCAGCAAAATGCTGAACGAGTTTATGATTATGTTCAGAAGAAGAACGTCCAAACCAATCCCAGGAAAGTCCAAACGCCTCCCCGATTTTTCTTTGAATATCATGCTGTTCCTTACAATATTCCTCAACGGACTGACCTGCTGATTTTGCCGCTAATTCCGCAGGCGTGCCATGTTCATCCGTTGCGCAAATATATAAAACTTCCTTCCCCTTCA
>CBCYMI010000038.1:0-30327 GCA_965183855.1 Maricaulaceae bacterium | reverse complement strand
ATTTTATTATATGGAAGTCAAGATGAACCTATCTATCTTGATTATCATGATTCTATAAGCAAAAAACATCTTAAAAAAACCTTTGAAGGTATTATTCCAAATCTGGAAAGAAGATGGCGTTCTTCAGATTCTTCATGGAAAAGAGAAGAATTATCTCGATATCAGAGCCAATCAACCTGTCGATTATGTCGAGGAAAAAGATTAAAAGAAGAAGCGCTTGCCGTAAAAATCAATCACAAAGATATTTCTGAAATAACTGAATTATCAATTAATTATGCCTTAAAATGGTTTGAAAAAACCTATCAAACCCTGTCTGCAAAAGAGCAAGAAATTGCCATTCGGATTATTAAGGAAATTAAAGACAGGCTTTTTTTCCTATGCGATGTTGGTCTGGACTATCTCACCTTAAACAGAGCCTCTGGCACTCTATCTGGAGGAGAAGCTCAACGCATAAGATTAGCAAGCCAAATAGGATCAGGTCTGACAGGTGTGCTTTATGTTCTTGATGAACCCTCTATCGGGCTACATCAAAGAGATAATACCAGGCTTTTAAAAACACTGATTAATCTTAAAAAACTTGGAAATACCGTAATCGTTGTTGAACATGATGAAGAAGCAATCATGACCGCAGATTATGTCATTGATATGGGACCTGGTGCTGGTATTCATGGTGGATATATTACAGCTAAAGGATCTCCTCAAACCATTATGAAAAATAAAAAAAGCTTAACGGGCAATTATTTATCTGGAAAGAAATATATTGATTATACGGATAAAAGAAGATCTCCAAAACATAACCAATATATAACCCTTAAAGGAGCATGTGGAAATAATTTAAAATCTATAAATATAGATTTTCCTCTCGGCATGTTTGTTTGTGTCACAGGCATTTCAGGAGGCGGGAAATCGACATTAATCATTGAAACGCTTTATAAAGCTGCTGCCCATTACTTAAATCATTCAACACAAATTCCATCTCCTTTCAAATCAATTGAAGGGCTTCAATACCTAGATAAAATCGTTGATATTAATCAATCACCAATCGGTCGAACACCACGCTCTAACCCTGCAACCTATACAGGAACATTTACACATATCAGAGACTGGTTTTCTGCCTTGCCTGAAGCAAAAGCAAGAGGTTATAAACCAGGACGTTTTTCTTTCAATGTAAAAGGAGGAAGATGTGAAGCCTGTCAAGGGGATGGTGTAAAAAAAATTGAAATGCATTTTCTACCTGATGTATATGTAACCTGTGATGTCTGTAATGGAAAAAGATATAATAGAGAAACGCTTGAAATCACCTATAAAAATAAATCAATCTCGGATATTCTTGAGATGACTGTTGAAGAAGGCCTCTCTTTCTTCAATGTAATTCCATCTATTAAAAACAAGCTTGAAACATTGATGAAAGTAGGATTAGGATATATCAAAATTGGGCAGC
This sequence comes from Maricaulaceae bacterium, assembly GCA_965183855.1. Classification (GTDB taxonomy): domain Bacteria; phylum Pseudomonadota; class Alphaproteobacteria; order Caulobacterales; family Maricaulaceae; genus CBCYMI01. The sequence goes on along the minus strand of CBCYMI010000038.1, from coordinate 28,886 downwards.
AAGGCACAACCCTTTCAGGAGGAGAGGCACAACGTGTAAAACTTGCAAAAGAGTTATCCAAACGTGCAACAGGAAAAACACTATATATCCTTGATGAGCCAACAACAGGTTTGCATTTTGAAGATATCAAAAAACTACTTGAAGTCCTCCATAGTCTGGTAGAACATGGAAATTCTATGATTGTCATCGAGCACAATCTTGACGTAATTAAAACAGCTGATTGGTTAATTGATCTTGGTCCAGAAGGAGGAGATAAAGGAGGAAAAATTATTGCTGAAGGCACGCCTGAACAACTTGTCAACATATCAGAAAGCTGGACTGGAAAATATTTAAAACCCGTACTAGAAAAAAATAGAAAAACGATCTGTTGAACATATAAAAATACTGGTAATTTTCATTCTTGTGATTTATAGAAATCCAGGATGAATTTAAGTAAACAATAATAATCAAAGTATCAAAAACAATCCTTATGACAGAAATTTTACATATTATTGGTGGTGGCTTGGCAGGCTCAGAAGCCGCATGGAAGGCAGCACAATCAGGAATTAAAGTAAAGCTTTATGAAATGCGTCCTGAACAAATGACACCTGCGCATCAAACAAATTTACTGGCAGAGCTTGTTTGTTCAAATTCTTTTCGATCAGATGATCCTCTTAATAATGCGGTTGGATTATTACATGCTGAGATGCGTATTGCCAATTCCCTGATTATGGAAAAAGCAGATCAAAATAAAATACCCGCAGGCTCTGCCCTGGCAGTCGATAGAGAAGGCTTTTCCAATGATATTACAACCAGCCTGGAAAATCATCCAAACATAGAAATCATTCGGGAAGAAATTACAGATATCCATCATCATGACTGGCAATCTGTCATTATTGCGACAGGTCCTTTAACATCGAATAGACTTTCATCAAACCTAAGCCAATACACTAAAGAAGATGGATTGGCTTTTTTTGATGCAATTGCACCAATCCTTTATAAGGACTCTATCGATTTCTCAAAAGCATGGTACCAATCAAGATATGACAAATCTGATCCTGAAGGAAATGGGGCCGATTATATTAATTGTGCACTTAATCAATCTGAATATGAGAGCTTTGTCACAAAACTAAGAGAGAGTGAAAAAACAGAATTTAAGTCATGGGAAAAAAACACACCCTATTTCGAAGGCTGTTTGCCAATTGAAGTGATGGCCGAGCGAGGAATTGAAACACTAAGATATGGTCCTTTAAAGCCTGTTGGACTTGTTAATATGCACAAACCAGAGACAAAACCTTATGCTGTTGTGCAATTAAGACAGGATAATAAATTTGGAAGCCTTTATAATATGGTCGGATTTCAAACCAAATTAAAGTATTCAGCACAAAAAGAAATTTTTCAAGCTATTCCAGGTCTCGAACAAGCACGTTTTGCTCGTTTTGGTAGTATTCACAGAAATACATTTATTAATAGCCCAAAACTATTAGATCATTCCTTACGATTAAAGAAAAATCCACATATCCGATTCGCGGGACAAATCACGGGGGTAGAAGGCTATATTGAATCAGCAGCCATTGGTTTGATTGCAGGATATCTAGCAAGTGCAGAGATCAAAGGAAATCCAATTTCACTCCCTCCTAACACAAGTGCTTGTGGTGCTTTAATCCATCACATCATTCAAGGACATTATTCTGGAACAAAAAATAAATTTCAACCCATGAATATTAATCTTGGGCTATTTCCTCCTCTAAACATACAAACACATAATCTTAAAAAGGGAACAAAAAAAGAAAGAAACATCCAAAAAAGACAACTGATTCTAAAGCGTGGCTTAAAGGATTTCCAAAACTGGCATAAAACCCCTTCTGTCTAACCTCTTTATCTCTCCTATCAAACCCATAAATAGTCTTAAGGATCAAAGGCAAAACAAGCAGAAAAAACAATCCTATAAATCTCTAAATATGACTATAAAATTAGAATGTTGTAAAATATATCCAAGATATACCCTGATCGATCTCAGCCAGCATTTTATAAAAATAATCTTTTTGGGTTTTATCCATATGAATAATAGAATATGATATAAATCATGAAATATAAAATGACAATGCTGAGATAGAACTTGTTTTTTCAAACTTGACTTTTGCATATAATTTAATCAGTTTTATCTATACAATTTAAGGCGATATAAAAATAATCTGGAGATATGATAATGACTTTTTCACTACCTGACCTTCCTTATAAACTCGACGCATTAGAACCATATATATCTGCTAAAACGCTCGAATTTCACTATGGAAAACACCATGCTGCCTATGTCAATAATCTAAATGCTATGATTGAAAATCATGAGTTTAAAACCCATAATTTAGAAAAAATTATTAAAGAAACTGCTGAAAAATCAGAGCATGCTGGCATATTCAATAATGCAGCGCAAATATGGAACCATACTTTTTACTGGCATTCCATGACCCCAAAAGGTGGAGCACCAACCAGTAAAGCATTACAAGAATTGATTAATACCTCTTTTGGAGATTATCAGAATTTCATACAGAAATTTAAAACAGCAGGCGCAACCCAATTCGGTTCAGGATGGACATGGCTCGTATATGATGGTGACAAGCTTTCAATAACCAAAACAGGAAATGCTGAAACACCAATCGTTCAGGAAAATGTAAAACCTCTTCTGACCATGGATGTCTGGGAGCATGCCTATTATCTGGATTATCAAAACAAACGACCCGATTATATAGAGATTTTTCTAGATCATTTAATAAACTGGGATTTTGTAGAACAAAACCTCAAAAGATAAGTTCAAACTCTAAGTACTGGTTTTAATAAAGCAGATATGTTTATTGATTTTTATCTCATAAAAATAAATCACATTTATTTTTCTAGCTGAATAGTATATATATAATCTATAATTGAATTGTTAACTTTTTTCGATCAATCATTAAGATATCTGATTGATTATTTTTACAGGGCATGCCAGTGAAACAAAAATCAATATGTGTTTTTTGCGGTGCTTCTCCTCATATTGATCAAAAATATCTTTCTTTTGCTCAAAAAACAGGAAAAATGATTGCACAACAATCCTGGCGTTTTGTCTATGGTGGGGGGAAAATTGGATTAATGGGAGCTGCTGCAAGCGCTGCAAATAATGCAGGTGGAGATGTATTGGGAATTATGCCCAAATTTCTCCTGAAAATAGAACAACTCTATGACGAAGTTCCTCATCGCCTTGTTGATAATATGCATCAACGCAAACAAATTATGTATCATGAATCAGACGCTTTTCTGGTTTTACCTGGTGGAATTGGAACACTTGAAGAAACCATTGAAGTTTTAAGCTGGTCTATCCTGGATCTTCATCAAAAACCCATTGTTTGTCTATCAGAAGATCAATATTGGTTTCCTTTAAAAAAACTTATTGAGCATATGGTCAAACATAAATTTGCCAACCAAAAAACAATAGATCATCTATACTATACACATTCAATAAAAAATGCTTTTACATATATAAAAACGAGATTTAATCAAACCAAACAACCTGACTTTATTCATCAAAGCTGATCATTAAAATAAACTGTTTGAGTTTTTTTATTTTTTATATATTACATGAATAGCTGGATTCTAAACAGAAATAAGAAAATATTATTAAGAGTATATCATGTCAAATACACGAATTGAAGAAGATAGTTTTGGAGAAATTGAAGTTCCTGCCCATAAATTATGGGGAGCTCAAACACAAAGATCATTGAAAAACTTTAAAATTGGCGTTGAAACAATGCCAGAGCCCGTTATCAGAGCTTTGGGTATTGTTAAAAAATCAGCCGCTCAGGCTAATAAACAGTTAAAATCAATTCCAGATCAGATTGCAGATGCGATTATCATATCAGCAGAAAAAATTATAAAAGGTCAATATAATGATCATTTTCCATTAGTCATTTGGCAAACAGGATCTGGCACTCAGACAAATATGAATGCAAATGAGGTCATTGCAAATCTTGCAATTCAACAGCTTAATGGAAAAATCGGCACCAAATCTCCTGTTCATCCAAATGACCATGTTAATCATGGACAATCCTCTAATGATACCTTTCCAACCGTAATGCATATTGCTGCAACAGAAGAGATTATAACCAGATTAATCCCTGCGCTCGAGCATTTGCATAAAACACTTACAAAAAAGCAACAAGAATTTTCTAATATTATTAAAATAGGAAGAACGCATTTACAGGATGCAACCCCTCTAACACTTGGACAGGAATTCTCTGGCTATCAACAACAAATCAAACAGGGAATAAAACGTCTCAAATCTGTATTAACAGAGATTTATCCTCTCGCTCAGGGAGGCACCGCAGTTGGAACAGGTCTTAATAGCAAGCCGGAATTTGCAAAATGTTTTGCTGATTATGTTGCAAAAACAACTCATTTACCTTTTATCAGCGCAGAAAATAAATTTGAAGCATTGGCAGCCCATGATTCCTATGTTTCCGTTCATGGTGTGATAAACACCATTGCGGTCTCCTTGTTTAAAATTGCAAATGATATCAGACTATTAGGCTCAGGTCCAAGAAGCGGTCTTGGAGAAATAGAACTTCCAGCGAATGAACCAGGATCTTCTATCATGCCAGGAAAAGTCAATCCAACACAATGTGAAGCAATGACAATGGTATGTGCGCAAATCATGGGTAATCATACAACAATCTCTTTTGCAGGCTCTCAAGGACATTTAGAGCTAAATGTCTATAAGCCTGTTTTATTATATAATATGCTACAATCTATCAGATTAATGTCTGATGCTTGTATCAGTTTTACAGATAACTGTTTAGCTGGAATCCGTGCAAACAAAGAACATATTCAAAAACTAGTTGAACGCTCATTAATGCTGGTGACAGCTTTAGCACCAAAAATTGGGTATGACCGTGCTGCAGAAATCGCAAAACAGGCTCATAAAAATGGGACAACATTACGTGAAGAAACTCTAAAATTAGGACTTATGGACGAAAAAGAATTTGATCACATTATGAATCCTGAAACCATGATCAAACCTTAAATCTGTTTAAAAGCATTACGTCTGCCTGATTAAAAACTCTGAAATTCAGATTTTAAAATATTATTTCATCCGTTAATTTATTGAAACTCTCCATCATTTAAAGATCGTTTCCATTTCTGCCATAGTTTTTTTGCTTCCATGACCGATTTATTTACAGCTCTTTTTTTAATATAGCCAAATCCTCTTATTTGATCTGGAAGTCTAGCAATTTGAATGGCTAAATCATAATTTTCTTTACTCAAATCTTTCAATAAGATCTGAATATCTTTTTGATAGCTATCTATTAATTGTCTTTCCATCTTCCGTTCTTTCACCCAGCCAAAAGGATCAAACAAGCTTCCTCTTAGCCCCTTCATCAAAACCAATAACTTAAATATAAACAATATCCAAGAACCATAGCTTTGTTTTACAGGTCTTCCTTTTTTATCTGATTGAGAGGTAATAACTGGAGGAGCCAGATAAATTTTAAATTTAAATTTGCCAGAAACCTTGCGTTTTAAATCCTTTAAAAAATCTGTCTTTAAATATAGTCTTGCAATTTCATATTCATCTTTATAAGCCATTAATTTTGCATAATAAATCGCAACAGATTTGCTTAAATCAGATTTTCTAACACCTATTTCTTGCTCTTTTTGTAAAACAAGATCAACCAAGCGAGAATATTGTTCTGCATAGCTCTGATTTTGATATGCCGTTAAAAAATGAATTCTATGTTGCCGTATTTCATCTAGCGTTTTCGGCAATTTTCTTTCTGATTTTTGACCTGATAAAATAACAGATTTTATTTTGTCAGGGTCATAGGCAGCAAGACGTCCCAATTCAAATGCTTTCCTATTTGTTTCCAGCCCAACGCGATTTAAACCAGAGCTGTTTTTATGGCTTGATATGAAATAGGAATCCAACCCTTCTGCCATGAAAACCCCAATAAAATCATATTTGTATAAATTCCATCCCCCAATAATATCTCTGATATTTTCTGAGCTTGAAAAAAATCTTGTTCTGAAACCAAAGATACAAATTTATCAAGATATATTTCTGGAGAAAACGATTTATCCCGATTAAAGACAACCTCAGAATTTGCCACAATATTCTGATTTAAAACAGCTTTTGTTCTTTGTGTGGATAAGAGAGGATAAATTTCATCTGATATGGAAACAATTAAATCTCCTGCAATTAAAATATCAGCCTGCTTAAGTGGAATCTTACCACCAACAAAAGCAGTATTTGTTTTATCTGCAATCCTGACATGTGAAAAAACAGCCCCTCCCTTTTGTGCTAATCCCGTCATATCATTCGTCGTTACATTCAAATCATCAATATGAGCCGCCATCGCCAAAATCGCAGCAATCGTTGTTACCCCAGCTCCACCTATTCCCGTAAAAACAATATTATAAATCTCAGTTGGTTTTTTAATTCCAGGAATAGGAATATCTGTTTTTAATAACGTATTTGCTCTGGTTAAATCTATTTTAAGTTCATTATTATTGACCATCACAAACGAAGGGCAAAAACCATCAACACAACTCATATCCTGATTGCAATTCGTTTGATTAATATGTTTTTTTAATCCAAATGCCGTCTCAACTGTTTCAACAGAAATACATTTTGAAATAGATGTACAATCTCCACAATTTTCACAAACATTCTGATTGATAAAAGGTTTCCATTCTGCTTCTGGAAGAAGATTTCGTTTACGTTTTCTACGCTTTTCTGTTGCACACATTTGATCATAAACAATAACAGAGATCCCTTTTTTACGTGTAAATCTCTGTTCAACATCCAGCATTTGTCTTCTATGAAAAACAGGGATGCCCTTAGGAAGATAAATAGTACTATATTTCCTGATAGAATCAGTTACAACAGCAATATGTTCTACTCCTTCTGACTTTAATTGTCGCAAAATATGGGAAATATCTTTTGCTTTCATATCAACTGATTGCCCACCCGTCATAGCAACAGCATCATTATATAACAATTTATAGGTAATATTTGTACCTGCAGCAACAGAGGCTCGAATTGCCAAAGAGCCTGAATGTGAATAGGTTCCATCACCCAAATTAACAAAAATATGTTCTTCACTTGTAAAAGGAGATTGACCAATCCATGAAACTCCTTCTGCTCCCATATGACTGGTCATATCTGTGTTTTTATCATGAAAATTTGCAATATAATGACACCCAATTCCTGCAAGCGCTCTTGATTGATCTGGCAATTGTGTTGAAATATTATGTGGGCACCCAGAACAGAAATAAGGTAGACGATTATCTAATCTATCTCTTTTTTGTTTCATATGATTTTGAAAATCATCCAAAACTCTAATCGCATGCTTACGATGAGATCCTTGTGGCAATAAATCCAGTATAACCTGCATTAAATCTAAAATAGAATTAACATATGTGTTTTTTAAGACAGGAAGACGCCCCAGTTTTCCTAATATTTGTGGAGCATGCATTGATTTTAAATCATAAAGAACAGAGCGAATTTGCTGTTCAAGAAAAGGACGCTTTTGTTCAACAATTAAAATTGTCTCTAATCCTTTTGCAAAAGATTCGATATCTTCTCTTACCAAAGGCCATGGCATGGCTATTTTATAAATGGAAAGTCCTAAATCTGTCGCTTGCTGATGAGAAATACCAAGGCAGTTTAATGCTTCAAATACATCACAACTTGCCTGTCCAATCGTAATAATTCCTATTCTTGGGTTTCGACTTTCCAAGATAAGTTTATTAAGCTTATTATGTTTAACAAAAGCTTCAACCGCTGGCAACCTAGCATTGCGCAAACGGTATTCTTTTTGTAAAGGAAGGTCATGACGCCGAATATGAACCCCTTTTTCAGGAAAATGAAATTCAGGCCAATGAAATCTTAAACCGATTTGGATCTATATTACAAACAGCGGCTGAATCCATATTATCTGCAAGTGCAATCATACCAACCCAAAGTCCTGAAAATCTAGATAATGCCCAACCATAAAGACCATAATCAAGTACTGCTTGTATATTGGATGGACATAAAATTGGTATTTCTGCATCCATAAAGGCAAATTCAGACTGAGAAGGCAATGTAGAAGATTTACAAGTTGGATCATCACCAGCAATGGCAAGCACGCCTCCATAAGGAGACGTTCCTGCAAAATTAGCATGTTTAAAAACATCTCCACTACGATCAACGCCAGGCGCTTTTCCATACCATAAACCAAACACACCCTGGTAATTTGCTCCTTCAAATAAAGAAGTCATCTGACTTCCCCAAACAGCACTGGCTGCAAGGTCTTCATTTAACCCTTCTTTAAAAACAATATTGCATTTATCAAGAAAATCTGACGCCCCGTAAATTTGCTGATCAAACCCTCCCAAAGGAGAGCCCCGATAACCAGAGATAAAACCAGCTGTCTTTAACCCTCGACTTTGATCCATTCTATATTGATCCATTGGCAGACGTACCAGAGCCTGCACGCCCGTAATAAATACATGACCTGTTTTTAGTTTATATTTATCCTCAAGCGCTATCGTTTGGCAAAGATCCATAAATAAAACTCCTAAAAGTTTGAAACATCAGACTCGTTTAATTGTTCAAAACATGACAATTAAACAACAAGGAGGCATTGATATTATATTATTTATATCAATACGTAAAAAGTGTAGCTTAATGATGTAATTTTATATTTTATGTTTAAAAAAGCAAGTTCTACTTTCGATTAGAGTGAAGCGTGAGCTTTTCTAAGAGGATAGGATAAGATAATCCTGGCAAGCATTCTTTCCTTTTTTAACAAGTTAAAATAACCGTTTTAAAGGTTTGATGTTTTGCTAAAATAAGATTGCGTTTCCATTAAATAGCCTAACGACAAAAACATACCCGTTTCAAAATCAGAATTCAATTGTATAAAAATATATTAAAGAATGTTAAAGTATGAGTTTTATTAAATATTATTTTTGATCATTAAAAATAAAATTCAAAGTCAAGAACCGAATATATAATCGATTTATTTCATCCTCCATTTTTTGGAAAAAACAAGATCATAAAAGGTCTTGCTTGTTTTTATAGAAAGTTTTTAGGTGTAGAAGACGATTTTCTAAAATCAAATTCTATCTATATTCATATCCATACAGAACAAACCCAAATCTCTAAACTCGGTTCATTTATGATACATTATTGAGGATAATTACAAAAAACCAGGCTTCAGCTAGATCAGATAAGCATCCAAATTAGAACGAATTTATTCTATTTTTTTGGCTGTTTTTCTTCTTTTATTCTAAGTGATATCATGTCTGGAAAAACAATACACTCATTCAAAAAATATTCTTTATATTTTATATAAGATAAAGTTTAAGCTTTTTACAAATAACACCTTAACTAAATGAGCTCTTAACTCTTACCAAGAAGAAGCGAACCGAGTTCTATGACATCTTGCCAATAGAGAATCTATCATTTTTTGTAAGCAAATCCTGTTTTTTTAACTGATTCAACAAATCTCTCAATCGCATAGCCTCTTCAAATTCAAGGTTTTCAGCCGCTTGATACATTTTTGCCTCAATCTCTTTGAGCTTCGCTTCACTGAGCATTTCAGCCTGATAGACTTCCTGCTCTCCAGAAGCCGCATAAAGTAAATCATCAGAATGAGCAGGTTGAGAATATTCTGCTTCCTGATGAAAATTCTCTGTTATTTTTCTATGCGTACTCATCGGGGTAATATGATGTTTTTGATTATATAATATTTGTTTTTTACGGCGTCGCTCTGTCTCTTCTACTGCTCTTTTAATTGAATTGGTTATTTTATCTGCATATAATAAAACACGTCCTTTTTTCATGTCTTGCAGCTCTCCCTATCGTCTGAATAAGAGAAGTTTCTGATCGTAAAAACCCTTCTTTGTCAGCATCCAAAATTGCAACCAGAGAACATTCTGGAATATCAAGCCCTTCTCTTAACAGATTAATTCCAATGAGAACATCAAAAACACCCAATCTTAACTCTCTGATAATCTCAATTCGCTCAAGTGTATCAATATCTGAATGCATATAACGTACTTTAATATTCTGTTCATGCATATATTCTGTTAAATCTTCTGCCATACGTTTGGTCAGCACAGTAATCAATGTTCTAAATCCCTGCTGAGCATTATTTCTAACCTCAAAAATAATATCATCAACCTGAGAAAAACCATTTTTGCTAACAGGACGAATATCTATTTCTGGGTCTACTAAACCTGTTGGGCGGATGATCTGTTCAACAAAAACACCACCTGTCTGTTCAAATTCCCATTTCCCAGGTGTTGCAGATACAAAAATGGTTTGTGGTCTCATTTTATCCCATTCTTCAAATTTCAACGGTCTGTTATCAACACAAGAAGGCAATCGAAATCCATGTTCGCTTAAGGTTGTTTTCCGATTAAAATCTCCTCGGTACATGCCTCCTAATTGCGGAATTGTAACATGGGATTCATCAACAAATAAAATGGCATTCTCAGGAATATATTCAAATAAATTAGGTGGTGCTTTTCCTGCCTCTCTTCCTGTTAAATACCTTGAATAATTCTCGATTCCAGAACAATGTCCCGTTACTTCAAGCATTTCAAGATCAAACTGGGTTCTTTGGGATAATCTTTGTGCCTCTACAAATTTACCTTCTTGTTCTAATACTTCAAGACGTGTCTTTAATTCCTGTTTAATATAATGCATTGCTTGTGTAAGTGTTGGTCTTGGCGTTACATAATGTGAATTTGCATAAATTCTGATTTTTTCATGTGTTAACTCAAGCGACCCTGTCAGCGGATCAAATTCCTGAATAACTTCAATTTCATCTCCAAAAAATGAAACCCTCCATGCCCTGTCTTCCAAATGAGCAGGAAATATTTCCAAAATATCTCCTCTTACTCGAAAATGCCCTCTGACAAAGTTTTGATCATTTCGTTGATATTGCATGGCAACCAAGGATTTTATAATCTTTTGTGGCTCTATCACTTCTCCCTTATTTAAATCAATAACCATTTCAGAATATGTCTCAACGGCTCCAATTCCATAAATACATGATACAGAAGCAATAATAATCACATCATCTCGTTCTAAAATCGCACGCGTTGCAGAATGTCGCATTCGGTCAATCTGCTCATTAATGGATGCATCTTTTTCTATATAAGTATCTGTTTTTGCGACATAAGCCTCTGGTTGATAATAATCATAATATGAAACAAAATACTCAACCGAGTTTTTTGGAAAAAAACCTTTAAACTCCTCATATAACTGTGCAGCCAGAGTTTTATTTGGGGCAAGGATTAAAGCAGATCTTTGTAATTGTTCAATAATTTTCGCCATGGTAAATGTTTTTCCAGATCCCGTAACTCCTAACAAAATCTGATTGTATTCTCCCTGTTCCAGATGATTTGCCAGATCTCTAATTGCCTCTGGTTGATCTCCATCTGGTTTAAATTCAGAGTGTAATTTAAATGCTCTTCCTCCTTCCAGTTTCTGGTTTTTTTTAATATTCTGAAGAGAAGGGGTAAGGTTTTTTTTCATTTCAAATTCATATTCTGATACAATCAATCTATAAATTAATATCTTCTGTTAAACTATAAATATCATATCTTAAAAATAGCTTTAAATAAATTGGAATTATTTCTTTTATATTTAGTTTACTCATTCGCTAAATTAAACATGATTTTGTTAATTAAATTTCATTAGTTTCATGCCATATTACAATTCAAGATTGTATTTTTAGTTCACATTTTAATTAGAGAATTTATTATGAAATTATATTATTGTATCTTCGCTTTATTCCTTCTTACAGCCTGTGAAATGGAAGCTTGGGACACATCTTATCCAACTGATCCTCATTCTTATGGTTATGATTCAGGAATGCCTCATTTAGACCAAACACTTCAACATGATCGTATACTATGTAGAAATGCCTGTTTTGCACACTGTAATAGTCAAAAAAACAAGGCTCAATGCCGTTCAAACTGTCATATGAGATGCGGTGTTGGGAATTACAAAAACCATCATTTCCAACATCCAAATCCTTTTTCTAACCCTTATGGATACCCGTATGGTTCATCATATAATAAACATTTTTATTTTCATATCCCAGAAAATGACTAGATTAAGAAAATTAGGAATAGCCTGAACAGATTGCTTTTCAGTATAAAATAACCCTAATAAACAACACAAGGTATTATTTTATATAAAATATATATAAAGCTCCTTACTATTTCTTTTGATTAGTTTATATTAAAGTACTTTCTTTATCTGGTCTTTATAATAACGGTTTATTGATATAAATCTCAATAGAAACAGAACATCCAATTTAATATTAAAAAAAACATCTGATCTAAGGACGTTCAAATGCAATGGCTGTTGCTTCACCTCCCCCAATACAAAGTGAAGCAACGCCTCGTTTTAAATCATTCTTTTCCATGGCTGATAATAAAGTTACAGCGATTCTTGCACCTGTTGCACCGATCGGATGCCCCAGCGCACAAGCCCCGCCGTGAATATTAATAATCTCATGTGAAAGATGGAGCTCTTTCATTGCATAGAGTGTAACAACAGCAAAAGCCTCATTGATTTCATACAGATCAATTTCTGCTTTATTCCAGTTTAATTTATTCAATAGTTTTTCAATCGCATACACTGGCGCCGTTGTAAAATATCTGGGCTCATGAGCATGAACCGCATGCGCATTCATAATCGCAATTGGCTTTATTCCCCTTTTTTCTGCCTCTGAACGCCTCATCATAACACAAGCCGCAGCGCCATCTGAAATAGCAGATGCATTTGCCGCAGTAACACTTCCTTCCTTACCAAAAACAGGCTTTAATTTTGAAATTTTTTCCAAATGTACATTTCCTGGAATTTCATCTTGCTCAATTATTGTTTCTGTTTTTCGGGTTTTCACATAAACAGGGACGATCTCTCTTTTAAAGCTTCCATCTTCTATTGCTTTTCGAGCTCTTTTTACAGAATCAATTGTATATAAATCCTGATCTTTTCTACTGATTTGAGACTGTTTTGCAATAAGATCCGCATATATTCCCATTAATTGACCTTCATAAGCATCGGTCAGTCCATCATAAAACATATGATCAATTAATTTTGCATTTCCCATGCGAAGCCCAGCCCTCGCATTCGGAATTAAATAAGGCGCATTCGTCATGCTTTCCATTCCACCCGCAATGACAATATTTGCTGTGTTCGAAAGAAGAGCATTATACGCAAAAATCATTGACTGCATGCCTGATCCACACATTTTATTAATGGTGGTTGCTTCACATGATAAGGACAAGTTTGCACCGAGCGCTGCCTGTCTTGCAGGAGCTTGGGACTGACCTGCGGGTAAAACACATCCCATATAAATCGATTCAATATCTTCCCCATTTAATCTTGAGTCTTTTAAAGCTGCTTCAACAGCTCTTGCGCCTAATATTGAAGCGGATAAGGTAGAAAGCCCTCCTTGAAAAGCACCTAATGGTGTTCTTGCTATTCCTACAATAACAACAGGATTATCTGATTTCATTGTTTTCCTACAATTAAATATAGATTTTGATTGGATATATAATATCTGTTTTAAGTTAAAACTGATGTATTGCATCTTCTCAAATATGTCAAATAGAACACATAAATTCTAAATGATGTTATGGATTATTAATTCAAATTCCAAAATGGATTAATAGCTTATATCAGAAGATACGTCAAAATTATTATCAAAAACCATTGGTAAAACAGACTCTATATCCATATCCCATTGATCATATCTTTCCAATAATTCATCCTCACTTATTGAGATCATATACGGATTTATTTGCCTGTCTTCTATCCATGTTGGCTGTCTTAGATCAATGTGTTCCATAAATTCTATTTCCTGATCTAAAAAATTAACAAAAATATTTAAAACTTCAAAAAATTTCGTATCTTTATCATGCCAAATCGTATTATTAAGTGTTTTTTGATATGTGTTTTTATATTCTATTAAACTTATTTTATAATGCTTTATTGGGTTTAAAATCCGTGTAATTAAATAGGTTTCATATTGCTGTTGATAAGCTTTATAAAATGAAGATAATCTCTCGCGCATAAAATTTGTCCTTAAATATTATAAATCAATATATTAGATCCCAAAAATAAAAATATCCTATCTGTTCTTGTACATGAAAAAAAGAGTTTGGTACACAATATGATACGTTATTCCTTTCTCAGAAAACAAAATATGACTTCTCATTTACTCTAATTTTGGAAAAAGCAATACGAGAGCTTATCTTCTAGCCTTATAAGCTATAGATTTTCAAATAAAATAATCTATACCTGTTAATCTGATATCAAAGACTAATCTTTAACTTCAAATGTTAATTGGATATTTGCACGCCATAGTGTAACTTGATCGTTATTGACAACGGCAGACATGTTATTGACATTGACAGATTTAATATTCTTAATGGTTTTAGATGCTCTTTTAACTGCATTTTGAACCGCATCTTCCCATGATTTTTTAGATTCGCATAAAACCTGTACACATTTCATAATTGACATATAATACTCTCCTTTATTTTCATATGAACACAACCTGTATTCTTACTAAGAATTCATTATTAACAAGATATAAGGAAGAGTTAGTTGATTATGATATTAATTGCAAATAATTTATTATATAGATGGATGTTTATATCTGAATTGTTAGGCTTTTAATATACCAATTAATAGATATAACTCACGATAAGTATTTCAGAAAAAAGATCGTTTAGTATATATCCTCGATTTCTTTTCCTATCCATCCCCCCCCAAACAAGCGAGCTTCTTTATTGGAAGAATCATAAAAAACACATGCTTGCCCAGGTGTGATGCTTTCCATTGGTTCTTCCAGAGAAACCGCAATCTTTCCTGTCTTGGAAACCGCAAATTTTGCCTTTTGAGGTATATTTGAAGACCGCAATTTTACCCATACTTCCTGTCCTTCAAGATGCTGCCCAAAATCTCCTTCCCCTATCCAGTTAACCTCTTTTAGAGGAACCCAGCTTTTTAATAATGCAGGTTTTGGACCAACAATCACCTGTTGATGTTCAGCATTAATCCTGATTACATAAAGAGGCTCTCCAATTGCAATTCCTAAATTACGTCTTTGCCCTATTGTATAATGTATAATGCCTTGATGTTTTCCTAAAACTCGACCATCTATATGAATAATTTCACCAGACTTAATTGAATTCGGTCTTAGTTTTTGAATAAGATCTGTATATTTTCCATTCGGGACAAAACAAATATCTTGACTATCTGGTTTCTCTGATATCTTAAGACCATAATATCTAGCTAATTCTCTAACTGCTGATTTCTGCATTCCTCCTATTGGAAATCTCAAAAAATCAATTTGCTTTATACTGGTTCCAAATAAAAAATAGGATTGATCCCTGTTTGGATCATAACCTCTACATAAATAAGGTTTTTTATCTGATCCAGGATTTTTTCTTTGCACATAATGCCCTGTAGCCATCGCATCTGCTCCAAGAGATTTTGTAATCTCCAATAAATCAACAAACTTAACCGTTTGATTGCATTTCACACAAGGAATAGGCGTTTCTCCTAAAAGATAGGAATCAGCAAATTCTTCTATAACCTGATTGCTAAACCTGGTTTCATAATCAAATGTATAATGAGAAAATCCAATATGTTGTGCAACTCGTTTTGCATCATATATGTCCTGCCCAGCACAGCACGCACCTTTTTTCTCAATCATTTGACCATGATCATAAAGCTGTAATGTGATTCCAATAACTTGATACCCTAAATCCGATAATAATGCTGCAACAACAGAAGAATCAACTCCTCCAGACATTGCAACAACAATTTTACTGCCTTTTTCCAAATCTAGATCTCTGTAAAAAGACTTAGGTAATTGATGACTTACATAATTCAATTAATCATGCTCCTTATCCACTTATATTCAAAAAAAAATAAAATTGTAATCTATACTCAAATTCTTTAGCAGATATACACGTATGTATCTATTACATAAATAGCTTTTTTGGCTATAATAAGAAACAGTTTTAAAAAAAAATAACCATTACTTAAATTTATACATATATAAATATTTGAAAATAGAAATATATTTGTAAATTATAATAGCTGAGCGTTAAAATAATATTTTAAAAAATTTGTCTTATTTTATTGATAAATACAAAAATAAAATATTTTCAAAACATGAACACAATACCCAAATGTTTTGTATTTCAGCTTAGGGTAAACTTAACAGATTTATGTTATAGTATATTTTAATAGAGTTTTAAGGAATTTAGTATGGAAAAACGTATCTCAAGAGAAAATTTTGTAATTGGCCCTGATGGAGCACCATTAACTGTCTCAGACCTTCCCCCTTCTTCAACAAAAAGATGGGTTATTCGTAGAAAAGCTGAAGTCGTTGCCGCTGTCAAAGGTGGATTAATCAGCTTGGAAGAAGCCTGCACAAAATACAAACTAACTGTTGAAGAATTCATTACATGGCAAAAAGCAATTGATGAATATGGTCTAGCAGGTCTAAGAGCCACAAGACTCCAAGATTATCGTTAATACTAAAAATTAGAGCCTGTCATATTAATATAGCAAACGATTTCCATACAGACATCCTTAGCTATAAGAACATTATCCAAGATAATATTTTATTATGCTAGGCTCTCTCTTTTATCTTTGTAAAGAAAATTATACTTAAAATCATACCGAATGTATTAAAAATAAATGGATAAAATATTAACCTAGCTAGCTTGTGATATTTCATCACTCTTTTCAAACTGTCTATCTTTTAAACGCTCTGCTTTATTTAACTGCAATACTGCGTCATCAAAATCCTTTTTTAAAATACTGATTTGATTATCAATTTCACTTAATGATCTTGCAATATTGCTTTTACGTCTTGAAATTGACTGAGCATAAGAACCATAAGCAACATAACCATCCCTTTGAGCGTTTACAGAAATATCATTGTCAGGAACAGCTATTTGTAATTCTGAAAGCTTTTCTTCAAGATCTGTCTTTGCCTTCTTTAAAAATTGTAATTGCTCATCAAGTGCTTCTACTTTAAATCTGGCAATCTTAATATTCTGATCATGAGATCTTCTGTTCATCTAATACTCCTAAACTAACTTTAAACACGTGTTTGTATTTTTTAACATCACTTAAATTAGCGAGTATAACTCATCAAAGTTGAGACCAGGTAAACTAACAAGATTAAAATTAAGTATATTTTTTTACATAAACTTCAAAAAAATGCGGTTTTCCACATTAAAAATTAACAAAGAATAAAAAAAATTGATGCGTCTTGTTAATAAATGATTTACGATATTACTTTATTTAAATAAATGAATGAATATTCTTAATTTAGCTATAATGCTTGACTCAAGTACAATGGAGATACGTAAATGCGTGTTTTGTTAATTGAAGATGATAGTTCAACTGCACAAAGCATAGAACTCATGCTAAAATCCGGAGGCTTCACTGTTTATGTAACTGAAACAGGAGAAGAAGGGTCGGATCTGGCAAAACTCTACGACTATGATATTATCGTTCTTGATTTAAATCTTCCGGATATGGCAGGTCTTGATGTTCTAAAGAATTTAAGACTTGCAAAAGTAAACACACCAGCTCTGATCTTAACAGGCTCTTCGGACATGGAAACAAAAGTAAAAAGCCTTAATACTGGCGCTGATGATTTCATGACAAAACCGTTTCATAAAGATGAGCTTATTGCAAGGCTGCACGCAATTATAAGACGCTCTCAAGGACATTCACAATCTATAATTGTCACGGGAGATATTTGTGTGAATCTCGATGCAAAAACAGTTGAAGTTAACAATCAACATATTCATTTAACAGGTAAAGAATATCAAATGTTAGAGCTCTTATCCCTTAGAAAAGGTACAACTTTAACAAAAGAAATGTTCTTAAATCATTTATATGGAGGTATGGATGAACCAGAGTTAAAAATCATTGATGTTTTTATCTGTAAACTTAGAAAGAAAATTAAGAATGCTGCAAATGGTAAAGATTATATAGATACCGTATGGGGACGTGGCTATGTTCTTAGAGATACAGATATCAGCAAGGAAAAAGCTGCATAATTAAATATTATTTTTAACTCAGCTTTCTTTTTAAACATCTCTTTTCTTCATAGAGTTGTTCTCTGGGGCACATGTATTCGAAAATAGTATATTGCTTTAAATATAAAGCAGATCAATCAAAGAAACCATAGAGATTTCCAGCCTCTGGTTTTGATTATTAATGGGTTGTATATTTCATAAAAACCAACCCTGTTTGGATTGCCAAACCATATCATCATTATACATTTCTCTTTTAAGGATTATATCTTCCTATAAATTGCACGACAATTTATCTTAGAAACATGTTTGTAATTATATTAAAAAATTCAAGCCTTTATTTTATTAAAACATACACACAGAAAAATACCAGTTATAAATTTCAAATCATACATGCTTTGCACTCGAAATATGGATCCAAAATTATTAATTAGCTTATTATTTTTTATTCAACAGCAAAACAGTTTATATCATCATAATTCATGATTATTTAAACCCATAACATATACACTAAATAAAATTTTTACTTAAAAATAGATTAATCAGACCTTTATAAATCGCGTTTAATTCTGATAATTATACAGAAAACTTCTCATCTTTTTCTCTTTTAACTTTCTTTCTCATCTCATTTCAGATAATAAATTTCAGTTATTTGGAATAATCCCAATCTAAAAACAATATTCAACACTATTTATCCTAGACTGGAATACACGAAGAAAACTTTACTTGCTCTTCATCGACTGAATTAAAAAGTGTAATATGCCCTTTGAGACTGTTAATGAAATCTACAAAAAAATAAGCTAAAATTGTACGGGAATACAAGTCAGATCGATCATATTTTTCTTGTTCCAATATTGATTGAACAATTGGTTCTATCTTTGCTTTTTTCCCACAACATACCCCCATAATGACAATATCATTTCTTGTAACACTTTCATCAGAAATAATCACACTTCCCCCTCTTGGGAGAAAACCAGAAGCAAGAAAGCATTGGTTTAAAATGATTTTTGCAATACTTTTCTCATAATTCTCTTTTAAATTTTTCCATTCAAAAGATAGTCTTCGTGTTTTAAAAGCATCTTCAACCAAATTGATAATTTCAGATAATTCCATACTTCCAGATTTGCCTTCCCCAAAAGCAATTCGAAAGAATTTTAATTTAGAAGAAGCCTGCCTTGCACTTGTCTTAACAAGGTTAAGTGCGTCTTCATGAATTTCTTCTGCATCGGGGTCTTCTAACACATCAATTGCACTATTAAGAGCGCTCACCGGATTAATTAAATCATGACAAATTTTAGAAGATAAGAGATTGGATAATTCCAATGGTTTCAGCACAAAAATCTCCCTAATAACAATATATTATTACCCTAAACCAGTAAAAATACATAATGTCACAATAGAATGATTAAAATCAAATATTAATTTACTTCTTTACCCATTTTTGTAATTGAACATTATAATAATAATGTCCAGCAGGTAAGTTAGATATCAGCTTCTCTCCTGTTAATGCTGAAACAACATCTAGAGAAACTTTTTGCTGTTTGGCCAAATCCATATATACGGATTTACGTTTGATATTAATCTCCTCCATTGCTGACTGAATTTTCTGGGGAGTATTTATGTCTATCATTCCTAAATAACCATCAGGTTTTTCTCCTATAATTCCATTTTTCTTGGCCTGATTAACTATCTCTATGCTATCTGAAGAAAATCCATTAAATACAAAGGTTAAAGGAAATGCAGCACAAAGAAAAAAGAATAATATCATTTTTAGAAATTTCATAATTATATCCTTCACGAGCAAATTGGAGCAAAACTTTTTCTATATGTTGTGAGATTATAACTAAAACACATTATGATCTCCTAATAATCTGGAAACTATTTTAAAATATATCAGGATTATTGGAGATAATATCTTCAACATCCTTATCTAACTTAACTCTTACTTCTTGGTCTATTTTGACATTTAAATTAACCTCTATCGGCTTATCAGGCGCTTGAATTTTTACAGTAGGTGTACATGCAAATATTAAAACCATACTCGCCATTAGCATCATCATAGATTGAATCTTTTTCATAATAATACCATATTCCTTTTTCAGGGTTCGTTTCCAGTATTTTCTATTATGGATATAATCTTTAAGAAGTTATTTTCATTTACAAATTAATTTTATAAACGTCATAATTATTATACCCTAACGTTCTTATGCCTTAAAAATATTGAATACAAGATTAACATTAATCAGAGTTTTTCTCTACAGGTTCAAGGCTAGTTTTAAGGTTTGATCCTATTTTTGCTCCTTGTATTAATTGGTAAGGGTTTGCTTCTAAATTAATGTTAAAATTTACTTCAGATCCATAAAAAACGTCAGGATTTCTGCCTTTTAAGTGAATATTAGCAATCATAACATTATTTATATCCCCCTTTAGCGTTCCTTCCATTAAATTATATTGAAAATTTTCAAGTAAATCAAAAACTGTTTTTACCTCTCCTGTTGCTGAATTTAATTTGTCTGTCTGGTAATTTAAAATTCCAGGCTCAACAGAAATAAATTTCCCCTTATCAATTAAGATTCGATCCTGGTTGATAATAATAGGCAAATTTCCTTTTATTTTTCCTGTAACAGACAGATCATCTCTCTTTATTAATTTCATCATCTGAGTTAAATCAACACTATTAAAATAAGCTTTAATATGAAATAATGAATCCCCAAAATGATATTCAAATGGAGCAATGCCTATTTCTCCTCCTGAAAAAGGCCAATACGCCTTTTTCAAGTGGAACTTATTTTTCTGAATATCCCATAATATATTAATATCTTCAAACGGAAACACCATATCTACTTCATCAATCCTGATCTGTTGATCCTCTTTACTTGTAAGCGGAAAAAGACTTGAAAATTCCATCTTTGATGATAATCCAACTATTTTTCCTAACAATAAAGACATTTGAATATCTTTCAATTCCAACCAACCAGAAGAATATATCTGACTGTTTTGGGACCAGTTAAAAGAAAAACTTCCTTTTACCAACCCTTTTACATCAACCATTTTTCCTATTAAGTCAGGTAAAACATCTCTGGGTTGTAATCCTGTTGGATTAAATTTTATTTCTTCCGCAATTATCTTTGCAGATCCAGATTTTAAATTTAAATTATGAAAAAGATTAACATTTGAAAGCAAAACCGATTCTTGATCTGTTAACACATCAAACTCAAATCTAGCCCTTTTCTTTTTAAATCTCCCTTTTCCCTTTATTTTCATGGGAGAAAACAGGGGATTTTCCAATTTAGAAACAAGCTTAAGGTCATAATTTAGTTCATTTACCAGAAAATTATTCAGGTCAAATTCTGCTAGCTTACGATCTAAATATTTCCCTTTTAATTCTAAGTCCAATATGTTTAAAACAAGATTTTTTGTCCTCTCTTTAGCCCATCCTTGACCAATCAATGCATCTATATTCCAGTTTTTTATTGCAGGGATATATGTGAAATTTACTATAGAATTTCTAGAATCGAAGATCGCATCCAACCTGGAATGATTAACTACAAATTTAAAGGCTTTAATCTTGATTTTTCCAATCTTTTTTTGATCAATTTGAATATTTCCTTGTTTCATTTCAAAATCAGAAATGATAAATTTCATATTTTCAGATTCTTGTTCAACAGGTAAAATTTTCTTAATTGATAAAGTATTTACAGGCATTTTAAACTCTGAGATCCGTCTCTGATCAAGAGCAATACTTGTTTCCATATTTTTTCTAAGGCTTAATATCAATTTCCTAACTTCAAAAGAAGGCGTATACAAAGAAGATAATGTTATGTTTGATTCTTGATGGCTGGATACATTTAAAGCACCATTTTGAATAGTTAAGCTAGACATCCCATCAAAGTGAACCTGGTTTAACTCTAATTGTTTCATCCATAAAGAAAAATCTAGAGATTTTATATCAAAATATACATTTATCTTATTTGCATGACAAGCAGATAGGGGGCAGTTTAAAAACAGATTTTTCTTGTTTGGTACAATTTTCATATCAAAATATTTCAAGATCAAATCCTGCCAATGAAGTGTTTTAACTTCAATCCAGATTGGCTCTGAATGATCAATAACAATCAAATCAGGCGTATATTCCAGCTCAATACCTGTCTTCAAGCTCGCATCATATACATACCCTCCAGGAATTGGACCTGTCAGCTGAAACTCTCCTTGATGAATTTCAACATTTATAATCTGTCCTTTTCGATGATAGTTAATATCAACATTTTCTGTATCAAATTGAAAGCCTGTTTTACCTTTGCCTTTTAAGTTCAGCACAGTCTTCACATTCTGATACTGAACGCTCTCTAAAATAAATATGGAATTTTTTATTCTCCAATTAATACGACAATCTATGGTTTTGATATCTGTCTTCAAAAACGGGGTATTCATTGATATATGACCAAAAACACGTACTTGTTTTCTCTTTAAATCATAGCTTAGCAAAGCTTGTGTTTGCACTCCTGTAAACACAAGTCTTCCCCCTGTTTTAAATTTCAAGCCTGCAAGCAAATCCTGATTGGTATCATCTACATTAACCCCATTTGCTTTATTCTCTTTTAAAGCATTTACAAAAATAATTTGATCCTTAATCTGATATTCAAATTCTAAATATCCTTTTTCAATAGGGGTTGTAATTAAATAAGAATATAAAGGTTCCAAATAGTCATGATAGTTTATTTGATGTTGCGCTTGTGTTTCTTTCATAAAAAGACCAAACAAATCCTGATTAAATGCATCAAATAAAGATTTCTGCTTTTGATCTAAAATTTCAAAATGATTAAAACCAAGCTGAAATTTTCCACCTAATTTTGAAAAATCTGTCAATGAAAAATCTGTTAAATTATTACCTTTAAGAAACTCCGTTTTTCCTTGTAAAGAATACACGAAATCTAAATCTTTGATTTTCATCCCTTCATAAACCAATTGATCTGCTATTAAATTTGTTTCAATTATGAATGTTTCTTTTTTTTGAGCATCACCATTATGCCAATCTATCTTTACACTAGCTTCTGAATGACCTGAAAAAAGAGCATTTTTAGAAGAAGATGAAATAAGTGTGATATCTATATCTGCTTTTGTTTGATATTCTATTTTTCCTGATAGGTTAAACTCAAGATTATAATGATTAAAATCAAGAAGAACATGCATGTTTTTGATTAAAAGCTTATCTGGCAACCCTGTACCAAGCTTTTTATTTTGTTTTCCTGATTTCATCTTCCCTATCTGATTTTTAAGACCAATTTTACCCTCTTCAAAAACAAAGTAAGCAAAAGATTTACCAATTTCAACCTGATTTAGCTTGCCTTTCAAAAGCTTGCTTAAATGATAGTTAGCTTTTATAGACTGAATTTTCAAAATTGGTTGGTTCTGATAACTTAATTTCAAATTGTTTATTTCTAATTCCGTTAAATTCAACGTTTCAATATCAAAAACAGCGTCAACAGATTGTGCTTTAAAATAAGATTGAACAAAAAAAATAAAAACTGGCTTTCTAAATAGAATCAGAAGAAAAATAAAAATACTGATACAAATCAAACCGATGAAGAATGGGTTATAATTGTATTTTTTTTTATTTTCTTTTTCTATTTTTGATTGCTGCAAATCTTCCATATATTCAAATTTCCATTACCTATTATACCTAACATTTTTAAATTGTTTATCTAACTGGTCATATAACGCTTTAATTATCCTGGATCTGTAATATCATAGAGCTTCCCTATTGAAGATATAGACTCAAAAAGCTAATATTAGCCAAATATCATAAATGGAATAAAATTAACATTTTTTCATAAAAAATGAGTTTGTATTCATTCTTTTTACGATTTATATATATACAATTAAAATGTGATATTAGAGCATAAAACATCAATATTTAAGGAAATCAAACCAATCATGTTATCAAAAAGCTTGAATTGTCAAATAAATGACCAAACGTTTTTACTTCTATTTTCATGTTTAATACAAATATTTTTAGTCTTTCTAATTCCAAATATTCATCAGGCTGTATATGCAGATGTACACATACCCGTTGATCAATCCAAATCGATCTTGTCTGTAAAAGAACCCATTAATCATCATAATGCACTCTTATTTCCTCCTAGCGTGTATTATCCAGCTTCTCGTGATTATACATCTATTTTTTCTGAATTTAATCAATCCAAGATTAAAGACATTATTGTCAAATCTCTAAAGATAAAATCGGGAGATACATTAGCTGGACGACTCAGGAAAGAAAAAATTAAAGAAAATGATATCCAATCTGTATTACAATCTATTAAATCCGTTTATGATCCAAGAGAATTGCGTATTGGTCAAGTTTTGTTTTTATATATGACCCAACAAAAAAAACAGCTTATTGGCATAACAACAAAAACACACCCAGATCAAAGCTTGATCGTTACTCGAACCTATAAGGATCATTTTAATGCACGGAATTTATCTATTGAGTTAAAAAAAGAAATTGCTGTTGTTAAAGGTCGAATAGAAAATAGTTTCTATCTAGACTCCTTAAACAAAGGAGCAACAGATAATATTATTGTACAATTTGCTAATCTTTATGCATATAGTGTTGATTTTCAAAGAGAGATTCATAAAGGAGATGAATTTGAACTTGTCTTTGAGCGATATGTTAACCACTCAGGTAAAATCATTAAAACTGGGAAATTACTTTATTCCATGCTTAAATCTAGAAACAAAACAATGCCATATTGGTATTTTAAATCCAGCAAAAATCATGTTGGATATTATGATCTGAATGGAAATAGTGCCCGTAAATTTCTAATGAAAACACCTATTAATGGAGCACGATTAACGTCAAGATTTGGAAGAAGAAAACATCCAATTCTTGGCTATACAAGGCAGCATAAAGGCGTTGATTTTGGTGCTCCATCAGGTACACCTGTTTTTGCGGCTGGAAAAGGAATTATTGAAAAAATTGGATATTATGGAGGTTATGGTAAATATATTAGAATCAAACATGCCAATCAATATAAAACGGCTTACGCTCACCTTTCTCGTTTTGCACGTCGCTTAAAATCGTCCAGTCGTGTTTCTCAAGGGCAAATTATTGGTTATGTTGGCTCAACTGGACGTTCAACTGGACCACATCTACACTATGAAATTCATTATAAAAACAAAGCCGTTAATCCCTTAAAAATAAGAGCTCCTTTAGGTCATAAACTTAATTCTAAAGAAAAAAAGATGTTTGATCTTGAACGTCTTAAAATTGAAGCATTAAGAAAAAAACTAGCCTCGGATCAGGCTGTTATATTTGTAAATAATTTTTAGCTTTTTTCCAAAGAAGCTACTTCATTGACTTTCATACAAAAAATAAACTTATAGTCAGCACGAACGATATAAGGCTTAAATCAAACATATTTACGCTTTCAAAGGAGAGCCATTTAATGTTAAAGCATTATTCTTAACGGATATATTTAATTTCTCTCCCTCTTTAATATCCCCTTTTAAGAATTTTGTTGCCAATGGATTTTGTAATTCACTCTGGATTACTCTTTTAAGAGGTCTTGCTCCATATATAGGATCAAATCCTTTTTCTCCCAGCCATTTCTTTGCCTGCTCATCAATCTCTATTTTAACATTTCGATCCGCTAATAGTGTAGAAATTCGTTTCATTTGGATCTCAACAATAGCTACCATTTCTTCTGGTTTTAATCTTGAAAATAAAATAACTTCATCAATTCTGTTTAGAAATTCAGGTCTGAAATGAGCTCTAACTTCCTTCATCACCATTTCTTTCATTTTATGCTCTGTTAGATCTGTATGAGCAATTAAATGGTGAGCTCCAAGATTGGATGTCATAATGATTAAAGTATTTTTAAAATCAACAGTACGCCCTTTTCCATCCGTAAGACGACCATCATCCAGCACTTGTAATAAAACATTAAAAACATCTGAGTGTGCTTTTTCTATTTCATCAAATAAAATAACCTGATAAGGTCTTCTTCTTACTGCCTCTGTTAAAGCTCCACCTTCTTCATATCCGACATAACCAGGAGGAGCTCCAATTAATCTTGCAACAGAATGTTTCTCCATATATTCTGACATATCCATTCGAATAATAGCAGATTCATCATCAAACAAAAAATAAGCTAACGCCTTCGTTAATTCAGTTTTTCCAACTCCTGTTGGACCTAAAAACAGAAAAGAGCCAATAGGTTTGTTTGGATCTTTTAACCCTGCCCTTGCCCGACGAACAGCATCAGAGACAACCCTTAAACCTTTTTCCTGACCAACCACTCTTTGACGCAAAAATGACTCCATATTAAGGAGCTTTTCTTTTTCTCCTTCAATCAGTTTATCAACAGGTATTCCCGTCCATTTGGAAACAATAGAAGCAATTTGCTGAGAATCGACAACTTCATTAACCATTGATTGGCTTTTCTGACTTTGATATTGGCTAATTTTTGTTTCAAGTTCAGGGATTTTCATATGCTTTAACTGACTTGCTTTTTCATAATCTCCTTTTCTAATTGCATTTTCCAGTTCAAGACGTATATGGTCAAGCTCCTCCTTAATTTTTGTACCTTGAGCCAATTTTTGTTTTTCTGCTTTCCACCGCGTAGATAATTCCTGTGATTCTGATTCCAATTCCTCTATGTGTTTTTTCTGTTTTTCTAACCTCTCCAGAGAAGCTTGGTCTTTTTCTTTTCTTAAAGCCTCTGCTTCAATTTTTAACTGGATGAGTTTACGATCAACTTCATCTAAAGCTTCAGGTTTAGAATCAATCTGCATTTTTAGGCGAGATGCCGCTTCATCAATAAGATCAATTGCTTTATCAGGCAAAAAACGGTCTGTAATATATCTATGTGATAATTGAGCGGCGGCAATAATTGCAGAATCAGAAATCCGTATCCCATGATGAACCTCATATTTTTCTTTCAGCCCTCTTAAAATTGAGATCGTTTCATCAATGCTTGGTTCATCAATGAAAACAGACTGGAAACGACGCGCAAGAGCGGCATCTTTTTCAACATATTGACGATATTCGTCTAAGGTTGTTGCACCAATACAATGTAAATCTCCACGCGCCAATGCTGGCTTTAACAAATTTGAAGCATCCATTGCACCATCTGTTTTTCCAGCACCTACCAATGTGTGCATTTCATCAATAAACATGATGATTTCACCTTCAGAATTTTGAACTTCTGAAAGAACAGATTTCAATCTTTCTTCGAATTCTCCGCGATATTTTGCACCTGCAATTAAAGCCCCCAGATCTAATGCCAATAATCTCTTGTTTAAAAGAGATTCAGGAACGTCTCCATTAATAATTCTCTGTGCCAGCCCTTCAATAATCGCTGTCTTACCAACTCCTGGTTCACCAATTAAAACTGGATTGTTTTTTGTTCTTCTTGATAAAACCTGAATAGTACGTCTTATTTCTTCATCTCTTCCGATGACTGGATCAAGTTTTCCGTCTTTTGCAGATTGAGTAAAATCAACTGTATATTTCTTTAAGGCTTCATAGCGCCCTTCTGCGGATTCTGAATCTGCTTTTTTACCTTGCCTGAACGCTTCAATGGTTTTGTCTAAATTTTGCCTGGTTAAACCTGATTTCTCAAGAATTTTTTTGGGATTACTTCCAGGTGTCGTTAATAATGCTTGAAGCAAACGTTCTATTGTTACAAATCTATCTTTATTTTTTTTCGACTAATTGTTCAGCATTTCTAAGCACTTCTGCTGTTTTTTGTGCCATATAAATCTGAGTTTGATCCGACTGCACTTTAGGTAAAGAAGATAAACTCGTTTTGACATCATTCATGATCGTTTCAAACTGAGCCCCAGATGAACGAAGCAAGTTTAAAGTTAGACCTTCCTGATCTTCAATCAATGCCTGCAAAATATGCTCAGGCGTAAATTGCTGATGTTGACTTGCAAGCGCAATTGACTGCGCAATTTGCAAAGCGGTTCTTGAACGTTCTGTATAATTTGCTAAATCCATTCTCTATTCCAATTCAGACCTAATTCCGTTTTATACATATATAAAAATATATGGCTCTAAACTTGAGATAAGGATTTTTTTTTATTTTTCAATCTAGCCAAAAAAATTAAATAAAAAATAGTTTTAAACAATTACACGATGATTATAAGAGGTAAATCACAATAATTCAGGATGCTTTTTATCTTTATTATCTTCTTGAGAGACCAGTTGATTACTGGATTCTTTGCTTGTTTTTGAGGATGTTTTAACTTGTCTTTTATGTTTAGAGTGCACTTTTGTCGAAAGAGAAGGTTCAGAGTTTTTTTGAATATTCATTTTTTCCATATGACAGGCTTGCATATCAGAAATCATAGTAGACGGTTTTTGTTTGCTATCAGGTTTATTCTCGCTTTGTATTTTAGAAGCATGTTTCTTTTTTTGGCTTTCGGATTTTATTTCTGAAACTAATTCACTTGCTTCTGTCTTTACAATCTCAAGTGCCTCCTTACTCGCATTTGATTGATGTCCTGTCATCATTTCCTTTTTTATAAGCAGCTGCTGATCAGGTGTTTTATGACCTTCTCCTTGTTTTTGTTTAGAATCATGATTTGATTTTGATCGAGAAGAAGGTTTTCTCTTTACTGGTTTTAGTTTATTATTTTCATTTGCTTCTCTTCCAGATTTCAATTTTCTCTTATCTGTTCTATGATTTCCTTTCTCTTCAAAAGAATTTTTCTTTTCATTTTCATTCTTCAATGTTTCTTGTACATTTTTTAATTTCAAACGAAAATAATGATCCGCGTGC
>CBCYMI010000037.1:0-63583 GCA_965183855.1 Maricaulaceae bacterium | reverse complement strand
ATAGATACTGCGTTCAATCGAACATTCCAGCTTTAAAAGCACTTGTCCTTTTCTAAAACTCTGCCCTTCCTTAACAGGCAAACTACTAATACTGCCATCGATTTCTGTTGCCAGTATCGGAGAAGATTTAGGGTCAAGAACAAAACGTACGGATAATTTGCCAGCCTTTTGACGAAAATTTGTTTCTGTGCCAGATAAAGAGCGATCCAATTCATTTTTAAGAGGATCAGAAACTTCTTCAAAATCATTTTTATAAAGCGTATCGGTATCCTCTCGCTTAGCAAATCTAATTGGATCACTTTCACCAGTTTCAAACTTGGCTCTATCACTATCAGCTATATTCCTTATACTTTCTGATTGTTGATACTCTGCTATTGGCGGATCCGTTATCTGTTTTAACGCATCTTGCTGAATGGTTCCAGACATAACCAGTATTGATGGAAAGATTCCTCTTAAAAATTCAGATAAGGCTATAATCACATTTATCCCTTTACAAATCCTGTCATTTTTAATCAAAAAAGAATGCACGTTTCATGATTAATATATACTTAACTTCTATAAATATTGGTATGTTTACGATAGATTATGTCTTTTATTTTAAATTGTCGTTAATATTTTGATAAAATATCTTAGGAAGATAAAATATTTTCAGAAGGAGCACACATATAAACACCCCAATATATACATGCTTGAAAATAAAATCATACAATTAGTCCAGGGCATGATCTGTACATCGTACAATATTTCATCTAATATTAGATCTATCCTTTATTTTCAAATTAAAGAGAGAATGCTTATGTATACGAGAATTTTCAGCTATAGTACACTCTTGTTTTTTATCTTATCCCCCTATTTTGTCTATTCACAAACACTTTCCAATACAATTTGGCTCACAGAAAACAAAAAAGCCAAGGTCAAGTTAACTATAAAACCAGATCAAATACTTGAAGGGCATATTGTCTGGCTAAAAAAAGAAGCAGAAAACAATATTATTCTGTTGGATGAAAAAAATAAAGATATCTCTAAACGAACCCGACCTTTAATGGGAAGTATGATATTATGGGGATTTAAAAAGAATAAGAAAATCTGGGAAAATGGCATGATTTATGCTGCCGATAAAGGCAAAACCTATCATGGAACCCTAAAATGGATTGATGCTGAAACGCTCCGTGTAAAAGGCTGTGTTTCCTTTATCTGTAAAAGTCAAATCTGGAAGCGTGCACAATAAATTCTATTCCTCGCTTCTGTGTGCAAATATATTCAAAATAGTTAAATCTGAAAGAAAGAATATACACTTATTTCTATTTCTCGCCTATAGATACACAAATTCTTTAGACATTTCTATTCTCATAACACCCCATATATCATGATGATCAAAAACACATGCGATGTTAAGAGCATTTGATTTAACAAAAGCATCCAATTTACAATGATATAATCACATGGCAAGCGTGTATGATACTATAGAAAATCTGCTCGTTTTTTCTTAAATGGTTAAATCTTGTGTAAATTGCATTATGCGCTCACAAGCCTGTTCGATTAATCCTGTTTCAGATGCATAAGAGACTCTAAATGCAGGAGACATTCCAAATGCACTTCCAGGTACAATGGCAATATTAATTTCTTCTAACAAAGCTTGCGCAATATCAAGATCATTGTGTAATATTTTCCCTTTTGGTGTTTTTTTCCCAATCAAACCAGAACAATCTGGAAAGACATAAAAAGCACCCTTTGGAGTAGCACAGTTTAATCCATCTATCTGATTAAATGCGTTTATAATCAAATCCCTTCTATGTTTAAAAATCTGATTGCGTTCTTTAATAAATGTCTGATTTCCTGTTAATGCTTCCAGTGCAGCCCATTGAGCAATGGAGCAAGCATTTGAAGTTGATTGTGACATTACTTTTGACATGGCAGAAATCAAGGATTTTGATCCTCCTGCATACCCAATTCTCCACCCTGTCATTGCATAGGTTTTAGAGACCCCGTTTACAGTTAATGTTCTTGGCTTTAATTCAGGTCTTATTTGTGCAATCGTTTTAAACTCATATTCATCATAAATAAGTTTTTCATAAATATCATCCGATAAAATATGGAGATTGGGATAGTTAACCAATAGGTCTGCTAATGCATTTAATTCCTGTTCATTATAAGCTGATCCTGTTGGATTGGAAGGAGAGTTTAAAATAAGCCATTTTGATTTTTCAGTAATATTCCGTTCTAAATCTTCAGGGGTTAGTTTATACTCATTCTTTAATTGAGTTTGAATGCGTTTTGGATACGCACCTGCTAATAAAGCCATATCAGGATAAGAAACCCAATAAGGCGCAGGAATTAAAATTTCATCTCCTGGATTAAGCGTTGCAATAAACGCATTATAAATAATCGCTTTTCCTCCAGGAGAAACAATAATTTCATCAAGCGCATATTCTAATTCATTATCCTGTTTAAATTTATTTGAAATTGCCTGTTTTAATTCGGGAATACCAGAAACAGGTGTATATTTTGTTTTTCCCTGATGAATTGCCAAAATTGCAGCCTGTTTAATCGATTCTGGCGTATCAAAATCAGGTTCTCCTGCACTTAAACTAATAATATCAATTCCCTGAGCTTTCAAAGATTTCGCCTTTTCACTAATTGCAAGTGTTGCAGAAGGCTTAACCCTGCCTATTATTTCTGATAAAAAATGAATATCCATACTGTTTTCCATTTATACACACATATGACTGGTTATACATAGATATGATCAGATCTGGTTGAGCTCTGTTTAAATCATTTTAGTCAAAAACAAATCTGCTATCAGCCTATTTATTAAGGATAATGACAGACAGAATATAACAGTCAATGCCCAAAAAAGGTTTTTATCCCAAAAACAGGTTCGTTTCCATTCTTAATATTAAAAGAAATATTTTTTTCATTAAAACATCAATTATAAATTCTGAATATAGTCAATTCGTATAAAAAAATAAACTGTTAACAAATTACATACAGAATACAGTTATTTTAACGCTCTTTAAAAACAATAAAGATAGGATTTAAGTTCTTTTTGATTTAAATAGCAATTTTAGGAATATTTATTTAACATAACCACAAAAATAATTTAGAATGGATTTTTCGAAGTTTTAGGAATATTTATTTAACATAACCACAAAAATAATTTAGAATGGATTTTTCATTGTCATTCAATACACATATTCATGCAGATGTACAAACCTCTCACTTAAACAAACCTGTTTTGTTTTCATTCATGTTCGCGCTATTTTTAAATATTTTATTGATTGCTTTAATTGAAATGAGTGGAAGAATTGCAAAAAATATTCAAATTCCTCCCATTGTTAAAATTGAACTTCTACCTCTTCCAAAACCCAAGTATATAAAAGAAAATATATCCCCTCCCGTCCAAGAAGAGATAGTACCGATGAACACGCCTCCACAAAAGATTGAAAAACAACCAGAAATAAAGAAAGAAAATAAAAAACAGCCAGAAGCAATAGAAGAGCCAAAGGTTGAAAAACCCGTAAAAGCTAAAAAAATAGATGCTTCCTCACTTCCAAAGCCTGTCCTTCAAGAATCCGACAGCATACAACAATCAAATGAATATATCCCAAAGGCTAGTTTTTTTAAAATAAAAAAACTGGATCCTGCCCCTAAACCAGATCTTGTTTTGGAAAAGCCTCTTCCGAAAATTAAGTTCAAACAACCTATTCCACCCTTAAGCCCTAAAGCAGAAAAAATCATTTCTCCCCCTCTTCCTTCTCAAAAAGAGGAAATTGAACCTTTAGAGATAGAGCCTGTTTCCCCTTTGAAAACACCTCCTATAGAAACTGAAACACCAAAAAAGCTAGATATTTCTATCCAAGAGACAAAAGAAACCATCCCTAAACCAGAACAGGATATCCTTGAACTGGAACAGGAAATAAAAGTAGAAGTCTCGCCAAACCCACTTCTTTCCAAGGCAAATCATAATGAAATAAATCCTGAACATGAAACTCAAAAAGCCCTTCAATCCCCAGACCAAAAAACAGAGTCTGTAAAAACAATTGCCTTACCTGTGATCAAGCCTTCTATTGAAGTAGATCAGATCACTTCTCTGTCAGATCAAAACCAAAAATCTGATCAAGAGCAATCAGATCTTCCTACCAATCAAGAACCAGATATTCTTGCTTCTTCTAAAACACCCGATACAGAAGGAGAAAAACAAAATGCTATTTTGCCAAAGCAAAATGGATCAGAACGTGCTTTATTAAAACTGCCAAACTCCTATTTCTCATATTCATCCTCTTCTGCTCAAAAAAACGCTTCTAAAAATCAATATACAGGAAAAAATTCTTATACAGACCAATCAAAACAAAATAAATCAGGAAAATCTTATCAAAAACAAGGTGGATTTTATATAAAAGGGCACTTTAGCCCGCAAAAAGCAACGGGAATTGCAGGTATTTTAAATGATCTGGATTGCCAGGATCCTGACCATAAAGCGAAAACATGCGATCAACTGGTTTCAATTACACCACAAAAAAATCAAAATGGGTTTACAGATCAAACACATCAAAAAGCATATAATGGATTAGCACCAAAATACAAAAATTTGACAAAAGAACAGCTTAATCAAGCCCTAAATTCTCCTAAAAGCAAAAATCAAATTCCGATTTTGCCAGGTCTTAACCTACAAGGTCCTTTAATTAATCATATGCATGGTGTTAATGACGTAGAATCTGCAAAACTGAAACCCAAATCTACCCAGCTGGGTAAAAATCATCTTGGAAAATAAGGAAGAAATATAGAAAGAAACGATACTTTATTAAGACTATTAAGGCTATTAAGACTATTAAGACTATTAAGACTATTAAGACTATTAAGACTATTAAGACTATTAAGGCTATTAAGGCTATTAAGGCTATTAAGGCTATTAAGGCTATTAAGGCTATTAAGGCTATTAAGGCTATTAAGGCTATTAAGGCTATTAAGGCTATTATATGTAAGATAAATACTACCAAATTCCAACATCTTACATTAAGTCGAGATTCTTAAAAACCGTTATATGTAAAATAAATGATAACAGATTCAAATACTAAACTTATTAAATATAATCTCCCCTTTAGAGATTCTGAACACGTGCTTCTTATAAGATATTTTATAATATATTTTATAATACATTTTATAATATATTGGAACGCTTAAGATATAATCAGACTCTTAAAAAAACCAGAATACGATTAAAACGCCTCCCTTATAAAACAAGGTTTACTGATGGAAAGTTCTTTTTAAATTCTGCCTCTTTACTCAAATTTTTCTAGCGGTTCTTAATAAAGCCCATTTTATACATTAATAAGCCAGATTGTTTTTGTTTACCTAAAGATATAAGTCAAATTCATGCCTGAATCCAAAATTTTGCCAGTTTACTTGTTTTCTCAGTTTACTTATTTTGCCAATTCACTTAAACGTGACCTTTTTATATCTTTTTATTTAATTAATTAAGGAATAAGATACAAATATAAAACAAATGTCAATCTTGCTTTAATACTTCTAAAATTTTAAACATGGACAATTTGTAATTTTTTAGTAATGTTTATGAAAGGTTAGATCTGGCAAAAAAGAAGCATCCTAAGTTTTAGGGAAAATAATATCTATTTTGGAGTAAAAAATGTCATATTCATACAAAAACAATCGTGCATTGGTTTATTTTATATCTATTTTATGTTTGGGGCTTTATACATTCTCCTCAACACCTCAGCTCGCTTTTTCACATGATAATTCTTTTGCAGATTTAATTGAAAAAGTTGCCCCATCTGTTGTCAGCATTACAGTAGAAAAAGAAATGAAGCTTTCAGCTCAGTTTGATCTGGATCGCATTCCTGCTCCATTTAGAGATTTTTTCCCTCAAATCCCTAATCAAAAATCTCCTAGACCTTATGCCAAATCTGTTGGATCCGGCTTTTTTATTTCAGAAGATGGTTATATTGTTACCAATAATCATGTGATTGAAGGAAGCGATAAAATCATCATCACAACCAAAAATGAAAAAGAATATGAAGCCAAGCTCATTGGCTCTGATCCCTTGACAGATTTGGCTTTATTAAAAATCAAAAATAGTAAAGAGAAATTTCATTACGCTATTTTTGAAAAATCTCCCAATTTACGGGTTGGAGACTGGGTTGTTGCAGTTGGTAGCCCATATAGTCTCGCAGGAACAGCAACAGCAGGAATTATTTCAGCAACCAAACGAAATACAGGAACGGGTACAGATTATTATGATTTTATACAGATAGATGCGCCAATTAACAGAGGAAACTCAGGCGGTCCTACATTTAATCTTCAAGGCAAAGTTATTGGTGTTAATTCTCAAATTTATTCACCTTCTGGTGGCAATATTGGTATTGGATTTGCTATTCCATCAGATGTTGCCAGTAAAATCATCAATAAACTGAAGAAAAAAGGGCATGTTATCAGAGGATGGCTGGGTGTTTTAATTGGGTCTATTGATACTGATATCGCAGATAGTATTGGTCTTGATTCAAATCAAGGCGCAATCGTACAAAATGTATCTGAATCTTCTCCCGCAGAAAAACACGGATTTCAAGCTGGAGATGTTATTCTCTCAATTAACAATCAGAAGATTAAAGATCCAACATTTGCAACACGCCTAATTGGAGATATGTCTGCTGGTGAAAAAGCTGTGTTTAAAATTAATCGACTTGGAAAAGAAAAAACAATCAAAGTTACCATTGGAAAGCGTCCTGATGAAAACATTTTAAATGGTTCTTTTAACCCTTCTTCTAAAAACACACCTGATTCTAATATAGAAAAAGAATTATTAGGTATAAAAATACGAAACCTCAAAAAAGAAGAGATGAACGCCTATAAAAAAGCAGAGATTAAACATGGTGTGATAATTACATATGTAGATCCTAAAAGCAGTGCCTATAAAAAAAGAGTGGTGGCAGGCATGATTATTACCCAGATTAATCAAAAACAGATTTATAACTCTTCTGATTTTATAAATGAAATTAATGCATCAAAACAAAAAAAGAAAAAAGCGGTTCTGGTTTTTACCAAAAATCCACGCTCAGGACAAAGTCGTTCTTTTGGACTTTCTCTAAACGAGAAAAACTAGACATATAGAACGTTTATTTAAAATAGTATCATATTGCTGGTCTGAAAAAGTTAACAAATTTCGTTTAAACGACATGATGATAAAGCGACTTCTTTATTACTTTTTTCAGACTGGCATTTGCTTTTAATTTCAAAAATATATTTTTACTCTCTCTCTTTAAGCCGTTTGTAAAAATAGAAAATTCAGCTATATTTTGTTTCATATATCAATAATTAAGAGTTGAATTTTTAAACCCTTCATCCAGGCAGTACAGGTTCAATGATATGGTATAACGTAATCATAATGCTATATTGAACGATAAATTATGGACAGGATAGATTATGCGTTTTTTAATTATAGAAGATGATCCAGAAGCAGCAAGGTATATTGGAAAAGGATTGGAAGAAGAGGGGCACATTATTGATCTTGCAGCAGATGGAGCAACAGGACTTAACCTCGCAAGGACTGCACAATATGATGCCTTAATCATTGATCGAATGCTTCCAGAAATTGACGGTCTTAATATTATTTCTACTCTGCGTAAGGAAAAAAATAACACCCCAGTTTTAATTTTATCTGCACTTGGAGAAGTGGATCACAAAGTAGATGGATTAAGAGCAGGAGGAGATGATTATCTAACAAAACCCTATGCCTTTACAGAATTAACGGCAAGATTGGAAGCACTTGTCAGACGTCATGACCCTGATTCTGCAAAAACCAATTATTGTGTAGAAGACCTTGAAATTGATTTATTAAAGAGAGAAGTTATACGTTCTGGTAAAAAAATTTTATTGCAACCAAGAGAATTTTTACTATTGCAATATTTAATGAAAAACCATGGAAAAGTAATTACAAGAACCATGTTATTAGAACAGGTATGGGATTATCATTTTGATCCTCAAACAAATATTATTGATGTCCATATTTCACGTCTTCGATCAAAAATTGATAAAGGATTTTTTCCTCCCCTGCTTCATACAATCAGAGGTGTTGGCTATCGTTTGGGAAAACAATGAATCTTTTTATTTCAAAATGCATTCTGTTTTTTAAAAGCTCTGCTGTTAAACTAACTCTGTTTACAGCCTTTCTTTTTTCTATTTTTGCATTCATTTTGCTTGGATATATTTATTTTAAACTCATTGGTAATGAAAAGCACCATATTGATCTGAGTTTACAAAAAGAAGCTGAACTTTTAAAATCCCTTTATAATGAAAAAGGCTATACAGCACTGGAAAGAACTGTTTTTTTTAAAACATTCAATGATGATCAAAAACTATATGCAATCTATAATGTTTATGGAAAAAGACGCATTGGAAATTTATATATTGAATTTTCCAGCCCTCCAAACACTCCTATAAAAACCTATCAATATGAAACTAAAAATGATCAAAACTCATCGGATATTACACGCCATATTCGAATTATTTATACCCCTTTACCAGGTGGAAACAGTTTTTTTATCGGTAAGGATATTGAAGAGTTAAACAGACTTTCAAACCTTTTATTTAAGATTTTTATTACAGCTATTTTAATCAGTTTTGGTTTAGCGTTACTTGCTGGATATCTGGTTAACAGGAATTTTTCATTAAGAATTGAAGCGATTAACAAAGTTGCAAAAAATGTTCAAAAAGGGATTTTATCTCAAAGGGTCAAGCGGAGTTATAGCTATGATGAGCTGGATTTGCTAAGTAAAAACTTAAATAACATGCTTGGTAAGATTGAAATCTTGATTAAAGCCTCACGTCAGTCAGGAGATAATCTTGCCCATGATTTACGCTCTCCGATTTCAAGATTAAAAACACGATTGGAGTCTTCTGCACGGACAGTTTCTGAGCCAAAATCACGTCAGGCGTTACTTGATTGTGCGTCAGACACCAATCATCTTCTTAAAACCTTTGAAGCAATTTTAAGCATTTCACGTCTTGAAGACGGAGAACAAAGAGGTGTTTTTTATGAATTTTGCCCAAATTATATTCTTGAAGACATGCAGGAATTATATGAGCCTGTTTGTGAAAAGAAACAGCTTACATTAAAAACAGAGATTCATTCCAAGAAAAAAATTCTTGCTGATAAAGCTCTTCTTGCACAAGCTTTATCTAATATTATTGATAATGCACTGAAATATGTTCCAAAAGGAAATGTGATTATTTTAGGGTATCAATCCCTTTCGGATCAAAGAGTTGAACTTTATGTTGAAGATACAGGAAAAGGAATTCCAAAAGCATATAGAAAAGAAGTGATTAAACGATTTGTAAGACTGGATAAAAGCAGAAGTCAACCAGGAAACGGATTAGGGCTTAGCCTGGTTAAAGCCATTGCAGACATTCATCAAGCCGAATTTGTTTTAAACTCGGCGCAATATCAAAAAGAATCTAATCCGACTCCTGGATTGCGGGCAAGTCTTATTTTTCCCAACTCCCCATAAACAGAATCCAGACGTTTCTTATTCGAGAATGATATAAATTATGTCTCTCGGCAAATTTAGGGTAAGAATAATAGAGACAGATTAATCGATTAAAATATATTAGCATTACGGCAAAAAACATGACTCATGATTTAAAACAATCAAGATTTTATGGATCCATTAAGCCCAGAATACATCTTACAGATCCAGCTTACGCAAAAGCCTGTCATGCCCAGTTTTTTTCCAGTATTGAACGAGATCCCAACCACCAAATATTAAAGCCTGCATTAGATCAACTTTTTAACTGCCCCGAAATTGCCTTTTTTTTTGAAGGTATTTTTTCGCACTCTCCCTATCTTTTTAAAGCCTCCAGAATGCATCCAGACCTATTGGTTTCCTTGATAGATTCTTCTCCTCGGGAAATCCTTAAACATACGCTGATTAAAATGTCAGAGGAAATCAGAACCCTAACGCATGAAGAAACCATCATGCAATGCTTAAGAAGGTATAAAGTTAAACTTCATTTATTAATTGCTCTTGCAGACTTATCACAAATCTGGTCTTTGGAGAAAGTTGTTTCTGCAATGACCCAGCTTGCAGAAACCGTCATTCATTTATCCTTACAGGCTAGTCTGTTTTTTATTCTCCAAAAAGAACGCACCCCTCCTCTTTATTTTAAAGATGAATGCATAGATAAAATTAATCCTGATTTATTTCAGCGTTTTTTTAAACAATCAGGCTTTTTTGTTCTGGCTCTTGGGAAACTTGGCTCAAAAGAGTTAAATTATTCCAGTGACATTGATATTGTATTTTTTTATGACAAGAAAAAATGGCTTCGGTTAAACTGGAACACTCCTGAACGAAGCATTATTAAGCTTACTCAAAAAGCAATTCACCTATTAAATACCCAAACTGCTGACGGATATGTTTTCAGGGTAGATATTCGTTTAAGACCAGATTCTGGGAATAAATCTCCTATTCATACAACGGAATCAGCTGAACACTATTATGAAACCTTAGGCCAGAATTGGGAAAGAGCCATGCTGATTAAGGCACGCATTATTGCAGGGGATATTCAGTCTGGGAAAACCTTTATCAATAAGCTCATACCTTATATCTGGCGTCGTTCACTTGATTATAATGCAATTTCTGACATTCACGCTATTATGCGTCAAATTTATAAGCTGAGTGCAAAAGATCAGATTAAAATTTCGGGTCATAATATTAAGCTCGGACGAGGCGGCATTCGTGAAATTGAATTTTTTACACAAGTTCAACAATTGATTTTAGGAGGAAGGTATACCGTCTTAAGGCAAGCAAAAACAGAAAAAGCACTAAAAGCGCTTTATCGTTTGGGTTTTCTTAGCAAGAGCAAATATATAAAACTCACACATTATTATTCATATTTGCGATTTATTGAACACAGACTACAAATGGTTCATGATCATCAAACTCACACCATGCCTGACCAGAATAGAAAAGCATTTGCTGGATTTTGTGGATATAAGAGTTATGCTGCCCTAAAAAAACGATTAATACGGTGTCTAAAAAGTGTACATGCAATCTATATATCCCTTGTTGAAAAAGAAGATTCACTTGCAAGCTCTAAAGGCTCTCTAGTCTTTACAGGAACCCGACTGGATTATGAGACTCTAAATACACTCAAGCAATTAAACTTTGAGCGTCCTGAAGAAGCCTGGCATATGATGTCTTCCTGGCTTGGAGGTCGCATTCATGCAACCCAAACAGAAAAAGCAAGAACATTGTTAACTCGTCTTGCCCCTAAACTCATTGAAGCTGCTTCAAAAACGGGGCAACCTGATATTGCTTTTGCACGATTTGCTGACTTTTTTTCTGGATTGCCCGTTGGGAATTCTGTGCTCTCCTTGTTTTTAAATAATCCAAGATTAATGAATAAAATCATTGATATTTTAGGTCTTGCTCCAAGACTTGCCCCCTTATTAGCAAAAAAACCAGCATTAATGGATAGTATGATTGATCCAAATTTTTCTCATTCCTTATCCAATAAAACCTGTTTTGATAAATATTCCAGCCTGTTAACGCCAGATATGTGTTTTGAAGAAGCATTAAATACATTACGGATTGTTTTTAATGAATCTCAGTTCAAAATAGGCGCTCATTTATTATCCAATCGATTAAACCCTTTAAAAGCAGGACAGATTTATGCTCGTGAAGCAGAAGCCATATTATATGCGATCTACCGATTGGCACGGGCAGAAGTTGACAGATTATATGGACATATAGATGGAGAATGGGCAATTATTGGTTTGGGATCTCTTGGTGCAGAAGAATTAACTTCCAGATCAGATCTTGATTTAATGATTGTTTATCAGACAAACACCTTCTCTTCACAAAACAACTCTCCCAGTTCCAATTCCAATTCTTCACAAACATTATCTTCTCAAGAATATTTTTCACGAATTACAAAACGTCTAATTACAGCATTATCAGCCCCGACAGAACACGGCACTATCTATACCGTTGACATGCAATTAAGACCTTCTGGAATTACCAGCCCAAATTCAGTTCAATTTCCACGATTTAAACGGTATTATTTGACAAAATTAGCATGGACATGGGAATTAATGGCTTTAACGCATGCACGAATTATCGTGTCTGAGAAATTGTTTGGAACAAAAATAAAGCGTGTTATTAATAAGAGCCTGAAGCGAAAACGAGATCCTATAAAAATTGCAAAATATGTTGTTGATATTCGAGAAAAGCTTGCCAAGCAACATGAAAACACAACTCATTGGGAATTTAAATATTGTCGTGGTGGGCTAATAGATATCCATTTTATCGTAGAATATTTACAGCTCATACATGCGCACTCTTCTCCTTTTATCCTAACGCCAAAAACCAGAATTGCTCTTCGAAGGTTATACAAGGCACATTATTTAACAGAAACAGAATTTCAAAACTTGAAAACAGGATTTGATATAATGCTGGGTCTTCAGCAGGTTTTTCAACTTACGCACCATGATTCATATGAAAAACTAATTTCCAGCAACCGGGTTCAAAAGCTTCTATTTCAGTTTTTGGATCTAAAAGATCCTGCTCTTCTTGAGAAAACATTAAAAGAGATTCAAAGAAAAATTTATCTCATTTATCAAAAAAAAATAGAAAAAACGACGGAAATACAAAAAAGCCACGTGTAAGATTATGGAAGCACAATGCTTGATATATTTTTATAATAAGGTTTGTTAAACCATGCTTCCAGAACTTAAAAAAACTGGATCTGTATTTATCTTTTTACGACCGATGAATACGACCCTCTAACATAGGAAGACAATCATGAAAAATATAATATTATCCACTTCTTTAATTCTAACAACAGCATTTGTCAGTATTTCTTTTGCTCATGCTTTGCCTCATAAAGGAAATCATGATAAAGGAAAGCATGCCTCAAAACACAAAAATCATTGTAATCATTGTCATCATTCCCATTTTTCAATTAAAGAAATGGATCAAAACCAAGACGGTGTCATTGATCAAAAAGAATATAAAACCGCTCTTTGAAAACAAGTTCAAACAAAAAGATTATGACAAGGACGGTTATATAACCTCCAAAGATTTAGCATCTTACAAACAAAAAAAACAAAAAGAAATGCAAGCAAAAAAAACAGAAAAAATGCAAGAAAGGTTCAAAAAAGCAGACAAAAACCATGATCAGAAGATTTCCAAAAAGGAATTTATGAATGCTCGTCCAAAATTTAAAGAAATGGATATTAACAAGGATGGTGTTTTGTCAAAAACAGAATTTAAAAATACCATGAAACTGCAATATAAAAAAGCAAACAAGCAGCATTAATCTCTATTGAGATATAAAGGCAAAACAACTGAATTTTAAATTAGATGGTTTTGAGACCAAATGATTGGAATGTTTAAAACAGGTTATGAAAACATATATAAATGATCCACTTAACTTCTTCTATAAGGAAAAATGTGTCTTATTTAAAAAAAGATCAGATTATATCTGACCCTTGTTTTGACGAGACTGTTTTAATTGAAAAATTAAAGCAAAAAGACAGAAAAGCAATGGATGACTTCATAGATCGCACACTTCCAAAAATTCAGAGTTTTGCCTATTATATGCTAGGAGATCATCATGAAGCAGAAGATATTTGCCAAGAGGTATTTCTTAAATTCTGGAAGAAATTACCCGACTGGATTCCACAACAGCCAAACGCCTATCATCATGGAAGAAAAAACCGACAGGCAAAACTCTCAACCTGGCTTTATAAGGTTGCCTTAACAAGCTGTATTGATTATAAACGTCGGAAGCAAAAGGTAGATATTCCAGATCTCTTTAAAACATTTTTTTTATATTCTGATCAAACCGCTTCCAAACCTGCACAAACTCTTATTGAGAAAAAACAAACTGTTCAAGAATTACGATTGATTCTTGGAAAGCTAAAAACAAGGTATAAAACGGCTCTATTGTTAAAATATGAGCAAGAATTATCTCAAGTGGAAGCAGCTGAAATATTGGGAATCAGCATTCATGCCTTTGAATCTCTCTTATCAAGAGCACGAAAATCTATGAAAAAAATACTAATTGAATCTGGCTATCATCAAGGAAATATTCATGAATAAAACAAGATTTATTGAACGTGTCAAAACCTATGGAGCCCAAAGAAAGCATTGGTCTGATTCGGATCTCCTGGAAATGGATGATTATATAAAATCAAACCCTGACGAGAGCCAAAAAATTCTAAAAAAAGAACGCATGCTAGATCAGTTTTTAGCCCATTTTCCAAATATTACACCCGATCCTTTATTAGAAAACAGTCTTAAATTTCAGGCAAGAAAAATATTAGAACCAAACCGAAAATACTGGGATTTCCTCTGTTAAAAATAAATCATCTAAAATTCCTTTTATGCGCTTTCAAAATAGAAAAACATTTCTGCTTTCTTTCATAACCAGTTTATGCCTGCTGATCGGAATATTATCTGGAATGCAGTGTCAATATTTATATAATCAAGAGCAATGGGAGCTTGCCTATTATTCCCTTGCTTATGATCCTTTGGATTTTACAGAAAACAAACAAGATTAAGGATTTCGCATTATGGCTCATTCTTCTTCAAAATTTTTACTTATTGTGTTATCTATTTCCCTATTGATTAATGGATTTTTAATCGGTCGATTATGGATACCCAACCCATTGGAACATAAAAATGCAGATACAAAATTTTTTCTATTAAAAATGCCATACCATAAAACACATCGATTATATCCATATGCAAAACCTGACCTTGATCAGATTCGCCCTTTGATCAAAGAAATTTATAAAGAAAAAAAGCAAACCATGCAGATTTTTCAAAAAGAACCGTTTAATAAAGAAGAGGCTATGTCTGCTTTAGAGCACTTAAGAGAAAAACAGGCTGAGTTAAGAAAAGCATGCAGATGAAACCTTGTTAAACACATATGTGAGGCTTTCTGACGAAGAAAAAGGAAAACTCTTAAAGGCATGGTTTGAAAAACCACATCATAAAATCAGAAAAAGAAAATGTAAGCACGAACTGAATTAATATTTATATAATCTCGGATTGGAAGCTTTAAATCCAGAATTTACAAGCTCTATACTCTGTTTTAAGTCACACCTTCTCTTTCAGAAAGAAAAATAGATATTATAAACGATTTGAACTTAAACTGGATTTAATCTCTCTCCACAAAGACTCTGAAAGCTTTCATATCCATAAATAGGATGCGCGCAATAAACCGCTCTTGCAATAGAGCGTGCAACGCAATCTGCTGCAAGCATGCCAGCTCTTGCAATCCATTCAGACCGATTAGAATTCAGTTTTTTTTCTCCATTTGAAAGAGCAAAAATCACATCTCCATCAAAAGGTGTAAACACAGGTCGAATAGCCCTTGCCATCCCATTTCCAGCCATAATACTGATTTGTTTTAATTCTGTTTTTTGTCAACTCAAGATTCGTTGCAACAAGACAAAGAGTCGTATTTTCACGTTCAGATGAATTTCGTTTTACCATGCTCCAATCTTTCAAATCAAGCCTGTCCAAGGATTGAACAGATTTATCTTTCCCTCCAAATTCTGTTCCCTGTTCATATGGTTTTGCCCCAAAATTTTCCTGTTGGTGTAATAACAGAGCCAAAACTGTTTACACAAGAAAAAGCAGCAACACAAATTCCATTTTTCATCCTGCTTGAAACCGATCCTGTTCCCCCTTTGAGCTGTCCTGCAATTG
This sequence comes from Maricaulaceae bacterium, assembly GCA_965183855.1. Lineage (GTDB taxonomy): Bacteria > Pseudomonadota > Alphaproteobacteria > Caulobacterales > Maricaulaceae > CBCYMI01. The sequence continues at coordinate 47,852 of CBCYMI010000037.1, read as the reverse complement.
CTCCCATTCCAGCTCCTTTATTTCCCAGTTCAAACTCTGTTCCAATATTTAAAAAAGCCTGTTTTGCCAATTCAGCATAAGGAGGGTTTTCTCCCCATTGTTTATTTCCGCCATTTGCAAGATCATATAATATGGCAGCTGGAATAATTGGACTTTTAGGAATTTTTGGATGATCCACCAATCCATATCCTCTATTTTGAGCACCCAAAATACTGGTTAGCTGATCTGCGGCTGCCAGACCATAAACAGAGCCTCCAGAGAAAACAATTGCATCAATTTTATCAATCAGCCTATGCGGTGCCAATAGCTCTGTTTCCCGTGTTCCAGGTCCTCCTCCACAGACATGAACAGAAGCATTAAAAGGAGTTTCACATAAAATAATACTCACTCCTGTCAGCCAGGTTTTGCTTTCTGATTGTCCAATTTTAATACCTTCAATATCTGTAATTAAATTTTTTTCTTGTCTAGAACTCATAATATTCTATTACCTGTATATTCTATTGCCTGTTTTTGGTTAATCATATTGATCAATTCCATTTTCTCAAATGGAAAGATGAACCTGTTTTAACATCACTTCTTTTTCTACTAACATATCCAGATACATGAAAATAGGAAAAATAGAATTTGATATGTAATTTTGATATGTAATGAAGATTTCAGCAAAAATGTTTGTCTCTGAATTATTTTTACACGCTTTGTTTTTGAGATCTCTTACTTAAGGTCTCCAAAATTTAACTTTAAAAACAGGATGTTCACTTTCATGAATTCCTTTTTGAATATCAAAACATGCATGATCAACAAAAACAGAGTTAAAAACAGTCAATTTTGCACTAACTATAATTAAACTATTCTTTTAAGAAAAAAATTATGGTATTGTATTCTTGAAATTATATTATTCAGATTATGTTTCATAAGCAATTTATTCCAGATCTAAAAAATAAATCGCTTGCACAAGATTACAAGATTAAAGGATTTAAAAAATGCTCCGAGTTCTTTTTATCAGTATCGCCAGTTTATTAATATGCAATTGCACCTCTATACAATCTGATTTTGATGGTTTAACCCCTGATTCTCGACATCATCACACAGATGAATTAACGCAAGGCTTGGTCAGTGCAGCTAATCCATTAGCGGTTCAAGCTGGAGTTGATATATTAAAACAGGGAGGGAATGCTATTGATGCTGCAATTGCTATTCAATCAACCCTTGGATTGGTTGAGCTGCAAAGTTCTGGTCTTGCAGGGGGAGCATTTTTATTATTCTATCATGCCAAAACAGATCAATTAATGGTTTTTGACGGTCGAGAGAAAGCCCCTGTTAATATCAGCAAACATGCATTTTTAGATCAAGATGGGAAACCTCTTCCATTCATGAAAGCGGTTTATAATGGTAATTCGGTTGGCACACCAGGCGTGATTGCCATGCTTAATCTAGCTCATCAAAAATATGGCGCACTAGACTGGGCAGATACGTTTCATTCAACAATAGAATTATCCAAAAACGGTTTTTTAGTTTCTCCAAGACTCCATCATTTGATTACTACCTATCTGGTTCCTGATAAGATTGAAAAATCAAAAGCCATTCGTGATTATTTACTGACAAAACAAGGAAAGGCACTTCCCATAGGTTATCGGCTTAAAAACAAAGCATATGCGAAAACGCTTGAACGCATTGCAGAAAACCCTGGAAATTTCTATCACGGGAAAATCGCTGAAGAGATCATTGAAAAATGTCAAACATGCCCCAATGCCTGGCAGTCTAAGCCTGGAGGATTTAAGTTCCTATCAAGCCAAAATCAGAAATCCCGTTTGTGCCTCCTATCGAGGATATCAAATATGTAGCTCCCCTCCTCCTGCTTCTGGGGGAATCTTTTTAAATGAAATGCTCGAAATACTTGAAAATACAGAGTTTTCAAAGTTTGGCCCAGATGATTTAATGAGCTGGCATTATTTTATAGAAGCTGCAAAACTGGCATATGCAGATCGTGATGCTTATGTGGCAGATCCTCAGTTTATTCATGTCCCTGTCAACGCTCTTTTAGATAAAACCTATCTAAAAGAGCGGGCAAAACAAATCAGGAAAGATCAGATTATCCAAAATGTAACAGCAGGAACACCTACACACATTCGTCCTGCAAAAGATCAAACGCTTGAACTTGGTGGAACCAGCCATTTTGTTGTAATTGATTTTGAAGGTAATATTGTTTCCATGACAACCAGTGTTGAATTTATATTTGGATCCAAGCGCATGGCTGGAGGCATGATTTTAAACAATCAGCTGACTGATTTTTCCTTTAAATCCAAAGATGCCAAAGGCAAGCCTATTATAAATTCAATTGCGCCTGAAAAACGTCCAAGATCTTCCATGTCTCCAACCCTTATTTTTGATAAAAATCATGATTTTTTTATGGCAATTGGTTCTCCAGGAGGAAATTCTATTCCATCTTATGTTGCAAAAACAATCATAGGTGTCATTGATTGGGGATTAAGTCTTGAAGAAGCCATTGAATTACCAAATATTGTTGCCAGAGGTCAGACGGTTAAAATCGAGACAAGCCGTTTTAACTCAAATCTTCTCAAAGAACTTGAGGAAATGGGACATCATATTCGTAAAATGTCAGGTGAAGGCTCAGGACTTCATGGAGCTTATAAATCAAAACAGGGGAAAATAACAGGAATGGCAGATCCAAGACGTGAAGGCATTGTTGCCTATATTGATCCTTAATAATTTCTGCTTAAGCTTTTATGCCATTAACTCTGGATCATCAAAATTAAAAGAATATAGATTATTTTAAACCAGCAAGATTTAAAATATCAAATCTTTATCCGATTGGCATGCCTGAAATTTCTTCTTAATTTTCCTATACTCGGAGATAAAATCTAAAAATGGGTTTATTGGCAGGGTTTATTTCTTCTTTAAACCAAACCCGTTGAAATAATTCTGGAAATAATGTATGTTCTGGACTTGACTTTAACGTGTCAATATTTTATCCCCAGCTATCCTATATATTTAAATAAGATCAGGAGTAGTTTGGCGTGAAGCGTACATATCAACCTTCAAAGCTTGTCAGAAAGCGCAGACATGGATTTCGCGCTCGTATGGCAACAAAATCTGGAAGACAGGTTTTATCTGCAAGGCGTGCAAAGGGCAGAAAAAAACTTTCTGCATGATTTTTCTTGTGTTTAAGACCAGAAATAATATTTCAGAATTCGTATTCTCGTTTTGTTCAAAAGGCATGATCTTATCATGTTGATTTTTCATCTGAAAAAGCGCGCAGAATTTATTAAAATGACCCAGCATTCACATGCTATCGTAATGTCTGCCTTTATTGTTCAAATTTATCCTTCTTCTCTATTAGATAAAGATCAAATTTCTAAAGATTTTATAAGAGTTGGATTTACTGCAAGTAAAAAAATAGGTAGTGCTGTTAACCGCAATTATGCCAAAAGAAGATTAAAAGAAGCTTCTCGTAAATTATTACCCTTATATGGCATGGCTGGTTATGATTATGTTTTTATTGCAAGAAAAAGAATCTGTGCGTATAACTGGTCAAGATTAATAAAGGATATGAAATCTGTTTTACAAAAACTGGCTAAAGAGAAAAAGTTTCACAAAGCTGGTCGGAAAAAAACCAAATAAACAGAAGATCATAAAAATTAGGGGGATGTGTTTTGGGATATATAAATTGGAAAGCCTGTTATAATGAATGAACAACGTAATTTTATTCTAGCAATGGTTTTATCTTTTGCGCTTATTTTGTTTTATTCGTATTTTATGGCTGATCCCAAAGATCAGCCTCAACAAAACGAAGATACAAACCAGGAAGAAATTCATACGACAGCGGATGGATTTAGTATTGATCCTCCAGAAGAAGAAAAACGGGTTTTAACACGCAAACAAGCCCTTGGAACAACACAGAGAATACAGATTGAGACTCCGCACCTTTCAGGCAGTCTTTCTCTTAAAGGGGCAAGCATTGATGATCTGCTTTTGCTTAAATATAGAGAAACCATTGAAAAAAACAGTCCTTTTGTTACCTTACTTTCTCCAAAGGGAACAAAGCACCCCTATTATCTGATTAATGGATATGCAGGCCTTAAAGGAGATCAAACGAAATTACCTGATTCCAATACAAAATGGACTCTTGTTCAGGGGGATAAATTAACTCCTGAAAGCCCTATTTTTTTATCCTATCAAACCCCAGATCAGACTTTAAAATTTACTCGTAAAATAGAAATAGATCAGCATTATTTGTTTACAATTACAGATCAAATTGAAAATCTGACAGAAACACCAAAAACCCTTAGTCAATATGCAAGGGTACATCGAAAACATCTTCCTGATACATTGACAAATTTCATGATTCTTCATGAAGGTCCTATTTCTGTAATTAATCACAAGCTTGAAGATAAGAAATATAAAAAGTTTAAAAAAAATCCAGTTTATGAATATGAAGGAGAAGCTGGATGGGTTGGGCAAACAGACAAATACTGGCTTGTTGCGGCTATTCCAGAGCAAAATCAAAACATTAAAGTCAAATTTTCTTCTAGCATAACAGGAGATATAGAAGAAAAAACCTATGATTCTTCCTATTTAACCAAACCTGTTATTATTGAACCTAATCAGACAAAGAGCATAACTTCTTATATTTTTTCAGGAGCTAAGAAAAACTCAATTCTGACAGAATATCAGAAAAATCCTGGTATTAGTCAGCTTAATCTTGCAATTGATTGGGGATATTTCTGGTTTTTAACCAAACCTTTTTCTTTGGCTTTAGAGTTTATTGGAAGCAAGACTGGGAATTTTGGTGTAGCTATTTTAATTTTTACATTATTAGTGAAGCTTTTATTTTTTCCATTAGCAAATAAATCCTATGAAATGACGGCTAAAATGAAACAACTCCAGCCTAAAATTCAAGGATTAAGAGAAAAATATAAAAGTGATCAGCAAAAATTACAGCAAGAAATTATGGGCTTATATAAAAAAGAGAAAGTAAGTCCTGTTTCAGGGTGTTTGCCAATGCTATTACAAATTCCTGTTTTCTTTGCGCTATATAAAGTCCTATTTATTACAATTGACATGCGCCATGCACCATTTTTTGGCTGGATTAAAGATCTTTCCGCTCCAGACCCTACCAGTGTTTTCAATCTGTTTGGTTTAATTCCCTGGGATCCATCCATTGTTCCTTTTATTGGCGCAAGCTTGCTTTCCATTGGAGCCTGGCCTTTAATTATGGGATTATCAATGGCAGCCCAGCAAGCCATGTCTCCCCCCGCAGTTGATCCAAAACAGCAATATATCTTTGCCTTCATGCCTGTTATTTTTACGATTATTTTAGCACCTTTTGCAGCAGGTCTGGTTATTTATTGGGCATGGAATAATATTTTAACCATTTTACAACAATGGACAATTTATAAACGTTTAAATGTTGACACACCTATTGACCATTTGCTGGCCAGATTTAGAAAAAAATCTCAAAAACAGCCTCCTTCCTAAAAAAACAGGAATAGATTAAAAACAAGGATAGGGTTTAGAATAAATGATCTCACAGGAAAAACTCCCTTTAGCCTTAATTAAAAAAGCAAATGCCTTATTTAAACAACAATGCCAATATGTAAAAAGTGTCACGGATATTGCGGATCTTCCAAAACAGGCTCTGCCAGAATATGCTTTTCTTGGAAGATCCAATGTTGGAAAATCATCTCTTTTAAATGCGCTTGTATATAGAAAATCATTAGCTCACGCTTCAAAAACACCTGGAAGAACCCGAGCACTTAATTTTTTTAATCTAAATCATCAATTATTTTTGGTTGATTTACCAGGCTATGGCTATGCCAAATCAGCAAGGCAAGAACAGGTTAAATGGTCAGATTTAATCTGGCAATATTTATCTTCGAGGAAAACATTAACCCAATTGTTTTTATTGATTGATTCTCGTCATGGAATTAAGCAAAATGATTTTGAGACAATCATGACTTTAAATCAGCTTGCTATATCAACCCAGATTATTCTGACCAAAGCAGACAAATCCTCTCCATTGGAATTACGAAACATAGTGAAACAAACGCATGAAATCTTGCAAAAACAGCCCGTTTGTCACCCTAGATTATGGGTTGCTTCATCGATAAAAAGTCAAGGATTAGAACATATACGCTCAGAGATTTATGCAAAAACCTGGCCTCTTTAAATCTCATCATTCGTGCAATGCTTTTTATAAACAAGATATTTATTAATGCATTTGCAAACAAAATAATGCATCTGAATTAGAAATTTTATTTTATTTCCTGATATTTTCCTGTTTAAAAGATGATTTTTCACTTTCAAAATTCTTCAAAATTGCTAAAGATGAAACCATGTTTAATATACAGGGATCCGCTTTATGAATAATTCTGTTAAATACGGTCAAACGTTAAAACCATTGATTGAACAGGCATGGCAAAAACAGTCTGATCAATTATCACTTAATCAGAAAGAAAAAGAAGCGATTATTTCCTGTCTTGATCTGCTTGATCAGGGAAAGCTCCGAGTTTCTGAAAAACAAGAAAACGGAAACTGGATTGTCTATAAATGGTTAAAAAAAGCAATTTTATTAAGTTTCTCTATTTATCCAATGCAGCTTGTCTCTGGAGGAATTGGCAAAGGGCATTGGTGGGATAAGATTGCTTCCAAATTTCATAACTGGACAGAAGATAATTTTAAATCTGCAGGATTTAGAGCCGTTCCTGGTTCAATTGTCAGACATTCTGCCTTTATTGCGCCCCAAGCAGTTTTAATGCCCTGTTTTGTTAATATTGGTGCATATGTTGGACGCTCTACAATGGTTGATACATGGGCAACAATTGGCTCTTGCGCTCAAATAGGTGCGCATTGTCATATTTCAGGAGGTGCAGGTATTGGAGGTGTTTTAGAACCCTTACAGGCAAATCCCGTCATTATAGAAGATCATTGTTTTATTGGTGCAAGATCTGAGATTGCAGAAGGCGTAATTGTGCGAGAAGGCGCTGTTATTTCAATGGGTGTTTTTATCTCTGCCTCTACAAAAATTATAGATCGGACAAAGGGAAATCAAATCAGTTATGGAGAAATTCCACCCTATGCCGTTATTATACCTGGCAGTATGCCATCCCAAGCACAGGAAGGACCAATGCTTTCATGTGCCGTTATTGTAAAATATGTTGATCAAAAAACACGATCCAAAACATCCATCAATGAAATTTTAAGGGATTAGCAATCCTTGTTTTAAATCTATATCAACCCTGTTTTAATATGGATTAATGCTTGTGCTAAAGAAAGTATTTTATGATGTTAACTCCAGAAAAACTAACCTCAAAACTAATACAATATCAAAGTATTACTCCTAAAAGTGAGGGAATATTTGACTATATTGAATCCTTTTTGCTCGCTTTAGGATTTAATTGCCAACATTATCACTTTGAAGATGTTCATAATTTTCATGCGCAATTAGGTCAAGGAAAGCCTCATTTTTGCTTTTCTGGTCATATTGATGTAGTTCCCGCACACCCTGAATCCAGCTGGAAATACCCTCCTTTTGCAGGCAAGATTGAAGAAGGCTTTGTCTGGGGAAGAGGCGCATCTGACATGAAAGGTGCCATTGCTGCTTTTTTAATTGCCGTTCATCGCTTTTGTACACACGATAAACCAGACTCCTTTGGTACCCTTTCCCTATTATTAACCAGTGATGAAGAAGGAATAGCATTAAACGGAACAAAGCGCGTTTTGCCTGTTTTAAAACAAAAAGGCATTGAATTTGATCATTGTCTTGTTGGCGAGCCTAGCAATCCTCATCAAATGGGGGAAGCAATTAAAATCGGGCGAAGAGGGTCATTGAATATGAAACTTGAGCTTAAGGGAAAAGCAGGACATGTTGCCTATCCTGAAAAAGCACAAAACCCAGCTCCTATCTTAATTGAAATTCTAACTGCATTACAATCAATGGAATTGGATCAAGGAACAGACTATTTTCAACCTTCAAATCTTGAAATCACAACCATCGATATTGGAAACCCATCTCATAATGTTATTTTCTCAAAGGCGCGGACACAATTAAATATTAGATATAATATTTTGCATCGAGGAAAAGATTTAAAACAAAAAATAGAACATCTGATTCAAACCTATACAACCCGATATCAAATAGAATATGATCTTGAAATTGAGCTTCCAGGTTCTCCGTTTTTAACGCCTGCCTCTGATTATAGTGCTCTCGTTCAGCATGCGGTTCAAGAAATAACGGGTAAACTTCCTGAGCTTTCAACCAGTGGCGGAACCTCTGATGCACGATTTATAAAAGATTATTGCCCTGTTCTTGAATATGGACTTGTTTCTGAAACCATTCATCAGATGAATGAAAGGGCTGCAATTTCAGATATTGAAAATTTAACCAATGTATATGAATTGATTTTAAAAACCTATTTTCATGCTAAATGAGCCAATAAAAGAAAAATGAATGAGCAATAAAAAAATCAGTTCTTTGTTAACAAGTCAGTTTTTATGCATTCCTAATCAAGGCTTTCTATCTAGATATTTTGAATCTATGAAATTCATCACAAAAATGGAATATTGATTTTCTGACCCTTATTTATTCCTTTTATTCCGATCGAAACTCTTTTTAATGAACCAAGGTTAGGTTTCATTCTTGCTCCATTAAATCATAAATCTATGTTTTATGGGATAATAGTTTGTTTTATCTCGCTCATTTTCCTTATTATTTATTAGCAAGAAGATTTATATTTTGGATACACTACCTGTTTTAAATATAATCCTTCAGCAGGCGCGATCATCCCACATTGCGTTCTATCTTTTGCCTCTAAAGCCTGTTTTAGACGAAAAACAGACCATTTTTCTTTTCCAACACAAACCAGACTTCCAACCATAGAACGAACCTGTTGATGCAGAAAGGAACGTGCGGAAAATAAAAAATAAATTTGATCTTTTTTTTGTGTGATTTCCAAACCATCAAGAGTTTTAATAGGAGAGTTTGCCTGACATTGGCTGGCACGGAAGGTTGTAAAATCATGTCGTCCCAACAAATCCTTTCCTGCATTTTGCATATTATCAATATTGAGTTTGACAGGAATATGCCATGCCAATCCGTAATCGAGTGCTAATCTGGGTCTTCTATTGACAATCTTGTAGATATAATGTCGTTGAATTGCATTAAATCGTGCATGAAAATCCTGATCAACTTCTTTTACCTGTAAGATAACAATTGGTAAAGGTTTTAAGTGATAATTCAATGCATCTCGAACGGTTTCTGTTTTTTGTGGTTTAGATAGATCAAAATGTGCAATTTGTCCTATTGCATGAACACCTGAATCTGTTCTTCCTGCTGCAAACACGCTTGAGGTTTCTTGAGTAAATGCAAAAAGTGCTTTTTCAATACTATTTTGAACAGATTGCTGCCCTGGCTGATGCTGCCATCCACAAAAAGGATGCCCATTATATTCTATTGTTATTTTATATCTTGGCATGTTAACTCTGACTCATTGGATATATATTCTAACTCATTTAATATTCTAGGTTTAATTTCTAAAATCAGGGTTGAATATTCTCTCTTTTTATTTTTCTTCTTAAAGGCTTCAGAAAAGACATATTCCACGATAAAATCATCAAATCAAACAAGCGTATTTTTAACAAAGCGTCTCCTTTATTTCGCCTCTTAAAGGCATTTGTGTATAATAAACATCTCATATCTTCAATATTTTTTATCCTAAACAAGATTTTTAAGTCTAGACGAATTTCCCTATAAACAGGAATTTATTTGAAGCCATTTTTTTCTTAGATTACCACAGCAAACATAAATCATTTTATCGCTGTTTTACTTTATCGCTGTTTCACTTCTATATTTTCTGGATGGTCTGTTTATTTTGATTTTTTTACATAGGCTGTTTTCCAGGAAACTTCTTATCTTGGATAAATTTCTTTTAAAATAAATTTCTGCTCATAATGAGGTTTTGAGTTTGATTTCCATTAAACACATAAATGCTTATTTTTATGTATTGGAAATCCTCTTAAAAAAGATTCTGCATCCAGTATTTTCTTACCCTGTTTTTGTACTTTAAGTAGTCGAATTGCCCCTGTTCCACAAGCAATTAAAAGCTGATCATCTAATAGGGTTCCAGCAGGTGCCAAATAAGAAGATGGCTCTATTATCTCACACATAAAACATTTAATTCTGACTTTAGTTTTCCCTTCTTGAATATAAAACCAGCTAGCAGGATAAGGGCTTAATGCTCTGATTTTACGATCAATGCTTAGTGCCGATTGTGACCAATCAATCTTACAAGATGAGTCCTTGATTTTATGTGCATAACGAATGCCTTGCTGATCTTGTGGTTTTCCTGTTAGGTGTCCGCGTTCTAAAGCTTCCAAAAATCTTGGCCACATTTCCGCACCAATTTCTGCCAGTTTATCATGCAAGCTTCCCCCTGTCTCTGATGGATGAATATCAACATTTTCTGACAAAAAAAGATCTCCGCTATCTAGCTCTTTTGCGATTTTCATAATCTGTACACCCGTTTTCTTATCTCCTTCCATAATAGCTCGTTGAATAGGAGCAGCACCTCGCCATCTTGGCAATAAAGATGCATGTAAATTAAATCCACCATACCGAGGAATTGAAAAAAAGGATTTTGGAATAATAAGCCCATAAGCAATAATAATCAAAACATCAATATTAAAGCTTTTCAGTTCTTCTAAACGCTTTTCTGAATGAAGTTCTTCTGGACATAAGACAGGAATTCCAAAATGATCTGCCAGATTATGAACTGGAGATTTTCGTAGTTTCATACCACGTCCTGCAGGTTTTGGTGATTGCGTATAGACACATGCAATTTCATGTTCTGTCTGTAATAAGACAGAAAGGCTTTTTTCAGCAAATTCAGGGGTTCCCATAAAGGCAATTTTCAACGTCATATTACTCTGACAAACCAGCTCCCAATAATATAGTTAAATCTGTTTTGAATCTCCTGTTTTTAATCCTATTGACAAACAAGAGGGTCTCATAATACTTCCAGATTTCAGACACGAATTGCACATAATCCTATACTTTCTGTTTTCAACCATGACCAAACTTGTCAGCTTCAAAGAAAATATATGATTTATTTATTTATTTTTATTTCTTTTTGTTTCTGGATTTTTTTACTTTAGAAATAGCTCTTTGTTTTTTCAAACGAGATAATTTATCTATAAATAATTTTCCATTTAAATGGTCTATCTCATGTTGGATACAAACAGAATACAATCCTTCTGTCCATTCTTCTTTTTTTTCTCCATCCAGTGTAGAATAGCGTATTTTACATTTCGCTGGTCTTTCAACTTCATCCATATATTCTGGTATAGATAAACAACCTTCCTGATGAACGGCTAATTCCTTAGATACTTCCAAAATTTCTGGATTGATAAAATGGCGTTTTTGGGAAGATTTTTCTCTATCTGCCAAATCCATCACAATCACACGTTGTTGAATCCCAATTTGTATCGCTGCAAGACCAATTCCATCTGCATGATACATGGTTTCAAACATATCTTTTATTAATGTTTTAGTTTCATCTCCAGATAAATCAATAACTGGTTTTGAAACTTCCCTTAATACAGGATCAGGAATAATCCGTATCTCTCTAATCGTCATTTTACAATTACCTTCATACATGCTTTGATAGTTAATCTAATATCGACATTAAGCGGGAGCCTTAAGCCAATGAATTCTTTTTCTCAGATTGCCACAGCAACCACAAACCATTTTATTGCTGTCTCCCCTGTTTTTTTCTGGATTGCCTCTCTGTTTTTTGTTTTAATTTTTTTTACATTAATGACCCTTTTATTCTTTTATTTAAAAGAAAAGCAAAAATATTCCTTATTGTTGAAAAATCAAACGTTAAAAAATACTCAATCTGAGCAATTATATCAAATTCTTCACCAACTTCAATCAACCCAGAATGATTTAAAAGGAAGATTAGGACAAATTTTTGATGTTCAACACTCTTCACAACTTAATCTTAGTAAAAACATTGATGACCGATTGGAAAAAATGTCTTATCGCATGGTCGAAAGTCTCTCAAAAACATCTGAGAAAACAGGGGAAAACTTGTCCAAGTTACATGAAAGATTAGCCTTAATCAACCAGGCAAAAGAACAAATGCTCAATCTGACAGATCAAGTATCAGATTTAAAAGAAATCTTTTCCAGTCATAAAAAAAGAGGCATATTCGGTGAGGTTCATATGCAAGACATGATTCAAACCTATCTTCCTCCAAAAGCATATAGTTTTCAAACGACATTACCAAACAAGAAACGGGTGGACGCTTTGATTCATCTTGCTGATAGTTCAGAATCGATCGCGATTGATGCTAAATTTCCTCTTGAATTTTATCAAAACCTAATGGAAGCAAAAACAGAAGAGCAACAAAAAACATATACAAAATTATTTCGTAATTCCGTACATAAGCACATTCTTGATATTTCAAAACGATATCTTATTCCAGGCACTACCTTAGAGCCTGCTTTGCTTTTTCTTCCTTCAGAAGCTATTTATTTTGAATTATACAATCATCATTACGAGCTCATTGAAAAAGGATTTCAAAAACGAGTTCTCATCGTTTCTCCAACAACCTTTATGGCAACACTTGCAACCATGCGTAACAATTTTAAGAAGTGCAGATTTAAAAGAAAACGCACGTTTGATTCAAAAACAGGTTTCCTTGATTCTCGAAGATATTATCAGGCTCGACAAAAGAACAGAAAACCTTCAAAGGCATTTCAGCCAAGCCGAACAGGATTTAAAAGAAATCAGAACATCATCAAAACAAATTCATCGCAGAGGAGATAAATATTCAAAGCATGGAATTAAAAGAAAGTTTGGAATGTTCTGATTTCCAAAAAGAACCTGTTGATCAAAAAACAATTTCAAGCATCTCCCCAGAACAAAAAAGCACAAATCAGAGTTAAGATCAGATTTGTGCTTTCAATCCAATTTCAAGCATTTTCATTGCTGGAAATAAAACGATCTGCTAAAATCAGCCCGATTCCTTGCAAAATAAAATCGATTCCGATTAAGGTTCCTAATACCCATTCAGAAGAATTTGGCCATTTTATAATAATTAAAAAAGCGAAAAGAATGGAAATAACACCACTGATTAGTAAAAAGGATTTATATTCCTTAAATCTTAATGCAAATGCAATCCGTGAAGCACCAAGAACACCAATAATAATCCCTATTGTCAGGGTAAGTGCTCCTAAAATCAGTTTTGGATAAATTAATAAAACAAGCCCTCCAAGAGTGCATAATATACCAAGGATAATTAATTTGTTATTCTTCTGGTCGGAAAAACCTGCAAAAACCTCGGAAATTCCCAAGATAAGCAATGCAATTCCTAATGTCATCACAATCGCAATTCCAACAATTAAAGGGGTCATTAAAGCCAATAAACCAAAAATAATGCTCATAATTCCCAGAAACATCAGATTTACATATTTTCTTTTTTCTGCATTTGAATTCGTCATTTGGATCTCCTTTCCATTCAAAACCTGCCCTTTGCAATAAAGAGGATAAGTTTATTAAAGCATATCTGGTATACAATTATAATCAACAGATTTTAATACCCTCTATTTGTTATAGGTATTCTTTTACAAACATAGATGACGGATGAAACATTCATTTTAGTCTTTTTTAATAGACATGTTTTTTTATAAGGATAAATAGGAGTTGAGGGACAGGATTTAAACTTCACTCTATAAAAATTTTTATAAAATCAAATAAAGGTTTTTCCAAAAATTGATTCAGTTCTAATTTCAAAAGAAGAATCATGCGATTTTCCAGATGTTCTTCTGGTTAAATTCTTTCTCTGCTCCTTTTTTAAACACTCAAATATATTCCATGAAGGGTATTTAAAACTGTGTTCTACTTTGCAATGCCGTTGCAATTGTACCATCATCTAGATAATCCAGCTCTCCTCCAATTGGAACACCATGCGCTAATTTTGTAATTGTAATATCCAACCCCTTTAACCGATCTGTTATATAATGCGCGGTCGCCTGTCCATCTATTGTTGCATTCATTGCCAAAATGACTTCTTTAATTTCTTTTTTACCAGATCGTTGAATTAAATTCTGAATATTTAAATGTTCTGGAAGAACACCATCAAGAGCAGAAAGAACACCCCCTAAAATATGATATCGCCCTTTATAGGCAAGACTTCTTTCCATTGCCCATACATCGCTGATTTGTTCAACAACGCATAACATGCTATCATCTCGGTCTTGATTATCACAAAACTTACATGGATCTTGAATATCCAGCCCTCCACAAACCGAACAAATCTTGATTTTTTCTGCGGTATGAGCCAATGTTTGCGCAAGCGGTATCATTAAGCTTTCCCGTTTTTTAATTAACGACAAAACTAGGCGACGCGCAGATCTTGGACCAAGTCCTGGTAATTTTGCAAATAAATCAATTAGAAGATCAATCTCTGAGTTAGAATTTTTAAAGGGCATTGTTTTACTCTGTAATGAATACTGAATGTTTTTATATGTGAGTTATGTTAAATTCTGATTTCAAAGATTAAAATCCTTAATATTCAAATTCATATCCTTCATCATATTTTCAGTTAAGCTTCCTTTTAATTCTTCTATTTTTTTAATTGCATTATTTATCGCTGCAATAATTAAATCTTCTAATATTTCCTTTTCCTCTGGCTTAAGAAGACTTTCATCGATCTGTAATCCTGTTACATTTCCTTTTCCATTCATCGTGATTTTAACCATTTCTCCCCCAGAGCTCGCATTAATCTCCTGCTTTTCAATATCTTTCTGCTTTTTTTGCATATCTTCTTGTATTGATTTTGCCTGCTCTAAAAGTTTGTTCAAATCCATATTATAATCCTTTCACGCTAGTCTTTGAAACATTTTTTTCTGTTTGATTGTCAGAAGGATGATCTGTCTTCATCTGATTAATCGATATGATGTTACAGGCTTCGAATAATTCAAAAGCCTTTTTAATCAAGACATTTTGTTTAACCATCTGAATTTTCTGTTCTTTTTTCTGTTTTTTTTTCTGATAAAAGGTTTGCTCTCCTAACTTTTCTGTCTCTATGGTTACGAGCCATGGATATCCAGTCCATTCCTGTAATTTTTGCGACAAGGTTTGAACCAAACAGGAAGGCGCTCCTTTTTCCAAAGAGAACCCAAGCTTGCCTTTAGAAACATGAACAGGACGAACAAAACGCTCAAGATCCGACTTCAAAGAAATTTCCCGACAGGTTTCAGCATATTCAATGATTTTAGAAAAAGTTGAAAATTGTTGACTTTGCGATAATTGATTAGATGATTGGGAAGGATCCAACGTATCTTGCTGTTTTTCTGATGGCTGAATTTCCTTCTTGTTATTTTGATTCAATTCATTTTGATGTAATGTTTGATCTGTTGAAGGATTTCCCTGTATGAATAGCTTTGGATCAGGCTTTTCCTTGTCAGAAAACATACTTGTTTCTTCACTCTGCTCTTTAAACTGTGAAGAAGTTTTATTCTCACTAATAGTGGATGGTTTGATCCCCACTTCTCCATTTATTTCAGCACTTTCGCTTTTTTGACTGTGCTGGTTTAAAAGGGTTTTAATTTTTTCAGGAGGCGGTAAAGAAAGCGCAATTCCAATTTGTAATAATGCCATTTCAAGAGCATGCATTGCATTGGGAGCAAACCGAATTTGCTGTTGTGTTTTCATTAAAACCTGCCAGATATGAGTTAATTGCGCCATGCTTAATTGCAAAGCCAATTTTGCTAAAATATCATGGACTTCTTTGCCATAATCATAAAACGATATTTCCTTTAATGCTTTTAATTTGGTTGTATAATGGCAAAGAGATAATAAATCTTTTAAAACAAGTTCAGGATCAGCTCCGTTTTTATAAAACTCTGACAGTTTTTTAATCATTTGGCTAGCTTGTTCAATATTAGCAGCCTGCTCTAAAAGAATTGCCAATTGCACATTATCTGCAAATCCTAGCATTTCTTCTATCATTAATGCAGAAATCATTTCACTAGATATGGTCTGAACAAATGCTTGATCTAATAAGGAAAGCCCATCTCTTACAGATCCATCTGCAGCCCTTGCAATCAAGGTCAATGCGGATTTTTCTATTTTTATGCCTTCCTTTTCAGCAATACGAGAAAGGTAATCTGCCAAAACAGGCGTTTCAATCCGTTTTAAATCAAATCTTTGACATCTAGATAAAACAGTAACGGGTATTTTTCGAACCTCTGTCGTTGCAAAAATAAATTTCACATGCTCAGGAGGCTCTTCCAATGTTTTTAACAATGCATTAAACGCAGAAATTGATAACATATGCACTTCATCGATAATATATACTTTATATCGTGCTGTGACAGGCGCATATTGAATACTATCTAAAATTTCACGAATGTCATTTACGCCTGTTCTGGACGCTGCATCCATTTCAAGCACATCAATATGATTTGAATTCATAATTGCCTTACAATGCATGCCCAATTGATCAAATATAAAGCCTGGTTTTTCCTGTTTGTCCGAAATTTGATAATTTAAAGCTCTAGCTAAAAGCCTTGCAAGCGTTGTTTTTCCAACTCCTCTTACTCCTGTCAACATGAAAGCATGAGCAATTCTTCCTGTTCGAAATGCATTCTCAATTGTTTTTACAATTGCTTCTTGACCAATTAAATCTTCAAATTTTTGTGGTCTGTATTGACGCGCCAATACTCGATAGGATTTGATGGAATGCGTTGTGCTAATTGTATTTCTCCTGTTTATAATTGAAATCAAATCAGGATTAGGCATCGTATTGGGATGTCATGACATATCTCCATATACTTTACCCTTTAATATCTCTCTCCTTGATTAACTATTTTCCTTAACAAGAACAGTCTTAAATGATTTTTTATATAAGAGCCGAAGTTTATAATATCATACTCAATTACATAAGATTATAAGCAATTACATAATATGTAATAATTCTGATTTTCTAAATTACCATAACCTGAATGACAATCAAAAAACAAGCCTGATTAAACAGAGTCTTTTTAAGAAGAATAATATATGTTTTTTAAATTCCTGGAAACTTCGTCCAGATGAACCATTCAGACCATGTTTTCCATCTGAACCAGACCAAGGTGGAAGATCAAAGCAATAACCCAAAAAAACCTGTTACGGCTGCTTCCTTCCAGACCTGACCGGATTGGCAAGATTTTTGTCTATTGATGATCTTCCATTATCTATTTTGCGCATGTTTTTCTTTCTTTTCAAGAGAAAAAATCTTTTTTTTTAGAAAAAAGCGAATACAGACATAAAAAAGAGCGCCAAAAGGCGCTCCTCTTCGATACAATATAAAAACCTTTAGAAACTTCTTACATAAGCAAGTGAAAGACTATGACCAAACATATTGGTTTTTGCTGTATCGTCTCCAATTTTTTCTTTAATTGCTTTGCTGACCTGATAGGTATAATCAAGACGAATACCATTTTTATCATCGAAATTATATTGTGCTCCAATACCAAGCGCTAAAGAAAAAACATTTTTACTATTATGTGTAAATTTATCAACTAACTCAAATTCAACACCACTATAGCTATCAAGATCCAAAGCAGAATCTACCCCTTTGAGTAGAATATCGAGATTATCTCTTGCAGTCGCAGAAACTGTTTTTACATTAACACGGTTATAAACCAGACCAAGTCTTCCATGAAGAACAAAATTATCGCTTATAGGATAAGCAGCCGTTGCAAACCCACCAATTTGGAAAGGTAGCTTTAAAGTTGTACCATAAACTCTTCCACTATCTTCCGAGATATATTGAAGGGTATCATTATTTAGCTTGCCTTCAAGCTCAAATCCAAAAACACCAAAGCGGTATCCCGTTCTAATCATGGCATTATGGATGCCGTCTCTCAATTTTCCCTTTTGTTTAATCGTCTCACCATCATATTTGTTTTTCAAGGATAAAACATCATAACTATGTCCGAAATTGACGTAAACATTCCCATCTGCTGGCTCATCAAGAGATTGCGCCTGCGCTTGAGCTGAGAAAGCCAAAAGAGAAGCTGCACTCATTAATATGGTAAAATATTTCATTAAATTTCTCCAAAATACAGTAATTTAAATTTATTTAAGTATAAGAATCATGCTTTTCATCACATGGATATCCTTTCTTTATGCAATGCATTAAATGTAACGACAAGAGAAAAAAGGATGCGTTTTGCTCATACCTTGTATGCAAAAACACTAGGCATTATATCTTTTCTTTGATTTTTTTTAATTGTGTTTTCTTCTTTGACTCTTTCGAAGAAATTATAAATCCATTTTTGCCAATAAATGGTTGAGTTTTGATAAATCCTCTAAAGTATCTACGCTATGAACCGCTTGATCTATTAATGTTACACCATAGCAAAGCCCTGCTTCAATTCCCCGTAATTGTTCAAGCTTTTCTCTTTTTTCAAGATCAGTTTGTTTCAAACCACAAAAATCTTTCAATGCATTTCTTCTATAAGCATACATACCAATATGCTGATATATTTTCCCTTCTCCATACAGGCATTGCAAGCGTGAAAAATAAAGGATTTTAGCATGTTTATACTGTGATAAACTTTTTTTTCCAGAGATAAACTCTCCAGGAATTAATTTAACACAATTAGAGTCTTTCTTTTGTTCTGATGAGGAAATCTCACATGCAAGACTGGCAATATCATATTCTGTATGTTCCTGTAACAAGCTCGCGACACGTTTAATTGCCTCTGGGTTAAAAACTGGCATATCCCCCTGAAGATTAATAATAATCTCGTATTTATATCCAGATTTTGCTTTATCTTTAGTTTGAAATCCATCATCAGGATCAATTTTCTCAAGAGCTTCCAAGACCCGATCAGATCCTGATGATAAATCTGGATTGGTTAGAATTGCATTGCCACCATATTGATGAACACTATCTGCAATTTCCTGATCTCCTGCGGCAATATAGACATCCCCCATGCCAGATTCTTGCGCCAATCTCATAACTCTAATAATCATAGGAACACCATAAACATCAGCAAGAGGCTTGTTGGGAAGGCGTGTCGATGCCAACCTGGCAGGAATAATAATTGCGATAGACATGTTAACCTCTAGATAAACGATACTCTAAAACCTTAAGACAAACAGAGAAAATCTAAAACACTCCGTTTTTTTCAATTTTCAGCTTTTGAGTAATATTGATTTTTAACTTCAAACTGATACAATTCATACAGGTATAAAAAGATTAATCCTAAAAGGATGATTTTATAGGGGATAGAATAATTGAGCAAGCAATTTAGTCCATAAAATAATATTGAACAAAATCAAAACAGGCATTAAAGATCAAATTAAGAGCGTCATTTTGGCACGTTTATTATCCTTGCTTTCATAAAGTATAAATGAAAGAATGAAAGATCTCTGAGCACGGTTGATCATCAGATAGATCATGTTTTAAGAAATAAATTTAATATTAATGGGTTATTTGGGAGTTTGGAACTAAAATTATCAATTGAAAAAAAAATAGGATATATATAAGAAGTAAGACAGATTGAAAGAATACGGACGAGGTTATAGTATATTATGCACAATAAGCTTACAGGTAACAAAATTGCTGCAGCAGTTCTTTTAGCCGCTCTTTTATTTTTTGGAATAAAAGTGTTTATCAAGGAAATTTCCCATATTTCTTCTGATGAAACAGAAACATATGCCTACGCCATAGAAATTCCTGAAACAAGTTCCAGAAAAGATGGCGCAATTATAGAAGAGCATATTGATCTTGGAACATTATTCTTAAATGCAGACCCAGAACGTGGGAAAATTGTTGCGAAAAAATGTGCTGCCTGTCATACTTTTGAGAAAAATGGGAAAATGTTAACGGGTCCAAATCTATGGAATATTGTAGGAAGAATGGCAGCTTCCACCAATGGATTTACCTATTCCAAAGCCATGAAAGAGTTTGGGAAAAGCTGGGATTATAATCATTTATTTTACTATCTGGAAAAGCCTAAAAAATACATTAAGGGCACAGCCATGTCTTTTGCTGGGATTAAAAAACCAAAAGATCGTGCAGATTTGCTTGCCTATCTTAAGCAAAACTCTGATCAGCCAATTCCTTTTCCAAAACCTGATCTTACAAAACCAAATGAGACAGAATTATCTGATACAAAACAAATTCTTGAACAACAGGCGAATGCATCTGAAGAATTAAAAAAAGAAGAACTTTCCAAGTCTACCCCCCAAAATCAGGATCAATAAAAACGCCTCTTTCTTGGGTTTTGAATTAAAGTCTATAAGAAAACAATTAAAAAACTTGACATACGAGAAGAGCCCATCTTTTTTCAGAAAGAATCAATTCTACTTAAATAACAGGGTAAAGACGCCTTTATCCTGTTATTAATTGCACAATCTTGTTCGGATATGCTTATTTCAGGCGTTTAAATAATCTGGTTACCAAGAATTCTAAACCAGATTATATTACGCGATATAAACAATTTTGAATCTATATAATTTTTAGAGACAATAATATAGCACGAACACAAGATAAGCTCGCATTAATTACAGGTAGCAATCGTGGGATTGGCGCAGAAACCGCGCGCTTATTGAGCGCTAAAGGTGCACATGTTATTGTAACAGACATCCTAATTGATCAAGGCAAAGCATTAGCAGATAGCATCGAAGCTATATTCTATCGCCTTGATGTTTCCAGTCAATCCGATTGGTAACAGATTATAACTGCTATCAAAAATAAATTTGGAAGATTGGATATTTTATTTAATAATGCAGGAATTACGGGAGTTAATGAAGATTTAGGTTCCCAAGATCCAGAACATATCAGTCTTGATTCTTGGTACCAAATACACAGAGTTAACCTAGATGGTGTGTTTTTAGGGTGCAAATATGGAATTTCTCTTATGAAACAGCATGATGGATCAATTATCAATATGTCTTCCAGATCTGGTATTGTTGGCATCCCTAGAGCAAGCGCTT
Source organism: Maricaulaceae bacterium (assembly GCA_965183855.1). Lineage (GTDB taxonomy): Bacteria > Pseudomonadota > Alphaproteobacteria > Caulobacterales > Maricaulaceae > CBCYMI01. The sequence goes on along the minus strand of CBCYMI010000037.1, from coordinate 26,836 downwards.
ATGCTTCCAGTAAGGCAGCTATTCGTAACCATACAAAGACGGTTGCCTATCATGAAAGATTATAAGATTCGTTGCAATTCATTACATCCTGGTGCCATTTTAACTCCAATGTTGGATCCAATGCCTAGACAAGATGAAGTGCTGCAACAAAAGACAATAAAAACCATTACAAATAACATTCCTTTAAGGAGTATGGTCACCCACTGGATGTGGCAAATGCTATGCTTTATTTAGGGTCTGATGAGTCTAAATATATAACTGGTATAGAGCTGACAATTGATGGTGGCATTCTTGCAGGCAGCGTCTCACCTCCTAAAAAGCATGAAGAATGATCTGGCTTAAATCATAGAAGCAATCAATAAAAATAATCATCATATAGACCTATAAGCTATTTTTTTAAATAGAGCCTGGTTTTAAATCAGAATTTTTAAAATACCGAAACACAGAATAAAAATGCCTATCCTGTATATCTATCCTAATCCTTGTTTCATCTGGATAAAAGCAGATATTAAAGCAATTTTTATCTTTTAAAAGGATCAAATATTTATATGAATTTCAAACCAAATCTCTTAAAGTCGTCTGATCTGTAACACATCCCCTTCAATATTTTGAATCCGTTGTTTTGCTTGTATAAAAGGCTCAATTGCAATTGACATATGATATGCATTCGCATGAATGAATGTCTTTGGATCTAGCATCATACCTACATGTCCTTTCCAGAAAACAAAATCACCACGTTTTAGATTTGAAAAATCTGGTTTGAGAGGAATAGAATATCCAATACTAACCTGTTGCTGAGATGAATTTCTCAATACAAAAATACCACACGCCTCAAGAATCATTTGTACAAATCCAGAGCAATCATATCCTAACTGATCTTTTCCTCCCCAAAAATAAGGAAATCCTATCATTTTTTTAGCTAAATCTACATAATCTTCCAAAAAACATCCTAATGAACGAATATGTATTTCAGGAATCCAACCCAAGGTTTTAACCTCTATAAAACATCCTTTTCTAACACCTGTTTCAAGTTTGGCATTTAAAGCTAATATTGTTTTTGGATAAGTTTTAAAATCAGGTTCTCGATAAATGAGAGCCCTTGGAACACACACAAATGCATTCGGAATAAAATTTTGGCTAGATTCTGTTTTTTCAGCTTGGACATATCCTGTATACCCATCGGTTTGTGACTGTCCCCATACCCAATTTTTTGTTGATTGATAAACTGTAAACAAGTCTCCAAACAATATTTGATCTTCTAATCCCTGATTAATTTCTGCTTCTTTAAAAATACCCGCCGAAGGAGAAACACATCGTACTATTTTTCCATCTGGGTAATATTTAACTGCACCATGTTTTTCTGTTCTAAATTTCTTATGAGATTGTTTTAAATCAGAATTGGAAACCAAAACCTGGTTATTTTTTAGATTTTTCCACCAAAAATCTGTCACTATAACACCTTCTTTCAAATCATTTTGAACCTATCATGTCATCCAATTTTATAAGGGGTATATATCATAAATATTTTGACACCTTGTTCTATTAATCACGATGTATTTTATAATATAAATCAAGCTGTTTTTTTAGAAGCATATAGGGATTTAATCATATGATAGACTGAGAATAATGCCATAACCTCTCCACCTTTTGGACTTGCAGGTTTATCCGTTAGGTTCCATCCATAAATATCAAAATGAATCCATGGAATATCTTCTTCTATAAATCGTTGTAAAAACAATGCTGCCGTAATAGAGCCAGCCATTCCTGAAGAATCCGAATTTTTAATATCTGCAATGTTTGTTTTCAGATAATGATTATATTCAGACCATAAAGGAAGCCTCCAAACAGGGTCATTCATCAGATCTGCGGATTGTTCTAATTGGTGTGCTAAATGATCTCGATTTGTAAAATAAGGAGAAAGAGACGGTCCTAAAGCAATTCGTGCGGCTCCTGTTAGAGTTGCAAAATCAATAACAAGATCTGGCTTTTGTTCAGAAGCCTCTGCAAGACAATCTGCTAGAATCAAACGTCCTTCGGCATCTGTATTATCAATTTCTACCTGGATTCCTTTTCTGCTTTTAATAATATCTCCTGGTCGAAAGGCAGAACCAGAAACAGCATTTTCAACACAAGGGATGAATAGTTTTATCTTAACATCTAATTTTGAATCCATAATAAGATAGGCTAAAGCCATTGCATGTGCAGCCCCACCCATATCCTTTTTCATCATCCGCATACCATGTGCTGATTTTAAATCCACTCCTCCGCTATCAAAACACACACCCTTACCAATAAGAATAATTTCTGCATCACCATTTCCAGACCATTCCATTTTAACCAATCTTGGCATTTCATCTGAAGCTTTTCCGACAGCATGAATGAGTGGGTATTCTCTTTGGAGAGTTTTTTCCTTAATGATTTCTGTTTTTGCCTGATATTTATTTGCAAGTTCTTTAACCGTCATTGCCAATTTTTTAGGTCCTAAATCATTTCCTGGCATATTAATTAAATCTCGCACCCAAAACCCTGCATGAACCAATTGTATAATTTCTGTTTGATTTATTGTCTCTGGTAATACTAAGCAAGGTTTTTCATTTGATGAGGTCTTTTGAAGATAGGTTGAAAATCTATAAAGACCTAACCCCCAAAAAAGAGCAATCTCAGTAAATTGAAATTCTTCAGGAGCACTTGATATGCGGTATAAACCCGCAGGTAATTTTTTAGATAAACACCCAAACAAACGTGCGTTTTTTTTCCTACCAAGCCCAAATAATATGCGCTCTATTTTTACCATCAGGAAGCGGAATAATTAAAATCTGATTTTCTTTTCCTGAAAAATTCATATTCTCTGCATGGATTTTGAGTCTTTTTGAACGGTGTTGGAAAAAAGCCTCTGTATCTTGTTCATACAAAGCATTAATTGGTATTGATGATTCACGATGAGTTGTAAATAATCTTGCTACCTCTTCCATCTATATAACCTCTCTTTAAATTCAACCAGATTTTGATCCATGGCTTATAGATAGTTTATGAACAATAAAGACCAAGATTCAACCCCTTTATGCTATTTTTAACTCTAACAAGAGTTTAGATATATTTTTATTATTATTAACAAAATATTTATACCTAGTATGCAATTTTGTAAAAACAAATGGGAGAGACGAATGATATCTTCAAGGCTTGTTTTGATTCTGACCTTAATGATGATCCTACCCTTTATGGGATGTGTCAGTCTTACAAAACGAGAAAAAGCATTAACAAAAGATCTTAATACTATTGATCATTTGCCTGCCAGCACGGAAGAAAGAATGGCAATTGAGCGAAGCGATATATTGGTACAAGCTGCCTTTTGGGCAAAAGAAATTGAGAAAAATCCCTCAGACCTTGAAGCGTCAATGAAACTGGTAAAAATTATGCAAAAAATAGGCAAGCCAGAACGGGCTCTCATTATCGCAGACCAATCCTTAACGCTTCATCCTGACAATCAAAAATTAATGATTGCATTTGCCATTTCCGCACTAAAACTCAATAAACCAGAAAATGCTCTTAAAGCACTTGAAAGACTTTTACAAAACAACCAAAACCATCAAAAAGGATTGGTTTTATCTGCGATTTGTTATGATCGATTAAAACAGTATAAACAATCCAGATATTATTATCAAAAAGCACTTAGTCTATCCCCAGATAACTCAATGGTTTTATCTAATCTTGGATATAGTTATATCCTGTCAGGAGAACCTCAACAGGCAGAATATTATCTTAAAAAAGCAGTTCAACAAAACGAGGTTAATTCAAAAACAAAACATAATCTTTTTCTTTCCTTGGCGTTACAGGGAAAATATGAAGAAGCAAAACAATGGAGTGGTCAGGAATGGTCCCAAGATGAAGTTGAAAGCAATATTAATTATATTAAAAGCATGATTGAGCATCCAACCTCTTCAAAACAACAGAAGAATTCTTCCAAAACTTCTGAACAATTGGCAAATTCATTTCATCATTCAAAACCTTCATTTCAGAATATCCAGAATGATAAAATGACACAACAGCCAGGTCGGTTAACAATAATACCAGAAAAGACATCTGATATACGAGCAGAGCTTGATTCTGATAGCCTAAAAAAACAGCAAATAAAGCAATCTTCCAAAACTGTAAAAACACCCAAAAAAAAATTCAAACTTAGAAAGTCTTTCTGAAAAAAAAGTAAAGAAGATTTAATCCAATATTAAATTCATTTATAAATGATCTAATTTATTATTATAGGAATGTTTTGAATATTGATCTGTATTCTAAAATAAAAAAAGAATCACACCCTTAAATTCACAAGAAATAAATAGAAAGAATTTACAAAGACGAATGATAAAGCCTGGTTTTTTAAATTTCTTTGATGGTTAAGATTTAAATATATACTTACAAGATAAACCCGTTTATTTACATTCTTCATATTTGAAGTTACAGGCTTGCTCTCTACAAATATAGCAAGCATCAACCCAATAAATCATGTCACACAATTCTTACAGTAAAACAAATAATTAAGAACAGCTCACCTTGATTGACAAAACAAAAAAGATACGCTGATAAGCAGCTGGAGATTGACCAGCTTTATTCTGATAGCATGGACAAAAACATAGCAGAAATATGACAGAAAAATGATTATATTTGGTGTTCTCAAACCTGAAAGGAAGATTTATATAAAGCTTTATTCAGATATCAAAAACAATATCTGATACCAATCCTTTGCTAAAAAATACGAGTGGACAGCCTTGGTTATAGCAATGGCTATATATTAAAATCAACACTTATCATATGCCTTTGATATCGCAAGATTTCATCACCATTCTATGAATGATACGCCTTATAATTCCTCTAAATATCACAAGGTTCCATCCCTATCGCATTCATCATATGCTCTATTTTCCCTGGAAAAAACATTTCGACATAAACGGTATTGAGAATTTCTGGTTTAAGCTAAAAGCGCGCTTGGAAAATATACCGCTTGGAAAAGATAAGAGAATCGTTCAAAACCAATTCTTCTTATTTGTAAAAGAATCTGAGGTTAGATAATTTCATTGTGGAACACTTAACTGCAATTAAAACAGCTCAAATTATGATGTGACAAAACACACCATCTATTAAAATTCCTGAAAAATCTATTGAATCCTCAAAACTTTATACAAATAATCTATTTTTTAGTTTCTCATTTAAAATGCTCTTTTAGGCTATCCAGCTTTCCATTTAGAAACAAATATATTTACCATTTTCATAGCTAAATATTCTTACCAAACTATAGAGAATTGTTTTAAAGATAAAGGCAATTTAAATGATTAGAAAAGCAGGCTTTCTAAAAACTGCCTCCTTTTAAGGCATCCAGAATTTTAAAAATCGTTGGTGTTCCAATTAATAAAGTCATAACAGGAAAGAAAAACAACACGGTTGGAACAGCAAGTTTAGATGGTAGACTTGCTCCTTTTTTTTCTATTTCTGTCATCTGCAATTTACGAATTTCCTGAGACATAATTCTTAAGGTTTTTCCTAAAGGAGTTCCAAGTTTTTCTGTCTGTACAAATGCAGAAACAACTGCTTTCACACTCGGATGGTTAATTCGTTTTGATAAATTCTGAAATGCTTCTATTCGAGAAGCCATATAGGAAAGTTCAGCTTTGGTTAAAGCCATTTCTTCTGCCAATTCAACAGATGAAGAAACCATTCTTTTTGAAACAAGATCAAATGTTGCCTCCAAAGACATTCCTGCTTCTACACTGATCAAAATCAAATCGAGAGCATCAGGGAAGAGTTTCATAATTGCGGCACATCTTTTATCAATCTGGTTATTTAAATAGATAATGGGAGAATAATATCCTAAAAAGGCGAATACAAGCGTTACCAATAAAATCATGGCTCCACTCATTTTTAATGGATTTAGCCCGCCAAAATATAAAAGTGCAATTCCAGCTAAGACAAAAGGCATGGTAATACGAAAAAAATAAAATTTATATATATGTCTTTGTTTGCGATATCCCGCTTGTAACATTTTATTTCTAATTCCTTTAACCTCTATAAATTTTATGAGGTTTGATTTATCCATAAAATCTTTTATTTTACTTTTTGATGTATCCTGGATTTTATCATCTGCTATATCAGAAAGACTTGCAAGACGCATTGCATTTGTTTGATTTATAACATTGCTCATTCTGGTTTTGATTTTATCTCCACCAAATGATGGCTTCAGCATGTAATAAATAATAATAAAAGAAATAATAATGCCTGCCAAAGCAAATAAAAATTCTGTACTTACTAATAATTCTAACATGTCTCACACTTATCCATTTAAAATTTAACTTTTGCCATTTTTCGAATAGCAATATTTCCTACCAGAATCATAAGGACACAAACAATCAAAACTAATTTTCCCGCCGTTTTTGAAAATAATATATCAAAGAATCCTGGTGATAATTTACCAACGAGAAAACAAACAGCGATCGGCGCAATCGATGCAACATTTGCAGAATTTTTAGCATCTGCACTTAGAACCGACATTTTTTCTTCCAATAATCTACGCTGTCTCATCACAGTGGAAAGTCCTTCCAGGGCTTCCACCAGATTTCCCCCTGTTTTTTTCTGAATAAATAAAATGGTTGCAAGTAAATTAATTTCCAATATCTGTATGCGTTCATACATTTTCATGAAGCCTTCATCTATTGAAATACCAACGCTTTCATTTTCCAACAAAATTCTGAACTCTGTTTTTAATGGATCTTCACTATCATTTTTAATGGATCTGATTACATCCTCCAAAGGTGTTCCTGATTTTACACCTCTTGCCATCATTTCAACTGCAGATACAAAATCAGTTATGAATTTCTTCTGATGTTTTTGTTTTAAAAAATTTAACAGCCATAATGGAAATCCAATACCGACAATAAACGCCGTCAAGAGTCCCATCCACCAGATTTGTTTAATCATATATCCAGCAGCACCCGCAATAATCATTAAAAGAATACAACTGAAAATAAACAAAATTGGATTTAGCTTGCTCAGCCCTGCCTGTTCCAGGCGCCCTCCTAGACTTAGCATGTGTTTACGTCGTTTTCTTTCTATGTTTTCAATATTTTTCAAAGAGTTTGTAATGGTTGTATTTAAATCAGAGGCTATCTGAGTCTTATTTTTTTGAGACCCGACAATTTTCTTTGCTCGCTTTGCAGCAATTTTTGAATTGTTTGCGAGCATTACCAATACAACAATCATGATTCCAATAACAAGTATAACGCTAAAGATTAATTGCATACTCATATGATCTCTCCTGGATCAAGTGCTCTTGATAACTCTTTTTCCATTCCATAATATTTGGCGCGTTCCCAAAAATTAGGTCTTACAACTCCTGTCGATCTATGGCTCCCTTTAATCCGTCCATTCTCATCTTCACCTTCAATATCATAGATAAAAATATCCTGTGTTACAGGAACCTCACCCTCCATACCAATGACTTCTGTGATATGCGTAATTCTTCTGGATCCATCCCGTAGACGTGATGCTTGTATAATGACATCTACAGATCCAACAATCATCTCACGTATGGTTTTAACGGGTAGGCTAAACCCTCCCATTGTAATCATGGATTCAATTCTTGAAATGGCTTCTCTTGGACTATTCGCATGCAAGGTTCCCATAGAGCCGTCATGCCCTGTATTCATTGCCTGTAATAAATCAAATGCCTCGCGTCCTCTTACTTCCCCAACGATAATACGTTCAGGTCTCATTCTCAGACAGTTTTTAACCAGATCTGTCATTGTAATTTTTCCCTTACCTTCAAGGTTTGGAGGACGTGTTTCCAATCTTACAACATGAGGTTGTTGTAATTGTAATTCTGCAGCATCTTCGCAGGTAATAACCCGTTCTCCTTTGTCAATAAAACTGGTCATACAGTTTAACAGGGTTGTTTTTCCAGATCCTGTTCCTCCTGAAATAATGACATTACAACGTGAGGCTCCAATGATAGATAAGACATTTGCTCCTTCAGGAGAGATTGAACCAAAACTAACCAATTCATCGATTGTCAGTTTATCTTTCCGAAATTTTCTGATCGTTAATGTAGGACCATCAATTGCCAAAGGAGGCGCAATGACATTAACACGAGATCCATCAAGTAAACGAGCATCGCAAATAGGAGAAGATTCGTCTACGCGACGCCCTACCTGATTAACAATTCGTTGACAAACATTCATTAATTGCTGATTGCTTCGAAAACGAACATCTGTTTTTTCTATTTTACCATTCACTTCAATAAATACGGAACTATATCCATTGACCATGATGTCTGCGATATTATCCTGTTCTAACAAAGGCTCTAAAGGACCATATCCCAATATATCATTACAAATATCATCAACATAAATATTTTGCTCCAAAACAGAAGCTTTTATGTTTTTTATATGAATAATCTCGGCAATAACCGATTTTAATTGTTGTTTGACCGTATGATTATCAAGCTTACCAAGTGTGCCAACATCTATTGCTTCCATTAACGCATTATAAATAATTGCTTTGGTACGAAAAAAGTTTTCATTACGAACATAGCTTTTTTGTTGATTGTTTTTATTTAATTCTTCAGCTTTCTGGTTATCTGAATTCGTATTCGTTTTTTCTTTCTGGCCAGATGGTTTTAATGTCTCGATTGCATTTTGAGCCGTTTTTTGTAAATCCTTGATTGATGATTGTGGAATCTGACTTTTGCTGGGTGTTTGTGTTTGATTTCCAGCGGATTGTTTTGTTTCCTCTGGTTTGGGTAGATTTGATTTTACATCAGGCTGTGCTGGTTTATTTTTTGATATAAACTCAGGGGATTCAACTGTTGAGCTTTTCTTTTTACCAAACATAAACTAGCTCCGTTTTAAAAATTTATTAAGTATTGACAGACCGCCCTCTCCTTTTTGAGAGGAGATTGATTTACCCGTTATATTCATTGCGATTTCCTCAATTCCAGAAACAAGCTTTGATCTGGGTGCAATATTATATAAAATATCCGCATTGTTTTCTGCAACACCAACTGTATTGCTATCAAACGGTAAAATATATTCAACTTGAGTTCCCAATGCATTCATAAATTCTTTTACTGGAATTTCTGGTTTTTTGGGAATGCCAACCTGATTAAGGATAATCTTTGCTTTAGTATCATTCATCCGTTTTTCTTTTAAGAAATCCAACATGTTTTTTGTATTTCTCAATGATTTGATATCTGGTGTTGAAACAATATATATATCATTTGATTCAATTAGGATTTCAGAACTCCATTTTGACCATAAATGAGGAATGTCCAGAATAATATAAGGTGATAAATAACGCGATGTATGTATAATATTTTTATATGCAGCTTTTTTTATTGGCTCTGTTTCTTTTATCTGAGCAGGAGCCAATAATAATAAAAGATTTTTTGAAAATGGTGTCATTAATCTCTCAAGCATTACTTTATCAACGCGTTCATATTCAATAAGCGCATCCAACACAGAAGATTGTGGAGGTTTATTAAAATTCAGCCCACTCGTTCCCCAGGATATATCCATATCAATAATCGTACATTTTAAATCTGTTCTTTCAGAAATAGCCCAGCCGACATTTTGTGAAATTGTAGACGAACCACTCCCTCCACATGAAGAAAAAAAGCTAATAACCTTACCAACAGATTGCTCATCAGGATTAACATAAAGACTACCGATACAATTAATAAATGAGACAGCACTTAAGGGAGAAACCAAATATTCACTAATTCCTATTTTTATCAATTTTCGGTATAGAGAAATATCATTTGTCTTTCCAATGACAATTACCTTTGTTTGTTCAGTACAATATTCTGCCAATTGAGCTAATAATTCCAAGATTTGTTGTGTTGGCAGGCTAGTTTCAATCATGATTAGATTAGGTATTTTTTCTTTCTTGTAAAACTCCAAAGAAGCTAAGAGCCCGCCAATGTAAACCGACATAGAGATGTTTTTAAATCGTCTATCTTTGGACAATCCATGAATAGTAGATGCTGTATTATTATTTTCACAAAATGCATGGATGATAAGAGCAGGCAGTGCCTGTATATTTATATCATCAGACTGATCGGTATTTTCTTCCTGTTGATTTAGCAAAGCTTGTTGCACGTTTTTACCTTTTATTTATTAATAGCCATCTATCTCATATCTGAAACATCCATATATAAGTATATGAATGCTTTCTGCAGTATTATTATTTGATAATTTACCCTTAAAGAACTATTTACCACCACCTTTAATCTTTACTTCTGCCTTAGCTCCTGAATTTCCCTTTTCTCTATATTTGGATAATACTTTAGATCTTCTTGTTGCATCCGAAGGGCCTAATCTTTCTGGTTGCACAAAATCATATGGATTTGCAACAGAAATAGCCAGGTTCGCAATATAGGCACAGCCAAAACGATCATCTCTATTTGACATTTTTTCTAGATTTTTCCAGTCCATAAAATCTTTAGCGTAACAATCAGGTTGTTTTATTGTATATTTTTCAAACAATAAGGAAATCACCTTACCCTCTGCACCAATATCATCTGTGTTAAAAACAATATTGTTACGGTCAACGCCCTGTTTTAATAAATAAGAATAAACAAGAGCGATATTTTTACGTAATGGTAATGCTTGAGATTTTGCATACCCAATCATTATGGAACCTTTACCTTTATCTAGATATAAATCTGAAAATGCTTCAATAAGCTTAATTTCACTGGAAGAAATGTCTGCTTTTTCATCAGCACCAACTCTAATTATTTCAACATGTTTTTGAATTTTTACAATATGTGGTCTAACAGCTTCTTCTTTAAAAAGATTACATGCAGATAATCCTGATATTCCGATTATAAGGAATAAAATTCGTATTCCATTTTGCAATAAAGTATTTTTATTATAATTACACATTCCCTCATCCTTTATACTTATTCGATAATAAATCCGTAATTTCCTGTTAGATTCTGTCCTTCCAAATTATTTCCAGGAGATAAATAAGTATTTTGCAAATCTCCTAGCTCAGATATTTTTTGTGATTTCGCGATAAAGTCTTCACCTGGAACTGCAATATCTTTTGGATGAACCGGATTAACGAGATAGGGGGTTACAATCACAACAAGCTCTGTCTGATTATTTTTAAAATCCTTGCTTTGAAACAATTTACCCAAAATTTTGATATCTTTAAGTCCTGGAACAGTATCAATTGCTTTTCGTGTTTCCTCTTTCATTAGACCTGCAATGACAAAGCTTCTTCCTGAAGGCATTTCTACAGTTGTTGTTACTTTTCTTGTATCCAAAAGAAGGAATTGATATCGCCGTTCCTCCTGAACCACCATCATTTAAAAATCTCGAACTAAGCGTGTTTGTTCCAAGTTCAGAAACTTCAACACTGACATTTAGTGAAATTCTGTTATCGTTTAAAACAATTGGAGTAAACTCAAGTCCAACACCAAATTCCTTATAGGTTACAATAAGTTGTCTTTGTTCACGATCATAACCTGTTGGGATAGGAACTTCACCACCCACGAGAAATTCACCTTTTTCTCCAGATACAGATGTAATTAATGGCTCTGCCAGTGTTCTGATAACCCCAACGCGTTCTAAAGCTCTTAATTCTATTGCTGGAGTTAGATTATATTCTGAACCAAATAATTTACCTGTAAAATTAAATGCTGTACTTAAAATACCTCCAGATGTCGGCTTTCCTGAAACGCCAAAACCGTTTAAAATTCCAGCCTTAATATTCGTATTATTATTAGAAAACTGTCCTGCCAGATCCAAACCTAGTTGTTTTGCAAGGCTACGCTGCATTTCAACAACCCGTACTTTTAACTGTACCTGGTCATTACCCTTAACGGTTACCAGATTAACGACTTTTCCATTTTTTACCCAGGTTTCAGCCAATCTATTAACAATGTTTACAGAATCACTGTTTGGCGCTACTCCAGAAATAACAATATTCCCATTCATAACTTCTACATTCAGGTTAACACCTGGTACAAGCTGTCTGATAGCAGCTCTTAAACCTTCCATATCTTGGTCAATAACGATTTCAAGGCTGATTGGCTTAGAGCGTCCTTTAAGAAAAAAGAGAATATTTGTCTGACCTATTTTTTTTCCTATAAAAACAACTTCCTTGCTTGTTCTGACAATTGGCGAGATTAGTTTTGGATCTGAAGTTAGCAAATCTTCAATATCAACAGGAAGTTCTACTGTAACAGACTTGCCAATTTCAAGATTAAGTCGTTGCGCATTTTGTCCTTCTATATATTCATCAATTTTAATAATCTGATTAGACAAGCGTCTATTTTGCTTTTTAGCTTCAGCTATATAATGATTGTCTGCAAATATCTCTATTTTCGGAAATAGTGCAACCAAAAACAGTATTGATAGAATTATTCTATTAGTTAATACGTTCATTTTACCAATCTTTGTCTAATTATTATTTTTACTATAAAAGTTTCAACTGTTTTTATCATTTATTCTAAAACAACACTTCCTGGAAAAAGGTCACCTCTGTATATTTTTATTTCTTTTTTATTATTAGCGTTATACAAATGCTTTCCAGTTTCTATATCATCATTTACAAGACTTCTAAGAATTAGATTAATCTGTCCTTTTTCCCTATACGTTTCTATATCTTTTGCCTGTTGCAAGGTCAGTTCAAGTGTCGCGGTTCCTCCAATGACGGTTTGCTTGTTATTTGCATTTGCTATTTGTCCAATTGCGAGCACTCTTATATTTTCAAAAATTAGTTCAGTTTTAGAAAGGTTTGCCATAGACATTCTTTCATTTTGATTCTGCCCCATTCCTCGATCCATATTATTCATTGTTAGCAAAATATCTACTCTATCTCCTGGCAAAACAAACCCTGAAACAGCGCTAATATCTGAAACAGGAATTGATACAGCTCTCATGTTTTTCTTTAAGACAACAGGAATAAAAGAAGAATTTTCTCCAGGTTCAATCAGTTTTTTTATTAGAATTGGTTCGTCTTTAATAATTTCAGATCGCGCAAATTTACCTGTTAATGTCTCAGCAATATTTGGATTATCTTCTTGAAGAACATAACTTGGTTTAATTAAGCTTGCAGGCCAATTTTGCCAAATAAAATCTGTAGATTTTATTCTAGCACCTCTTTCAATATCTCGACTTGCAATTAAAATATTTACTTCATTTACGATTTATGGAGTTTTCACGGGTTGTGTAATTTGAGTTTCTCTTGAACCAGACTGTAATTTTGAAAGCATTAAATATACAACCAGACCAACAAATATGCTACCTAAAAATGCCAATGAAATAATAACCAATTGTCTATTTGCACCCATCTTTTTCTCCTGTGCAGCTATTCTACACTTATTATCGAATCATATTTTATATATTTAACTGACAAAGTATCAAAATTCTGTTAACTAAATAATCATTTGATCTATCAAATATTTAAAGTTATAGGATATTGGAAAAATGATATAGCTTGTAATACTCAAAGCAATCCCATATGGGACAGGATTTTTTTTACCAAACAGCTTTCTTACCCATTCAGGTCTGCTTTCTTTTGATAAAGCTGGGATATTTCTTAAAGCAACCAGAAAAACAACCAGGATTAACCCAATGATTGCTAAATAAAAAACAAACATGCCAATATCGTTCCAGCCAAACCATAATGCCAATGCTGAAAACAATTTGGCATCTCCCCCTCCGATAACTTTTAATGCATAAAGCCCCATAGTAATAACAAGGGCTACTCCCCCTACAAAAAAGTGTAATCCAAATACTGTCAAACTCATGGAGGAAGCCAGGGAAAAAAGTGGAAAAACACATAATAGCAATAGAGAAATCCAATTAGGGATTGTATAGGTTAGAATGTCTTTATATGCTGCGATTGCAGTTAATCCCAATACAGAAAAAAACAATGTTATTGCCAACATGACTACGATCCCTCATTTTTCTTTTCTCTAGATTTATAATAAAATTATTTAATCTTTATTAATAAAAACAAAAAATTAAATATTCTATCGGTTGTTATATATTTAAGGTTTTTTTCTCTCACAAGAGAAAAAATATTCTATTAATAAAATACTTATTACTGTTTTAATTAACGATCCCAATCGAATAATTTTGAGAGGTTTTGTTTTATCAATAACAGTTTTCTTTCTTAAGAATTAATTTTTTGTTACTTAATTTGTCTTCAGATCGTTCTGCTTTTAAAAATGATGCTTTAATATTATTTAGCTTTTGTTCCATTTCATTTTTATTTTCTGATATTTTTTTGAGATAGATTAAATGTATCAAACTGTACATGGTCTGATGTTTCAATGATAGGTTTTTCTCGGATATAAATAATTACATTTGGACTCTCTGATGATGCATTATCTATAAAAGAAACCTCATATTTTTTTTCAGATTTTCTAGAGTTATATATCTCCAAATTCTTTTTTAAGTTTATATCATCAAATATGTTTTGCGTGAATTTATCAACATTAAACACATCTCTAACGATATTATTAAATTCACTCTTCTTATCTAAACTCTCAACAGGCTCAATAATCAGAAAAACGAAGAATTTTCTAGGTTTGAAATTTTCGACTGCATTTATAAGAATTAAATTAGTATTTTCATCTTCTATTAATTGATTGTTTGAAATCGTACTTAGGATTGCTTGATCAATGCTTAGCGTGCCTTGTGTATAATTAAAGGCATAGTTTTGATCTAAGCCACTAGATACCGTAATCGCATAATTTCCAACATCACTAGACTGTAAAGCGCTAGTGTTATAGCTTGGCGTTGTGTCTAATACATTTGCATTTTCTCCAAGTTTAAAGCCTGTAATTATACCTGTCAGGCTTGGATTGGTCTCACCATATTCTCTTGATTGATTGTCCGCTATGACATTAAGCATTGCCTGATTAATGCTCAGTGTTCCTTGTGTATAATTAAAGGCATAATTCTGATCTAAGCCACCAGATACCGTAATGTTATAGCTTCCAACATCGCTAGATGGTGTCGCTGTCGTGGTATAGCTTGGCGCGGTATAGCTTGGCGCGGTGTCTAATACGTTTGAATCTTGACCCAGCTTAAAGCCTGTAATGATACCTGTCAGGCTTGGATTGGTCTCGCCATATTCTCTTGATTGGTTGTCCGCTACCACATTAAGCATTGCCTGATTAATCGTGAACGTGCCTTGTGTATAGTTAAAGGCATAATTCTGATCTAACCCACCAGAGGCAGTAATGTTATAGCTTCCAACATCGCTAGATTGTAAAGCGCTAGTGTTATAGCTTGGCGCTGTGTCTAATACATTTGTATTTTCTCCAAGCTTAAAGCCTGTAATGATACCTGTCAGGCTTGGATTAGCCTCGCCATATTCTCTTGATTGATTGTCCGCTACCACATTAAGCATTGCTTGATTAATGCTCAGTGTTCCTTGCGTATAATTAAAGGCATAATTTTGATCTGCGCCACCAGATACCGTAATCGCATAATTTCCAACATCGCTAGACTGTAAAGCGCTAGTGTTATAGCTTGGCGCTGTGTCTAATACGTTTGAATCTTGACCCAGCTTAAAGCCTGTAATTATACCTGTCAGGCTTAGATTGGTCTCGCCATATTCTCTTGATTGATCATTTGCTACCACATTAAGCATTGCTTGATTAATGCTCAGTGTTCCTTGCGTATAATTAAAGGCATAATTCTGATCTAAGCCACCAGAGGCAGTAATGTTATAGCTTCCAACATCGCTAGATGGTGTCGCTGTCGTGGCATAGC
Source organism: Maricaulaceae bacterium (assembly GCA_965183855.1). Lineage (GTDB taxonomy): Bacteria > Pseudomonadota > Alphaproteobacteria > Caulobacterales > Maricaulaceae > CBCYMI01. The sequence continues at coordinate 11,060 of CBCYMI010000037.1, read as the reverse complement.
TTGGCGCTGTATCTAATACGTTTGCATTTTCTCCAAGCTTAAAGCCTGTAATGATACCTGTCAGGCTTGGGTTTGTCTCGCCATATTCTCTTGATTGATTGTCCGCTACCACATTAAGCATTGCCTGATTAATCGTGAACGTGCCTTGTGTATAATTAAAGGCATAGTTTTGATCTAAGCCACCAGATACCGTAATCGCATAATTTCCAACATCGCTAGACTGTAAAGCGGTGGTGTTATAGCTTGGCGCTGTATCTAATACATTTGAATCTTGACCCAGCTTAAAGCCTGTAATGATACCTGTCAGGCTTGGGTTTGTCTCGCCATATTCTCTTGATTGATCATTTGCTACCACATTAAGCATTGCTTGATTAATGCTCAGTGTTCCTTGCGTATAATTAAAGGCATAATTCTGATCTAAGCCACCAGAGGTGGTAATCGCATAATTTTCAACATCGCTAGATTGTGTCGCTGTCGTGGCATAGCTTGGCGCTGTGTTTAATACATTTGCATTTTCTCCAAGTTTAAAGCCTGTAATTATACCTGTCAGGCTTGGATTAGTTTCGCCATATTCTCTTGATTGATCATTTGCCATGACATTAAGCATTGCTTGATTAATGCTCAATGTTCCTTGCGTATAATTAAAGGCATAATTCTGATCTAAGCCACCAGAGGCAGTAATATTATAGCTTCCAACATCGCTAGATGGTGTCGCTGTCGTGGCATAGCTTGGCGCTGTGTTTAATACGTTTGCATTTTCTCCCAGTTTAAAGCCTGTAATGATACCTGTCAGGCTTGGATTAGCCTCGCCATATTCTCTTGATTGATTGTCCGCTACTACATTAAGCATTGCTTGATTAATCGTGAACGTGCCTTGCGTATAATTAAAGGCATAATTCTGATCTGCTCCACCAGAGGCAGTAATCGCATAATTTCCAACATCGCTAGATGGTGTCGCTGTCGTGGTATAGCTTGGCGCTGTGTCTAATACGTTTGAATCTTGACCCAGCTTAAAGCCTGTAATTATACCTGTCAGGCTTGGATTGGTCTCGCCATATTCTCTTGATTGATCATTTGCTACCACATTAAGCATTGCTTGATTAATCGTGAGCGTGCCTTGCGTATAGTTAAAGGCATAATTTTGATCTGCACCACCAGATACCGTAATCGCATAATTTCCAGCATCGCTAGACTGTAAAGCGCTAGTGTTATAGCTTGGCGCTGTGTCTAATACATTTGTATTTTCCCCAAGCTTAAAGCCTGTAATGATACCTGTCAGGCTTGGATTAGTCTCGCCATATTCTCTTGATTGATTGTCCGCTACCACATTAAGCATTGCCTGATTAATGCTCAGTGTTCCTTGCGTATAATTAAAGGCATAATTTTGATCTGCGCCACCAGATACCGTAATCGCATAATTTCCAACATCGCTAGACTGTAAAGCGCTAGTGTTATAGCTTGGCGCTGTATCTAATACATTTGAATCTTGACCCAGCTTAAAGCCTGTAATGATAGCTGTCAGGCTTGGATTAGCCTCGCCATATTCTCTTGATTGATTGTCCGCTATGACATTAAGCATTGCTTGATTAATCGTGAGCGTGCCTTGCGTATAGTTAAAGGCATAATTCTGATCTGCACCACCAGATACCGTAATCGCATAATTTCCAACATCGCTAGACTGTAAAGCGCTAGTGTTATAGCTTGGCGCTGTATCTAATACATTTGCATTTTCTCCAAGCTTAAAGCCTGTAATGATACCTGTCAGGCTTGGGTTTGTCTCGCCATATTCTCTTGATTGATTGTCCGCTACCACATTAAGCATTGCCTGATTAATCGTGAACGTGCCTTGCGTATAATTAAAGGCATAATTCTGATCTGCGCCACCAGATACCGTAATCGCATAATTTCCAACATCGCTAGACTGTAAAGCGCTAGTGTTATAGCTTGGCGCTGTATCTAATACGTTTGAATCTTGACCCAGCTTAAAGCCTGTAATGATACCTGTCAGGCTTGGGTTTGTCTCGCCATATTCTCTTGATTGATTATCCGCTACCACATTAAGCATTGCCTGATTAATGCTCAGTGTTCCTTGCGTATAATTAAAGGCATAGTTTTGATCTAAGCCACCAGATACCGTAATCGCATAATTTCCAACATCGCTAGACTGTAAAGCGGTGGTGTTATAGCTTGGCGCTGTGTCTAATACATTTGTATTTTCTCCAAGCTTAAAGCCTGTAATTATACCTGTCAGGCTTGGATTGGTCTCGCCATATTCTCTTGATTGATTGTCCGCTACCACATTAAGCATTGCTTGATTAATCGTGAACGTGCCTTGTGTATAGTTAAAGGCATAATTCTGATCTAAGCCACCAGATACCGTAATCGCATAATTTCCAACATCGCTAGATGGTGTTGCTGTCGTGTTATAGCTTGGCGCTGTGTCTAATACATTTGCATTTTCTCCAAGCTTAAAGCCTGTAATGATACCTGTCAGGTTTGGATTAGCCTCGCCATATTCTCTTGATTGATTGTCCGCTACCACATTAAGCATTGCTTGATTAATCGTGAACGTGCCTTGTGTATAGTTAAAGGCATAATTCTGATCTGCGCCACCAGAGGCAGTAATATTATAGCTTCCAACATCACTAGATTGTAAAGCGCTAGTGTTATAGCTTGGCGCTGTATCTAATACATTTGCATTTTCTCCAAGTTTAAAGCCTGTAATTATACCTGTCAGGTTTGGATTAGCCTCGCCATATTCTCTTGATTGATCATTTGCCATGACATTAAGCATTGCTTGAGTAATCGTGAGCGTGCCTTGCGTATAATTAAAGGCATAATTTTGATCTGCGCCACCAGATACCGTAATCGCATAATTTCCAGCATCGCTAGACTGTAAAGCGCTAGTGTTATAGCTTGGCGCTGTGTCTAATACGTTTGCATTTTCTCCAAGTTTAAAGCCTGTAATGATACCTGTCAGGCTTGGATTGATCTCGCCATATTCTCTTGATTGATCATTTGCCATGACATTAAGCATTGCCTGATTAATCGTGAACGTGCCTTGCGTATAGTTAAAGGCATAATTCTGATCTGCTCCACCAGAGGCAGTAATCGCATAATTTCCAACATCGCTAGATGGTGTCGCTGTCGTGGCATAGCTTGGCGCTGTATCTAATACATTTGAATCTTGACCCAGCTTAAAGCCTGTAATGATACCTGTCAGGCTTGGGTTTGTCTCGCCATATTCTCTTGATTGATCATTTGCTACCACATTAAGCATTGCTTGATTAATGCTCAGTGTTCCTTGCGTATAGTTAAAGGCATAATTCTGATCTGCTCCACCAGAAGCAGTAATCGCATAATTTCCAGCATCGCTAGACTGTAAAGCGCTAGTGTTATAGCTTGGCGCTGTGTCTAATACGTTTGCATTTTCTCCAAGTTTAAAGCCTGTAATGATACCTGTCAGGCTTGGATTGGTCTCACCATATTCTCTTGATTGATTGTCCGCTATGACATTAAGCATTGCCTGATTAATGCTCAGTGTTCCTTGTGTATAATTAAAGGCATAATTCTGATCTAAGCCACCAGATACCGTAATGTTATAGCTTCCAACATCGCTAGATGGTGTCGCTGTCGTGGTATAGCTTGGCGCTGTGTCTAATACGTTTGAATCTTGACCCAGCTTAAAGCCTGTAATGATACCTGTCAGGCTTGGATTAGTTTCGCCATATTCTCTTGATTGATTGTCCGCTACCACATTAAGCATTGCCTGATTAATCGTGAACGTGCCTTGTGTATAGTTAAAGGCATAATTCTGATCTAACCCACCAGAGGCAGTAATGTTATAGCTTCCAACATCGCTAGATTGTAAAGCGCTAGTGTTATAGCTTGGCGCTGTGTCTAATACATTTGTATTTTCTCCAAGCTTAAAGCCTGTAATTATACCTGTCAGGCTTGGATTAGCCTCGCCATATTCTCTTGATTGATCATTTGCTACCACATTAAGCATTGCTTGATTAATGCTCAGTGTTCCTTGCGTATAATTAAAGGCATAATTCTGATCTAAGCCACCAGAGGCAGTAATCGCATAATTTTCAACATCGCTAGATTGTGTCGCTGTCGTGGCATAGCTTGGCGCTGTGTTTAATACATTTGCATTTTCTCCAAGTTTAAAGCCTGTAATTATACCTGTCAGGCTTGGATTAGTTTCGCCATATTCTCTTGATTGATCATTTGCCATGACATTAAGCATTGCTTGATTAATGCTCAATGTTCCTTGCGTATAATTAAAGGCATAATTCTGATCTAAGCCACCAGAGGCAGTAATATTATAGCTTCCAACATCGCTAGATGGTGTCGCTGTCGTGGCATAGCTTGGCGCTGTGTTTAATACGTTTGCATTTTCTCCCAGTTTAAAGCCTGTAATGATACCTGTCAGGCTTGGATTGGTCTCGCCATATTCTCTTGATTGATCATTTGCTACCACATTAAGCATTGCTTGATTAATGCTCAGTGTTCCTTGCGTATAATTAAAGGCATAATTCTGATCTAAGCCACCAGAGGCAGTAATCGCATAATTTTCAACATCGCTAGATTGTGTCGCTGTCGTGGCATAGCTTGGCGCTGTGTTTAATACATTTGCATTTTCTCCAAGTTTAAAGCCTGTAATTATACCTGTCAGGTTTGGATTAGCCTCGCCATATTCTCTTGATTGATTGTTTGCAACAATACTGAGGGGCGCTTTGGTAACCGTTAAATCTCCAGTATTAAACTGAAAAAGATATCCAAGCTTCGTTAATAAACTAGCCTGGCTTGCTGTAAGAGCTCCTGCATAAATACCCGCATCATCTCCTTGCGTATAGCTCGTTGATAGCATAGCAGAACCTGATAATCCAATATCTGTTAATTGGTCATCGCCGACAAGACCAGATGAATAGGTTGAAGTGTGATTTCCTGAATATGGATCCCCATATTCAACACTGCCATTACCAAGATTATAAACTAATACAGGACGCGTTGTTGTTTCATAAACAAACCAATTTCCTGCAGCGATTATAGAAGGTGAATTTAAAGCATAGGTTTTTCCAAACAAGCTTCCATCTGGTAATAAAGATTGTCTCTGATTGCCCGTTGGATTCTCTAAATATACCAACCATCTCCCATTTGGAGCAGATAAAGCAGAAGCACCTGCTGAATTTAGAAAATTCCCACCACCTGATAAAACCAAAGCCTCCAAACCGCTCGCATTTGAAGTAATTGTATTGTTTAAAACAAGATCTCCACCGACATTAACCAGGAAACTACCCGTGCTTATTATTGCCGTTTCATTTATAAACTGACCCGAAGATAAAAAGGAAACATTGCCATCAAAAGAAGCTGTATAATTAAAAATATCTCCTCCATCTGAACGTCCAAACTGATAAGATGAAAAGGCAGTTGGAAGATTGGATAATGAAATATCAGGACTGCCACCACTGCCAACACCCAAGGTTAGATTTGCTGTTTTTTGTCTAAAGCTGAATTGACCATTTGCATTTCCTGTTATGTTGCCAGCATTGGTATAATTATTTGTTTCCAATTCAAGATTTCCAGAAGGGATTTGAAGGGTTACGCCATTGGCAATTTCAATACTGCCATTTGCAGAACTTGATAGAGTAATCTCTCCTCCATTTTGCGCACTTAGAGTAAAATCATGATCAAACTGTATATTATTTCCAGATGCAAAGCTTATATTTCCACCTGATCCTGTCCGATTGGTTAAGATACTGCCTGTAGAAGCAGTTAGGATATTTCCTGTTGTCGTTGTTAGATGAATGGAACGATCATCAGATAGGTTTAAGCTATCTCCTTTAAGATCAAGCGTGATGGTATTATCAGCTTGAAGGACAATATTAGCCCCTTCAGACAAGCGTTCGAGATATCGGGTTGTAAACACAGAATACCCATCTGAAGCCATGGCACGTTCTGCTTCTGTTGAGCCTGTTCCTAGAGTTGTCAATTCAATATCCCATTTTTCAGAACTATATTGCTCTAATAATTGGCGAGCTGTTTCCGTTAAGCTCGCATTATAAAAAATAGCTTCTGCAATATCAGAAATTGTTCTGTGTTCTTCAAAAGCCTGACTTGAATGATTAATAATATTACCATCTGTCGCACCAAAAACAATATCACCAGGGTGATTGTTCCATTCTACAGACATTCCTAGAGCATTTTGAGTAAAAACCTCTCCATTAATACTCACTTCAAACTTATTTTGATCTGTATTAAAATTTGCATTCACATGATAAACACGATCTCCTTCAACAGGCTTTTCTATATAAGATATATTAGATCCATAATTATTATAAACACCGACATATAAAACACCTTTCTCTACATAAATGCTAAACCCATTGACTTGAGCTCCTTCCTTATAAAGAATTTGTCTTGGCTGAACGCTCGGTTCTGTTCTAAATGTAAAAGAACGTGTGAATTCATTACGGTTATTAAGATTAATATCATTACTATCTGCCGTTTTTATTCTTTCATTATTACCAATCTCTACGACATCTAGACCATTAATTGATTCTGACTTTAAAACAGGCTTTCCTTCATTTAGAAAAAAATCATGACTCTTGGAACTTTTATCACGCCATTCAGTAATTGTATTATTATTTTCAATTATTAATGTAGAAGAATCAGAAGCATCTAACCATAACACATGATCAGGATTCAGTGTCTTTGGATCAACATTTCCATAAATGCTAATATCAGAAGGATCCAATAAATATGTTCCTTTAAGCCCATAAGGCGCATTTAAATCTGCATAGCCTTTTGCCATTAATCCCTGTTTTCCAGAGGTTTCTAAAAAACCACCACTTCCAATAAGCTCCCCACCACGAGATTGAACAAGTCCTGCAAAATAGGTCTGATCATCACTCCAGATAATGGTACGTCCACCATCCCCTTTAGATAAAGCATTGTTTAAAATCCTCGCGTTTTTGGAAACATAAACCGATTGCGCGGCGGGAAAAGAGCCTTTTCCTAAATAATCCCCACCAATTCTAATACTTCCCCCTGCACGGTTTGGACTGGATAGAAATTCCTGATGGCTCTTTACTCTTCCATTAATATCCATGCTTGCCGTGCCTTTTTGCGCATGAACAGAATATAAAATAGCTTCCATTGTGGAGAGGGAGCCATCTGAAAATTGAGGAGCAGAATATCCAGAAGCATCAATCACACCATGATCAAGAATACCAATCTGGTCTCCTATGATTTGCACCTCTCCGCCTTGTTCTCCAAGATCTCGTCCTGATACATCGATAATCCCTTTATGTAAAACAAGCGTTTTTCCTTCTTTCTTACCCTTATTCTCTGTAAGATTACCTGAAACCGCATTACTGCCTTTTGCAGATAAAATAATCTTCCCAGATACTTCCTTGACGGTTTGAGCCTGTAAGATCCCTTTATTTACAATTAGACTATCAACAATTTCCCTACCTGCAGCGGCAGTTAAGGCAATAACGCCCCCATTTGCCTCTATCAATCCTGTATTGGATACGAGTTGTTTTTCAACCTGATCACTGAGTTTTAAAGAGAGCAATCCATCTCCATAAAGATCAATGGTAAATAAATCTCCTGATGCAAGCGCGACTTTCCCAAGACGTGCTGTGATAATTCCTTGATTTATCACGCCAGGAGCAACAAGCCCAACGAGTCCCGCTTGTTTTACCGTAATTGCTCCATAATTTTGAATACTTGCATTTGGTTTTCCAGGCTTGGTAAAATCAAGCCTTCCTTTCATAAAAGCAGTATCATCAATATCTGTGCTGGTCGCGATTAACCCATTTACATCTATTTTTGCATGAGGACCAAAGAACACGCCATTGGGATTAATTAAAACAAGGGTTCCATTCGCAGAAAGATTTCCCAAGATATCGGAAGGTTTTGTATCCTTAATTCGATTTAGGGTAATTGCTTGTTGATTGGGTTGATGGAATTGCGTATGTTCATCTTTTTGAATATCAAAGGATTTCCAGTTAATAATGGCTTTTTGAGTAGACTGATAGACATTCAGTTTTTTTCCAGCCCGTTCAATCTGAGCGGTTCCTTTGATAATCTGATCTTTAACTGGATTTGCAATTGCTTGTGTGTTTAAGACAAAAAAGCTTGTAATTCCAATCATTGAATTAGATAAAAAAGAGGTGTTTTTTAGCAGGCATTTAAGATGTCGTTTCAAGATGAAGTCCTCATTTTATGATTTAAAATGATAACCTTTACTACCTTAAACAAACCTACTTTATGCTATTTTTAGCTTATTTTTTATTTGCATTTATTACATAAAGTAATTAATTTAAAGTTAAATCAATATTACACAAACTTAACTAAAATGTGTGCTTTTTACAAAAGACCTCTAATAGGAATGAAAACATTGCTATGAGCAAAAAATGGATGTTTTTATATTTGAATTTTTTATTAAGAATAAAATAATTGGTTATATCGTTAGATTAAGATAAAAAAGGTGATTTGAAATTCATGATTTTATTTCAATACTAAAAGCTTATTTTGTCTGCTAAATAGTAGTATCTATACTATTTGTATATTCATAAACAATGAATTGGATTCAGGCTAATCTAACATATTTATATTTTATAAAATATATTTTTAAGTTTAAATTCTAGTAAGAATACGAAAAAAATAGACGATTCTAAAAACAATAAAATAGCCTATAATTCCTATTAGCTATTTAGTATTTAAAATAAGATCCTGATTTTATTTATTTTTTATATTTGAAAAAATCAAATAAATCCATAAGCTGACCATTTGCAAAAAGAAAATCAGTAATACGAACCAAACCCGTTATTTCTCTTCGAACAGTATTATCTGCGTCTTCTTCTATTCTTGGATTATTTGATAAAACAGGAATACCATTATTTATACCAGAGCCTAATAGAGAATAATTAGAAAGCATTTCAACGGTCTTGGGAAGTTTATTTATTTCTTCTATTGTTAAAATACCGCTCACAGTTTGATATTCGTAATTTTGTTCTATACCCCCACCAGAAATAGTAATATCATATTTTCCAGGAGCAGTTTCTAATCCTGCATTTGTAGCATAGTCAAAGCTGGCATTTTCTAATATGTTTTTTATCTATCCAAGTTTGAACCCAGAAATTATACTATCAAAAACAGGATTTTCTTCTCTAAAAAGTCGAGATTTATTATTTGCCTTAACAGTCAGGATAGCTTTATTGATCGTTAAAATAGCTGGTGTATTGTTTGTAAGATTATCATTAATGTCTGATCTACCAGAAACCATGATGGGAGAGTTTCTAACATCACTAGATACCATAGTTGTGGCATAGCTTGGCGCTGTGTCTAATACATTTGCATTTTCTCCAAGTTTAAAGCCTGTAATTATACCTGTCAGGCTTTAATTGGTCTCGCCATATTCTCTTGATTGATTGTTTGCAACAACACTGAGGGGCGCTTTGGTAACCGTTAAATCCCCAGCATTAAACTGAAAAGATATCCAAGCTTCGTTAATAAACTAGCCTGGCTTGCTGTAAGAGCTCCTGCATAAATACCCCACATCATCTCCTTGCGTATAGCTCGTTGATAGCATAGCAGAACCTGATAATCCAATATCTGTTAATTGGTCATCGCCGACAAGACCAGATGAATAGGTTGAAGTGTGATTTCCTGAATATGTCTCCCCATATTCAACACTGCCATTACCAAGATTATAAACTAATACAGGACGCGTTGTTGTTTCATAAACAAACCAATTTCCTGCAGCGATTATAGAAGGTGAATTTAAAGCATAGGTTTTTCCAAACAAGCTTCCATCTGGTAATAAAGACTATCTCTGATTGCCCGTTGGATTCTCTGATTTATGATCTAAAATGATAACCTTTACTACCTTAAACAAACATGCCTTATGCTATTTTTAATATAATATCATTTATATAATTATATAAATAAATTAGCTCAAACCAAGCTGGATATATTTATATCTCCCAGATTAAAATATATCCTTAATACTTGAAATATAATAAGAATACGAAAAAAATAGATTGCTCCAAAGATAATAAAACAATCTTTAATGTCCATTATTTATTTCGTTCTTAAGACCAAAAATCAATTCTATTTATTATTTGGGTTGGAAAAATCAAATAAATCCATAAGCTGACCATCTGCAAAAAGAAAATCAGTAATACGAACCAAACCCGTTATTTCTCTTCGAACAGTATTATCTGCATCTTCTTCTATTCTTGGATTATTTGATAAAACAGGAATACCATTATTTATACCAGAGCCTAATAGAGAATAATTAGAAACCATTTCAACGGTTTTAGGAAGTTCGTTTGTTTCCTCTATTGTCAAAATACCGCTCACAGTTTGATATTCGTAATTTTGTTCTATACCCCCACCAGAAATAGTAATATCATACTTTCCAGGAGAAGTTTCCAATCCTGCATCTGTAGCATAGTCAAAGCTGGCATTCTCTAATATATCTTTTGTCTGTCCAAGTTTAAACCCAGAAATTATACCATCAAAGACAGGATTTTCTTCCCCAAAAAGCCGAGATTTGTTATTCGCCATGACATTAAGCATTGCCTGATTAATGCTCAGTGTTCCTTGCGTATAATTAAAGGCATAGTTTTGATCTGCGCCACCAGAGGCAGTAATCGCATAATTTCCAACATCGCTAGATGGTGTTGCTGTCGTGGCATAGCTTGGCGCTGTGTTTAATACGTTTGAATCTTGACCCAGCTTAAAGCCTGTAATTGTGCCTGTTAGGCTTGGATTGGTCTCGCCATATTCTCTTGATTGATCATTTGCTACCACATTAAGCATTGCTTGATTAATGCTCAGTGTTCCTTGCGTATAATTAAAGGCATAATTTTGATCTGCGCCACCAGAGGCAGTAATCGCATAATTTCCAACATCGCTAGATGGTGTCGCTGTCGTGGCATAGCTTGGCGCTGTGTTTAATACGCTTAAATCTTGACCCAGCTTAAAGCCTGTAATTATACCTGTTAGGCTTGGGTTTGCCTCCCCATATTCTCTTGATT
>CBCYMI010000036.1:0-34884 GCA_965183855.1 Maricaulaceae bacterium | reverse complement strand
AAACGGATAAAGATGGATTTCAACCATTTGATGCGTTTAAAGAAAATAAAATGCAAAACTGGGAAATGTTTAAAGAAGCTGAACCAGAATACAATCCATATTTACAAGAACTAAAAGAATATGAGTTTGAACAAGAATTTGATCATTGGTTTCGTAAGAATAATGGAGATCTTGGTTTGAAGAATTATGATGAGTATAGAATACTTAGGGAGAATTTCAGAAGCCTTAAAAACAATATTGAGAAACTAAATGAATACGGCAAACAAAAAATAGAATCTGTTGATCCTGATTTTGATTCATATTTTGAAAATTTTAAAAAGGAAATCAGTAATTATAAATATTATAAATCATTTTTCAAAACAAGAAGTTAAAGAGATATATGAAGAGATAAAAGGATTGGATGAACAAGAATTATCTGAAAATTCTTATAATCAGCTTCGTACTTATAATAAAGCAGCGGATAGAGTAAGAAATGAGTATAATAAACTGATAGATTATGATCGTTCTGATGACCTTGATACTGTTTTTGATGACCGAGATACGCTAGATCCAAATTTGGAAATTGAAAGTGAAGAATTTGGTTCGGAATTGGGAATTGAAGACAAAGAATTTGATCGGACGTTTGATAGGTTTTTTAAAAGAATCAATAATGGATTTGATAAAAATGATCCTGCTGAGCAAAGCTTTTATGAAGTATCAAAAGAGAAATTTGAAACCTTAAAAACAAGAGTTCAAAGACTTGATAGACTCGGAGAAGAAAAAGTTAATCTTCGTTTTTCTGGAAAAAAAGACTTTTATAATCAATTTAAAGCAAAGTTAGGAAAAGATATTACCAATAGTGAAAATCTAGAAAATCTGGATGAGATATATGATGGAATTATACAAAATATTGGGAAAAAAGAGATCAATCTTAAAAAAACTGAACTTAATATAAACTATAATGAATTGGATAGTTATACAAAAATGTCTCAAAAATTTAATAAGAGTTATGCTGAGTTTCAGAAAATAGGTAAGTTAGATGATTTTGATCCTCTTGAAAAATTTTATTATGAGAAAATCTTGGAAGAAGATAAAAGCTCGTTTTTGAAAAATCAGAATCCAGAAGATATTCTAAAAGGATTAAAACAAGATCTCGGAAATATGCTGGAAGAAAATCCAGGGAAATATAAGAAACTTTTAACTGAGTTTAACAAAGCAATGGATGAAGAGACTTTGAATGGTTCATCTTCTTCTAATTCAATTGATGAAGATGTATCTGTAAAAACAGATATTGAGACGAAACTGGAAAATGAGTTAACAAAACTTGACCAGGAAGGCTCAGATCATATTGCTTCTTCTGTCTCAAGCGATGAAGGAATTTCAGCAGATTTTGATAAAAAACTGGAAAATGACTTAAATAGTCTTGATGAAAACATGGAAGGGGAGCATTCAGGAATAAATCCTTCCATTCTTGAAGAAACAGATGGTGAACTTCCTATTGCTGAAACAGGAATAGAAGATATAGAAGAGGGATTAACTCCTGTAGAAACAATAGAAGAAATTGCAGTTATTGCAATAGGAGCTTAATTGTTTTTGGCATATTGCTATTATAGAATAATAATAGAATTATACTATAGAAAAAAGAGCATGAAAAAAATCATGCTCTTTTTTATTAAGTAAATTAGCCTCCTAAAAGGATAGCATTAATCAGATATACAGGGCTTTCTGTTGTTTCTAGATCTACACCATAATCTATCACATCGCTTGCAGATAAATCCGCTTCTGGTTGATTATACACAGGCTCAATTTCGTCTGATAGTTCGAAGCCAGGATTGTCATAACCCTGCATTTGATCTGAATGTAATTCAAAATATTCATACTCAGTATCTGCTTCATAATCGCTATGTACGGAAGGTGAATTACTTGGTTGTTTTGGTTTTGCTCCTTGTCTTAAATGTTCGTTCTGGTCAAAACTACTGTTTTCTGATGAAATATCTTCACTTTCTTCTAAATGCTCAAGATTAAATCTTGGTTGTTTAGGTCTTGCGCCTTGTTGTCTGACTGTTTGATCAGAACTGGCATGATCTTGCATTTCTTCCTGTGAAGAATCTGAGTGAGCATGTTCTTCTTCAATTGTTGATAATCTTCTAAGAATTGCGTTTCTTTGAATATCAGAATCAACCTTTGGGCTAGATTCATCGAAATCTAAAGGAATATAATTGTTTTTGGGTGAACTTGTTTTAGGATCTATTCCTCCAACCGCGCCTTCAACTGGAGATTCTGCTTCTGGCTCACTACTGAATGAAAATTGAGAACTGTTTGGGTCATAAGCTGAATCTTCAGTTGTGTTTCCATGAACTTCCAGTGGAAATTGAAGCTCAGAATCCTGATCTGTAGAATATTCTCCCCAATTTGATGTATTTGAAGAAGAGCTATCATTATGAGGTGTTCTAGCTCTTGGTTGTGCCCCTGGAATATTAATTGGAAAACTATTATTGGGCAGCATATTAACTTCTGTTGGTGATAATTCTACAATAGGATTTTTGTTAGAATTGCTATCTGTATCAGAATGAATATGGTCATGATCAGGTCTTGAAATTGTTTCTTGTTGTTTGTGTTCATGATATTTTTTTGCAAGAAAGCCAATGAATTCATGAATGGTTTCAGCTTCAGATAGGTTTGGATGTTTTTTTAACTCCAGCAAATAAAACTCATGAGCCAGATTGGCAGAAATTTGATATCCATTGATTTTAATTTCTGCTTCCAAATTTGGAGCCAAAGAATCTTCTGGATTAATAATCTCACTTTGATCAAATAGGTTCAGAAATGTATCATAATCTAGAGGCTCTTTTGAAAAATGATGAGAATAACGATCAATCAAGCGCAGAACAGCTTCCGGTTTAATCAAACTATCATGATGATTATATTCTTTTAAATATTCTTCATGTGCAAGATGTGCGGGCAGTTTTCTACCATTGAGTTTAAGAAATATTTCTGATGAATCTTCGTTTGTAATGACTGTATCTGAATCATAAAGTGCAAGAAATTGATTAAAAGATAAGGGATTCGGTTTTTTTGTAAACACACCATTTCCATCAGGATCAATATAGCGAACGCCATCACTTCGCTCAAAATCTGAAACCTTTCCATAATTATAAAATGGAATAGGAGCATCGCTATCCCAAATAAAGCCATGATCCTTTTCATGCCAATAGCCATTGCTATCCTGAAAATCAGGTCTAAACGGAAATCGACCAAACCATCTTACGCCTTCTCCAGATGCTCCTTCAAAAATATAATATCCAGTTCCTTTTTGGATATATAAATGTTCACCTTCTCCATAATAATCTTTTGCGTGGATATAATAATTGCGAACATCATCATAGACAGATCGAGTTGATGTCCAAAGACCGATAAGACTAAATTCTTCTTTAAAATGAGTTGGAGAACCAGAGTAATGAACACCCGTATTTTGATCATAAACATATCCGCTAACAATTCCAGTTTCATATCCATTATGGGTTTTGCGTGTTCCATATTGTGCCATAATAATAACCTCTTAAAAAATAAATTAAACAATTAAAATAACTATACTCAAAAATATAGTAATCTTTAGTACAAAATATTTTTCAAGATCGAGCAATTAGACATACACTTTATAACTAATAAAGAGTATAAAAAACAATCTGATTTCATTTTGATATTTACATTAATTTTTAAATGGATTTTGAATCCTATATCATTATAATTCATTTTTAGGATTTATTTTTTTAACGCATGTTTTATCATAGAAATTCTCTATATCTTTTTAAAAATCAAAAAGGTTAAATAGAATACAGAAAAAAATAAATTTAAAAATAAAATTCTTGAAAGATGGGTTTTTAATGTATTCATAGAAACTCTAAATTATTTGGGAGAAGACAGAATGAAGCATACAAATCATAATAACCGTGTTGTTCAATCTGTTTTTCCAAAAAACAATGGACGTATTGATATTGATCCTAAATTTATAGCTCGTATTATTGGTGGAATTAGTGATCGAGATGCCCCTTTGCTTCGATCTTTATTATCTTCATTACACCCTGCTGATATTGCAGATATTATTGAGCAATTATCTTTGGAGCAAAGAAAAATTCTTATTTATTATGTTCCAGATATTATTGATACATCTGTATTAATAGAGCTGGAAACAGATACGAGATCTGGTCTTTTGCCTCTATTTCCTGTTACCAAGCTGGCAATGGCAGTATCAGAGTTAGAATCTGATGATGCTGCTTTATTGGTTGATGAGTTAGATGAAGAAAAAAGAGAACAGGTTCTAGAAGCGATTTCCCATCAGGATCGCCATGTTGTTGAGACCAGTCTTTCTTATGATGAAGAAAGTGCTGGGAGATTAATGCAGGGTGAGTTTATTGCGTCTCCTCCATTTTGGACAGTTGAGCAAATTAGTCAATATATAAGAGCCTATGAAGGAGAATTGCCTGATTTGTTCTTTGAAATCTATATTGTAGACCCTAGAATGAAACCTGTTGGCTCTGTTGTATTATCTGATTTATTGAAGGCAAAATCAAAGCAAAAACTATCTGATATCATGCAAGAATTACCAGTTTTAATTAAGTCGGATATGGATCAAGAAGAAGTTGCTTATTTGTTTGAGAAATATCATTTAGTCTCAGCGCCTGTTGTTGATAAAACCAATCGTTTAATTGGTATGATTACAGTGGATGATGCTTTGGAAGTTATCCAAGAGGAAAATACAGAAGATATGCTTGCTTTGGCAGGTGTTTCCGAGTCTGGATTGGCAGATAATGTATTTGGAACTGTAAAAGCCAGACTTCCATGGTTGTTAATTAATTTAATTGCTGCTCTTTTTGCTTCTTTTGTTATTCAGTTTTTTGAAGGTTCTATTGCAAAATTGGTCGCCCTTGCTATTTTAATGCCAGTTGTTGCTTCATTGGGAGGAAATGCAGGAACTCAGGCATTGGCAGTTGCCGTTAGAACAATTGCGAATCGTGATTTGACAAAATCAAATGCAAGACGAATTATAGGAAAAGAAGTTTTATCTGCTTTTGTTAATGGTTTGTTTTTTTCAATTTTAATTGCTTCTATTTCCTATCTCTGGTTTGGAAATTATCAATTATCTATTGTAATAGCGATTTCCATGATCATTAATTTTTTATGTGCAGGGTTGGCGGGTATTTATGTTCCTTTAATCTTACATCGTTTAGGAGCAGATCCCGCTGTTGCTTCTTCTGTCTTTGTTTCTACGGTTACAGATGTTGTTGGTTTTTTCGTCTTTTTGGGACTTGCAACTCTGATTTTATTTTAGATCTACTGATGAATTCATTTCTCATTTTCAGTTTTTAAATATTCCTGTTTTCTGGTCTTAAACTTGCAAGGTATTGTGTAAGAGTTTAAGGATTGTTTCAATTTGAGACAAAATATTTTTAAATTAAGTGAGTATAAGCATGATGAAATCTTCATTAACAGCATGGCGATTAATTAAAGCTTTTGAAGGATTTAAAGAAAAGGCTGAGAAAACACCTAATGGTCAGTGGCTTATTGGATATGGTCATGTAAAAAAAAGCAAGCCATCTCTTAGAATTACATATGAAGAAGGTCATCTTTTACTGAGATTTGATTTGCGTTCTATTGAGAAAACTTTAAATACATATATTCATACGGTTCTTTCTCAAAATCAATTTGATGCGTTAGTTTCTTTGGTATTTAATATTGGAGAAAAGAACTTTTTAAAATCGGACATTCTTAGACATTTAAACGCTGGAAAAGCATTAAAAGCGGCAGAAGCATTCGATATTTGGAGACGGGCAGAAATTGCAGGTCAAATTCAGTTAATTGATGCACTTGTTCGTCGTCGTTCAGCTGAGAAAGCTTTATTTTTAACACCCGATCAAGGCGTTTTAAAAGCCTGTGGAAAAGAATTAAATGTGCATCCAGATTTAGCATATGCATTACGGATTGGTAGTTTGTCTGAGCCTTCAAAACCGATAGAGGGCAATTCTGTTCTTCCTGTTGAAGAAGAAAATTTGAAAAAAGATTCAAAATCCAATCTGAAGGATTCATCAATAATATCAAGCATACCAGAGAAACAAACAGGGGATTGGCCTGAAATAGGAATTGAAAAATTATATGAAGATTCATCCAAACAGAATATTCAAAAAGAAAAGGTCTTAGCTAAAGAAACGAAACAGGATCAAGAAGAGGAATTAACAAAGAAAATTTCTGATTTATCCAAGGATATTAGCCGTTCAAATGATGTGCAAAAATCAGATTCTGATTATGTTAGAGAACAAACGGGCAAACAGGCTAAAAAATTTATTCCAGAAGAATCTTTGGAAAAACCAGTATTTCAAGATGAAAACAAAATCGTTCAAACGGATAATAATGGGGTTCAGAAAATTAGTCTTATTCAGGATATGGAGCCTAAAAAATATGATGATGCGCATGAGCCATCTGCTCAGGAAATCCATCATCCGTTTATTGAAGAAGATGCTTCTTCAACACGATTTTTTTCAATTTTAACCTTAGTAGGATTAAGTATTGCCCTGTTTGGTATTATAACCTATATGATGCATGCTCAAATTCCTTATATTCCTATTAAATTGAGTATGTTTAGTATGCTTTCAGGCGTTTTGATTACAGCATTTAGTTTGTATTTTTGGTATAAAAACCATCATAATGATCATGATGATGATCATGATATAAATATTAGAAAAGAAACTGGAAAAAAATATACAAAGAAAGAAAAAAAATTACGTGATGAGCTTAAATTTGAAGATCATGCTTTAAGAAATAAATTATCTGAAATCGCAAAATATTCAGATATTTCAAGCTCAATTTTAACAAATTAAATTTAATTTAAAAATTAAGATGAGAATAAAAAAATAGTAATTTGATGAGGAATATCTAAAAACAGGAAGTTGTTATTATTGCATTTGAGGATTAATTAATAAACAGCTCTATATAACAAGTTCTTGTTTTTAGGATTTATACAGGCTTAGGATTAATTTTGAAAATTTTGTAGAAATTCTGATATATTAATGATATTAATAAGGCATGACAGAATATACTCAATTAAATCATGACCTTGGTGAAAATGCAGTCTTAATTCGCGATAATGTTCGGAATTTTGCTCAAAAGCAAATTGCTCCAATTGCAGAAAAAATAGATCTTGATGATAAATTTCCCAAATATTTATGGTCTGAATTAGGCAAGCTTGGTTTATTAGGGATTACGGCAGATCAGAAATATGGTGGCTCCGGTCTTGGTTATACTGAACATGTTATTGCCATGGAAGAAATCTCAAGGGCTTCTGCATCTGTTGGCTTGTCTTATGGCGCTCATTCTAATCTATGTGTTAATCAGATTAATCGATGGGGTAATGAGGCTCAAAAACAGAAATATCTTCCAGATCTGATTTCAGGTAACACAATTGGTGCGTTGGCAATGTCAGAAACACATGCTGGCTCGGATGTTGTTTCTATGCGTTTAAAAGCACAAAAGAAAGATGGAATTTATATTTTAAATGGTCATAAAATGTGGATTACAAATGGTCCTTGTGCAGATGTATTGATTGTTTATGCCAAAACGGATTCTAATCTTGAATCAAAGGGAATAACTGCATTTTTAATTGAAAAAAATATGCCTGGTTTTTCTGTTGCGCAGAAACTAGATAAATTAGGAATGAGAGGATCTGAGACAGGAGAATTGGTCTTTGAAAACATGGAGGTTCCAGAACAAAATATATTAGGAAAGCTTAATGAAGGTATTGCTGTTTTAATGTCAGGTCTGGATTATGAAAGAGCTGTTTTGGCTGCGGGACCTTTAGGTATTATGCAAGCCTGTTTTGATATTGTTTTTCCCTATCTTCATGAACGAAAACAGTTTGGAAACCCGATTGGTAAATTTCAGTTAATGCAAGGTAAGATTGCAGACATGTATACTGAATTTTCTGCGGCAAGGTCTTATGTTTATGCGGTTGCTAAGGCTTGTGATAGAGGTGAAACAACCCGAAAAGATGCCGCTGGCGCCATTTTGTTTGCTTCAGAACGTGCAACAAGAATTGCCAATGAAGCGATCCAATGTCTTGGTGGAAATGGTTATGTTAATGAATATTCAACAGGCAGATTATTAAGAGATGCTAAATTATATGAAATAGGGGCTGGAACATCAGAAATTCGCCGTTGGCTAATTGGACGAGAA
Organism: Maricaulaceae bacterium; assembly: GCA_965183855.1. Lineage (GTDB taxonomy): Bacteria > Pseudomonadota > Alphaproteobacteria > Caulobacterales > Maricaulaceae > CBCYMI01. The sequence continues at coordinate 26,682 of CBCYMI010000036.1, read as the reverse complement.
ATATTTAATGAAACCAAGGATCGTTAAGTTTTTAAATAAAGATAAAACAGGATTGATCTGTTAAGAGAAGTTTTATTAGGTGAATTATTATATCAGTTTTTAAAATCAGGTTAAATAAATGAGATTATGTTCTAAAATCAATACACAGGATCAATCCTTTATTTCTAATCTAAATACGATGAACAGGCTTGTTGAGGACTTAAAAACAAGAATATCGGAATCTGCATTAGGTGGAAGTGATCGGGCACGGAAAAAACATTTGGAAAAAGGTAAATTACTGTCACGTGAGCGTATTTTGAGATTATTAGATTGTGGCTCTTCTTTTTTGGAATTATCGCCTTTGGCAGCGTATCATTTGTATGATGGAAAGATTAATGGTGCAGGTCTTATTACGGGTATTGGCCGTGTTTCTGGAAGAGAAGTCATGATTATTGCAAATGATGCAACAGTTAAGGGGGGAACTTATTTCCCAATGACGGTTAAAAAGCATTTAAGAGCTCAAGAGATTGCCTTTGAAAACCGATTACCCTGTATTTATCTGGTGGATTCAGGAGGAGCTCATTTACCACATCAATCCGATGTCTTTCCTGATAAACATCATTTTGGGCGTATTTTCTATAATCAGGCAAAAATGTCTTCAGAAGGAATTGCTCAAATTTCGGCTGTTATGGGGTCTTGCACGGCAGGGGGTGCTTATGTCCCTGCTATGTCAGATGAGACCATTATTATTGCCAATCAAGGCACTATTTTTCTAGCAGGCCCCCCTTTGGTTAAAGCAGCAACAGGTGAGGTGATTGATGCAGAAACCTTGGGAGGCGCAGATGTTCATACGCAGAAATCTGGCGTTGCAGATTATTATGCCTTAAATGATCAACATGCTTTATCTCAGATTAGAAAAAGCATATCCTGCCTGAGAAAAGCAGACAAGTTTGATATTAATCAGAAAAAACCTGTTTCTCCATATTATTCAATTGAAGAAATTAATGGGATTATTCCATCTAACTTAAAAGAACCGTATGATGTCAGAGAAATTATTATGCGCATTATTGATGGCTCTGAATTTCATGAATTTAAAGCACGCTATGGACAAACTCTGGTTTGTGGATTTGCTCATATATGGGGGTATCCTGTTGGTATTATTGCAAATAATGGTGTCTTATTTTCAGAATCTGCTTTAAAGGGTGTTCATTTCATTGAACTTTGCAATCAGCGGCTTATTCCACTTATTTTTTTACAAAACATTTCAGGATTTATGGTTGGTGGTAAATATGAAGCAGGTGGAATTGCAAAAGATGGAGCTAAAATGGTAACAGCTGTTGCCTGTGCTGAAGTTCCAAAAATAACAATTATTATTGGTGGTTCTTTTGGTGCTGGGAATTATGGAATGTGTGGCAGGGCATATTCTCCTCGTTTTTTATATATGTGGCCTAATGCACAAATATCTGTTATGGGCGGAGAACAGGCTGCGAGTGTTCTTACACAAGTCAAGGAAGCTCAATTAAAAAAATTAAATAAAAAATGGTCTAAACAAGAAAAAAATGACTTCAAGCAACCAATTTTAAAAGCATATGAGCATGAAAGCTCTCCTTATTTTTCAACGGCTCATTTATGGGATGATGGAATAATTGCCCCTGTAGAGACCAGAAATATTTTAGGACTTTCTATTTCAGCTTGTTTGAATGCTCCTATTCAAAAAACAAAATATGGTGTGTTTAGAATGTAATAAAAGATAATTCTATTTTTGAAAATGATGGATTGTTAACCATTTGGAGATTAAAGGAATGTCAAATTCAAATACAGTATTATTGGAATCTTCTTCTTCGGGAATTGCCAATATCATCTTGAATAGACCTGAAAAAAGAAATGCTTTTAACCTGGAAGTTATCGAGACATTGTCTGATATATTTGATCATTTGGCAAAAAACAATCAGGTACGAATTATTATTATTAAGGGGGCAGGCTCTTGTTTTTGTGCAGGAGCAGACCTAGCATGGATGCGACAACAAGGGCAAGAATCAATTGAAAAAAATCAGAAAGATGCTACTTTTTTTGCGAGATTATTTTATAAATTAAGCATGTTGCCACAAGCGACAATCGGGCTTGCACATGGCGCTGTAATTGGAGGTGGGCTTGGCTTGCTTGCAGCCTGCGATATGGCATTTGCTGTAGATTCAACTAAAATGAGTTTTTCTGAAGTAAAACTTGGGTTAATTCCAGCAAGTATTGCTCCTTATATTATCAAAGCAATCGGGGTTCATAAGGCAAATACTCTTTTTGTTAGCGCAGACACATTTACGGCAAAGACAGCAAAACAAATAGGACTTATATATCAGACGGCAAAGACAAAAGAGGAATTGGAACAGATGGTTGATAAATATGCTAAAAGATTACTTCAAAATGCACCAGGGGCAATTTTTGAAACTAAAAAACTAATTTTGGAGCTCTCAGAGAAGATAACAGAGCAAGATAAAATCGAACTGGTTTCCAGAAAATTGGCAGAAAGAAGAGCCAGCAAGGAAGCTTTAGAAGGAGTGGAGGCATTTTTTGAAAAACGTTTAGCAAACTGGGTAAAATAAATTCGCTAAAGAAGTTTAAAACAAATAATAATCAGGTTTAAAAATTTAAAAATATGATTTTTTGAATTTTAACCTTAAGTGAAAAAACGCTAACACAGATTATTTTTATTTAATAGCGGATCTTAGAATTAAGAAGGCTCTTTTTAAATTCAAGAAAAATTGCCTTATAGCAATCTTTTTCTATATAGATAACACGATCTTCTTTCTGTATGGATAATGCGATTGATTTTGAGATAAAGAGAGAAGATATGATCAAATCTGTTTTGATTGCCAATCGAGGTGAGATTGCTCTTAGAATTATTCAAACGGCTAAAAGACTTGGCATTAAAACAATTGCTGTTTATTCAGAGATTGATTCACAATCTCTTTATGTCAAACAGGCAGATCAATCTATTTATATTGGGGATAATCTTCCTGTAGAAAGTTATTTAAATCAGCAGAAACTTTTGGATGTTCTTCAAAAAGAGCAAATAGAGGCAGTGCATCCTGGCTATGGTTTTTTATCTGAAAATGCAGATTTTTGTCAAGCTTGTAAAGCATTAAATGTTTGCTTTATTGGTCCTGATCCTGAAGCCATTAGAGCAATGGGAAGAAAGGATCTAGCAAAGGAAATCATGTCTGAAGCTGGTGTTCCTGTTACGCCTGGATATTATGGAAAAGCTCAAAGCTTAAAGAAATTTGAACAGGAAGCAGAAAAAATAGGTTATCCTGTGCTGATTAAAGCATCTATGGGAGGAGGCGGAAAAGGTATTCGTCTTGTAACATGTCGGAATCAATTGGAAGAGGCTTTTTCTTCTGCAAAACGAGAAGCAAACGCTTCTTTTGGAAATAATCATTTATTAATTGAGAAATATATAGAGGATCCACGCCATATTGAAGTGCAAATTTTAGCAGATCAATTTGGAAATATAATTCATTTATATGAACGGGAATGCTCTATTCAGAGAAGACATCAGAAAATCATTGAAGAGGCACCTGTCTGTGATATGACAGATCAAGTTCGAAAAGAAATAACACAAGCTGCTCTTAAAGCAGCAAAAGCAGTTAATTATATAAATGCAGGAACGGTAGAGTTTATTGTAAGTGGAAAAGAAGGCATAAAGTCAGACCAATTCTGGTTTATGGAAATGAATACTCGCTTACAGGTAGAACATGCAATTACAGAATCTATTTTAGGTATTGATTTGGTTGAATGGCAGTTTAGGATTGCTTCTGGAGAATTAATACCAAAACAATCAGAAATAGTATGTAAGGGGCATGCAATTGAAGCAAGAATTTATGCCGAAGATCCAGAAAACAATTTTTTACCTTCTGTGGGAAAGGCAGAGATTATTCGTTTGCCAAACTCTGTTTCAGCTCAGCGTCAGAATTTTTGGAATGCCTTACAGAATAGAATAAGCAATCAAAAAAGCATGGAGGTTGGTTCATATTGCTTTGCAGATTTTGGAGTTCAGTCAGGTGATTATATTTCAGCCTATTATGACCCCATGATTGGGAAATTAATCAGTTGGGGAGAAACAAGAAAACAAGCTTTAAAAGAATTGATGATAACTTTAAATCAAATTCAAATCTGGCCTATAAAGACAAATATTGCATTTATATATCGCTTGTTAAATCATCCATCTATTTTAGAAAATCGCTATCATACGGGATTTATAGAACAAAACAGAAATAAACTTTTAATGCCTTTAGCAGAATATTATTGGCCAATCAGCACAGGTCTTGCTCGTTTAATATTGTCCAGAGAACAAAATAGAAATCATTTATATGATCCATGGGATAAGTTAAACGGCTTTTTTCTAGATGTTTCTCAACATATGATAGATTGTTTCGAAATAGAAAAAAAAATTAAAAGGATTGAAATTCAAGGCAATCTGGAGGATTTGTCATCTTGTTTGATTTTATATGAGGATCAGCAATATAGCATACAAGAGTTAACCTATGTTTTGTCAGAGCAGAATAATCTTGATTTGAGTTTTAGATTGAATAATGAGCTCAAACAGTCTTGGATTATTCAAGCAAAAATTTTGAGTCTAGATCATGAACACCTATTTTTAATCTCAATTGATGGCGTTGTAAAATTGGTTGCCAGCCCTTATTATGATGATAAGGATCATTCTTCTTTTGAAGAAACAGATTATGATATTAAATCTCCCATGCCAGGACGTGTAATTTCTGTTTTTGTAAAAAAAGGAGATTTTGTAAAAAAACATCAACCATTATTAATACTAGAAGCCATGAAAATGGAAATGACAATCAAATCAAATAAAGATGCAGTTATTTCAGAAGTTAATATTGAAAAAAACAGCCTGGTTCAACAGAATGACCTTCTGATTGTTTTTGATCCTGATTCTTCTTCTACATAGAAGAATAGAGATTATAACCGTTCATATTTTTAATTCTGATATTAAAATAAATCCTCAATTTCCATATAGTATTGCTTTATTTTTTAATATATTTAGAGTTAATTTTTAAATTAGAGTTATAAGCTTGATTAATACTCTAAAGATGCCAATTAAAGATTTAAAGAAAAATCATGAAGTATTTTTCCAAAGGAATTGCAGATCGAATTAGGATTAGACTTGAAGAATTAGGTTTATCTGCGGCAAGCCTATCCAAAAAAGCAGGTCTTGCACATGATGCAATTAGGAATATTCTGCAAGGAAGAACCTCTTCTCCTCGTATTACAACACTTGAATCTTTGGCAATTGTGTTAGAAATTGATCCATATTATTTGATTACTGGAAAAGAACCTATGGGGTTGAATTCCAGGTATATTCTTGTTGAGTATTATAAAACGGATAAAAATCCTTCATTAGAAATGCAGACGAATAAAACAAATCAACCTGTAATTGCTTTTAGCCGTGATTGGTTAAACAAGAAGGGCTTATTATATCAGGATTTGTCTATTTTAACGGTTCAAGAAGATTCTATGGAGCCTGTTTTTAAAACAGGAGATCTTGTTTTGATAAATCATGCTGAAAAAGAAATTTTAGATAGTAAGGTTTATGCTTTTAAAGCCCAAGATAAGATTTATATCAAAAAGCTAGAAAAAATACCCAATCATTCTGTTTTGGTTTCTTCGTATAATCAAACATATGATTCCTATCAGCTTGATTTAAGTTTATTCAAAGACAAAAAGAATGATTTCAAAGTTCTTGGTAAAATTATATCTTCTGTTAATTTTTGGTAGATTATATGAGAAGCTGAAATCTGGTATTCTTTATAACGTATCAAGCATTTATTTTGGTTCCATAGGAAGTATTCTATCTCTAATGAATTCTAAAGCAGAAAATGAGCCATCTGAATTTAGAGAGTAAAATTTTGACTTTACCAAGAAGAATAAAATAAGATTGTTATATGTTAAGGTATTATAATAAAAATACACGTCTATATTTTATATTAAGATTAATATTTATTATTATATAATACAGTTCATTCTTTTTAATTAAATTTTTTTCTCCTTTATATAAAAGAAACATCTGTCTTTAATCATAAACTTATGAAAGTTTTATTATATGTCTGTTATGATTTAAACTCAATTTCATATATAATTTATCATTAGGAGTAATCTTATGGCTCGTTATGGTTATTATGATTTTTATGCGAATGGAAATGTGTATCATAGACAGGGATATATTCCATCCGGATATCGAGATAAAAATGGGGATGGTATTCCAGATTCTTCGAATGCCAGACATTATTTCTACAGAGATACGATAACAGGGGCACAATTTTCTACTTTTGGAGATCCAGGTAATAAATATTATCAAGATATTGATACTGTATATGTCCCAAAGGGTTATGGCTATCTTTATGGTGAAAATATATTTGGTGGTGCTACAAGTCATTATCAAAAGCTTGATATAGAAAAACTAAAAAACCATGAATATTATCGTGATATAAAAGGTTATTTTCATGAAAAAGGATATGGATTTATTTGGGATTATGATGCCCCCATTCCATTTTGGAATTACGGAAAAATAGCAGATTTTGAACACAATGATGGTGTTCGCTATATTGATCCCGATAAAGATGCTATTTTTACAAAAAAAACCCGACCCTCTTTCTTTTTCTAAATTTTTTGTGATTTTTAGTCCAGAACAGGATATTGGTAAGACCGTCCCATTAAATCCAATTCAAAATAATTCTGAATTATGTATAGATGGAAAATCACTATCCAGTTATTTTGCTTATAAACTTTATCAGAATGCGTATCAAAAATATGATACTCTACTTGAAAAAGAGGATATTATTAATTTTGTAAAAGAAGTTAGTAAGTTATCAAAATCAGAAGAAAACCCTGTATTAACAGTTCATTCTGATTTTAATCAGGAAGACAAAGAACAAAATAGCATAAAACAAACAGATATAAAGGAAATAGGAAGCCCAGATATGAATCTGTCTCCTTTACAGTCTTTTGAAAAGCATCATATTACCAAACGGTCAATTGAGTATATTCCTTCATCTTCAGAAGAAAACAAACAGTCTTTGACAAAATCAGCTCCTAAATTACAGGAAGATATAAATACAATAATTGGCATGGTTAATGGGGAGAATGAATTTGAACAAGGTCAAACTCTTCCATCTGAATCTGCTCAAGTAACAAAACAGCCAGTTGAAAAAATTCGTCTTATACAATCAAAGCAAAATAATGGAAGTTTATTAAAGCAGCATGGGGAACAAAAAGGATTATTAGAGGAAATTCAAGATCATCCAATATATAAAAAAATGGCAGAAACTATAAAAAATAGTGAAGATTCGGATAGTTCATTACCATCTGCTATTCGTTTGGAAGAAGATGTGGATCATTATCAAAATTTTGATCTTGATCAATTTATAGAAGAACTTGATCAGTATTTATCTGAAGAAAATGCAACGGAGCTAAACACTTTAGATTCTTCATTGATTTCTGATGAAATGGAGAGTGTTGGAATAAACACTGAAGCTGGTTCTGAAATGCTTTCGAATGCAGTTAGTGCAGCTTCTGAAATTGAAACAACAAGTAATATTTTAGTAGGGTTAGCAAGTGTTGGATTATAAACAAGAATATTTTTATAATCTCCAGACAAGGTAGAAAAATAAAGATTGCCTAATACATATTTGATTAGAAACAGGTTTGAATGAAATATAATTAGCTAGTTTTTTAGAGTATTTTTTCTTCTTAAAAAATAGATGAGTTTTCTAAATAATCGTAAAAAATACATATATCTTTGGATTCTAATCAAAAGATATATGTATTTCTTGTTAAAGAAATATTTTCCAGGTGAAAATTTGTAATAAAGTCTATTGACGGTTATGATATAAGCACGTATATGACTTTATGCGCGAGTTGATTTATAGCGGGTGTAGCTCAGCTGGTTAGAGTGCCGGCCTGTCACGCCGGAGGTCGCGGGTTCGAATCCCGTCACTCGCGCCATTTTTTTTATCATTTCTATATTCATAACTTCCTGATTTTTAAAGACTTTTTGAAAATAAAAAATAACTTCTTGATAAGAATAAAGAAAAAATTTGATACATCTTTACATACATTTTTATATACAAAACTTTATTTTATGTCTGATTTCTTACTAAAAAAGTCAAATGGATTTTATTATTATAATTCTGGAGTTTTCTCCTATGTAAAGGAATTACGGGTCAAGAATTTGTACAAAAATTTCTAAAAAGGAAAGATTTAGAAATCGCAATCTGGATTAGCAAACGATCAAAATGAAATTTATGGAAATTACGGACATAATTTGTAAACTCTGGAGCAAATTCTTGCTGAAGAAAACTACCAAAAAGCATAGCAAAGTATAAAACATTTAGGCTTTAATTATAAAAAACACCATGAATTAAGAAACTCTATATCAATCTCTATATTTTGGGGTAAGAAAGAGTGTTTTAAAAGAAATAAAATAACGCTTTAATGCATTTTATATGTAAAATTTAAAATATCAAAAAGTGTTTTTGATATTTTATTCCTTTTTATTTGACAGAAGTATTGAAATTTTTTATATAAGCTTTAGAATAAAAATAGTTTTATTTTAGTTTGGAACACTAAAAAACAGTATGATTAAAAACTATGATTAAAAATAAACTTGCCTATATTTTTCTCTATTATTTTATCTAGAAGCTATAATTATGAGTTTATAAACATATATTATTATGCTAATAACGGATATGTTAAGGTAAATAATATATTGTTATCTATTAGATTTATAAGAGAAGGATTCTACAATGATCAAATTAAATTTGGGGAGGCTCAATCTAGGATATTTGGGATTTTTACTATTTTGTTTGTTTTTTTACAGCCTGTTCTGATAAAACTAAAACATCGGAAATCATGGCTAAGAAAGGATCAGTTATGGATATAAACAATAAAAATTTTACGTTTATTCACTCAGCCTGGATGGGAGGTTGGCAATGGCAATCTGTTGGCAAAGAACTTAACTCATCAGGATATGATTTTAATGCTCCTGATTTACCAGGGCATGGCGAAAAGAATGGAGATAATCCAGCCCATATTTCTTTAAATGACTATGTTAAGACAATAACTGATATTCTTGACCAAAACCAGGGAAAAACAATTTTGGTTGGTCACAGTTTTGGTGGTGTTGTTGCAAGTCAGGTTGCTGAAGCACGTCCTGATAAAATTGAGGCGATTGTTTATCTTTGTGCTTTTATGTTACCTGATGGTGTTTCATTTCTTGACGCAACACAGAATGTAAAAACCTCTGAGGTTTTAAATAATCTTGTTTTTTCAGAAGATAAAACCACTGTTTCAATTTCTGAAGATGCGTTGCATAATGCGGTTGCTGCTGATGTACCAGGTGATGCATTTCAGGCAGCAAAGCCTTTCCTTGTACCAGAGCCAACGGCGCCATTTGGCGAAAAACTGTCTTTAAGTAAGGAAAGATATGGGAAGATTCCACGTTATTATGTAGAATGTACAAAAGATAATGCTATTCCCGTTAATATTCAACGAGCAATGGTTAAAAACCAGCCTGTAGAATATGTTTTTAGTTTAGATGCTAGTCATGCACCTGTGTTTTCTATGCCAGATCAAGTTGTTAGAGTTCTTAAAGAAATTGCACAATTTGAATCTTTACGTGAAGCGGTGCAGACTGCAAGTAAAAGCTGGCAGAAGGCATTTAATTCTGGTGATGCAAAAAAAAGTACTGCGACACATTATTTACCTGATGCAATAATGGTTGCCAAGCCTTTTGGAACTTATCATGGACACACGGATATTCAGGCATTTTGGGAAGATATTATTAAAAAAGGATTTAGTGATATTGAGTATATTAATCCAAAAATTACATTCATTGATTCCAAAACTGCACGGCTTGAATCTGATTGGCGGATGAATTTAGCAAAAGGCATTATTACAAATGAAACATGGGTTATGCAAGAAGATCATTTTGAAGTCCAGAAATAATGTATTGTATTTCTTAAAAGCCCCCTTATATCATGATATAAGGGGGTGTTGTCTTTGATATATTTTTTCCATATTTTATAAATAGATTAGAGGAATGTATTTTTTTACAAAGAATTCTTGCTTGGTTATTTTTTAAAATAAGAGAGATGATAGGTATTGGTTTCTTAGATTTTAGAGATTGAATCTATTTATTATAGCCTGTTTTTCTGGTTATATTTTTAATGGCTTGATTGAAATTTACTTAACGCGTATCTCCGAATAAAATGGAGCGTTTAAAAATAAGTTTCTTTATTTTCTGATATAAATATTATTCCCTATGTAAATTAGGATTCATTTTGTAAATATTTTGCAACGATAGGAGCAAAATAGGTTAAAATTCCATCTGCTCCAGCTCTCTTAAAGCTTTGCATGCTTTCTAAAATTGAAGATTGTTTATTTACCCATTTATGATTAATTGCACAGGTCATCATTGCATATTCACCAGAAACTTGAAACGCATAAGTTGGTACTTTAAATCGCTTTTTAACTGCACGAATAATATCAAGATAAAATCCACCTGGTTTAATCATGATCATATCGGCACCTTCTTGAATATCGAGCTCTACTTCACGAATAGCTTCTTCAGCGTTTGCAGGATCCATTTGATAGGTTTTTTTATCTCCTTTTAAGGTTTCAATTCCAATTGCATCTCGATATGGGCTATAAAAAGCAGATGCATATTTAACGGCATAAGAAAGAATAATAATATCATGATAATTTGCATTTTCCATTGTTTTTCGAATGGCGCCAATTCTACCATCCATCATATCGGAAGGCGCAATAATATCAGCACCCGATTCTGCAAGTAAAAGCGAAACATCAACCAGCTTATCAATGGTTTCATCATTTAGAATTTTATCATTTTTTAAAATTCCATCATGACCATGGTCCGTATAGGGATCAAGAGCAACGTCAACGATAATGCCAATATCAGGAACAGCGGATTTAATGGCTTTTACGGCTTTTGGAATAATCGAATTTGGATTATAGGCTTCTCTTCCATCTGGTGTTTTTTTATTGGGAGAAATATGAGGAAAAAGAGCGATGGCAGGAATCTTCAGAGATCTAGCCTTTTCAGCTTCTTTTACAACATGATCAAGATCAAGACGGTAAACTCCTGGCATGGAATGAATAGGCTGAGTTGCTTTCACATTGTCAGAAACAATTAATGGCCAGATTAGATCATCTACACTTAAACGTGTTTCATGGGTTAGTTTTCGAACCCATGAAGTTTGTCTTAATCTTCTATGTCGGGTTGTCGGAAAGTGTATACTCATGCTTAAATCGTCCATATTATCTTTATGATATTCTAGTTATATTTTATACTGTACTTTTTCTAAAGGCTGATTTTATGGGGCTTTATGTCGCATATATCAGATTTTCTCTTTGGGTTTAAATATTACAATACATTGTCTAATTTATGTTAATGATCTTTATCGTTATTTAAGATTTATTTCAAGCTTTAAATAAACTTCAGCCTTGCTTGATTTAGTAAATATTTCATTTTTTGATTTTAAAAAGTATTTTTTAAAATTAATTCTGTTTTGCAAGGTTTGTAGATTATTAGGATAATGGATTGATTGATTGTTATTATTCAGTATATATTAGAAGCATCGTTTTTTATAATAATAGAGTATGGGAATTTATTTTTAATGCCTTTGGGAGAGCTTATCCTTACAGAATAGATTTTTTGCTTTCTTATTTTGCTTTCTTATAATGATATCGTTTTATCTAAATCTTAAATTCTCACATAAGGAGAATATATGAAAAAAATTGGTCATTTTATTCATGGAGAGCATGTTGAGACTGCGGAGTGTTTTAGTGATATTTATAACCCTGCCATTGGCAAGATTCAAGCTCAATTATGTATGGGACAAGCAAAAGAAATTGATCTTGCTGTTCAGTCTGCTTTAAAGGTGTTTCCTGTCTGGTCATCAATGAATCCTCAAAAACGCATCCAAATTTTATTTCGTTTTAAGGAATTGGTCGAACAAGAAATGGATGGATTGGCAAAATTATTATCTTCGGAGCATGGAAAAATTCTAAATGATTCCATAGGAGATATTCGAAGAGGGCTTGATGTTGTTGAATTTGCCTGTGGTATTCCACATTTACAAAAAGGAGAATTTACCAATCAGGCAGCGTCATATATTGATGTTTATTCCATGCGTGTTCCTTTAGGCGTTGTTGCTGGCATTACCCCCTTTAATTTTCCAGCAATGATTCCGATGTGGATGTTTTCAATTGCAATTGCTACAGGAAATTGCATGATTTTAAAACCATCAGAAAAGGATCCTTCCCTTCCTTTACGTCTTTGTGAGTTAATGCTTGAAGCAGGCTTGCCCGCTGGTGTATTAAACCTTGTTAATGGAGGGAAAGAAGCGGTTAATGCATTATTAGAGCATTCTTCTATTCAGGCGATTAGCTTTGTAGGTTCTTCAGATATTGCACATTATGTTTATCAAAAAGGAGCAAAAGCAGGCAAACGTGTTCAAGCAATGGGAGGCGCAAAAAATCACGCGATTATTATGCCCGATGCCGACCTCAAACAGGCTGTAAAAGAAATTATTGGTGCTGCTTATGGATCAGCAGGAGAAAGATGTATGGCGTTGCCTGTGATTGTCCCAGTTGGAGAACAAACCGCTCAATCTGTACGTGAGGCATTAATTCCAGAGATTCAGGCATTGAGAATTGGAGAACCGCAAGATCAGAATGTAGATTATGGTCCCTTGGTAAGCCAAGTCCATAAAAATCGTGTGGTTGACTATATTGATTTATGTGAACAGGAAGGAGCGGAATTATTAATTGATGGACGTCAGTTTTCAATGCAGAAAGCAGGATTTGAAAAAGGCTATTATTTAGGTCCCAGCCTATTTGATTATGTTAAAACAGATATGAAAAGCTATCAGGAAGAAATTTTTGGTCCTGTTTTACAAATTCTAAGAGCCGATGATTTTGAGCAAGCCATTCATTATCCTTCCTGTCATCAATATGGAAATGGCGTTACAATTTATACACAATCAGGCGCAATAGCGCATGCTTTTACACAACAGGTTAATGTTGGTATGATTGGAATCAATGTCCCGATACCTGTGCCTGTTGCCTATCATACCTTTGGAGGTTGCAAGCGTTCTGCATTTGGAGATATGAATCAGCATGGCATGGAAGGAGTAAGGTTTTATACACGAATTAAGACGGTTACAGCCAGATGGTCAGAAAGGGAGGAATTGACTGGAAATGCTTCTTTTATCATTCCAACCCATAGATAGTGTGCGTATTCGTAAAATACATATTTTTAAAATAGATAAGTATAAAAAAACGAGAAGGTTTACTCATATTAGAAAATTTTAAAACGGATCATTTTTCCCAAGGTTTATTAGGAAATATTGAGATAGAAAATGATCCTGATTGCTTATGCTAAGATCGCGTATTAAATATAAAAAACAGGATTTTATAAACACAGATAGAATTGATAAGCCAGTTTTTAGTATTAAAATCTATAAAGGATTAATCAAAATATGCAGTTTGAACTTAATGAAGATCAGAAATTAATTGTTGAGACCGCAAGAAATTTTTCCAGCCAGGTTTTTGAACCGAATGCTTCTAAATGGGATCGTCAAAAAAATTTCCAATAGATGAATTAAAACAGGCAGCAGAGCTTGGATTTGCAGGCGTGTATACAAGTGAAATCTATGGCGGATCTGGTTTGGGACGTTTTGAAGCAGCACTTATTTTTGAAGCTCTATCAATGGGGTGTGTTTCAACATCTGCTTTTTTATCAATTCATAATATGGTCAGCTGGATGATTGATGAATTTGGTTCAGAAGAGCAAAAGAAAATCTGGCTTCAACCTCTTTCTAAATTTGATTTAATTGCCAGTTATTGCTTGACAGAACCAAATTCTGGCTCTGATGCTGCATCATTAAAAACGCGCGCACAAAAAATAGGTGGAGATTATCTTTTAAATGGAAGTAAAAGCTTTATATCTGGAGGTGGGGTTTCTGATCTTTATCTTGTAATGGCTCGAACGGGTGAAGCAGGCGTGAAAGGTATTTCTGCGTTTCTTGTCGAGAAGGAATGTCAGGGAGTTTCTTTTGGAGCTCAGGAAGAAAAGCTTGGCTGGAATAGCCAACCGACAGCACAATTAATGTTAGATGATTGCCGTATTCCAGAGCGTAATAGAATAGGAAATGAAGGAGATGGATTTAGTGTTGCAATGCAGGGACTTAATGGGGGGCGAGTTAATATTGCGGCTTGTTCTTTGGGAGGAGCTGCAAAAGCACTGGAAGAATCTCTTAAATATACACGATCAAGAAAGCAATTTGGTAAATATATTTGTGATTTTCAGGCAAATGCTTTTAAACTTGCAGATATGGCAACGGAATTGGAAGCCGCTCGTTTATTGGTTTATAAAGCAGCGATGGCACTGGATCAAAAAAATCCAGACTTGGTTCAATTTTGCGCCATGGCAAAACGGTTTGCAACCGATGTTTGTTTTCAGATTACAGATCAGGCATTACAATTATTTGGCGGGTATGGTTATTTGAAAGACTATCCAATTGAACGAATTTTGAGGGATTTGAGAGTCCATCGTATTCTTGAAGGAACCAATGAAATTATGCGGTTGATTATTTCCAGAAGGTTAAATCAGTAATGAAATAAGAAATTGAGCATTTCAAACAACTGGTTTATATATAAAAGGTTATAATATGGATGGCGTTTTTTTATATTCTGTTTAAAAGTATTTATAAGTTAAAAGAATATATTAAATAAGTTTTTTTTATCTATCTTTTATAAAAAAATCGTTGTATATACATGTCTTGTATGAGCCTGTTAATAGAGTAAAATGCTAAGGTTTAAATAAAGAGGTGAGAGCTTGATGTGTAGGTAAATAATATGTTTAAATGTGGTGTCGTTATAGATAAAGTTATATAAAAAATCATAGCATGAATTTATAGAAATTATAAAGAAATTGTATTCTTAATATTTTAAATGGTTTGACTATAGAGGTGATGTTTTGAGTGAGATAAATCATACGTCAGAAGTTCATATTTTTGTTGAAGGTAGAATTGGTCGAATAAGGCTTAATCGACCAAATGCGTTGAATGCTTTAACTTATGAGATCTGTGAAAGTATTATTCATGCTTTAAAGCGCTGGAAAACAGATGATCAAATTTTGGCAGTACTGATTGACGGTGCAGGGGATCGCGCATTTTGTGCAGGGGGAGATATTCGTATGATGTATGAATATGGCATTCAGGGCAAGTTTGAAATTCCGTATCAATTCTGGTTTTTAGAATATCAATTAAATGCTTTAATTGCAGAATATCCAAAGCCTTATATTGCTTATATGGATGGTATTGTAATGGGGGGAGGTGTTGGTGTTTCAATTTATGGAAAATATAGAATTTGTACAGATAAAACCTTATTTGCCATGCCAGAGACGGGAATTGGTTATTTTCCAGATATTGGAGCTTCTTATTTTCTGTCTCGTCTGGAGCTGCCAGTTTGTAACTGGCTTGCTTTGACAGGAGGAAGACTAAAAGGAGATCAGGTTTTAAGTGCAAATCTTGCAACACATTATCTATCTGACCATCAACAAAGAGAGTTGATTAAAGCGATTATCAGCTTATCAGATCAGAAGGACTGGAATCTTTCTGATTTTGATAAAGCACTTCAAACGCTATTATTTGATTTTTCAACTCCTGTTAAACATCAGGACTATCAGCAGATTTTGACATATATCAGGCAGTATTTTAACAATATTGACCGTTTGGAAAGTCTAATTGAACGATTAGAAGATGCAAAAGATGAATGGGCTATAAAACAGTTAAAAATTTTAAACCAAAAAGCGCCTTTTAGTCTAGCTTTAACTAGAAAAGCGATGGAAAAAGGAACTAAAATGTCCTTACGTGAAGTATTAAGCCAGGATTTATATATTTCTATGCATTTTTTACATTCAACAGATTTCTATGAAGGCGTTAAAGCTGTGGTGATTGATAAAGCCTATCATCCTCAATGGAATCCTTCTAAATTTTCAGAGATTACAGATGAAATGATTTCGTCTTTTTTTCAACCAATTCATACATATAAACCTTTATTCTTTATTGAATAAGGTTTTTATGGTTTGTTAGAATGCTTGAAAAGATTGACAATATAGAAAATTAAAACAGGTTAATAATTTTGATTAATACGGAAAATAAAGAGAAACAGAATTGGAACTAAATATAAACCTATATTTTTTTAAGAATAGATTAAAAAAAAATAGGCGATTTATTTTTTTTAAGATTGAAGATAACTAAAAAAAATTATTTTATTCGGATATGTATAAATAAAAGAAACAAAAAAGATAGTTTGGCTAAAATCATAGATTTTTTATTCATAACCTATTTTATTCTTTGATAAAATAGGTTACAGCTATCGGTAAAAAAAAATTAGGAGTTCATTATGGATAAGATTGCATTTATCGGGGTTGGGAATATGGGATTGCCAATGGTTCGGAATCTGTTGCAATCTGGTATTGAAGTTGAGGTTTACGACCTTTCTGAGCAAGCAGTTTTAGAAGCTTCAAAGTCGGGTGCGCAGATAGCCACTTCAATAGAAGGGGCTATTCAAGATAAAAATGCGATTATAACCATGTTACCAAATGGTCAGATTGTTCGTTCTATATATAAAAAAATCTTTAATTTAATAGAAAAACATGTTCTGTTAATAGATTGTTCAACAATTAATGTTGAAACAGCGAAAGAAATGGCAAGTCAAGCAAAAAAGCAAGGATTGACATTATTGGATGCGCCAGTTTCAGGCGGTGTTGCTGCTGCTGAAAAGGGAGCGTTAACCTTTATGGTTGGCGGAAGCAAGAATGGTTTTGAAGCCTGCTATCACTATTTTGAGAGCATGGGAAAGATTATTGTCCATGTTGGTACGAATGGAGCGGGTCAGGCGACAAAAATTTGTAATAATATGCTTTTGGCAATTTCAATGATTGGTACGTGTGAGGCTTTTTCACTTGCCAGAAAGCTGGGATTGGATGTGCATAAGTTTTTTGAAGTTTCTTCAAAATCTTCTGGGCAGTGTTGGTCAATGACGCAGTATTGTCCTGTTCCAGGTCCAGTACCAGAAAGTCCTGCAAACAAGGGTTATAAACCAGGGTTTGCAACAAAAATGATGTTAAAAGATTTAAAACTTGCCCAAATGGCAGCGCATTCAGTTAATGCGTCTATTCCTTTGGGAAATCAAGCTGAGGCGTTATATTCCTTGTTTTCTTTACATGGAAATGGGGATAGTGATTTTTCAGGAATATTAAATTTAATTGAAGGACAAAAAAAATTTTCAGATTAATTATTTATATATTTCTGTAGAGTAAGATAAACTTTAGAGTATTATTGGGGATAAAATTATTTGAGGTGAGCTATGGTAGCTACAAATCTTGCCCCGTCCAAGACTGACAACAGTGCTGAAACGGTGGGATTAAAAAAAGAGTATCTTCAGATTTTGAGTCTGGTTGAGCGAACACATCGTCAAATTCTTGATGTTGTTAAAGATGAGCTAGATCGTAAAAAATGTGGAGACATTAATAGTGTTCAAGCATTATTACTGTTTAATATTGGTGATTCTGAATTAACAGCAGGAGAATTGCGTTCAAGAGGTCATTATCTGGGTTCTAATGTTTCTTATAACCTTAAAAAACTTGTAGAATCTGGTTATATCAGGCATAAGCGTTCCCATACAGATCGACGATCTGTTCGAATTAGCTTAACTGAAAATGGCTGTATTATACGGGATATGTTGATGGAGTTGTTTAATAGACAATTAACTTCTCTTGAACCTGTCGCAGGGGTTAATAAGGAAGAGCTGGAAAATGTTAGTACAACATTGGTCAAGTTAGAGCGATATTGGTCTGATCATATCAGATATCGCCTATAGGCGATAGATTTTTTATAAAGAATAGATCTATTTGACGTAATAACATATCATAAGGAGATCCTTGTTTTAAGGATCTCCTTATTTATTTAGTTTTGATAATTTTAGAAAAAACTGGTTTCATATCTGATTTTACTTTAGAAAAGAGATAAATTAATGATTTGTTAAATCTAATGTCATGATAGAGAATTTGTCATGGTATTGGAGAGGATTTATATGTATGCTTGGTAATTAAAAGTATATAACTGATTAAGGTATAGGTATTTTCAAAATAGGTTTGGGCGCGAATCGTATTAATTTGAACTTATTTTTGAAAAGTGAGTAATATGATATGTTTTATAAAGAATTATTTAAACAAGCTATTAAACGTGTGAAATTAGAAGGCAGATATCGTGATTTTGCTAATTTAAAACGATGCTGTGGTAAATTCCCGTATGCAAATTATTATTTTGAAGAGGGGAAAAAACAAGTTATTGTTTGGTGTTCAAATGATTATCTTGGTATGTCACAAAACCCAGAAATGATTGAGGTTATGCAAAACACAATAGCAGAAGTTGGTACGGGCTCTGGTGGAACGCGTAATATTTCTGGGACAACGTATTATCATGTTGATTTGGAAAGAAAACTTTCTGAATGGCATCATAAAGAATCTGCCTTATTATTTACATCAGGATATATTTCCAATGAGGCTAGTCTTGGTTCTCTTAAGGCAATCTTACCTGATCTGGTTATTTTTTCAGATGGAGACAATCATGCTTCCATGATTGAAGGAATTCGCCGATCAAATTGTCCAAAACATATTTTCAGACATAATGATATTAATCATTTGGAGAGTTTGCTTGCAGAAACAGAGCATGAAAGACCGAAACTGATTGCTTTTGAATCGATATATTCCATGGATGGATCGCTTGCTCCGATCGCTGAAATATGCGATCTTGCAGAAAAGTATAATGCAATGACTTATTTAGATGAAGTCCATGCGGTTGGAATGTATGGTTCAAAAGGAGCTGGAATTGCTTCACAGCTTGGTCTTGAGGATAAGATTGATATTATAGAAGGCACGTTTGGAAAAGCGTTTGGTTTGGTGGGAGGCTATATTGCTTCTGATCGTGCCATTATTGATGCTATTCGTTTACATGCTTCTGGCTTTATTTTTACGACTTCATTGCCTCCTTGTATTTTGGCTGCTGCAAGCAGAGCAATTGACCTTTTTAATAAAAGTGAGTTTTTAAGGGTACAGCAACGTCATCAGGTGCATTATTTAAGAAATTTATTAAAGGTCAGAGCGTTTCCGCTTATTGATACGCCAGCTCATATTCTTCCAGTTATTGTTGGAGATCCTATTGCTTGTAAGAAATTAACAGATGATTTGCTAAAAGAATTTGGTCATTATATTCAGCCAATTAATTATCCAACGGTTCCAAAAGGCTCAGAACGTATTCGAATAACGCCAACGCCATTTCATACGAATAAAATGATAGATGATTTGGTAGATGCACTTGATTATTTATGGAATACTTTGGAGTTAAAGCGTGCAGCTTAATTATCCAGAGGTTCTAAAAGGCTCAGAACGTATTCAAATAGCGCTAACGCCATTTCATACAAATAAAATGATAGATGATTTGGTAGATGCTCTTGATTATTTATAGAATGCTTTGCAATTAAAGCATGCAACATAAAGCCCATGACATAGGAGAGATATGCATCAAGAATCAGTTTCTTTATTCATGAAATCTAAAAATCACACTAATTTGTCAAATTCTGATTTTATTTTTAGAATTATTTTAAAACTCTGTTTCGGCAAACCCTGTTTTAAGCTTGCGCACAAGGGTTTGCTTTACAAAAAAAAGAGAATTTTAACGCCGTTTTTTTCTTCCAACGCCTTTTCCCAACCCAATTTTGATTGCATATTCAGATCTTCTTTTGGCATAGCTCGGTGCAACCATTGGATAGTCTGCGGGAAGATTCCATTTACGTCTATATTCTTCAGGAGAAATATTATAGTTTGATCGTAAATATCGTTTTAGCATTTTAAGCTTTTTACCATCTTCCAGGCAGATAATATAGTCTTCTGTAATTGATTTATTAACAGAGACTGCAGGTTTTTGTCTTTCTAGAGAAGCGGTAAGTGGAATGCTGGAGACTTCCCGAATGACCTCATAAATATTTTTTATAACCGTCGTAATTTTTTCTGGTTCTACAGGATTGTTTTCTACATAGGAGGCTACAATGCTTGTTGTCATATGCATAATATCTTCACGTGTGATTTTATCAGAAGTGTTATTTGTGTCCATCTGTCCCTACTTTCATATACATTTCATACATTAGTGCCATATATATTATTATATATCATTTATATATTAAATACTAGTATGACTTATAGAATGAAACCCTTCACTCTAACTTGCTTAGGTTATTACATTTTATGATAGTAATTTCAAGTAATAATATTTAAAAATTCAAAATAAAGTGTAATTTTTACTATATTAAATATTGCTATATCGGTTGTATTTATTTTTTACGCACGTTTTGCGCTAGGCTTTGGAAAAAGCAGAAAATAGATATTGTTTATTTAAAAAATTATTGTAGGGTAGATTTGATTGCTATTTTTATTGGGTAGATAATTTATGATAAAAAAATCATTTTTAAGAGATATGGATTCAGAAATCTATGATCTAATTTGCCAAGAAGCACAACGTCAGCAGGATCACATTGAATTAATTGCTTCTGAAAACATTACTTCAAAAGCTGTTTTAGAGGCGCAAGGCTCAATACTAACGAATAAATATGCAGAAGGCTATCCTAACCGTAGATATTATGGTGGTTGTGAACATGTTGATCGTATTGAAGAATTGGCAATCGAAAGAGCAAAAGAGATTTTTAAAGCTGAGTTTGTCAATGTTCAGCCACACTCTGGTAGTCAAGCAAATCAGGCAGTTTTATTAGCGCTCGCAAAGCCTGGTGATACTTTACTTGGAATGGGATTATCAGCGGGAGGGCATTTAACACATGGAGCCAAACCAAATCTTTCTGGAAAATGGTTTAATGCTGTTCATTATGGAGTTAGAAAAGAAGATTATTTAATTGATTATGATGAAGTTAAAAAAATGGCAGACTTACATAAGCCCGCTATTATTATAGCTGGCTGGTCTGCTTATTCACGCCATGTTGATTTCAAACGATTTAGGGAAATTGCAGATCGTTCAGATGCTTTATTATTAGTTGATATGGCACATTTTTCAGGTCTGGTTGCTGCGGGTCATTATCCTTCTCCTATTCCATATGCAGATATTGTAACAACCACCACTCATAAATCCTTGAGAGGACCTAGAGGAGGTATTATTTTAACAAATCATCCAGATTATGCAAAAAAAATTAACTCTGCTATTTTTCCAGGTCTTCAAGGAGGACCTTTAATGCATGTTATTGCTGGAAAAGCAGTTGCATTTGGAGAAATATTAAAACCTGAATTTAAAACATATATTAAAACTGTGATTGACTCTTGCAGAGCATTATCAGATCAGCTAATTTCATCTGGATATGATGTGATTACAGGAGGAACAGATACGCATTTAATTTTAGTTGACTTAAGAGCGAAGGGATTAAAGGGAAATCATGCAGAAAAAATATTAGAAGCTGCAAATATTACCTGTAATAAGAATGGCATTCCTTTTGATTCTGAAAAGCCAATGATTACATCTGGTTTGCGTCTTGGTACTCTTGCGGGTGTAAGCAGGGGGTTTGGTGTAGAAGAATTTAAATTCATAGGCGTGTTAATTGCAGAATTACTTGACATGATGTGTTTAAATGATGATGTAAAACTGGATGCTTCTATTCAGTCTGTTAAACAACGAGTTCTTGAATTAACTGCAAGATTTCCAATCTATCAGGATTAATATAAAGGCTTTACTATTAAGAAGCTTTCAGGATTTGCAAAGAAATATTAAAGTACATTTTTTGATTTTTATGAATGAAGATATTTCTTTTGGAAACTCCTTATTCTATTTTAAAATTGTATTTTAAATTTCGAGTATTATATTTTTTTTAACTTTTTTTGAAAATTAGGGAGGCATTATGCGTTGCCCTTTTTGTGGGTCTGAAGATAGTCAGGTCAAGGATTCTAGAAGTGCTGAAGACGGTCATGCAATTCGTCGTAGACGGTTATGCAATCATTGTGATGGGCGATTTACAACGTTTGAACGAATTCAAATGCGAGATTTGGTGGTTATTAAAAAAACAGGTAAAAAAGTTGCTTTTGATCGAGATAAGCTAACACGATCTTTTCAGATTGCGTTAAGAAAGAGACCTGTGGATATTGAAGAGATTGACTATATGGTATCTAAGCTCATTCGAGATTTAGAGAGTTCTGGAGAGTCAGAAATTTCTTCTGATAAAATTGGAATGATGGTTATGGAGCTTTTATCAAAAATAGATTCAGTTGGCTATGTAAGATATGCTTCTGTTTATAAAAATTTTAGAGCAACAGATGATTTTAAAAAATTTATTGGAGATAAGAAATTAAAAAAATAAAACAGGATTTAATATGATTTTGTAACATTATTACTTTTTGCAAAATGGGATATATGGATATCACTGTTTTTATGAGACTCTGATATTTTAGGAGAGAGCAGGGTGTTTTCAGATATCGTATTGTGATTTTATTCCCTTATTTTGAAAATAGTTTTTCTTTACATTTTTTACAAGAATGCGTTTGCTTTTAAAAGACCAGATAGAAATGCTGAAATAGGAATTTCAAACCTGAATTGTTTTTTCAAATCGAAAAGTCTATTTTCTAAAGAAGAAATTTTAAATAATGTGATATAGAAGAAATAAATTTAACCTTAAAAAGATCATAAGCAATAAATGATATCCAGATGAACAGACCTTATCTTATTCTTAAAATTGCAACATCTCTTGATGGTAAAATTGCATGTTTTACAGGAGATTCAAAATGGATTACTGGAAAGCAGGCAAGAATGCATGGGCATATATTACGCGGTCAATCAGATGCAATTTTAACAGGTAGAGGAAGTGTTATAAAAGATGATCCATTATTGACGTGCAGATTAGATTATTTTCAAGGAAAACAACCAGATGTTTTACTTTTAGATAGTAAGCTTGGTATACCTTTGTCTTCAAGATTGTTTTCAGTTAAAGGACGCTCTGTTTTGATTTTTACAAAAATAGACAATCTGGTCTCTCTTCCAAAATCAAAAATTGCTTCAACTCTTTCCTATATTGAAACTCCTTTGGGACAAGATCAGAGACTTTGTTTGAGATCAATTATGAATTATTCGGCTCAAAAAGGCATTCGGCGGATTTTAATAGAATCAGGTGGAAAAATTCTCAGTTCTTTATTAGCATTAAGGATGATTGATGAACTTTACTGGTATCGTGCACCAATTATTTTGGGAAATGATGCGCTTCCTGCATTTGGAAATTTTCAAATAGAGCATCTTAAAAAAGCTTTTAATTTTAACAAGATTGAGTATAAACAGATTGGAAAAGATATATTGGAACATTATCAATTGGAGCAAACATAATCATGTTTTCTGGCATTGTTGAGACAATGGGAAGGATTGTCAGCATAACCTCGACAGATCAAGGCAAAAGCAAAAAAATGACGATTAAGAGTGATCTGGATCATCAAAAACTAAAAATAGGTGCTTCAATTTCACATGCAGGGTGTTGCTTAAGCGTTATAGAAAAACCCATTTTAAAAAATGATTATACCTATCATACGGTACAAATAATGGAAGAGACATTAGAAAAAACAAATTTGAATCATTATCTTGCTGATCAATTGATTAATCTTGAAACAGGACTCGCATTTGGTGATGAAGTCGGGGGACATCTTGTAACAGGACATATTGACGGGATTGGAGTGCTTGTTTCAAGACAGAAAAGAGGAGGATCTGTACGTTTGGTTTTTTCAACAGGTTCTTTGATTAATATGTATCTTGCTAAAAAAGGATCGATTTGTATTGATGGCGTTTCTTTAACAATTGCTGATTCTGGAAAGAAAGAATTTAGTGTTGATTTAATTGAACATACACAATCTGTCACAACGCTTGGCACGCTAAAGCCAGGAGATAGGGTTAATTTGGAGGTTGATTTGATCGCACGTTATATTGCGCGTATGTTTGACCGAGATTAAAAATTAAATAGAATAATAATCTATAAATAAGGAATTGATCTCATTTTCGATTTTCTATAAACAAATTTAAAGGGAAATGATAACAGAGGTGATCAGAAAAGGTCTATATTTTGAAGCTGATATCAATATTGAACTATTTAAAAGATAAATTTCAAATAAAGGTTTGATTGAGTATATAAATAAGATGCTTTTGATTTTGGCTTGCATTCTATGTTCAGAAATTGCTATTAAACGCAAACATGCCTTTTTAGGTTCGGATTAATTTTAGAAGGAATAAAATGGTGGAAATTGCCAGTATAGAGGAAATTATCAAAGAATTATCATTGGGTAGAATGGTTATTTTATTTGATTCTGAAGATCGTGAAAATGAAGGGGATTTGGTTATTCCAGCACAATTTGCTGATTGGCGTGCGATTAATTTTATGGCAAAGCATGGAAGGGGGCTTATTTGTCTTGCACTGACACATCAAATTGCAGATCGTCTTGGCTTAAAGCCAATGGTATCTGAAAACACCTCAAAAAGGAAGACTGCCTTTACTTATTCTATTGAAGCAAAAGAAGGAATTGGCACAGGTATTTCAGCTCATGATAGAGCAAAAACAGTTTCTGTTGCTATTAATCCTAAGACTTCTTCTAACAACCTTGCTTCTCCTGGGCATGTTTTTCCAATTATTGCAAAGCCAGGTGGTGTTTTAAAAAGAGCAGGTCATACGGAAGCTTCTGTGGATCTTGTACGTCTTTCAGGTCTTTATCCTGCAGCAGTTATTTGTGAAATTATGCGAGATGATGGTCATATGGCAAGATTATCTGACCTGGATGAGTTTTCAAAAAAATTCCAATTAAAAACAGGATTGGTTACAGAATTGATAGAATATTTTCATCAGAAAAAACCTGATCAAAAACGCAATTTTGAATTATCAGCTTAAGATTATCAGTTATAAATTACTGTTTATGGTATAAAAAATAGCCTGGGATGATCTATATTCTGAAAAAATAGAAAAAGGTGTATTATGGAACAAACCCATCAGGTTTTGATTGTTCAATCAAAATGGTATTTTGAAATTACAGAGCATATGGTATGTTCTGCAAAACGTGTCTTTACAGATAAAAACATTAAAACTTCTGTCTATCAGGTGCCAGGAAGCTTTGAGATTCCTGCTGCAATTTCAATGTTTGCCAATGCTTCTTTAAATCAGAACCAGTTTGATGGTTATGTTGCAATTGGTTGTGTTATCAGAGGAGAAACCAGCCATTATGATTATGTGTGTGAGCAAACATCAAGAGGAATTATGGAGCTATCTTTTAAAGAGCAGATTCCGATTGGATTTGGTGTGTTGACAGTTGAGAATCTAGAGCAGGCTTGGCATCGTGCGAAAGAAAAAGATAAAGGAAAAGAGGCAGCGCAAACTTGTTGTTCAATGATAGAATTGAAACAGAGATTAAATAATATTTCCTGAAATAATTACTAGATTAGTTTATGCTTTCTTGCTAAAATTAATACGAACATTAGATTCAAATTATTAAATAGAAGTTAGATATTGCTGAATAGAAGAATATGGACTATATTTTTTTATGAAACTTATCAGACAGAATAGCCTAAATTTTTATTTCGTATTATAATTTTGTTAAGTTTGTTTTTTTGACTCTGTTTAGCTAGAAAGACTATGAATAAAAAAAAAGAAGAAAGCATAGGGGTTTTTATTTATCCTCAATCAACGCTTGCATTAAGCAGGGCGCGTTTGGCTGCGGTTCAGGCAGTTTATCAACTTGTTTTGTTTAAAAGAGATCCAAAAGAAATTATTGATCAATTTTTTTATGACCTTAATCAAGAATATCTGGAATTATTGAATTTAGAGGGGCAAGAAAAGAGCGATTTCAGGTTTTGGGTTAATTTTGAATATTTTGAATGTCTTGTAGATCGTACCTATCAAAACCAGGCTCTTTTTGAAGAAATCATTTCTAAAAAACTAAAAAAAGGCTGGAAAATAGAATTTTTAAATCAATTATTATATGCAATTTTGTGTGTTGGCGTTTACGAAATCATACATTGTCCAAAGGTTCCAGTTAAGGTTGTTTTGAACGAATATACGAATATATCCAGTGATTTTTTATCTAAAAAAGAAACTGCATTTGTAAATAGTATTTTAGAAAATATTGCAAAAGAATATCGTCATGCTGATTTTTTATATCAAGAATTTTCTTCTAAAAAGAAGGGGAAAGATCAGCGGAATGATGAGGTTTGATTTACATGAAACCTATTTCAGAATCATACCTTATTGAACGTTATTTTAAGCCGTTAAGTTGTTCTTTTTCAAACGAAACTCTATCTGTTAATGTATTTAATTTACTTGATGATGCAACTCTTTTGGAAGTTAAACAAAATAAACAATTAGTCGTTACATCCGATAGTTTACTAAAAGGTATTCATTTTTTTTCAAACACACCTTATGCTTTAATTGCAAGAAAAGCGTTACGGGTTAATCTTTCAGATCTTGCAGCTAAAGGAGCTATGCCGATTGGATATCATTTAGCTGTTTCTTGGCCTTTGTCTATTACTGAACAAGATA
>CBCYMI010000035.1:0-40795 GCA_965183855.1 Maricaulaceae bacterium | reverse complement strand
TAATATGTAATGAAGTAATGCTAGCTTTATCATAATGGCCTAAGATATCTGCAATCTGATCCAAGCCTTTATTGTTCACATCAAGAACATAAAAATCAGCTTCCTGATTAAGACCTGTGCGTAGGGTTTCAATCTCTTCAACATCTCCAGAAACAATGACAATATGACGACCATTATCATTACTCGCCAAACCATCTTCTAAAACAGAAAAAGAAGGATCTATCTCATCAAACTGGTTCTTATCATTGGATGGTGCAATAGATGAAACTTCCTTTGGTTCAGCATGATCAACTGAGTTTATCTTTTCTTGATAAATCGAATGAATGATATCTTGAGCATTAAATCCTGAAATTTCGGCCTCACCTACAGTATCATGCGCGCCTTCTATTGCATCTATTGCCGTTCCAGCAGCAGCAGCATCTAGAAGCACTCTCGGCTCAAGACCATATCCAAAACTTTCATTTAGTAAATTTGCACGTTGTGAAAAAAAACGGGTGCTATCTCTACGGTTCATAACTCCATTAATATGACTTGCAAGTTTTTCTTGAACCAGATGGTTAACTCTATCAGATTGTTTCATCTTTTTATCCTTCCTCACCCCTTTTGCACAAAGGTTAACAATTTATTAAAGCAAATTAGTCAAACTGTAAATATTATAATCTCATATTCTGATTTTTATTTTTTACAATTATACTCAATATTTATTTATTTAATGTAAAAAACCAGTTTAATTTTAAACTTTTCTCTATTTTTAGCTATTTTACTTGTTTTTCCATCCATAAAAATAAAACAAATAAACCAGAGATTGTATAAAAACGACGCATCCTTACTTAAAACATGACTCATATTGGTACAGTCTGAGTATTTTTTGTTCCATACTGCCTCTACAAAGCAAAGATAATGCCGAATTTAAAAATAACGCCTGCTAAGAAAAATATTATGTGCCTTGTTTGCTAACTTAAAAATAAAACAAAATAGACCAGGACATATTCTAAATTTAGTTAAAATAATTTCCTAAATCTCTTCAAATTATATCAAAAACCTTTATTCTAACAATCAAACTATTCTACTATTTTAAAAACTATCCTGATTGAAAGCAAACCATAAACGATATGAGTTTAAAGTATACCAAGTTGAGCTTTGCTAAAATTTTATACCCTCTCCTTGTTTTATACTGTTTCTCTCTTTCTATGGATATAAATATCATATTTATATAAAAATTAATGATTGATTTCGTCGCTTTTGATCTACCATATCATCATTCTGCGTTTATTTTATAATTGTAAATTTTATTCATCTTTCTAACCAAACATGAAGATGATTTATCCATAAATAGAATATATATGATGAGTATTATTATACATATAAAAAATTATAACCAAAAACGTTTAATGCGTTCTTTGCCAATTACAACACTCATATATTTAAAAACAAACTTCAGGACAAAAAAACTAGTTGAATATATCGACGCTTATTGTTTAACGATTTGCCTGGGTCTACAGGAATTGGAAAAACCTATCTGGCAATCGCGAAAGCCGTTGAAGCATTACAGGCACAAAGAATTAATAGAATTGTCCTGTCACGCCCTGCAATTGAAGCTGGAGAAAGCATCGGATTTTTGCCAGGAGCCATGAAAGACAAACTTGCCCCTTATCTCAGACCCTTATATGATGCTCTGCTCGACAGACTATCACAACAAGCGATTAGAAAACTTCTTCATCAAGGATGCCTGAAAATTGCTCCTATAGGATATATGAGAGGAAGAACTCTCAATAACGCATTTTTAATTATAGATAAAGCTCAAAACTGTACTTACGGACAATTAAAAATGCTACTTACTCGCCTTGGATGGCATTCAAAAATGATTGTCAAAGGAGATCCAGTTCAAACAGATTTACTACCAGAATTATCAGGACTTGATAAAATCGCAAATAAGATTGAAAAGCTGGATGGCGTTGGTTCAATCTGGCTTGATAAAACAAATATTGTTCGCCACCCCCTCCCCTGGTTGCTGACATTCTAAAAAAAATATAAATCAAATAGTATAAAGATACAATTTATTTAGAAAAAAACAATCAGATATCTTGAAAGCAAAACATATAATTTAGCTGGATTTTAAATCATAAGATAAAATTGCCATATCAAAATTATAGGAAACATCTTTTGGGTCTTCATCATCTTTGTAAAGCACACCTAAAAATTCATCTTTTAAATAAACTTCCGCAGAATCTTCTGCTTTTGAAGGTTTGACAATAATTGCTGTATTTGAAAATTTTTTCTGTAAATAAGATTGTAAAAGAGTGATTTCAGCTCCATCCATAAACTGGCTCCCATAGTAAAATAGTATCTAAAAATATCATCTTTACTGATGATTTCATTCTCTTGTATTATTTCTCTTGTATTATTTCTCTTGTATTATTTGCTCGTTCAAATAGCATTAGCTATTTGAAAATTTTAAATCTACTATTCATATTAACAAAAATCCAAGCCCAAACTTAAATCAGATATCATTATGATCAGACTAAATATAATAAAAAAATAGTCTGATTATTATAGGAGTGGAAATCACATATAAGCAAGGTTTAAAATAAAAAAGAATTTAAAACAAAAATTATTCCGACTTATAGACTTAAATCCAGCTAATCAATATATAAATGATACATATGATCATTCATTAGATATAAAGGGCGTAAAATGAATATAAAAAAACTTAATCCTCTCAAAACAGGAAGCCCTATTGAAATCCAATCCAGTTTTGAAACGCTTACAACATTAAACACCCGACGCTCAACGCTTGCAAAACAATTATCCGCGCCAGGTCCTGATGATGAACAAATAAAACTCTTAATCAGATTAGCATCAAGAGTTCCAGATCATGGAAAGCTTAATCCATGGCGCTTCCTTGTTATAAAAGGAAAAAAAAGGCAAAAATTAGGAGAAATAATCTCCAAAATCAAAGCAAAAGAATTTCCCGACCTTCATCAGGAAATTCTATCCTTTGAAAAAAACCGCTTTTTAAGAGCTCCCGTTATCATTGGTATCATTTCAGCCATGCAAGAACATCCAAAAATTCCAAAATGGGAACAAATTCTATCCGCAGGCGCAGTTTGTCAGAACCTATTAATTGGCTGTAATGCATTGGGACTCGCAGCCCAATGGCTAACGGAATGGTATGCTTATAATGAAGAATTTCTAGAGCAGATCGGCATTAAACCTAATGAAAAAATAGCAGGATTTATATATATAGGAACAGCTTCCAGTTCAACAACAGAACGAACAAGGCCAGATTATCAATCCCTAATTACCTATCTTTGATAAAGAACAATCTATAATATCTTCGGTAAAAACCCACTTTGATCTACAAAACATACCTCATATTTAAGCTTTTTTAAAAACGCATGCTTTAAATATTCTTCTGACCTATAAAGACCATATAATGCAGGAATATATTATTATCCTCAATTTAGCTATGATCCTTAATCCCTCTCAAACTCAGATCATAGAGTTTAAAAAAATATTTTGGGTCTGTTCCAGATAACTGAGATTTGTTATCTGAAATGGAATGAGAAAGAGCATATTTTAAGCAAAGTGAAACAAGATAAACAGATAGAATAGTTTCTTGCAGGCATCACAACACGTTATGCTGTTAAATAGGTGAGTGTACATTGTAAACCATCAACCTATTTCTTTCAACGGTTTTGCAAAATGACTGATTTTCAGAGCCAGAATCCCATAAAAGGTTCAGTGGTGAGATTGAAGTTGATGAGAAATATTTTGGCAATATTTGCAAAGCTTGGCGTAGGGATGTGTAACAAGCAAGCTCACCGTTTGGTTTACTAAAACCTGAGCACAGAGTGTATACGAAGATAATCCATGATATTTCCAATAAGACATTCATGCCCATTATTAAACACAAGAGGGTCACAAACCGCATTGTTTATCCGAATGATTTGGTTATATAATGCGTTGGATGTGAGCGGTTTTAAGTACTGACTATATCACCCCTTCAAAACTGTTTGCAAAAAAGCATAAATTACATGAACGCAATGAAAGCAAATTAAAACAATGGGGGTAAGCAATACATTAATTAAATAGGGCAGCTCAATGTTTTTACATTAATTCATACCCAGCATCCCCATTCCCTGAAGGTTTCTTGGTCTTTCAATAAAACCCTAACCTCTGGAGCGATAAGGCTGAACATTTTGATCTGGAACCCATATGTTTTCTGGCAGAGCTCCATATTGATAAAACACGTCTATGGGGATACCACCTCTTGGATACCAATATGCTCCAAGTCTTAACCATAGAGGAGATAATTTAGAAACCAGCCTTTCTCCTATTTCAGTAGAACAACCCTCATGAAAGGCACCATGATTCCGATAAGAAGCCAAAAACAGTTTTAAAGACTTCGATTCAATAATAAGCTGATCTGGCACATAATCAATCACGATATGTGCAAAATCTGGCTGACCTGTCAACGGACAAAGAGATGTAAATTCAGGGCACGTTAGTCTAATTAAATACTGCGACTGCATATTCGGGTTTTGAACACATTCAAGTATTGCTTCATCAGGCACTTCAGGAATAGCGGCATTTTGCCCTAAAATAGTTAGTTTTTCATAAGACATATTCTGTCTTCTATTACACCCCGAAAAAGAAAGCAATGGACTTATATACTTTTTGCATTTATAGAGAACAAAAATATAAACAAATCATTATTTAAGTGATATTTTTATTCTGTTTTTCTTTCCAATAGAAAAAATATGGGATAAAATCATTTTTTTATCATATTCAACAGGAGTATCTGATAATGCGTATAGGCATTCCTAAAGAAATTAAAACACATGAATACAGAGTTTCCATTACCCCTGATGCGGCAGCAGAGATTAAAAAACATGGGCATCATATCTATGTTGAACGGAATGCTGGATCAGGCGTTGGATTTTCTGATCAAGAATATCAAAATGCTGGCGCTGAGATCTGTGATAGCGCTGATGATGTTTTTCAACATTCTGAAATGATTATCAAAGTAAAGGAACCTCAACCTGAAGAATGTAAAAAACTCAAAAAAAATCAAACTATTTTTACCTATCTTCATCTGGCAGCAGATCCCAAACAAGCAGAAGCTCTTTGCCGTTCAGAAGCAATGGCAATTGCCTATGAGACCATTACCAATGAAAAAAATAAATTACCCCTTTTAGAACCCATGTCAGAGGTTGCAGGTCGTATGTCAATCCAGGTTGGAGCCTATCATCTTCAAAAAGACAATCATGGAAAAGGGCTATTATTGGGAGGTGTTCCAGGTGTTCATCCTGCAAATGTTGTCATTATCGGAGGAGGCGTTGCAGGAACGCATGCTGCACAAATGGCAATGGGGTTAAAGGCAGATGTCACCATATTTGATATTTCAGATGAACGCTTAAATGCGCTAGACGCACTTTATGGCGGTAGAATAAAAACTATTTATTCTACATATCATGCCGTTCAAAAAGCAATTATGACAGCAGATCTGGTCATTGGTGCGGTTCTTATTCCAGGTTCAGCAGCACCTAAACTCATTACCAAAGAAATGGTTAAACAAATGACTCCTGGAACTGTATTGGTAGATATCGCAATTGATCAAGGAGGCTGTTTTGAAACCTCTCGTCCAACAACGCATGATCAACCAACATTTATCATTGATGGGGTTGTTCATTATTGTGTTGCAAACATGCCAGGAGCCGTTGCACGAACATCAACATTTGCTCTCGTAAAATCAACCTTGCCCTATGTCCTTAAGCTCGCAAATTCAGGAATTAAAGAATCTCTTATACAAGATAAACACCTGGCAAATGGTCTCAATGTTGCCGAAGGAAAAATCACACATCCAATCATTGCCAAAGACTTAAATCTGGACTATCATTCTCCAAAATGGCTTTCTCATTAAAATTCTGAATTCGAACTTGACTTTAAATTTTGACATTCAACTCTTTTTGAATGTCAAAATAATCTTGTTTTCTAAAATCAGATCCACAAATCCTTTTTCAATTTAATAGCCCTAAACTTATCTCTTAAAAGGAGGGCTATTTTCTAAGTAAAAGATCATGACCTAATCAAATATGCTGAAATCTATTGAAAGGGAATAATATTCAGAAACAAAATACAAATAATAGTTGAGTTCTGGATAAAGAATGGCGATCCCGGGGCGATTCGAACGCCCGACAAATTGATTAAAAGTCAACTGCTCTACCAACTGAGCTACGGGATCATCTACAAACAAAATTTATAAAAGCTTCATAACATGTTAGAAATTTCCGTCAATCTCTTATATGATAAAATTATGATACGCAATAAAAAAACAGCAATTTCAGGCTAAAAATATCCTTTTTTTGTTCAACTCTGGTACAAAAATAATTTTTTCTGTCCGTCAACTTCATTTTTTAACCTCTGACTCTATTTTAATAGCCGATCATTCTTAAAAAATGGCTCACATATCATTCCTGACTATTTTTAAAATATAACTCATTTGTTTTCAACAAATATCCTAATTATGTTTTTAATTTCAAATATGCCAGGTTAAATCATTAATCTGAATGCGAGTTCTGTATATAAAATTGATTATAAAACTCTGGAAACTTACTTTCATTAATTGCAGCTCTAATTCGTTTCATCAGATGTTGATAATAAGCAATATTATACCAAGATAGTAACATTGGACCCAATAATTCTTTGGATTTAAATAAATGATGAAGATAGGCTTTTGAATATTCCTGACTGGCAGGACATGAAAGAGAGGCATCTAAAGGAGTATTATCTTCAGCATAACAGGCATTTTTAATATTATAGCTACCTCGATCTGTCCAAAATTGTCCATGCCTTCCAGAACGAGTTGGAATGACACAATCAAATAAATCAACGCCTCTTTTAACGGCATCTAAAATATCAATGGGACGTCCAACCCCCATTAAATAACGTGGGCGATGCGATGGTAATAAATGCACTGTATCATCAAGCACTTGACACATAAGCTCATGCCCCTCACCAACTGCCAATCCACCAATTGCATACCCATCAAAATCCATTTTTATCAATTCTTCAGCAGATTCTTCCCTTAATGCCTTAAAAACAGAGCCT
The DNA here is from genome assembly GCA_965183855.1 of Maricaulaceae bacterium. Lineage (GTDB taxonomy): Bacteria > Pseudomonadota > Alphaproteobacteria > Caulobacterales > Maricaulaceae > CBCYMI01. Next base: position 33,682 of record CBCYMI010000035.1, on the reverse strand, counting down.
TGAACAATTCCAAATATGTTTTGGTCTATTCTATCTCCAAACCGTTCCTTTGATCGCTTTGCCCATCTTAGAGATAATCTCATGGATTGTTCAGCCACTTGTTCTGTACATGGATAAGGCGTACACTCATCAAATTGCATGATAATATCTGATTTTAAAAGATCTGCCTGGATTTCAATTGAACGCTCAGGTGTTAGTAAATATTCACGACCATCAATGTGACTTTGAAATTTGACCCCTTCTTCAGACAAGCTACGAAGTTTTGAAAGTGAAAAAACCTGATAACCACCAGAATCCGTTAAAATTGGCTTTGACCAATTCATAAAATCATGCAATCCACCAAATTTGTTGACCCGTTTTGCACCTGGGCGTAACATTAAATGATATGTATTGCCCAATATAATATCAGACCCGACAGCCTCTACCTGATCTGTATAAAGTCCTTTAACACTCCCTGCCGTCCCCACAGGCATAAAGGCAGGCGTTCTAATCTCACCTCTTGGTGTTGATAAAACACCTTGACGAGCAGATGAATCTTTGGCGTTTATCTCAAAAGAAAATCCTGTCATAATATATTATTCCTTAATATTATTTTCAAATTTATTTTATGGAATTCCAAGCCATTTATGAATTTGAAGACTCAAATGCCAATTTGGGTTTTGCATGCAATATTCATATGCTTTTTTAATATTATCCTGCTGATATGCATTATCCAAAGGCTGTAAAGAAAACCGTTTAAACGCAAGACCTGAAAACATTTCAGGTGTTAAATTTTGTTGAGGATAAACCAGTTTTAATTCATCTCCTGTACGCTGCACAAGTTCTGAAACCAGCTTTTTTGGACTGACTGTAATCCAGTCAATTCCTTTTGGTACCAAAATCGTTCCATTTGTTTCAAGAGCAATCTCAAACTCTTCCTTATGCAGAGCATGAATTAGGTTTGAATCAAGCTGTAATAAAGGCTCTCCTCCTGTACACACAATAAAGGGACGCTCATAAGAATATTTATGGGATTTGTTTTTTAAATAAGAATCAGTTTGTTGCAAATTATGTTTTGAGAGCCCATTTAAAGAAGCTGTTTTTACAGGCCATAAGGATTTTGCCTTTAAAGCCAATATTTCAGCTGTTTGATAGCGCCCACCATTTATGCCATTAACCCCGATAAAATCTGTATCACAAAACTGACACTCTGCTGTTTTTCTGGTTTTCTCTTGCCCTGACCAAAGATTACAACCCGAAAATCTTAAAAAAACGGCAGGTCTCCCTGTATGCGCGCCTTCTCCCTGAATGGTAAAATAAATCTCTTTAACTGCATACATAATTCTGTCCTGGCTTGTTTGGATAAGAGGGTATATTCATATTCTGATTTTTTTTCAATAATATTATTCTTAAATAACAAGCTCATTTTATAAAGAATTGCTTTCGCAACTTACATCATCATGACTGATGCAACCGTGCTTTTTGTTCTTTCCAGTTCATATATCCATTTTTTCTGAGCTTGCAAGCAGGACAATGTGCACATCCATACCCCCATTCATGAAAATGGGTATGATCTCCCATATAACAAGTATGGCTCTTTTCTATAATAATTCTGATAAGTGTTTTACCGCCTAATGCTTCAGCCAAAGACCAGCTTTCTGATTTTGTAATCTGCATTAATGGCGTTATGAGTTTAATATTCTGCTCAGTTCCTAAAAACAGTGCTTTCTCCTGAGCTTTTATGGTTTCTTCTCTACAATCTGGATATCCTGAATAATCTGCTTCACATACGCCTGTAATGATATTTAAAATTCCTCTCTGATATGCTAAAGCTGCCGCGATTGTTAAAAAAACAAGATTTCTTGCAGGTACAAAGGTATTCGGCAAGGAAACTGTGCTATCCGTTAGATTTTGCTTGTTTTGATTCCTGTTTTTTTGCTCAATATCAATGTTTCGCGTTAATGCTGTTTCAGATATTTGACCCAATACAGGCAAGTCAAGAGTATGATCTTTTCCGATCTTTGGCTGCCAATCGCGGAATTCGTTAGAAAATGCATTTAATATATTCTGTTTTGCGTTCAGTTCAATTCGATGACGTTGACCATATTGAAAACTAACGGTTTCTATATAATCATAATTAGATAAAGCCCATGCCAAACAAATAGTAGAATCTTGCCCTCCCGAGCATAAAACCAGTGCTTTTTTCATCTCTTACTTCTAATTCACATTCTATTAGTATTTCACATTATATTAGTATATGGTATTAAGATTAACATCCTTCTTATAGAAAGATTCCCAGATTTCAATAAGGATACAATCTATTTTTATTCATAAAGTTAAAGATAAACAATGAAATCTAAAATACAATTATATTATACGACATGGCCTGATATGGAAATCGCAAAAAAAATAGGTAAATTGCTGATTGATCGCAATCTTGCAAAATGCGTCAATATAATTGCAAATAGCTTATCTTATTATAAATGGGAAGGTAAAACTGAACACTCATCTGAAACCATAATGATCATTAAAGCGCCACAAAATCAAGCTTGTTCCATTCAAGAAACTCTTCAAAAGCTTCACCCCTATGATATTCCCTGTTTTATTGCAATTGAGATTAATAAAACAGATTCCAATGCTAAATTCTTAAAATGGCTAGAACAATAATCAAAGCAAACCGTCTTTATAACCCAAACTAATTCTAGTTTAGAAGATAGATCATAATTCTTAACTCCAATATGAAGGAGATAAGAACAGATCTCCTTCATACGATAGGTCTCCTAATGCTTTATAGATTTTTTAAAATTCAAAACTAATTCCAAATGCACCGATAAAGCCTTGACCCGATAATTTAGCAGATAATTGATGTACGATCTCAGCATTTGTCCCTTCATAAATTTTATCGCTACGCCCTAAATTGGTTTCTTCGGCATAAATATAGGGCAAGAGAAGTATCAAGTCTGATATTATCTCTGATATAATAACTAAAGCCACTCGTTAACCAGGTTCGATCTGCATCTGGAATACGCGTTGAGCGGAAATTTGTACGTGTTGGTGTTGGATCCCATTGCACTCCCATTCTCCAAAGCCATTTTGGGGAAGCCTGAAATTCCATTCCTGCTGCTATTCTATAAACATCTTTATAATCCAATTCTGATGTAAGTTGTGTTCCATTATTTAAATAAACCTGGATTGCATCGACAGAAGACCAACCAAAACGGTCTATTTGTAAAAATACTTTGGATTTTTGTGAAACAGAATAAACAAGCCCTAAAGAAAGAATATCTGGCATTTTCAGTGGTGCTTTTCCCTTTATATGATTATTAAAAGGTGCCAAAACAGTTGATAGATCAGAAAAACTAGCGGCACCCTCTAGATCATGTTCTATACGAGATCTGTAATGTATACCAAAAACAAGATTTTTAATAGGCTCTAATGTTACTCCGATATTATACCCGAAAGAAACATCATCTCCTTCAATTTTGAGGCTTCCATCTGCTGTTGAAACAGGAGGAATATTCGGTAATGCATTTTCCAATATTGCTTTTGCATATTGAATATTAATTCCAACCCCTAATGATATTCCAATTCCAAAATCATGTGCGATACTAAACTGATTATTGACCGTTTTGAGCTCTGAACGTGTAGAATCATATCTTCCAAACCAGCTTTTATCATATTCTACTTCCAGCCCATATGGAAAATTAACTGAAAATCCTAATTTGGTCTTATCTGAAAGCGACCATAAAAAATACAAATTTGGAATAATTTCAGGACTAAAAGGATCCTTTTTATCTCCGTTTACTGGAAAACTTGCGGATAAAGCAGGATAACTTAAGTTTGAATTTTTGTTTTCAACATCTGCTTTAAGATTAATAACACTCAACCCAACTCCAAAATGATGTCCTTTTAAAGAAGTAGATGCCGCAGGATTATACCATAAAACACTTGCATCTCCACCATACGCCACTTCTCCTGAAAAAGCTTTACCTAACCCTGTTATACTCTGTTCTTGAATATAAAATCCTGCTGCCAAAGCAGAATCCAGATAAAATATCATGGATAATGTAAATATGGATAGTTTCCCAACCTTTCTAAAAAGCATTTTCTCTCTCCAAAATGTATAAAATCAATATCAGGCATACCATATATAATGGCATATTCAAAATACAATACTATATTTAAAAACACGTCTTAGCAGAAACTGGATTAATCATGAAGTAAAAAGCCTTTTGAAAACGGATCATCATCATCAATATAAATTGTATTGACACCTGTTTGCTTTGCCCAGCCTGAAATAGAAGCCAAAATGGCAGGCATTCGATTGGAAAGATTGATTTCTTCTTCAATTTTACCTTCAAACAACGTTCCTATGATTGACTCATGAATGAATTTTTCTCCCTTTTTAAGTCTTCCTTTTGACCATAATTGTGCCATTCTTGCAGAAGTTCCCGTTCCACAAGGACTGCGATCAATTGCATTTTTTCCATAAAACACAGCATTTGAACAATATGCTTCAGCCTGTTTTGCAGGAGCGGCCCACTGAATATGCGTTAATCCTTTAATGGTTTTATTTTGAGGGTGAATAAAGTCATATTTTTCATTTAACTTGGTTCTTAATTGCTGACTTATTTGGATTAAATCCATCACAGACATATCATGAAAATCATGATAAGTTTGCTGTTTTTCAACAATCGCATAAAAATTACCACCATAAGCGATATCTACTTTAAACTCACCAATTCCTTCCAGATGAGCAGTGAGATTTTCAGCATGCATAAACGCAGGTGCATTCGTAAATTTCACGGAGCTTACCCGTCCATTTTTTTCCTGATAACAGGCTTTTATAATCCCAGCAGCGGTTTCGAGAACAACTTTCCCTGGTTTTTTTGGTTTGATTAATCCATTCTCAATTCCCATTGTGACACTTCCAATTGTGACATGCCCACACATAGGAAGAGAGCCTGTTGTTTCAATAAATAACAAGGATGCATCACACTCTTCACGAAAGGCAGGATAAAGAATAGCACCAGACATAAGATCATGCCCTCTTGGTTCATAGGTAAGTCCTGTTCTGATCCAATCATACTTCTTTAGAAAATCAATTCGTTTTTCACTCATGGTTTTACCTGACAATGCAGGCGCTCCACCCACCACAAGACGAACAGGATTACCACAAGTATGCCCGTCTAGACAAAAAAAACTATATCTTGCCATTTTAAATCCCCTTTCCTCTGAGCGTTTATTTTTCAATCACTTCTTTCTTTTTAAAAACGATGAATTCGAAAAGCATGTAAGTCAATCTCTGGCTTTTCCTTCTCAATACATGCCGTTATTAATTCTGCAGTAATAGCAGACTGGGTTAAACCATGATGTCCATGTCCAAACGCATAAAACACATAAGGTGTTTTTTGTGACTGCCCAATAACAGGTAATGAATCTGGCAAGGATGGTCTGTGTCCCATCCATCGCACATCTTTTTCCTGATATTTAAGTCCAGGTAAAAATCGCTTTGCATGCGTTAGAAATCGATCTATTCTTGTATAATTAGGCGCTGCTGTTATTCCTGCAAACTCAACTGCACCTCCTATTCTGATTCCTGTTGAAAGAGGTGAGATAACAAAACCATATTCACTAAACATTAACAGACTTTTTAAAGAAATACCTGCGTTTTCAATGGTAATATTATACCCACGTTCACTTTCAAGAGGAACTGGCTCTTTAAGCATTTTACTTAATTTTCCAGAATAAACCCCTCCTGCAATTAAAACATGATTTGTTTTTAATTTTTGACCATTTTGAAACTTCAAAACAGGTTTTTTTTCTTCATCTAACTCAATTCCCTGGACGTTTTGATGAAGACGCAATCCACCACGTTCTAAAAACACACGATCTAATTGCTGGCACAAATAAAATGGATCCTTAACCTGAACCCATTCTGGTAAAAAAGCACCTGCAACAACCTGTTCTCCAAGCGCAGGTTCATAAGATCTGACAGCATTTGATGAGGCGAGATAATCTATTTTAATATGATGTTTTTGCTGAACTGCATATAGTTTTTGACGCGCCTGATAATTTTTCATAGATCCAAAAACTTCCAGACAACCACAATAAACTGCTTGATCTTGTAAATTTGTATCTTCCCAAACCCTTTGCCAAGAAGACAAAGCCATACCATTAAGCGCTAATAAAGCCTTCATGCCCTGTTGATAGGCAGAAGGTCTTGCAGAATATATAAATCTGACCATCCATGGTAGAAATTGAAATAAATGTGAAAACCGTATTGTTAAAGGTCCAACAGGATCAAACACCCATTTAAAAGCATCCTTTATGACACCATAAGATGCCATTGGCACAATATCGGTGTGTGCAATACCCGCTGCATTTCCTTTTGATGCCTGACTTCCTGTACTTTCAGGGTCAATTAGTGTGACAGTCCAACCCTTGCGTTGTAATGAAAGAGCCGCTGTAATGCCTATAATTCCTGCACCAATAATATGGATGTTTTTTATCTTCATATTCTAGAAACCCCATATTGATGATTTGAAAGCTGAACCCTCATTCTTCCTATGTATCAGATATCACTTCTATTTTACCTTTCAATCATCATACTCAAAGACAAGAGAAACCTGCCAGCCTGGGGTTTTATTTCAGCCTGGCATTTCTCTTTTAAATCATTGAATAATGATTTTTCAGACAGTATTTATAATAAAATGATACCAATTTTCTATTACTCTATATACTGACTTAAATATACTGACTTAAATCAGGGCGGTTCTTAAGGGCTGTATGAATAATCTTTTCAGCCTGGTCTCTCTCCTTGCCTGATAATGGCTGTCTTGGTCGCCGACAATATTCAGTTGACTGGAGTTCTATCTTTTCCGCAAGTTTAATATTTTGTACAAGTTTTGTTGAAACATCCAAATCCAATAAAGGTCTAAACCAACGATAAATCTCAAGCGCTTCTTGATATCGTCCTTTCCGTGCTAACTGATAAATTGCAACCGTCTCTTTAGGAAAGGCGACAACCAATCCCGCAACCCAGCCAACAGCTCCCATCATTAGGCTTTCCAAACCAAGATTATCAATTCCTGTAAAAATATCAAATCGATCACCAAAACGATTGATCAATTCTGTTACACGACGAACATTATCGGTTGATTCCTTGACCGCAACAAATGCTGAATCTTCAGCCAGAATTTCCATTGCTTTAAGATCCACATCAACGCCATAAGCAGGTGGATTATTATAAATCATAACAGGCCTGTCACCTGCCATTGCGATTGCTTTATAATTATCTATTGTTTCTCGACGATCAGAAATATAAGGAGGAGCATGTAAAACCATATATCCATCTGCTCCTGCCAATTTGGATTCGGCTGCCAAACGACAGGCTTTTTCAGTTGAAGTCTCGCATATTGTCATTAATACAGGTTTATCAGAAGCAATTGCTTTGGCAATATTCAAAATAGAAAGTTTTTCCTCTCTTTCAAGTGTCATGCCTTCCCCTAAAGAACCACATACGACCAATCCATCAACACTGGATTCTATTTGATATGCAAAACATCTTTCCATTTCTGCATGATCTAGTTTTCCTTCTTTTGTAAATTTTGTTGTTACTGCTGGAAATATACCCTGCCAAACCATATTACATCCTTTCTTTTTTATTTTATTTATAAAAACTTTCTCTCCCCAATGATTATTTTTGATATATAATTATATGATATCAATCTTATTGATTGATATTAAACCAAGACCAAAGTCAAATTATTTTTATAAAATTTTATAAATGATAGGGGAAAACACTAGATTAAACGATAAAATCAATTGGATGTTTTTACTCAAATTAATATTTTATTTTGATATCGATTCAAAATTAGAATAGACAGGGTGAATGTTGACAACACGAAAACAGAGAACAAAATAAGCCTGAAAGATATCTATCGTATTTAGATAGGTTCAAAATAAAAAACAATATTCAAAAAAACACATAAATTTTTCGTAAATGTTTTTTAGTTTAATCCTGATTATATCAAGACATTCACTCAAACCAATATGTAATAACCTATTTTTATTTACTTAAAATAACCCAATCTCATTTAGATAGGTCCAAGGTAAGGCATGTGTTTCACAAAAATACTTTTCTTAAATACCAAATCCAATCCTAAAATCATATTAAAAACACCTATAAAACAAGGTGAACGTAAAATTACTGAAATTTCTTTAAGAAAACCTTTTTCTGGTGAATTGCGTGGTATTAAACTCTTGGATGTTTTGCAAATGGATGTTTCAGCCTATATTCCTTTGCTCCAGAGAATTACAACCCCTATTCTAACAGAAACTCAGATTCATCATCTTGATCCTGTTGATTTAATTCAGATTATGACAGGTGTGCAGGGTTTTTTAGTAGATGCAGATTCCCAAACGGAGATATAATGGAGGCATGGGCTGATATTAATTTGGTGTTTGGTGGAGGATGGCCACCTTCAGAAATGAATCAAATGCCAATAGATGATTTTTTAAACTGGCATGAAATCGCGATCAAACGAAATAAAGAAAATCAAAAATAATTAATTTTCAAGATTATATTTTTTTTGCAGTTTCCGTGCTTTTTTAAGAGCTTTTTCTATTTCTTTGATCTCTTCTTCATCAAGATCAGAATCAGAATCATAAAGACAAAATAGACCCGCAATTGCATAGAAAGAAAAGAATAATCCCCACATTATTAGCATAACATAAAGAGATAAATCAGACGGATAAGAAACAGCCCATAAGCCTGAGGCAATTAAAGAAGCAAAAATAAGAAAAATAATAAAACTAGCCATAAGATAAGGATAGCATAAATGGCTGAAAATCTCAAGTTAAAAATTATATTAAATGCCGCGGAAAACGTTACACGACCTTTAAAAAACGTGTTTAAATCTTCTAAAAAAGTAAAATTGCAATTTGCTAAAATGAGAGCTGAACTTAAAAAACTCGAAAGCACACAGCAATTAATTGAAACGCATAAAACCCTATCTCGAAATTTAGGCAAAACAGCCGCGAATATGGATAAAGCGCAAAAACAAATTGCCTCTATGGGTCGCGCGATCGCGAGCGCGAATCAACCAACAAAACGCCAAATCCAACAATTTAAACAAGCGAAACAACAATTAAATAGGTTAAAAATAGCTCATAAACAACAAAAACAAACCTTGCTTGACTCTCTTCAAAGCTTGAAAAAAGCAAATATTCACACCAAAAAGTTAAGTCAGTCAGAACAAAATCTAGCCAGACAGATTAATCTTGTTAACCAACGCATGACGACCCAATCTAAAAAACTCGATTTAATCAAAAATAAAGAACGAAAACTAGCGGCGCTTAAAAATATAAGAAACAAACGTCTACAATCAAAAGCAAATATGCGTTTTGTTGGGCTTGCGGGGTATGGGATGGGAAGTAGAATGCTGGGGGGCATGGGTGGCGTTCTTAAACCCAGCGTTGATTTTGAACAGGGAATGTCTGGCGTTGCCTCTATGTCTGGCATTTCAAAAACCTCTGAAGGCTTTAAAAAACTTCAAAAACAAGCACATGAGTTAGGCGCGTCCACCGCGTTTACCTCTGTAGAAATAGCTGGTGGAATGGAATTTTTAGCAAAATCAGGGTTTAAGGTTCAAGAGGTTTTAAATACCATGTCAGGCATGGTCAACCTCGCGAGAGCGGGTCGAATGAGCCTGACGGATACCGCGGACATATCCTCAAACGTGCTAAAATCTTTAAATTTGGATCCATCAGAAATGGATCGTGTAAGTGATGTTTTAGCGTCCACATTCACAAATAGCAATACTGATTTGGAAATGCTCGGAGACACCTTAAAATATGTAGCCTCCGCCGTAGCAGAAGTTAAAAAAACAAATGCTGGAATTGAGGAAGTCGGCGCGCTGGCTGGTCTTTTGGGAGACGCGGGCATTCAAGCCAGCATGGCAGGAACAACCCTACGCGCGATCTATACTAGAATCTCAAAAAACTCAGCAGCCTTAAAGGCTTTAAAAGAACTAAAAATAACCACAACGGACGCGTTAGGAAATTTACGACCTTTGCCAGAGATTTTAGCTGAAATCGCTAAAAAAACGGAAGGGATGGGAAACGCGAAACGATTGGGAATGTTTATTGATATCGCGGGAAAAAACGCGGGAACAGGCATGGCTCGCCTGGTTAAAGAAGGAGGTTCTGGAGCCATTGAAAAATTTATAAAAGTTCTAAAAGCATCAAAAGGAACAGCGGCAAAAATCGCGGAAAGTTTAGATGATAATCTGGCAGGTGATATTATAAAAATGAGTTCCGCGTGGGATGGATTAAAAAGAACGATTGGAGATACCCAAACGGGTGGCTTGCGAGGGCTAACTCAGCAGATCACAAAACTCATTCAAACCTTTAATAAATGGGCAAGTGAACATCCAAAACTAATAAGGGTTTTGTTTGGTTTTATTGGATTTATAGCTTCATTAATAACAGTAATAGGTGGGTTCGCGCTCGCGATCGCGGGTGTTTTAGGTCCTATTGCCATTCTTCGTTATATTATAGGATCGTTTGGAATGAAATCGTTAGGGCTTATAACTTCAATGAAATTCTTATCTAAGCTTTTGTGGAATATTGGAAAGGTTATCTTGCCTTTTTTAGGAAAAACTCTTTTATGGCTTTCGCGTATTTTTCTAATGAATCCAATCGGGCTGATCATTACGGGAATTGCTGTACGCCCTTATAAGGCTGTTAAAAATGCACCGAGCATCAGAATAGAAAAAAGTCGATAGATTATTTCCCTCATAATATCCTCCTTATTATTTTAAACAATAAAACAACTTATCGTTTAAAAAACATCCAGAATAATGTCACCAAGGCTAAAAAAAGGAAGTTTTTATTTAATCAAAATTATGATTCTATTTAAAAAACAGAGCTTCTGTTTTTTTTACAATTCTTAAATGTTTTGACAGGAATAATATGCTCTTTAAGTGCTCTTTCTCTGTTTTTATCAGACAGATTGACAAAAATCGCATAGCCAGACCCCTTCCAGACATGAATATCCTTTAATTCATTGCCTGCATATAAATACCCTTTCGGATATAAGGATTGAAGAAAACAGGCTTTTGTTTTTCCAGTTAAATTTCTGCCTTTCTCTGTTCCATAAACCGCATCAAACACCTTAACTTCATCTGCTATTTTTCTAGCCAACAATAAAGAAGATCCTGTCACTAATATAATTTCTTTTTTAAGTTGTTTTTGTTCTTTTAGCCAATCGATTAAATCTTTCTGATATGGTAAATCCTGATAATTAATTTTATCAATATAGCGCAATGCTAATTCTGTTTTTAAACAGGGTCTTCCCCCTTTTATCAGCCAAAATAACATTGGCATAATGGATAAAATATTTGTTTTAATTGCCAGTTTAAAACATTCATACAATAAATCTGTTCGGATTAAGGTTCCATCAAGGTCAATACATAATGGAAAGTGATGAACTGGATAAATATGATGATCCTGTTGTTTCATAATAAAATCATACGATATATTTTCTGGTGTTTATAATCAAGAATCTGGTAGCGGAGGAGGGATTTGAACCCCCGACACATGGATTATGATTCCACTGCTCTAACCAACTGAGCTACTCCGCCATGCTCCTTTTTCATCACTTTTACAATTTGTTTCAATCGGGTCAAGCCTGTTTTAACTCAACCAAGTTAAATTTTATATTTCAAAACCATTTAGTTTAAAACAAAGGTTAAAATCAACGCCTTAATTTTTATATCTAATTATGATCTTCATGATGACAAACATGCTCATATACGTCTCATCACAAAAAAAAACAAGTCTTAAAATAAAGTCTTGATTGCAAATTTGCTCTTTTAATGATAGGTTTATGTATATTTCTACTGAAGTCTTATAATTTTTGATTTAGTTTTATTTTTTTAATTTTAGATATGTAATGGTATGCTCATCAAAAAATCTTTGTATTTATCTGGTCATTCAACAAGTCTTGCTCTTGAAAAACCATTTTGGTTAATCCTTGAACAAGAAGCAGAGGCAAAACAAATAAGCCTTAACGCACTCATTGCTTTAATAGACCAAACACGAACGCATTCGGAGCGCCTGGCAAGCAAATGTCGTATTTATGCCTTAGAATGCGTCATGAAAAAATAAGCCTTTTAACCCATAGGCGTACTTATTTTTACCTATATTTTAAACGTTTTTTAGAAAAAAACAGGAAAATGTCTTGATCTAAACCAGAATTCAGGGTTAAACTGTTTTATAAAAGGGGGATTATTTTATAAGGGGTATTTTTATAAAATGGGGAATTAAGCCCTCTGCCCTTATATTGAAGACATAGGTCAAAATTATAAATATGGTCTTCCAATGAAATTCTTTGATCATCTGTTTCAATCTCAGAAAAAAATAACTCCAAAAAGATCAAAGAAAAAACGCCTTGTTTTTAAACATGCACAAATCAAGACACATTATTTTATCCGAAAAACAGTCAAAAAAGCAATTGAAACATTTTGGGTTAAAGGAGATATTTCAACCTGGTTTTATGGCTTGCTTATCGGTATTTGTGTTGGGTATCTTGCTCTTTTTTTTCGACTTTTAATCCAAAGCATTCAATATCTTGGATTTCATGTTTTTAGTGAAAACCTGGTTAGTGAATTGATAAACTATCCGCTTTATTGGTTTTTTTTAATCCCTGTGATTGGAGGCATTCTGATTTCAGGATTATTATATATTGGAAAAAAAACAAAATGGCTTATCGAAGAACAGCCTTTAGGCATTTCAGAAGTCATGGAAGCACGTATTTTTAAATCAGGAAAAATAAAAACCAGGTCAGGACTTTATTCAGCCTTGATTTCTGCAACCGCTTTAGGTTTTGGAGCAAGCACAGGAAGAGAAGGACCCGCCCGTTCATCTTGGTGCCAGTTTTACTTCTATTTTAATCAATAAACTAAAAATATCTCCACGGATTGCAAGAACATTGCTTGCATGTGGAAGTGCCGCAGCTGTTTCTGCTTCTTTTAATGCTCCTCTAGCAGGAATTATTTTTGCACTGGAACTTATTTTAGGTCATTATGCACTTCGAGTAATCGCTCCAGTAACCATTTCAAGTGTAACGGCCTCTTTAGTTGTCAGAACCTATTTTGGAGCCAATCCTATTTTTCTACTTCCAGATATTCATCCAAATTCATTATATGATTTTCCAGCTTCTATATTTCTTGGTATTTTATCTGCTCTGCTTGCTATTATCTTTATAAAATGGGCATTATATACACCCAGATTTTGTACGAATACAATCAAGAAATTTCATCTTCCAACATGCTTATTACCTGTTTTTGGTGGCTTATGCGTTGGGTGTATTGCTATTTTTTTCCCCGAAATTCTTGGGGTAGGTTATGAAACAACAAGCAATGCACTTGCGGGAGTTTATTCTCTTTCTTTTCTGCTTTTATTAATTCCTGTCAAAACCTTTATCTCTGGTTGGTGTATTGGCTGCCGATTTGGTACAGGAGTTTTTTCTCCTTCCATTTATCTTGGAGCACTTCTTGGACTGGCATTTGGTATATTAATGACATTTTTACCAGGTATCACGCCTGCTGGAAAAAGCTTTTATGCAATTATTGGCATGGGAGCTCTTTCTGGCGCTGTATTGGGTGCTCCCATTTCAACAACACTGATTATTTTTGAATTGACCTCATCTTATGAAACCACAATTGCTGTAATGGTTGCTGTTTCTATTGCAACCATGCTTGTGCAAACTTTAATGGGAGGAAATTTTTTTCAAAAACAAATGATTTCAAAAGGGCTACCAATATCAGGGGGCACACATTATATTCTGTTAAAAACCATTCCGATCAGTCAGTTTATTAGAAGAACAGAACTAAATCCTTCCAGTCTTGATGAAAACACGGTTTTTCTTTATCAAAAAAATACACTCGGAGATGCTCTCAATCTGTTTAATGCGCAATCAACTGAAAAAATTTACATTAAATCAGATCAAGACTCAGAAAAATATATTGGATATATTACGTTATCAGAAACATTATCTACCTATAGCAAGGCTCTTATTGAAGATCAACAAGAGCGCTCAATGTAAATGGAAAATAGAAAAATGAGGAAATAGCTAAAAACCTATTTATCAAATATTTTGTTTATAATACCATATTGTTCAGTCTTTAAAGCAGAGTTTGCCTATTGAATAGATTCCCTTCAAAAAAACCCTAAAAGTACAACGCACCCCTTTTTATTTTCAACACTTTCTCCTCACAGAAGAAAAAGCTTGATTTTCAATTGAATATATATTGGAATGTTCCTTATTTGTTCAAACAAAATCACAGCTAAAAAATGGATTATTAAAACGTGTCTTCTCCTATAAAAACAAATCATTTATCTGATTCTTCTTCTCTTCTTTCTGTAGAGACCTCTGCAAGCTCAACTCTTTTTCTTGGAATTAAACGCTAAACAATATGAAGCGGTTCATACTTTAAATGGCTCCTTATTGATTTTGGCAGGTGCAGGAACAGGGAAAAACCAAGGCATTGACAACCCGAATTGCCAATTTAATGCTTGGAAAGCATGCACAGCCATGGCAAATCCTTGCGGTTACGTTTACAAATAAGGCTGCACGAGAAATGCAAACCCGTGTTCATCATTTGGTTGGCTCTACAATAGAGGGGCTGCCATGGCTTGGTACTTTTCATTCTATTGCAGCCAGGATTCTAAGAAGACATGCAGAATTACAAGGCTTAACTTCTCAATTCAGCATTCTTGAATACAGATGATCAAATTCGCCTTTTACGCAAGGTTATACAGGCAAATAACCTGGATGAAAAACGCTGGACAGCTAAAAATCTGGCTTATTATATTGATCAATGGAAAAATAGAGGATTACAACCAAACCAGGTTCCAAAAACAGAAAATGCTCTGTTTGCAAATGGTATGGCAATTGATTTATATCAACAATACCAAACTCAATTGCTTAATTTAAACGCTTGTGATTTTGGGGATCTGTTATTACATAATTTATCTTTATTTCAACAGCATGCGGATGTATTATCCTTATATCAAAAACAGTTTCGATATCTTCTTGTTGATGAATATCAAGATTCAAATATTATCCAATATCTCTGGTTACGTATTCTGGCACAAGATTCTGGAAATTTATGTGTTGTTGGAGATGATGATCAGTCTATTTATGGATGGCGCGGTGCAGAAATTGATAATATTCTTCGATTTGAAAAAGACTTTCCAGAAACAAAAGTCATTCGTCTTGAACAGAATTATCGTTCAAACTCATCTATTTTAAACGCAGCATCCCATTTAATTTCACATAATCAAAACCGATTGGGAAAAACCCTCAAAACGGATAATCCAGAAGGAAAAAAAGTGAAATTAATTGGATTATGGGATGGCGAATCAGAAGCGCGTTATGTTGCACAGGAAATTGAAAACCAGGTCTCTAAAGGTAAATCCTATTCTGATATTGCGCTTCTTGTTCGAGCCAGCTGGCAAATGCGTGCTTTCGAAGAACGATTTATTGCTCTTGGGCTTCCCTATCGGGTCATCGGAGGACCAAGATTTTTTGAACGCCAGGAAATTCGTGATATTCACGCTTATCTCCGTTTGATATATTTTCCAGATCATGACCTTGCTTTTGAACGGGTTATCAACACGCCTAAAAGAGGCTTTGGAGATCAGGCATTACAAACCCTGCAAAGAGCCGCATCTTTAAATAATTCCTCTCTTTATCAAACCGCTTTAAGCATTGTACAAACAGATGAAATCAGAGGAAGAGCGAGAACAGGATTAAAAAGTTTTCTAGACTATCTTAGCCATTGGCGTCAACAGGCAAACACTCTTTCTTTGGAATCATTAACTGAAATGGTTCTCGATGAATCTGGATATATCGCATTCTGGAAACAAGATAAAAGCCCTCAAGCTCCAGGTCGTTTGGAAAATATTAAAGAATTGGTTCATTCCATGCGTGAATTTGAAAATTTAGCGTCCTATCTTGATCATATCTCGCTTGTTTTAGACACAGAGACCAACACACTTGGAGATCAGGTTAATCTGATGACGTTACATTCAGCAAAAGGTTTGGAATTTCCATGTGTCTTTCTGCCAGGATGGGAAGAAACTGTTTTTCCTTCACAACGTTCCATCGATGAAAAAGGACAAATAGGATTGGAAGAAGAAAGACGCCTTGCCTATGTTGGAATCACGCGTGCAAAAGAACAACTCTATATTTCTTTTGTTTCTAATCGGCAAATATATGGAAGATGGCAATCTGTACTTCCTTCTCAATTTATTGATGAGCTTCCAAAAGAAGCGATTGAAATCGAATCAGAAATTAATATCTCTCATCTACATAAAAAATCTGCCAGAGCCGATCATCATGCTCAATATGCCCCCCCTATTGAGCTCGACCAAATTATTGAAGGAAATGCAGAAACACTCTCTTCCGAACAAGGTAGCTTTTCCACAGGCAATCGAATTTTCCATATTAAAATTTGGATATGGAAAGATTATTGATATTAATAGAGATAAATTAACAGTGCATTTTGAAAAGGCAGGAATTAAAAAAGTCATGAGCCAATTTGTTAATCAAGCATGAGTATTAATCTTAAAATCATCCTTAAAAACAAGATATCCAGCTCGTCTAGTTTATGTAGCCCTTATCTAATTTTCTGTCTGTAACAGGCATAAATCATTCCATATTTCATAAAAAATCCCTACTTCCTAGAAAACATCAGAAGAATAAAGTCCCTGTTTCTCGTGATAAAAAAGACTTCTTACTTCTCTGTTTTTTGAGAAAAATTAGATATCCAGTGAAATCTGGTTTTCTGAAAGCAATTGATTAAATTCTAGTTTATACATTTCTATTTTATCCATATTCTGATGCATTACCCTTTTAGGAGACTTAAAAAAAGAAGAGACTGCTTCAGCACGTTTTAGAGATATTCCAGATAAAACAGGTGCCACATTGGCAATTTCTTCTATCTCTTCTTTTTTTCCCTGACAATATAGTGCAAGATCACACCCTGCATGTATTGCTCTTTCTGTTCTCTCAGAAAAAGAACCTGACAAGGCTTTCATTGCAATATCATCACTTATAAGCAATCCTTGAAATCCAATTTAGCTCCCGGATTCCCATCTGAATTGCCTGTTTGGAAAAAGTAACAGGAAAATCAGAATCAAACACTTCATAAACAATGTGTGCCGTCATCCCAATCAGCATGTGATTTAATTTTTGAAATGGAATAAAATCTGTTTTTTTAAGCTCTTCTAATGGCGTTTGAATAAAAGGCAATGCTTCATGACTATCAAGCTTTGCTCTTCCATGTCCTGGCATATGTTTAATCACTGGTAAAACACCACAATCAATCAATCCATTGCAGAAAGATTGTGCCAAAACCGATCCTGTTTCAGGATTAGATGAAAAGGCTCTGTCACCAATAACCCAGTTGGCATTTTCAAAATACAGATCCAAAACAGGCGCACAATCAATTGTAATTCCTGATTGAACCAGCTCATATCCAATTAAACAAGCATTTAAATATACAGCTCGTTTAGCAGCTAATTTATTTTTTAAATATTGTTTTTCAAAAACTTTCATGGGCGGAAAACGCGTCCAATAAGGTGGTTTTAGTCTTTGAACTCGTCCTCCTTCCTGATCTATAAAAATCA
The DNA here is from genome assembly GCA_965183855.1 of Maricaulaceae bacterium. GTDB lineage: Bacteria > Pseudomonadota > Alphaproteobacteria > Caulobacterales > Maricaulaceae > CBCYMI01. The sequence continues at coordinate 16,000 of CBCYMI010000035.1, read as the reverse complement.
TAAGGTCTGAACAAATTATTTCTTTTTAATTGATCTGTCAGATTTTTTAACTGTTTTGGCGTTTGAATATTTCTGGAAAATAAAATCATACCAAAAGGTGTGAACTCAGAAAAAAAACCTCTCTCCCATTTTGTTAACTCTGTTCCTTCACAACTTAAGACGACAGCATGTTTTCGCATAAAAACCTCCTGATAAATAAAATCAGATAAAGACACATTTTTTAATCTAACCACGCATTAAATCTATTTATAAAATCTGATTAAAATAGCGAATCATTCAAAAAAATAAGTGTTGAACTCTTAAAGTATCAACAAAAAACATACAGATTAAAGCAGCTCTATTTCTGAATCTTGAGTTTTCTTTGATGAATTCCACAATCACATATATTCTATTTTAAATCCGAGATTCTTTTAAAATACTCATTCTTTATTTTGCATTTGGATAGCCCATATTGAGCCTTTCTTTGACATTCTCATATCCAATTAAAACGAGTAAATCATCCATTGAAGGACCATAAGACAATCCTGTTAATGCCTGTCTGATTGGTAAATAAAGCTGTTTTCCTTTTCGATTGGTTTTGCTAGCAATCGCTTTTGTCCAGTTTTTCCAGCTTGAATGATCAAATTCCTGTTCAGGAAGAAGCGCATTAACATCTCTGATAAAAGCTAAATTTGTTGTGATCACAGGATTTATTTTCCCTTCGATAACTCTTTTCCAAATATGGATATCTTCTAATTGATTCATATTTGCTTTTACAATATCCCATAATTGCCTAGAAACATTTAGTTTTTGTAAAATAGTTTGATAATATTCATAAGGTGCCTGATGGATAAAAGAACTATTTAACCGTTTTAATTCATCGATTGAAAGTCGTGCTGGAGCCCTGCCGATTTTATTAAAACTAAACTGTTTTGTCAGTGTTCCAAAATCTTTTTCTAGTTCAACGGCATCTGACGTTCCAATTTTAAGCAATAGACTTGCCAAAGCCAAGGGTTCTATTTCTTGCTCTTTCAGCTCATTTACGGATAGAGATCCTAATCGTTTGGATAATGCCTCCCCTTCTTTTCCAACCAATAAGGGCGTATGCGCAAAAACAGGCGGAGGTGCGCCCAAAACTTTAAAAATCTCAATTTGAGCTGCCGAATTGGTTACATGATCCTCTCCCCTGATAATGTGTGTTATCTCCAGTTTAATATCATCAACAACACTTGGAAGTGTATATAAATAACTTCCATCTTCCCTGATTAGAACTGGATCAGAAATAGAGGAAGTATCAATCTCTTGATTTTTACGAACCAAATCATTCCAGCTTACCGTTCTTCCAGATAATTTAAATCGCCAATATGGCTTTTTATTCTCTTTTTCGTATTGCTGTTTTTGTGTGTTTGTCAAAGACAGAGCCGAGCGGTCATAGATCGGAGGACGTCCTTTTAATCTTGCAATCTGTCTTTTTTTATTCAGCTCTTCTGCCGTTTCATAACACGGATAAAGATAGCCTTCCTTTTTTAAAAAATCAGCTGCCTGATCATATAAATGAAATCGATCTGACTGTTTAAAAATAGAATGATATTCAATACCTAACCATTTCAAATCTTCTTCTATGGCTTTTTGAAATTCAGGTTTTGAACGTTCTTTGTCTGTGTCATCAATGCGCAATATAAACATACCATTTTGCTGTTTTGCAAAACAGGCATTCTGAAGTGCTGTTCTTATATTTCCGATATGTAGTAATCCTGTAGGACTTGGAGCAAATCTTACCTTGACTGTCATATTATCTTCCTGTCATTTAAAAAAACACCCTAGAAACACCACCCATAATGTTATCCTGTCCTGTTTCCAGCTTTTTATTTTTAATTCAATCCTTTTTCTATAATGGCTTTTTAGCGTTTCCCTGATCTATAATAATGAGTCAAAGGATAACGCCAATCTCTTCCAAAAGAACATTTTCCAAGTTTAACGCCTGGCGCAGATTGATAACGTTTGTATTCTGAACAATATAATTTATCTTCTATTTCAGAGACAAGTGTTTTCGGAAATCCTTTTTGAACCAGTTCAGAAACAGAATTTTGCTCTTCAATCAATAATTTCAAAATCTGATCTAACAAATCATATTCTGGCAAACTATCTTGATCTGTTTGCCCTTCTTTTAATTCAGCAGAAGGAGGTTTTATAAAAATACGTTCTGGAATAATACTTCCCTTCGATCCTTTCATCCAGTTTTGCCAATTTCCAGCCTTATTTCGCCATCGCCCCATCTCATATAATTCTGTTTTATATAAATCCTTAACTGGATTATAAGCACCACACATATCTCCATATAAGGTTGCATATCCAATAGATAACTCAGATTTATTTCCTGTTGTCATCAATAAAGATCCCATCTTATTGGAAATAGCCATTAATAAGATTCCTCTCAGTCTGGATTGTATATTCTCTTCAGTGATATCCGTTTTTTGCTCTGAAAACAATGGATCCAAGACAGTCAGAACTTCTGTGTTAATCGTTTCAATAGATAATTCCTGGCACTCCACATCCAAGCGTTTTGCACATATATATGCATCTTCAAGGCTTTGATCAGAAGTGTATTTGGATGGCAACATAAAGCTTGTTACATGATCTTTACCCAATGCATCTACGCACAAACATGCCACGAGAGCTGAATCAATGCCACCTGACAATCCTAATATAATATTTTGATAGCCATTTTTATGTACATAATCCCGAATAGCCAATAAAATTGCAGCATAATCAGCAGAAATTCCCTGTTTTACTGGATGTTTTTCTGCAGAAATACAGTGCCAGTGAGATGTTTTTTTTTGCCAAACCGCCGTCATAATAGAAGAGGTAAAATCTGGTAATTGCTGTATAATTTCTCCAGAATGACTAACCGATAGTGAAGCGCCATCAAATACAAGTTCATCTTGACCACCATATTGATTGACATATATTAATGGCAAGTCTGTACGCTGAACAGATTCTTTGATCACTTCAAACCGTTTTGAACTTATTCCCCTTCGATAGGGAGAAGCATTCATGCTGATTAAAAGCTCAGCACCTTTCTGGTGTAGAATTTGAGCTATTTTTTTTGACCAAAGATCTTCACATATCATCACGCCAAGAAAAATATTTTTAAATATAAAAGGTTCAAAAACATGCCCTGATTTAAAAATACGATGATCATCAAATACACCATAATCAGGCAAAGCATGTTTATAACAAACGGGTTTAATCCTTCCTTTTTCAATTAAAACAGCTGCATTATAGGGTTTTAAGGCTTTTGTGTTTTGTGCCGCTTTAATTTGAGATCCTTGTTCTGGATTGGAACTGGATTCTTCACTTTTCCACCAAGGCGTTCCCATTATAATCGCGGTTTTGCTAGTTTGGGTCCAAAGCGCTACAACATTCAATGCCTGTCGACAGGCTTGAGTGAATTCGGGTCTTAAAATCAGATCTTCTGGAGGGTATCCAGATATAAATAATTCTGAAAAGACAATCAAGTCAGATTCGTCAAGAACTGCCTTTTGATAGGCATGTTCTATACAGCGCAAATTTGCCCTAATATCTCCAAGAACTGGATTTTCCTGAACGGATGTAATCTTTAAACAAGTCATAACTTCATTTATATAATGGATACATAAACAAATTCAATAAAGAAACCGCTTTCTCTTTTAAAATCCAGCATTTTCTCTTCAAATCAGACATGGATTAGATTTATTTTAAATGCATCAGAAATTCTCAAATCAGGGTTTTAATCTGTTCACAAATATAATGGATATCTGTTTCTGATAAATATGGATGCAAAGGTAAAGATAATACTTCATTTGCCAATATTTCACAATTAGGCAGACCTGATTTGGGGGCATACGCCTTAAATGCAGGCATTTGATTTAAGGCTGATGTATAATATATAGCGCTAGGAATGCCCCGTTCTTTCAAGGCAGAATGAAGCGTGTTTCTATTTTTCACTCGAATGGTAAAAAGACTATAGCATGGATCTGCCCCTTTAACGGGCTGTAGACAGCAAACAGAACTTTCTTTTAATAATTCCTGATAGCAGTTTACCCATTGTTTTCGAACTAAAAGCTCATCGTTAAAAATCTTTAGTTTTTCTAGAACAACCGCACATTGCATGCTGTCCAAACGACCATTTAATCCGATTCGGATAGAATCTTTCTTATCTATGCCTGTTCCATGCCAGCGAATAGATCTTAATTTTTTTGCGAGTTCTGCTTCCTGTTTAACAAAAATCGCTCCTCCATCTCCATAACATCCCAGGATTTTTGCAGGATAAAAACTTGTTGTTGTTATATCAGCAAGAGCTCCTGTTTTTTTTCCTTTATAACCTGCACCAAAGCTTTGAGCTGCATCTGCCAGAATGTTTAGATTATAATGACATGCTATTTTTTCCAGTTCATCATAATCAACAACCATGCCATACAAATCAACTGGGAGTATGATTTTAGGAGTCAATCCTTGTTGTTTTGCATATTCAATCTTAACCGTTAAATCCTTAAGACACATTAATGCGGTTTCTGTTTCCACATCAACAAAACAAGGCGTTGCTCCAATGACACAAACCGCATTCGCCGTTGCATTATATGTAAATCCTGGAAGAAAAACGGCATCTCCTTTCCCAACCCCAAATGCCATTAAAGACATAATCAATGCCTGTGTTCCATCACTTGCGGTAATACAATCATATGCTTTGGTATATTCTTTGAGCTCTTTTTCTAGCTCGTGAACTTCTGGTCCATCAATATACCCTTGATGATTTAAAATGTCAGAGAAACGTTTTTCTAAAGATTGACGAATTCTATTTTGCTGACTTCTTAAATCCAGAAATTGAATATCCAGACTATTAGCAGACATTCAGCACCCTTTCTACTGGAAAGAATGCTTCTTTCTCACTCTGTCTGTTTTTTTTCTTCTGTTGATAGGGTGAAGATGGGGTTTGTTTACTGTTTTGATTAGCAAAAACGCTTGTCTTGGAGGCGTGCGGTTTGCTTTGAAAATCAACATCATGTTTAAGGTCTATCAAACGGGCAATATGAACTGCTTTTGCTCCTGTTTCAGCCGATGAAACCGTCTGTTTTCCCATTAGAACTGATTTTACAAATTGATTAACACCTGCTCCAAGACTATCTTTTGCAGAGGGATGTTTCGCAAAATCAGGATTAAGATGATAAGGTGTATCATGAATAAATGTTTTATTAATATAGTCTATGCTTACACTTCCTTGTGCATATTCAATATGCATTTTTCTATCAAAGTCTTCTCCCATTCGGCTTGCTTCTAAAATAGCAATTGCACCATTTGAGAAAAAAAGACGTGCCCTGACATAATCTGAATGATGGCTTTCCAAATTTCGTTTTTGAACATTTGATTCAATCCGAATTGGAAATTCACCCATTAACGCCAATGTCATATCAATATCATGTGTCATTAAATCTAGAGTAACGGAAACATCAAGTCCTCTTTGTGAATAGGGGCTTACCCGTTTTGATTCGATTCGCTTTGGCTTGGGAGCATCAAAGATTCCAGTCTGCTGAACAACAAAACGTTCCTGATGACCAACCTGAAGCGTTACTTTTCTCTCTTTTGCCAGTTTTACAAGATAATGCGCCATTTGACTATCCGCAGCTAACGGCTTTTCCATCAAAACATGCTTATCATTTTGTAAGGCAAGCTCTCCATAATAACCATGGGTAATCGCAGGGGTTGCAATGGTTAAAATATCAACATGGTTTAAGAAATCTTCAATTGACTTAAAGGCATGTCCACTATGCTGACCCGTGAGTCGACTTGATTTTTCATAATCTATATCGAAAACACCTATAAAATCAGTGTCTTTATGATTAATATATTTTTGTGCATGGTAATTTCCAAAAACACCTGCACCGATCACACCAGATTTTATCATGACTATTTCCCAAACAACAAATATAAAACTTTAACGCCTATTCATATAAATATAAAAATATGCACGTTATATCAATATTTTCCTGTTCAAGAATTGTTTCTCAATGTTTCAATTTGGTATAATTATGTTACATTTGGGTAAGTTATATGCATTAGAAGATCAAAATAGTGTGAAAAAGCCTGTTTTTTACACTATTTCTGCTATAAAGGCTTGTAAAATTCAGAAATAATGGGTGGAATAGCACACAATATACAAGATATGTATATTATGATTCAAAAACAATTATGAGGAAAATCATGAATAAATCTGATTTGATTAGTGCCGTTGCTACAAAAGCAGGAATTAGCAAAGAATCTGCAAGCAAAGCAATCGAAGGATATAATGAAACAATTATTTCCGCAGTTAAAAAAGGAGATATGGCAACAATTAAGGATTTTGGAACCTATTATAGAAAAGAACAAAAAGAAAGACCTGGTCATAATCCTGCAACAGGAGAGAAAATCGTTATTTCAGCAAGAAATTCTTTGGCATTTCGTCCTGCTTCCAGTTTAAAAACATTATAGTTTCATAATATTTTGTCTGTGTTATCAATATGAAATATATGTATTTAAATGATAACACAGACAGTCTTGTTTATCTGTTAAACCCTGTTATTTTTTAGATATTCATATTTTTGAATATCTGAATAAATCTATCTTATCTCATCAGATAATTTCCTATCATATGATCTTTTTGTAAAAACAAATCAAACTTTGCTTGATAAATTGACATAAATGAATAAAAAACAGATAACATTATTCTCTGAAAGAATCTGATTCAAACCTGAATATTGATACCAAAATATTCATGTAAATATGAATTGATTATTCAGCAATCATTCAAATAAAAACCAATACAAAAACATTGAGCACACAAACCATATAGATGAACACATATGATATGAAGATATTTATTTTTTATTTAATCCTTTTTATACTCTATATAACTCCTGGTTATGGTTTTCCATTAAACGCAGAACGGGAACAGTTTTATTTTGAACAGAGAAATTCTCATAAAGAAAAAAATGAAGATCTGATCTCTGCGCGAGAAATCGCAGATAGAATACAAAGCCTTTATCCTAATTCAAAAATCATTGATATCCATGAAACAAAAGATCAATATGGTCATGAATCCTATGCTGTCAAACTTCTAACAAAGGATGGAAAACGCATTGATATATTAGTCGATGCCAGAAATGGATCTATCATAGAAGAAAGAGGTAAATAACACCTATGAGAGCATTAATTATAGAAGATGACCCAGACTTATTAAGACAATTGAAAACCGCATTAACACAAACTGGATATGCTGTTGATACTGCCTCTGATGGTATTGAAGGACATTTTTTAGGAGATACAGAGCCTTATGATGTTGTTATCCTGGATTTAGGTCTTCCTGGACTGGATGGTGTAAGTGTTTTGCAAAAATGGAGAAAGGAAAATAAAACATTTCCTGTTTTAATCCTGACAGCAAGAAATCAATGGAGCGAAAAAGTTACAGGATTTGATGCTGGTGCAGATGATTATCTGACCAAGCCTTTTCATACAGAAGAATTATTAGCACGTTTAGGAGCATTGGTTAGAAGAGCTGCAGGACATGCAAAAGCAATTATAGAGTGTGGAGATTTGTCCATTGATCCAAGAGGAGCACGTGTTTTTGTTAAAAATGAGCCTGTACAACTAACCTCCCATGAATTCAGATTATTGAATTATTTGGCACATCATCAGGAAGATGTAATCTCCAGAAGTCAGCTGATAGAGCATATTTATGATCAAGATTTTGATAGAGATTCAAATACAATAGAAGTATTTATAGGGCGGCTTCGCAAAAAAATTGGTGTAAACCGCATTCGAACCATTCGGGGATTAGGATATAAACTTGTTCCCTGATAAAAGAATTTACTTTAAAAACCGCCGATTTTATAACGTGCATATTATCTAAAGATAAGGAAGAATTATTTTGGCTCGTGATTATTCTCTGGTAAGAAGATTTATCATAGGTGCTATTTTATGGTCTACCGCCCTGTTAATCACTGTTGCCGTTTTACTATCCTGGATTTACAGACAGGCTGTGTATAGAGGGTTTGATGATACACTGGAAGGAACGATTTCTGTTTTAATTGCATATATTGAAACCAATACATCTGGTGATATTTTAAATGCACATTTACCGATTGATGCACGGTATCAGACTGCTTTTTCGGGGCATTATTGGGTTATTTCTGCAATTGATGAAAGTCAGAAAATTAAATATTTAATCACCTCACGTTCTCTTTATGAAGGCTCTATTAATGTCTCCCCAGACAAAATCATGGAACTAACAACGCAAAATGGTCTCATTAAACGCTTTAGTGGTTATGGTCCTTTTCAAGAACCTTTAAGAATCATTGCAAGAAGCATTATTCTACCAGATAGGAAAGAACCTGTTATTGTGATGGTTGCAGCGGATAGACGTCCTGTCGATAAAACCATCCAACATTTTACATTTGCTTCATCTTGGGTATTAATTATTTTTGTTGTAGGTCTTATTTTTGCTGTTGTCTATCAGGTTCGTTATGGTCTTTCTCCTTTAATCAAGTTAAAGCAAGCGATTTCAGATGTTAGGGGTGGAAAATCAGATCGTGTCATTGGAGATTACCCGATTGAAATCAAACCTCTCGCAGAAGAATTAAATTCATTAATTAATCATAATAAAAATATTGTTGAAAGAGCCAGAACACATGTTGGAAATCTCGCACATGCTCTCAAAACACCTCTTTCTATTTTAACCAATGAAGTTTATCCATTTAAAGATAATAGACAGAGTTTAGCAAAGACAGTTGAGAAACAAACCAAAATCATGGTTAAACAAGTTGATCATCATCTCAATAAAGCACGTGCCACTGCTCGCGCAACCAAAATAGGTTCAAAAACAGATGTTTCTCAAGTGATTGAAGACCTTGTTAGAACACTTGCAAAAATATATCAAGATAAAGCCCTAAATATATCTTATCAAAGCCAACAAAAATATTTTTTTAGAGGAGAGCGACAGGATTTTGAAGAAATGATTGGAAATTTATTAGACAATGCCTGTAAATGGGCTAAAAAACAAGTTTATATCGAGTGCACATATAAAGAATGTCCTGTTTCTGATTCCATTAAGCTAAATCTGGGAAGCAAAAATTCTATCTTGCAAAAAATAAAAGCTGTTTTCTTTAAAAAAGCAAACTCAAGACAATATGCTCAGTTTAAAAAAGAAACCAAATCATCTGGCTTTACAGATCAACCATCTTTTATCAGAATTCTGGTTGAAGATGATGGTCCTGGCTTACCTGAAAAACATCTTGATACAGTTCTAAAGCGTGGTGAACGACTAGATGAAAAACAGCCAGGTTCTGGATTAGGATTATCTATTGTAAATGATTTATCACATGATTATGGTGGCAAGCTTTATCTTAAAACCTCTAAACTTGGCGGTTTAAAGGTTATTTTATTTCTGCCCACAAGCATGCAATAATCAAACTTTTTATGTTTTGAAAAATATTTTTCATTTGATAAAATAGCATTTTAAATGATATTCTTATTCCCTTAATGCCATCAATCATACTATAAAAACTGGCTCAGCACAGATTAAAATTATGTCGATCCATTTTTCTAATCTCTGTTTTTTATACGCTTAATTTTATCTGATTGAGATTTAATCTTGGCAAGATTTCTTAAAATCCAGTCACTCTGTTCTTCTTATCATAAAAGAGTTTATATCTAGGATTTATACTCGTTTTATTTTTATGCCTAAGTTAAGATTTTACCCTTAACCCTCCCAAAAACAGAAATATATATTCTATTATCGCTTAAAGCTTATGACTGGTATATTTCTGGTATTTTTGATTTTTATGCTAAATACGATCAAACCAAAGCCATATTTCTAGCTCATATTCAAGATTATATAAAATGAAACCTGGATGGATGTAGGAGTTGGCACAGGCTATTATTTTTCCAACCTTTAGTTCAAACAAAAAAGAAAGATCTATAAAAGCATGCTTTTTCATATAATTTAAAGAATTTTCCTAAAGCTTATATCATGATATAAGCTTTAGCTATAGCCTGATTTTCTGTTTTTAACACGACAAACAAGCGTAAAATCTTGCTTGTCTCGAGCTTAAAAATAAGATAAATCTTCTCAAAATCTAGCTCGTTATATTACGAATAATGTCATCCTTCACAGGAGGTGTTGGTAAAATCATGACTTCGTGCACATCAACATGGGAAGGTTGTGAAATTGCGTATAAAACAGAACGTGCAATATCTTCAGGAGCAAGTCCTTCTGGACGAGGTTTTTCAAATAATCCTGTATCAACTGTACCTGGCTGTACCAGGCTTACCCGCACACCTGTTCCTCTTAATTCCTCCCGTAAAGCATATCCGATTGCACTCACAGCCCATTTTGTTGCACTATAAAAAGAACCACTTAATACCCGTCTACCAACAACAGACCCCGTCATTAAAACATGCCCTTTTGCTTTAAGAACCGCTTTCATACTTGCTCGAACCGTATAGGCAACTCCCAAAACATTTGTCATCACAATCGTATGCCAGAGTTTCGGGTCTGAACTACAAAAACTACCATATACATCTCCAATTCCTGCATTTGCAAAAACAATATCAAGCCTGCCATAATTCTTTATGATTTGGTCAATCATGGATTCTTGCGCCTGATAATCAGAAACATCACATATAATAGGAAATACATTCCCTCCAAATGCTTCTATTTCCTGTACGAGCTTATCAAGACGTTTCCTGGATCGTCCACTTGCAATAACATGATATCCTTCAGACGCTGCAAGCTTGGCCGTTGCATAACCAATTCCACTTGATGCACCTGTAATTAAAAAAACTTTTTGATCTTGATCTGAAAGTAACAAAAAAATCTCCTTTTTAAAATTCTTAAAAAATAAAGCACCCCTTAACAAACAAAAATAAATTAACGATATATTGATGAATAAAACTATTTTTTATTTTTACTTTTCTTTTGGTTAATTTTATATTAACAATCTGTAATCGCCTTAATAAATTTTTTATTTTCACTTTTCTTTTAGTTAATTTTATGTTAACAATCTGTAATCACCTTAATAGATTGTAATAAACAATAATAAAAATATTTGTTCAAAATTCATAACCTGTTTTTTAAATCAGGATGTTTAGGTTTAGCATTTTAAGGAGTTTGCAATGCGAATTATGAATGTTTTTTATAGAGGTCTTGCCTTGTTCTTCTTTCTTCTTTTTTCTTTTCAACTTGTATCTGCACAAGAAAATGAAGAAGACAAAAAAGATGAAGAAATTATTACTACCCCCCCCCCCCCCAAGCTGAAAATGATGAACAAGATGTTGTTGAAGTAACAGGATCTCACATTAAACGAAATGATGAATTTAATACCATTTCTCCCTTACAGGTTTATGATTTTGATACAGAGCAAAATACTGGTGCAAATACGGTGAGTGATATTTTACAAACCTCAAATACGTCTAGCGGTGTACAGCTTGATACCAGTTTTTCCAATTTTGTTCTTGATAATGGTCCAGGTTCTGTTGTTGTTGACCTCAGAGGTCTTGGTGCAGCAAGAGCGCTTAATCTTATCAATGGTCATCGTGTTGCACCCGCTGGTATCGGAGGAGCGCCAAGCTCTGCTGATTTGAGCCTGATTCCCAGCCTGGCAATAAATAGAATTGACCTTTTACTGGATGCGGCCTCTTCTGTGTATGGTTCTGATGCTGTTGCAGGTGTCGTGAATATTATCCTAAGAAAAGATCTTGAAGGTTTGGAAATACAAGGTGGGATTGATCAACCTTTTATTGATGCAGGACATTCAAAGTCTTTTGGATTAATCTGGGGGATTAATAATGATCAGAATAATATTGTATTTTCAGGAGAATATCAGGAATATAATGCTGTACAAGCCGAAGATATCCGATATTATAGAGGCTGCCCAACCTATTATCAGGAGGATCAAAACGGTAATATTTTAACAGAACAATCAGAGTCTTTTCCAGGTTTAACCAATCTCCAATGTCAATATGATCTCCATAATCGTATATATATACCCGTTAGCAGAGGATATGGAAGTGTTTATTATACAGAAGGAAAAACCAATATTGGAATTCCAAACTTTAGTGAAAATTACTTTAGAGGAAAATTTCTGGACACAGATGGAGATGGCAAGATTGATGTTAATATTAAAGATTCCTATTATAATGCAAGTGCTCCTGGAGGCTTTAATGGTAAGGCTGATTTCTTCCCGCATAATAAACTGTACAGCTTCATGAGTTATGGAGAACATAATTTTAATAAATATGATGATTTATCAGCTTTCTTTGAAGCCATGTATAGCAATCGGTTAACTGAAAGTGTAGCGGCACCTTCTATACTTTTTCCTGAAGTTCCTGCAAACAATCCTTTTAATCCCTGTAATATGGAAACAAATGGCGGAACTGGCTGTTTGGAAAATCTTGGTCTGAGAGCTTCTCTGCCTGTCTCTGCAATTATCAGATTATTGGGAGATAGGAATGAAACAAAATCACGAATATCCCTGATCAGGGTATTAGGTGGATTAAAAGGCAATCTGAACATTTTAAATAAAGTTTATTCAGGGTTTCAAAACTGGACACATAATTCCAATCTAACCTATTCAAGAAGTTCTGGTTATAGTAGAACCAAGGGAGTTTCAAAAGAACGTTTAAATCTATCTCTTTATACAACCATACAAGATCCTGATCTTCCTGGACAATATATTTGTGGTCATGATTATGATGGAGATGGCAGACCTGACAGTGGAGGCGTATTAGGAGCTTTTGGAGACAATCATATTCCTGTTTGTGTCCCAATTAATCTTTTTGCTCCTGACGTATTTAATAAACACAAATTATCTCCCAAAGAAGAAGCATGGCTCTTTGTTCCAAGAACAGTTACCACTGTTTATGAGATGGTTCTTTTTTCATCAATTTTTCAAGGAGAATTATTTAAACTTCCCTGGAATAATCTCTCAACAAATGCCGCTTTTGGAGTTGAGTATCGGTTTGAAAATATAGATTCTCAACCAGACCGAGTAACAAGAGAAGCTGAGCTTTGGGGCTATTTTAAAGACCTTGGTGCAGAAGGCTCCAAAGATTTATATGAAGCCTTTTTTGAAATTGATACCCCTTTAATATCTGACAAACCTTTCATCTATAATCTGCATTTGAATGCATCAGCACGCTATACAAGAGAACAATATTATGGCTCAGCTTTGACATATAGTGGAAAGCTTAAATATCAGATTACAGATTATTTAACACTAAGAGGAACCTACGGCACCTCTTTTAGAGCACCAAGTCTAAGAGAGCAGTTTTTAAAAGGAATATCTGGATTTTCAGGCGGTCGTTCTGATCCATGTATTGTTCCAAACAGAGCCCTTGATAATGATGGCAATTATCTCCCATCAAGAGATACCAGAACTTCAATTGTTCTGGAAAATTGTAGAAAAGCAGGTGTCGATCCAACAAGTCTTGGCGTAAACGGAGCCCCTGGCATTGAAAGTTTTCAAAAAGGATCTACAGATATTAAAGAAGAAACATCAAAATCCAAAACAGTTGGTATCGTTTTTGAACAACCCTGGACAGATGCGTTTGACCTGAAATTATCTGCAACCTATTATGATATAGATCTTAGAAATACTATTATAAATCCTTCTGTTGGATATATTTTCTTTCAATGCTATTATCGTAGCGAGACAGATTATTGTAGCAAGGTTAATAGAGATCCCAATACAGGCTTTACGAAAACGATTGACAGAAATTTCATTAATATTGGATATAATAAAATAAAAGGAATTGATTATAATCTTCGGTTTAGAAAAGACTTTAGCATTAGAGGAAATTCTTATACATTTACAACAGATCTTCGTGCAACCAATCAATTTCAAAATAATATAAAAACAGTCAGTAGTCTATTTAAATATGCAGGAGATATTAATTTTCCAAGATGGCGAGGAAGAGCATTGTTTTCAGTTGAAAAAGATAATAAACTTAGTCTTTACTGGAGAATTGATATTCAAGGAAGAAGTCAAAATGAACCAGAAGAATATAAAAATTCTGGAACTACCTGTAGCGAAGAAAAAAACATTACCTGTCGTGATATTACAAAACTGCCTGATTATTTCCTGCATACATTCAGTGTAAACTGGAAACCTTCCAGCTGGTCTTTTACCGCAGGTATTCGTAATGTGTTTGATGATCGCCCTCCTTTTGTTGCCGATAGTGCAGCATGGAATGTTTCCATATTAAATGTCCCAACAGGTAGTGGATATAATCTTTTAGGAAGATCGCTGTTTTTAAATGTTAGAAAATCCTTTTAACCTGTTATATTCTGAAATATTTCCAGATATATAATTTTTCTGCCCTGAATGAGGTTTAATAATATCTTATTTAACTTTTACAGGGCAGAAAGTTTTGGAAGAAAACAGGAAGGATTAAAAGGAAGACTTTGCTGTTTATCTAAAATAGATATACTATTTGTATGTTAGCAAAAATTTAAAAAGTAGTTTGTCTTTCTCGCTAACTCCAAGGAGTTGTTTTTAAAATAGCTTCATAGTCAAACAATAAAATTCTCATTTTAATTAAAAAATAGACACCGTACAAGATTATATATATAATACAATTTATATTTTAATTCTAATCTAAATAGAATGAATTTTAGATCATGGATTATAGGATAAGATTTGAAATAATGAGGTTTTATTAAGATCAGAACACGATTTTAATATCATGATTAATAAGACCAACGCATACCAGATAAGGATATGAAAAAAACACTTAAACTTAAAGATGCACTTAAACTTAAAGATGCAATGGCAATTGGAATAGGTGGCATGGTTGGTGGGGGGATTTTTGCCGTTTTAGGTCTTGCCGTCAGTCTTTCCAAAGGAGCAACCCCTGTTTCCTTTCTAATCGCAGGATTAATCGCATTTATAACATCCTATAGCTATACAAAACTATCTCTTTCCTACCCAGACAGAGGGGGTACAGTTAAATACATTAATCAGGGTTTTGGAATTAATATTTTTAGTGGTGGCTTGAATAATTTATTATGGATTAGTTATATTATCATGCTCAGCCTTTATGCCTCAGCTTTTGGCTCTTATGCCCCAAATTTACTTCCCTTAACACAGAATAAACCCATCGATTTTCATCTCTATGCAAGTGCAATTATTATTCTGGCAACTCTTTTAAATATTTATAGCCTTAAAATTGTTGGTAAAATAGAATCCTTTGCGGTTATGGTCAAATTGGTTATTTTATTATTATTCGTTGTTTTAGGGTTTTATGGATTATCTAATTCTTCTTTTTTGCATCAATTATCTTTTAAACACTGGGAATCTCCATTCAAAATTATCACAGCAGGCATGGTAATTTTTGTTGCTTATGAAGGATTTGAATTGATTGCCAATATTGCATCTGACATTGAAAATCCAAAAAAAAACATCCCAAGAGCCTATTATTGGTCCGTTCTATTTGTGATTTTACTTTATTGCTCGATTGCATTTATTTTAGTAGGCTCATTATCTTTTAAAACCGTATTCACAGCTCAAGACTATGCGCTTGCTGAAGCGGCAAAACCTTTACTTGGAAAGACAGGGTTTACCATTATTACAATCGCCGCTCTCCTTTCTACTTTTTCAGCAATTAATGCCTCTCTTTATGGTGGTAGTAGAGTGAATTATGAAATTGCAGAAGATCATGAACTGCCTCATGAATTTACCTATCAGTTATGGAATCAACCCATTGGCTTATTTATCACATCTATTGCAACTTTAATCTTGGTCAATACCCTAAAGCTGGAAAGCATTTCAATGGCAGGAAGTGTTGGTTTTTTATTAATTTTTGCTGCCGTTAATTATACAGGAGCCAAGCTTTCCAAAACAATAAATGCCCATAAGGGAATTCCTTTGATCGGTTTTATATTATGCCTTTTAGCACTTCTGGTTCTATTAATTCAGCATTTTTCTGTTAGCAAAACAGATGTCCTGATTAG
>CBCYMI010000034.1:0-33538 GCA_965183855.1 Maricaulaceae bacterium | reverse complement strand
GAAACAGAGTTCCCTTTTCCATCAGAGTTTGGCATGACTTCAATGGAGCCTTTCATGATTTCAACCAATTCCTTACTGATAGCAAGACCAAGCCCCATTCCTCCATATTTCGGGTTCTAGCTCCATCAATCTGTTTAAATCGCTCAAAAATCAAATTGATTTTATCTTCATCAATGCCAGGTCCCTTGATCTTTAACATTATACACAATTTGACAGTGTGTTTTGTTTATTATTTCACTTTCAACACCGATTTCTACAATACCCGTTTCTGTAAATTTAATAGCATTTGAAAATCAGATTAAACAGAATTTGCCTAATTCGGTCTGGATCTCCATAGACCAAAGGTGGTTCTTTTATAGGGGTCATGAGCAGGCTAATACCTTTTTCATGCGCAGAAGTTTCAAATAAATCTCTTGCTTGCATTAATAGAGATCTTGGATAAAAAGCGGTTTGTTTTAATTTAATGGTTCCCGCTTCTATTCTTGAGATATCTAATAAATCATTAATCAAAACCAATAAAGTTTCCGAAGATCTTCGGGCTGTATTAAGCAAATGTTTTTTTTTCATCACTTAATTCTTCAATAAGTCCGGATTCTTCTTCCATTAATAAATCTAACGCGCCAATAATACCATTTAAAGGCGTTCTGATTTCATGGCTCATATTTGCAAGAAAATCAGTTTTTGCGATATTTGCCATCTCAGCTTTTTCTTTTGCGTCCTGTAATACTTTTTGATATTGTTTTGTCTCGGAAATATCTTTCAAATAGGCTGTAAAATAGACTTCCTGGTTGACTTCTATAGGGGAGATCATAAGTTCCACATCGATTTCTTCCCCATTATTTTTGATAGCTTTTAGCTCAAGTCTCTTTCCCATTATGTTTGTTTTTCTGGTTTTTAAATATTTTTTAAGTCCAGCTGTATGAGCTTTTCGCATGTTTTTTGGAATAATCGTATTTAATAAAGGTGTATTAATGACGTCTTTTGCCTTAAAGCCAAAAATACACTCAGCGGCATGATTGAACTCTAAAATAATGCCTTTATGATTAATGGTAATAATGGCATCCATCGCCGTTTTGGCAATGGCTTCACGCATAATGCTTTGATGATAGGCTTCTTCTTCTTTTAATCGTTTTTTGGTAACATTTAATTGTTGACTGATAATATCTCCAGAAGGTGTAAGATGCTCTATGATTTTAATGATTTGATTGTTTTTTGTTTTAATCTCAAAAGATTCAGTCGGCGTTTTATGCCGTTTAATTAACTCTTTGATAAATTGCTTGTTTTTATTTGAATTGGAAAAATGATATCCATCTGAAATAACTTTTTTAATAATGCTTTCATAGCGAATATCTTTTTTATAAATCTCTTGAGCCAGTTTTTCAGGAAGGCTGTCTCTAAGAGATTTATTTGCAATCACCAGATAATCATTTTTATCAAAAACAGCCAATCCCTGGGGCAAATGTTCCAGCACATCATTTAATCTTCTTTCAATATGTTCTGTTTTATATTTAAGTTTAATGGTTTCAATTTCTTTTAATGTAATTGAAGATAAATCATATAATCTTTCAATTAATTCAGGATCTATTTCTAGTTTTGGATAGGTATCCATAACGCATAGACTACCGATCAGCTGATTTTCAACCGTTTTTAATTTAATGCCAGCATAGAAATGAATGCCTTGTTTGACATAAGCTATGTTTTGGAACCGTCGATCTGTTTTTGTATTATTTACGATAAAAGGGGTTTCTGTTTTTTTATTGAGTGTGTAATAACAAAAGGAATCCTGGATTAAGATATGATTAAAGCTAAACTTATTTTTATTATATTGCGCAATTGGTTGAATATATTTATCATCTAGAAAATGAATTGCTGCATAGGGGGCATTAAACAATTTCGCGACCAATCTTGTAATTGCGGTTAATTGTATTTTTGATATTTTTGCAATTTCTGTATAATCTTCAACGTTTTTTAAACGTGTTGGATGATTAAGAAGGGTTTGTTTTTTAATAAAATTCATAAAATTTCAACTTATTTTGATCTATCCAGTGAGGTTGTAATTTTATGATGTGACCAATTGAGACATCCTGAATTTTATCTGGAAAGTTTGAAATAAAGATAAATCTTATATCTTTAAAATTTTGAAATAGTCTTAAAACAATCCTGTTTGAGCGTTCAATAAAGGCGTAGAGATCCTGTTTGCTCTTTTTTTTAAAAATACCTCAAATATATTTTATTTGCGGGATTTGTTTCGATTTAATCTTATGCTTTTTTGGATCCAGTAAGAAAGCGCATGAAAAACAGCATGCATGACAAATAAAGGATTTCCTAATAGATAGCGTTTCCACATGCGTTTTGGCTCCTGAATAAAACGATAAATCCATTCCATTCCAGTTTTTCTAAGCCATAGGGGCGCTCTTGGAATACGATTGGAAAAAAAATCAAATAATCCACCAACTCCCAGGATCAAACCTGCCTTAAATTCAGCTTTATGCTCTGTAATAAAAAGCTCTTGTTTTGGGACCCCAAACGCAATCAAGACAATATCTGCCCTGGATGCGTTAATATTTGCAATAATGGTTTTGGTTTCTTCTGTTTTAAAATATCCATCTTGTGTTCCAGCTATGATTAAATCAGGAATTTGTTTTTTTATATTTTCTGCTGTTTTTTCGGCAATGCCTGGTCTGGCTCCCAATAAAAACAGACTTAATTTTTTCTGTGCAGCTTGTTGGCATAAAATTGGAAATAAATCTGTTCCATTTAAATTATTAATTAGTTTTTTTCCTTTGAGCTTAAGAGCAAGATTAACCCCGCTTCCATCTGGTAATAAAATCTCGGAAGTTTTAAGACTTTGATAATAACGCTTGTTTTTACGAGCAAGATTAAGACAATGCGCATTGATAAAGGAAAGTTGAGTTTTTTTATTTTCAACAGCTCTTTGGATAAGATATTGACTGATATTTTCCAGGAAATCATTTGATAATTCCAGTCCAAAGAGCGATTCTGTTTTTTGAATATGATGCTTCATAAAATCATCTTCTTTTTCATGAATTTATTCAATTTATATTAGGAACAGGCTTTATTATTCTTGTTTTTAGACATAAAAGCTAAACCATAAAAAAATCAAAACTGAAAAAGAGGCTTTTAATTAAAAAAATAAATAGCTCTGAGAAATGATAAATTTTTAACCTGTTTTTATTCATTTTTACATTCGGGGGGTTGGGTTTGTGCTTTAAAGGTATAAAATAGAAGATTAATTAAACATTGATTGAGGATTTATAATAAAAAAAACCTGCCATTTCTGGCAGGTAGAAGAGGTTCGGTTAAAACTAGAGAAGGATACAAAATTAATAGGCGCCTTTAGCAGTTAAAACTGCATGAGGTGTTTTTAAAATAATGCTAATATCTTTGATAAGCGTTCTTGTTGTTAGATAATCTACATCCATTTCGACTTGCTGTTCAAAAGAAATATTAGAGCGTCCAGAAATTTGCCATAAACAAGTCAGTCCTGGCTTTCCTTTTAGGCGAGCAGTTGAGGTCAGATTATAGCGTGCAACTTCACGAGGGAGAGCAGGTCTTGGTCCTACAATAGACATGTTTCCTTTAAGGATATTCAATAATTGTGGCAGTTCATCAATGCTATATTTGCGAATAAACTTTCCGATTTTTGTAATTCTTGGATCTTTTTTCATTTTAAATGTAATTCCCTTATTGCCATGCTGATTGTTTTTGTTAAGAGAAATCATGC
The DNA here is from genome assembly GCA_965183855.1 of Maricaulaceae bacterium. Taxonomy (GTDB): domain Bacteria; phylum Pseudomonadota; class Alphaproteobacteria; order Caulobacterales; family Maricaulaceae; genus CBCYMI01. Next base: position 29,793 of record CBCYMI010000034.1, on the reverse strand, counting down.
GTTCTTCAGCATCAATATACATAGAACGGAATTTATACATATTAAATAGTTTTCCATTTAACCCCACGCGTTTTTGAGAGAAGAAAATAGATCCTTTGCTTTCCAGTTTAATTGCAATCGCGATCAGGATCAATAAAGGCGCGGCAAAGATTAATCCTGTTAAAGCACCTGTGAAATCAATCAAATATTTTAAAAATATATCTAATTTTTTTCCGAAAACAGCTAATTTTTGAAAATTATACCATTTTGTTTTTGTGTTTTGCATTTTCTCTCTCCTTGATTTTTTACCTGAGATAATTTCTATATTGCAGGAAACAGACCATTTTTCTTAAAAATTTAATAAAGCATTGATAAATAAGAAGAAAATAAAACTTTAAGTAAGTTTGACAAGAGTGGGAAACATTCTATTTTTTGTAATTTTCTTGCAAATTGCGAAAAAGAATTGCGGTTTGCGAAGTGTAAAGATATCCATTTTTAGGCTTTAGGCTTTAGGCTTTAGGCTTTAGGCTTTAGGCTTTAGGCTTTAGGCTTTAGGCTTTAGGCTTTAGGCTTTAGGCTTTAGGCTTTAGGCTTTAGGCTTTAGGCTTTAGGCTTTAGGCTTTAGGCTTTAGGCTTTAGGCTTTAGGCTTTAGGCTTTAGGCTTTAGGCTTTAGGCTTTAGGCTTTAGGCTTTTAGGCTCTTTAACAGAAATCACACCAATGTGCGCATTTAGAAGATATCTTTAAAAGCTGACTGTTTCTTGTTTTTTGAGCGTATTTATTTTTTATTTAAATTTCCAGAGTTAGACTTAAAATTCACACTCTTTCAATAATCAATAAAAGAGCATTTTTGAAATGCCGTTATCTTTACGTAAATTAAAGAAGGTTTTAAAGATGATATGAGCTTTAATCTGGGTTTAAACCCCTGTTTTGGTGGCAGTTATTATTAAAGCGTGTGAATGGAGTTTATATGGTTTACTCTGAGTATTGTTTTATATTCTTTTTCAGGCGTATTAATGCTTATAAGATAGAGATTAGAAACTATTATATATGATAGAAATCCTGTTTAACGATACAAAGCGTGCGTTTTTCGGGTTTAGTTTTAACCAGTTGAATATATAAAAAGCTTAAAGTCACAAATAGTTTATAAGCAGAATTTGACGGAGAATGCTAGAATGATCAAAACTTAAACTATAATGGTTATAAAAAGGAAGTGTAGTGCGCTTTTTACATTTTCATCTCTGGCGTAAATTTTTGCTTTATTCTTTTCTTAAGCTTTTTAAAAATCAGTTTATTCGAAATATTGGCTGGCTTGGTCTTTCAGAATTTGGTGCTAGAATAACCCGTTTGATCACAACAATTATTTTAGCAAGATGGTTGGTTCCAAATGATTTTGGATTAGCAGCTCTTGCACTAACCAGTCATGAATTAATCAAAATTTTAGGAGAAACAGGCGCGGGTCAGGCTATTATCAGAGCTAAAAAAGATGAATTAGCTCAAACCTGTAATACAGCCTATATTTTAAACTGGATATGCTGTATTTTTCTATTTTTATTACATATTTTTGTTGGGTTTATATTATCGATTATCTTCAAAATACCTTTATTAATTTATTTAATGGTGATTTTATCTTTTGTTTTTTTAATTATGCCTTTTGGTTTAATCCATGTTTTCTTAATTAAGCGAAAAAATAATTTAGGAAGAATTGCGCTTATTTCCGGTACACAGATTGGAATAGATAATATTCTAACGGCTTTACTTGCTATTTTTGGATTAGGAGTTTGGGCTATTATTTTACCAAAATTATTAACAGCTCCCATCTGGTTATTTGGAGTTCGATTTAAGGTTTTCTGGCGATTTAATATTAAGTTAGGTTTAAAAGATTGGCGTGAATTAATTGCCTATGGTTTGCCATTATTAGGATCTGAAGTTTTAATGGCAAGTCGTTTGCATCTTGATAAACTGATTGTTGGTGGAATGTTAGGGGTTGAAACACTTGGTATTTATTATTTTGCCTTTAATGCAGGTCTTGGGTTTTCGCTTTCCTTAACAAAAGCGTTTTCAAATGCACTTTATCCTCATTTATGTCTTGCTTGGAGAGAGGGGAAGGGAATTGGTAAAGCATTGATACATTCTTTAAAAACAGGTGGAATAATTATTGTTGGGTTATTAATTTTACAGGCTGTTTTTGTGCCTGTTTATGCTCCGCTGATTTTTGGTAAAAAATGGATATTCGCAATTCCTTTAATGATGCTGTTATGCTTAACCGCAACGCCTAGATTATTAGGAGATATTACAAATCAGGTTTTACGAGTAACAGGCAGAACAGACATTGATTTTATTGCCTCTGTTTTAATTAGTTTTTCTGTTTTATCTTCATTATTTTTAGGGATCTGGCTTAATGGATTAATGACAGGAATAATTGCGCTTTTAATTATATCTTGTCTCGTTTTTCCACTTTATATGATGTCTGGCTTTATATTGGTAAAAAAAATGGAAGCCTCAGTAAAAGGAAGAATCCATGAATAAACCTCCTGTATTTTCTGTTATTTTACCCTGTTATAATGCAGAAAAAACCCTTCATAGGACATTAAAGAGTGTCTTTAATCAAAGCTTTAAATCTTTTGAAGTGATATTGATTAATGATGGATCGACAGATGATAGTCTAAAGCAGGCTTATTTTTTTGCAGAAAAATACAAACATATGAGGATTATTACGCAGGATAATCAAGGGGTTTCAGTAGCTAGAAATACAGGCATTAAACATGCGAAAGGCAGATATTTAGCTTTTTTGGATGCAGATGATGAATGGGCTGTACATAAATTAGCTAAACATGCACAACAATTTGTAAAATACTCCAAATTAGGCATGAGCTATGCACGTGTTCATATTCATGATCCACATTTAAAAAAACATAGAATTCTTTCTAAATATATTAAAAAATTAAACCTATATCATGTTATGGGAGATAATTTTGTCTGTACCAGTTCAAATATTGTTGTTCGAAAGACCGCTCTTGAAGAGATTGGTCTTTTTAATTCTGGATTAAATCATGCAGAAGATCAAGAATGGCTAGCAAGAGCGGTATGTCAACGCAAATGGCTAATAAGAGGATTGCCACATATTCTTGTGCATTATCATACCTCTTATGATGGTCTTTCTTCAGATTTATCTTCTATGGAAACATCATGGTTGCGTTTAGCTGAAACTTTGAAATATAAAATACCTGATTTTGAGCTGAAATATTATCATAAATCAAAAGCATTATTTTATCGCTATCTGGCAAGAAGGGCATTAAGAATGGGGTATAAATATTGTGTATGTGCTCATTATTTTATGATTGCTCTTAAATCCAGCCTGTCAATTTTATGGTTACAGCCTAAAAGAACCTGTTTAACAGGGCTTGGAATCGGTCTGGCTTTTTTACGGGATGTTTCAAAAAAAAGAACCTTATAAAAAGGAATTAAAATCTTGTTTGGTTTGTATCCTGGTTTTGTATTTTAAAACTTGTTTTAAATAAAAAACCGATTGATTGGATCAGGAGGAAACCATGCCTTTAATTTCTGTTATTATGCCTGTTTATCATGTTGAAGCTTATATTCAAAGCTCGGTTGAATCTGTATTATCTCAAAGCTTTCAGGATTTTGAGCTGCTTGTTATTGATGATGGGGGAAGTGATCAGAGCATGGCTTATTTTACTCCTTTAAAAGATCCAAGAATTAGAATTATTCATCAGGAAAACAGGGGGCTTGCAGGTGCCAGAAACACAGGCATTCGATTTGCAAAAGCAGAATTAATTGCGTTTCTTGATTCCGATGATATCTGGCATCATAAAAAGCTTGAGAAACAAGTTAAAGCAATTTCTGCAGATTCTGATATCGGTATTTTATATTGTGGCTCAAGATTAATTAATGAATCAGGTGCGTTTATAGGAATTACACAAACGCCAAAACTACATCATATTCATGCACAGGATGTGTTTACAAGAAATCCGATTGGAAATGGATCCGTTGCTCTAATCAGACGTCAAGTTTTAGAAGAGATTGCTTTTAAAAGTCATAGAAAGGGAGAAAAAAATTATTTTGACGAGGCATTCAAACAATCAGAAGATATTGAATTATGGACCAGAATCGCGCTCATGACAAATTGGAAATTCATAGGAATTCCAGATCTTTTAGTTGATTATAGAGTAAATTCTGAAGGATTATCATCTAATTTTTTAAAACAATATCAAAGCTGGCTTTGTGTCTATCAGAAACTAAAAACAATCAATCCTGATTTTATTAAAAAACATGGTTCTTTGGCACATGCGTATCAATTGCGCTATTTATCAAGACAAGCCATTTCCAATCATGATGGAGATCAAGCTTGGCAGTTTATGCTTCAGGCTTTATCAAAACGATTTGATATTATCTTTAAAGAGCCTTTAAAAACCATCACCAGTTTTATTGCAGCAGGGCTTTTAAAAATATTGCCTGTTTCATTTTTTTGTTTCATTGAAAAAACCATTTTATCTATAAAGAGGCGTTTATGACATCTGCACATTCTTTTAATTCTCCTTTAAAAATTATACATTTAATTGATGATAACCGTGTTGGAGGTGTAACGGGTATTCTTGATAATTTATCCGCTTTAAATAAAAATCAAACCTATCATTTTAATGTCTTAAATGTTGATACAGATTTTAAGATTGCCCCTAAAATGGACGCAGATATTATTGTTATCCATTTTACATTAAATTGGAAAAAACTCTTATTTTTAATAAGTTTGAGACTTCAATTACGTAACCAAAAAATCATTATTAATGAGCATAGTTATACAAAAGCCTATCAACAGATTTTTGTTAAAAATAAATTTCGGTTTCATACTTTATTGCGAATAAGCTATAAACTGGCAGATTTGGTTATTGCCGTTTCTGAAAATCAAAGAGACTGGATTTTAAAAGATCGATTATGTTCCAAACATAAACTTGATTATATTCAACAATATAAAAACTGGCCTGAGCTTGAAAAGATTCCTCTGATAGAGCGCAAGCTGGATAAACCTCTAAAATTATTGGCTTTTGGACGCTTTCACCGTCAAAAAGGATTTGATATTGCGCTTCAGGCAATGAGCTATATTTCACCAGAATGTGCAGAATTAACCCTTGCAGGCTATGGAGAAGAGGAAGCGGTCTATAAACGATTTGCCAAAAACCATCCTCATATTTACTTTTCAGCTAAGTTTAAAACTCCAAAAGTTTTGCTGGAAAAACATGATGCGGTTTTAATTCCATCTCGCTGGGAGGCATTTGGGCAAATCGCTGTTGAAGCAAGAGCTGCGGGTAGAGTCATTATTGCATCAGATGTTGATGGATTAAGCGAACAAATAAAATCTGTTGGATTTTTGGTGCCTCCAGAAGATCCAAAAGCTTTGGCGGATGCAATTATAAAACTGGTTAAAATAAAAGACTTCAAAACATTGGGGGTCAAAGCTAGAAAATCGATAAAAGGAGGGTATCAAAACTGGATTAATCGCTGGTGTGAGATTTATGATCGTTTTTCTGTTTAAGAAAGAGGGAAGATACAAATTCTAGAAAACTCGGAAAACAGAGCGTTTAAAGTTTAGAAAGCTTATAAAAACAAAGCATTGAAATCAGATAGATTTCTAACATAACGCGGATGCATGTTTAGCATTAATTTCTAAATAAATCCTAATTCAAACTATTTAAGGATTAGAAGCGTGACTTGCTGGATTTTTTGGGTTTTTAATCTTTATTTTTTTAATTCATTTATTTTAAGAAAAAAGAATATAATTCTTTGATTACATTCTTGTTTTAGGTTAGGTTTCTTAAGTTGAATCATGCTTGTTTTTTAGCTTAATTTGTTTTTGTTCATATACAGCTTCTTTATGGGCAATGCCCAATACGATCAGACCTGGCCAGAATAAATAGGAGAGAATTTCAAGATTTTCACCAAATGTATAGATAAATAAAATCAACACCATGGCAAGACCAACACGTCCTATTTTTTGAGCTGGGGCAAATAATAACATTTCAATAAAACTCCAAAATAATGGAACAGCCAGAGCAAAAAAGCCAACAAGACCTTTTACAAATAATAAACCTGCCCAGGAATGATGGCTACCAATCGGCATATATTCAACATAATGAGGTCCGTTTTCAACAATTCCATGTCCAAAAACAGGCGCTTCCGTACGCCATCGATCAAATGCGATACGTTTTAAAGCTGCACGGACACGAGAAGAATCTGCTCTGGCAGATTGAAAAGCGGTTATTGTATTTAAAACCATATCAATAAGAGATTGTGCAACCATGCCAAGGATTAAAGAAGCACTACAAGCAAGAATAAGCATATAAGGTCTAAATGCCTTAATCCATATCCATGTGAGTGGCCAAATAGTAATCATGGCAACCAGTGCAATTCTTGATTTGGACAGAAGAATAATTAAGCATGAGGTTAATATGCCGATATATTTCCAGGAAGCCTTTTTTTCTTGGAGGACTATAATAAGCATAAAATTTGCCAGCATGCCTGCCGCTGGACACCAAGGTGCAATAAATTGCCATCTTGGCTGTCCATTTCCAGGATCAATTACATAAAGATAAACTGAAAAGAATTCAGGTCCTGGACCTCCTATAATTTTTAAAGGAGAAACAAAAATTTTTTCGGGAAGTCCCGCAAATCCTGCAAGAACAAGAATAGGAATTAGACATAAGGTTTGTAAAGCAAACCAGCCATATGCTCTGACAATAACCTGAAAGCGAATTTTTAGACAAGCACCAATCAGAGGATAAATTGCAATTAATGCCCAGCCTTTTGCCCATCCAATACTGGATTTAATGGTTTGTGCCATGCCAAGTTCTCGATCAATATGGGCAATAATTAGAGCAATAAACATTGCAATCATGGAAAAAACCCAGATATAAATACTGATTGGTGGTTTGAGTGGATGTTTTTCTTCTGGTAGAGCCTCAAAGATAAATAAGCGCCATAGATAAATCATTAATAGAATAAACCCCAAAACGGGTCCTAAAATATATAAGGCTCCAAGCGCGTAAAACCACCAGCTTCCAGCCAAACACCAAAATACTAAATATTCCTCAAGAGTGATAGGATAAGACGTCTTCTTAGACATAGTATTATAATTCCAAATAAATAAAAGCACGTTGCCCCAGATCCACCAATTATCATTAAAGTGGATTTTGGGCTGACAGCTCTTGTATTCAATGAAGGAGATTCATAGACTTGTACCAAAGGATAGGAAGCATAAAAATCTGTTCTGGTTGTATCTATTTTTGCTAAAATGGAAGCAAAAACTGTTTCTGTTATTTGATGATCTCGGATTAAATCATCCAAAACAGAAGCAGGTAGTGTCAATTGTTTAACTCTTTCTTCTCCTTGTTTAATTTGCTGAGTTAAAGCTTTGAGGTGTCCTTTAAGTGCTTCGATTTCAACTTGAGCAAGTGTTAATTGATGATATAATTGTCCTTGCTCATATTTGATAGATAAATCCCTGTTTTTATTGAAATCAAATCCTTTTTGTTCCAGAATAAACTGTCCTCTTTTTGTTATTTCTTCTCTAAAATCTGTTTGTGTTTTTTTTGCTTTTTTAAGCTCGGGATGATTATCAGCATATTGATTTTGAATCGCTGCGATATTTGTTTCAATTTTGACCAACTGGTTCGTTAAAGATTGAAAAATGGGATCAGAACTTAGAATAATTGCTTGAGTTGTCTGATTTGGGGTTCGATTTAATAATGTAATTAATCCTTGTTTTTCAGCAATTTTTTCATTTAGCTTTGAATCGATTTGTTGAGCTTGTTGTCGAATATTTTCAACATATTCGACAATAGAATGAAAATGACTAACGCTGACAAGTCCTGTCAATGCTTGATGCTCTAATAATTTTCTACGACTTTCTTTGACAGATTGTTTGAGCTCTTTTAATTTTTGTTTATAATCAAATTCACGAATTCTACTTTCTTCTGTTCTAAGTTCGTTAAGGATCTCCTTAAGAGAGCTGATAATCATGGTGCCGTGAAGTTGTGCTTTTTCAGGACTATCTGCAATGCTTTTTAAAAAAATCAATGAGGTTTGATCAACCAGCTTAATTTTGGGAGATGAAATTTCATTAGAAGAAATATTTAATATTAACGCAGCTCTATCAATAATTTTATAACTCATTAAAATCCGTTTATAATTTTCGGTAGGACTAAGAGAAGAGCTGGAATACGCCGATGCAGTTGTCGTTGTTGCCTGTCCTATATCTTCAATATTAATGCTGGCACCTGCGCCTGCCCCAGGTAAAATCAGAATAGATTTGCTTTCATATGTTTTGGGTGTAAAAATAATATAACTCATACACATCCCCCATATAGCTCCCAATCCGATTAAAATTACAATTAAATATCGCCAAAATCGACCTTTTGGATCAAATCCCAAAATAATTTTTTTTCCAAAATCTTTCATCTTTCCTAAAAGCTTTTTAAGCCATTGATCTAAAGCTTTCTGAAAAGAGTAGATGTATTGTCTCATATATTGGTCTTTTATTTGGTTAAGGCATTAATCGTGGCAAATGGTAATAATAACTCTGTTACGAAGGATAAGAGCTCGCGAATATTTGTTATTTTTGAATCATAACAGGCAATAGAATCATTGGGCTGTAAATATGGATTTGTAATCAGAGGATTTGGGTTTGTTTTATTAGGGGATCTGATTAAATGCTCAATATATCTTTTAAGCACGGCATAACTGCCATCTTCGGACGATCTGATTAGCATAACGGTTCTGCCAGAATTTAAAAAGCGAGATCCACCAACACAATTTGCGCTTATCATCGCATGACTTAATCTTGTTCCATAAGGAATTTTCATCATTTCAGGTGTGATGCTTGGAGCATTGACAATAATATTAGAGATATAAATTCTTATACCAGGCGCCGTGATTGCTGTAGGTCTAACCAATCTTGCATCATAGCATTCATGTTGGGGAACAATAATTTGATCTCCATTGATTAATAAAGGATCCTCAATATTTTCTCCGCGATAAACACCACTCATATTAATATGGTAAGAAGTTTGATTTCGAATAAGGATGATTTCATTAATATTTGCATTTGGTTTTATACCTCCTGCTGATTTTAACGCAGTTGATAAAAATCTTGATTGTGCATAACTTCCAAGTGTTTCTTCTGGTGGTTTAAAGGCTTTTGTATGATCCTGATTATTAATAACAACCTGACCTGGATCGAAAACGGCTCCTGAAACAATAATTTTAGCAGGTGACAAATGTACAATATGGGCTGAAATTTGTAATTGGTTTTTTTGATAAATATGATATTCCTCAAAAACAGATTTAAGCGTTTTTTGAGCTGTTTTCAAACTGAGACCTGAGAGTTTTATTGGTGGCAAATAAGGTAATAAGATTTCACCATAACCATTTAAGATATAATTTTTAGTATATAAATCATCTCCTTTGATCAGGATTTTAATAACATCCCCTGGAGAAAGAGCGGTTTCATTAGGAGGAGAAGGAAAGAAGTCATCTGATTTTTCTGCTTCATTTGATCTTTGCTCTTCAATAGAGCAAAATCGTTTAAAAACCTCTGAAGCTGCAATTTCTGAGCTAGAAAGCGTTTTAAATTCATCCCTGTGCTGTTTACAATTTGTAAACAGGCAAGAAAGAATAACCAAAAAAATCAGTTCGCATAACCTAATTGTTCGATTAAATGCAAAAATTTCTGATGATCTGTAGAATTCGTAAATTGAATATATTTGCATATGGTATTTTCTTCATATTCAGTATGAATAAAAAAAGATTCAAGCATGTTTTCAGCATGCTTTTTAAGGTGTCCAATAATTGCTTTATCAAATTTTTTAGCATCTGGTTGTGCCATGAAACTCAATTTAAACGCTCTGTTTGACCCTGTCATGTTTTTTCCTTTCCTTTTAAGCTGATCTTTTTAGATGAGCAAAAAACAAGCCAAACATATATATTGATATATAATCAATAAAAGCATTTAAAAAAAAGATAATAAAATCAATAACATACTATTATTTTTTTCTTAAATACACGATGATTTGGGCTAAATCATAAGGTAGAAAATAATTGCAATTTGCAATTTTCAAGTGCAAATTGCGGGTTTAAATTAAACATTTGGTTTTTTGCTTAACATAGATTGGAAATATGATTTTATAAAAATATGTAATCTTTCACAATTTTCATATCTATATATTATCTAGACCGCATTATTTGGAATTATAAGATTGAATATCGGATAAACAGATTAAAAGAAATAGATTTAAACGAGTGATCCTTTTACAAGGAGATTCTAATGTTAGGCAGGGAGGATTTTTAATTAGAAATAACAGGATTTCATTTTTTAGATTAAAATTTAGGAAATCCTGTTATTTGATAAATTTATATCTTTAAAAAAAATGCTGATTTATCTAGCGAATTGAAGGCAAATTTAAATGACATTTTTTTGCATGCCGAATTGCTGTTTCATATCCTGCGTCGGCATGTCGCATAACGCCTGTTGCAGGGTCATTCCAAAGCACACATTGTATTCTTTTTTCCGCTTGTTTACTTCCATCGCAAACAATGACCATGCCAGAATGCTGAGAAAATCCCATACCAACACCGCCGCCATGATGAAGAGAAACCCAGCTTGCGCCACTTGCTGTATTTAAAAGGGCATTTAAAAGAGGCCAATCTGATACAATATCGGATCCATCTTTCATCGCTTCTGTTTCTCGATTGGGGCTTGAAACAGAGCCTGAATCTAGATGGTCTCTTCCGATTACAATCGGTGCCTTTACTTCTCCTTTTGCGACCATTTTATTAAAGGCAACCCCTAATTTATCTCGTTCTCCCAATCCTACCCAGCAGATTCGGGAAGGCAGTCCTTGAAAAGAGATTTTTTTCTGTGCCATATCAAGCCAATGATGTAGATGAGGCTTATCTGGAATAATTTCCTTAACTTTTTGATCTGTTTTATAAATATCTTCAGGATCTCCAGAAAGAGCGACCCAGCGAAAAGGACCGATTCCTTGACAAAATAAAGGTCTGATATAAGCAGGTACAAATCCTTTAAAGTCAAACGCATTTTCCACGCCCATTTCTTTTGCCATTTGTCTAATATTATTTCCATAATCAAAAACAGGAATTCCCAGTTTTTGAAATCCAAGCATGGCTTTTACTTGTTTTGCCATGGATTTTTTTGCTTGTTCTGCAACAAAATCTGGATTTTGCTCACGTTCTTTCTGCCAGGTTTGTATATTCCAGTTTTCTGGAAGATAGCCATTAACAGGATCATGCGCCGAGGTTTGGTCTGTAATCATATAAGGACGAATACCGCGTTTGAGCATTTCAGGATAGATTTCCGCAGCATTTCCTAATAATCCAACTGAAATAGGCGTTTTACTTTGTTCAACCAGGTTAACTGCCTGTTCGATTGTTTCTGCTTTTTGATCAAGATAGCGCGTTTTAATTCTCATATCAATTCGGCTTGGATCACACTCGACTGCAATCATGGATGCGCCAGCCATTGTTGCGGCAAGAGGTTGTGCCCCTCCCATTCCACCAAGACCCGCGGTAAGAATCCATTTTCCAGCTAATTCACCATTATAATGTTGCCGTCCTGCTTCAACAAAGGTTTCATATGTTCCTTGAACAATGCCTTGACTGCCAATATAAATCCATGAGCCTGCTGTCATTTGCCCATACATTGTTAATCCTTTTCGATCGAGTTCTTGAAAAGAATCCCAATTTGCCCAAAAAGGAACAATATTTGAGTTTGCAATTAATACGCGAGGGGCATTTTCATGTGTCTCAAAAACACCAACGGGTTTTCCAGATTGAACGAGTAATGTCTGATTTATTTCCAGATTAGTTAGGCTTTCTACAATTTTATCATAAGCTTCCCAATTTCTGGCAGCTTTTCCAATGCCTCCATAGACAACAAGTTCTTCTGGATGCTCTGCAACTTCTGGATCAAGATTATTCATCAACATTCTCAAAGGCGCTTCTGTTTGCCAGGTTTTTGCCGTTAGTTGACTTCCAGTTGGAGCTTTAATAACTCTTGAATTATCTCGCTTTTTAATCGTCATGTTTTCTCCTATATTATTTTTCTATTATAGATTTGCCAGTCTTTAAAAAAGAGACCAGGACGTTATATAAAAGGGTTTTTAAGTGATCAGATTTTTTTTGATTTAATGTCCAGGGAGGATATTCTTGCATATAGGTATTTTGTGAAATTTCCATTTGTATCGCAAATATAGATGCGTCTGGCTTTCCATAATGACGTGTAATATAGCCTCCTTTAAATCGCCCATTAACCACGGTATGATAGCTTGTTTCTTGTTCACAAATTTCTTTTATTTTATTTGTAATTCTTTCATCACATGAAGCATGATCATTTGTACCAATATTTAAATCTGGTAATTTCCCCTCAAACAGACGAGGAATATATGATTTAATAGAATGGCAATCATATAATAAAACATAACCAAATTGATGTTTTGCCTGTTGAATCAGTTTACGTAATGTGTGATGATAAGGAAGATAAAAATGTTTAATTCGATGTTCAATTTCCATTTGATCTGGCTGAAATCCCGTTTTATAAATTTCTTCACCATCAAAGGTTAAAATTGGACAAAGCCCTGTTGTTGCTTGTCCAGGATAGAGGGAGCAATTATCCAAATTTCGGTTCGGATCAATCACATAACGAGAGAAGTTTGCCTTCAGAATACTCGCTCCCAACTCTTTTGCAATCTTGTTATAAATCAGATCAATATGCCAATCTGTATCTTTTAAAGATCTCCCTGTTTTATTAAAGTTTTGCATAATATTCTCAGGTACAAAACACCCTGTATGTGGCTGTGATAAAATAAGAGGGGTATGACCTTTATGTATTGAGACCAGATTCAATTTAATCTTCTTTATATCTATTTATGGTTTTACATCTATTTAAATAAAAGCATTTTTAAACATTCTTTTGGCAAATGCTCAACAAGCTTTCCCGTTAATACCAATGATTTAACTGCTTCGATATCAGGTGAAAAATAACGATCTTGATCATAGGCAAGGGCAGATTGCCGAATGGTTTTATGAATGGCTTCAAGAACCTTACTTGATTTTAAAGGTCGATGAAACTCAATTCCTTGCGCTGCCGAGAGCAATTCAATTGCAATAATACCTGCTGCATTCTCAATCATATCATGAAGTCTTCTTGCAGCATGGGTTGCCATGGAAACATGATCTTCTTGATTGGCAGATGTTGGCAAGCTGTCAACACTTGCAGGCATGGCTCTTTGCTTGTTTTCAGAAACAAGAGCGGCGGCGGTAACATGTGCAATCATAAAGCCTGAATTTAGTCCTGGGTTTGGTGTTAGAAAGGCAGGGAGCTGGCTGATAGAACTATCTGTTAGCATTGCTATTCTTCTTTCAGATAACGCACCGATTTCACAGATTGCCAATGCTAGAATATCTGCGGCAAAAGCCACAGGTTCCGCATGGAAATTACCACCAGAAATAACTTCTTTGGTATCTGTAAAGACCAAAGGATTATCTGAAACTCCATTTGCTTCAGTAATTAAGGTTTCTGTACTATTTCTAATTATTTTCAAACAGGCTCCGAGTACTTGCGGGATACACCTTAAAGAATAGGGATCTTGTACTTTTTCACAGGTTTGGTGGGAATCCATGATTTCGCTATCTTTCAAGAGTTTTTGAATAACATATGCGATATCAGATTGAGATTGATGTCCTCTCAAAGCATGAATACGAGAATCAAACGGCGCTTTTGATCCTTTAACGGCCTCGATTGAAAGTGCGCCTGCAATAATTGTATTTAAAAATAATGTTTCAATTTCAAAAATTGCAGAAAGAGCGAGTGCGCAAGAGGTTTGGGTTCCATTAATCAAAGCAAGCCCTTCTTTTGGACCCAAGACAATAGGATCGAGATGATGTTCTTTTAAAATATTAAGAGAAGGAACAGGTTGATTATTTTTCCAAATATAGCCTTCACCAATTAAACAGGCTGCCATATGAGAGAGCGGAGCAAGATCTCCTGAAGCACCAACAGAGCCTTGACCTGGAATAACTGGAATAAGATCTTGTTCAAGCATTTGTAAAAGTCGTTCAATGGTTTTAGGATGAATACCTGATGCGCCTCTTGAAAGGGAAGCGATTTTCATTGCCATCATAAGCCTTGTTACTGGTTTTGAAAGAGGTGTTCCAACTCCTGTTGCATGAGATACGATTAAATTATATTGTAATTTTCCAAGTTCTGAATCAGAAATACGGACATTAGCAAGCTTTCCAAATCCTGTATTAATACCATAAACAGCCTGTTTATTAGCGAGAATCTGCTCAACCGTTTTCATTGAATTTTGTATGTTTGTCCAACTCGTTTCATTCAGAGCTATGTGATGTCCAGAATAGACGGATTTCCAGGTATTGTATGATACGGATCCTGGCTTAATGATCTCAATATTTGTATTCATATAATAATTTATCCTCTGATTAAAGCAAGAATATCATTAAATTTAAATAAAAAGCAATTAAATATAAACGCTTGATTTTACGTATTTATCGACATTTGTCGAGAAAGTATTTTTAATATTCATCAGACATAAATAAATCTGATCTGATTTTTGCTTAATCTGGTTTTAATTTAAGCTCTAAATTTAAATTTAGTTCAAACTCTTCTTGTTTTTCAAATTCCAAATTCGGTTAGTTTTCCTTGTTTTTTAAGGATCTAATTGCTGATTCATTTCCAAAAAAAAGAGCACATCATACCAAACAGTACAAATCTTTATAAAACAAAGTTTATATATGATTTATAACATCATATATTTTCCAGATTAACTCAAATATAATTTACGGATCAGCTTTTCGCAAATGAGCTGATTTCTCCTTTATAGATACGCTGATATAACGCATTTTTACCAATCTGCGCTGACAGGCTGGCTGGTCTTTCAATATCCCATATTGCCAAATTGCACCATAAGCCGGATTGAATAGCTCCTATGCAATTTTGCAAGCCGAGTGCTTTTGCGGCATTCAAACTTGTTCCTTTTAAAGCTTCTTCTGGTGTCATGCCGAACAAAACACAAGCCATATTCATAATGGTAAGTAAAGATGTAATGGGAGAGGTTCCAGGGTTGGAATCAGTTGAAATTGCAATTGGAACCTTATATTTACGAAGGAGTTGGATAGGGGGGAGTTGAGTCTCTTTTAAAAAATAAAAAGCGCCAGGTAATAAGACTGCAATTGTATTGGCTTTTGCCATTTCAATCACTCCTTCTTCATCAAGATATTCCAGATGATCTGCAGATAAGGCTTGATATTTGGCGGCAAGTTGCGCGCCTTTTTGGTTAGATAATTGTTCTGCATGCAGTTTAACGGGTAATCCAAGAGCGCTTGCTTTTTTAAACACACGTTCAATTTGACAGGTTGAAAATCCAATTTTCTCACAAAATCCATCGACAGCATCTGCAAGGTTTTCTCTTGCAATTTCAGGTAAAATTTCTTCAATAATTTTATCGATATAAGCATTTTGATTTCCTTTATACTCTAAAGGAAGCGCGTGCGCGCCAAGAAAGCTTGTTTGAATATCAACAGGATATTTCTCTCCAATTTTTCGCGCAATATTCAACATTTTTTTCTCAGATTCTAAATTCAAGCCATATCCAGACTTGATTTCTATTGTTGTCACACCTTCGGCCAATAAAGCCTTTAATCTTGGCAAAGTTTGTTGGAATAATTCTTTTTCCCCAGATTTCCTAGTTGCTTTTACTGTTGATAATATTCCGCCTCCTTTTTGAGCAATTTCCTGATAGGAAACCCCATTTAATCTTTGTTCAAATTCATGACTTCTATCGCCTGCATAAACAAGATGGGTATGACAATCAATCAAGCCTGGACTAACCCATCTTCCTTCCAGATCATATCGTTGATCTGCGTTAAAATCAGGTGCTTGATCTTCTGAGCCTACCCAGACAATTTTTCCTTTTTGACAAGCAATCATTCCTTTATGGATTGTGCCATAGGCAGTTCCTGTTTCTTGCATGCTTGCAAGATTTGCATTTTGCCATATAGTATCAACTTTCAAGAAGACCTCCTGTTTACAATGATCATTTATGGTCGTTACAAAATACTGATATAAAACGCTCTTGAAAGATTATCAAGCAAGGAGATAACAGAGTTGTGAATAATTTGTTTTTACATTTTAAATCTGTTCTAACCCGTAAGGGCTGGAAAGAGAATATAAGTTTTGAAATCGATCGAAAAACGGGCGTAATTTTAGCTGAACATCAAAATCATGCGTTATTTTTTAAAGAAACTCAACATGATATTGGACTTCCTGGTATTAATAATGTGCACTCGCATGCATTTCAAAGAGGATTTGCGGGAAGCTCTTATAAACCATCAGAAAACGCGCATCATGACAGTTTTTGGACCTGGCGTAAAATCATGTATAAATTTTTAAATCAGCTGAATCCTGATCATATGGAAGCGATTGCGGCAATGGCATATATGGAAATGCTAGAGACAGGATTTACAGGTGTTGCCGAATTTCATTATGTTCATCATGCCCCAAATGGGTGTTTTTATGATGATCATGCTGAAATGAGTGAAAGCCTCATGCAGGCTGCTGAACATACAGGAATCTATCTATGTTTATTACCTGTTTATTATAGACAAGGGGGATTTAACGGGGCTCCACCAGAACAGCATCAAGCTCGTTTTATTCATGATGTTGATTCTTTTTTAAACTTACAAAAAGCCATCGCAGACAAGGAAAAAAAATTTTCAAGGGTTCAATCAGGGCTTGCGCTTCACTCTTTAAGAGCTGTAAAGCAAGCGGATTTAGAAGAATTGGTCCAAAAACAGTCAAATCATCATCCCATTCATATTCATATTTCTGAACAAATGGCTGAAGTGCGCGCTTGTCTGGAGGCAATGGGTCAACGTCCTGTCGAATGGCTTTTTAATCATATTGATTTAGATTATAGATGGTGTTTAATTCATGCGACTCATTTAAACAATCATGAAATTAATCTTTTATCAAACTCTGATGTAATTGTCGGATTATGCCCTATTACAGAAGCGGATTTAGGAGATGGGATTTTCCCAGCCAAAGCTTTTTTAGAGCGCTCAGGTATTTTTGGAATTGGCTCTGACAGTAATTGCAGGATTAACGCATTGGAAGAATTGCGTTTATTAGAATATGGACAAAGATTATTTCATCAGCACAGAAATTTACTTGTTTTGGAAAGAAAATCTGTTGGAAGAACGCTTTATGAAACAAGCATTAAGGGAGGAAATCAGGCAGTTTATAGAAATTTTAATTTTGAAACTTCCAAACAGCAAGAAATAGGGCTTGGGGTTGGAGCTCAGGCAGATATTATATCTCTGAATGCTTCTCATCCTGATCTGGTTGGAAAACAAGAAGATTTATTAATAGATAGTTGGATTTTCTGTGCTGGAAAAGCCTGTATTGATCGTGTTTGGGTTGATGGAGAGGAATACATTCAGCAAGGGAAGCATCTTAATCGCGCAGAAATAACAGAGCGCTATCATAGAACCATGATCGATTTATTGGAAAAAATCTAGTGTGATTTCATTAAGCAATTTCTTTATTTAAGAGCGCGATATTGAGATGTTTTTAATTGAATATCTAAAAATTAAGTAATCAGAAAGGTTAGAATCAATCTTTGTATAGATATAAGGAAGATACCAGATTTACCTTTTTAAAAAAATCAGTTAATGTTATAAGCGTAAATCTGATTAAACTGAACTTTTATTACACAAGATTTGTAAATCATTATTTAAAAACAGAGCTGGAGAAATTAATGCTTGTATTGATATACAAGAATGATAAATGCTTTGAGTTAAAGCTTGTTTTATAGGTGAAATCTTTAAAAATTTATCGAGAGTGGTTGTTATGAAAGCTAGCATTTCAGGAAAGCGTGTCTTGTTATATATGTGTTTAAGTTTTTTCTTTGTATCGTGTACAATGCTTGGAGAGCGGTTTTTTATTGAGCCTGAACAAGAAAAATGGATTCAACAAAATATGGATCAAAGCAATTTTAGAGCAAACCATCAAACAGGGTTTTTAAAATTCAGGGAGGGGAATATTGAACATATTCATTTTAAAGATTGGCAGAATATCTGGAATGAACTTGAAACGCTCAAGACAGGAATTTTAACCCATCATTCCATTTTAAAAAAGAATTGGAATCAGGATATATCTGCTTTAGAAAACCAGAAACAAGAATTGCTTAAGGAAGATGATCAATCAAATTTTAAGATAGATGATTTTTTAGATCAAAATACTCTAGACTTCTTATCCAAAATAAACAGAAAATAAAGGATGCTTTTTAAAATAGATTAAAAAAAAATGTAAGATTTGAATTTCAGGATTTATTTTTTAAATAAGAAATTCTGGTTTATTTATAGAAAAAAGGATTCAAATCATATTATGATGATCCCATCATTAATAGGTATCAGAAACTTCTCAGATCATTACATTTTTAAAGATAATAGAATAAAGACAATAGATAAGTATGATAGAATGCGTTTGAACATATCTTAATGAAGAAGGAAATTATATGATTGAAGCTTTAGATTCAGGATTAATCAATCAAGGGTTAAAAATTGTAGAACATACGGCTTTAGCAGCTTCAGAATATCGAGGAAGAGGAAATAACACCGCAGCGGATCGTGCTGCTGTTGAGACTATGCGTTCTCAAATGAATTTGATTAGAATGAATGGTAGAATTGTAATCGGAGAAGGAGAGCGTGATGAAGCTCCTATGCTTTATGTTGGTGAAAGCGTTGGTCTCGGTGAGGGGGATGAGATTGATATTGCCGTTGATCCATTGGAAGGAACGAGTTTGACAGCAAAAGCCATGCCAGGCGCTTTGGTTGTGATGGCATTTTCAAATCGAGGAGGATTATTGCATGCGCCAGATACCTATATGGATAAAATTGCAATAGGTCCTTCATATCCTGACGGGATTATAGATTTAGATGCAAAGCCAGAAGAAAACATAAAAGCATTGGCGAAAGAAAAAGGAGTTTTGACAAGTGAAATTGGCGTTTGTGTTTTGGACAGATCAAGGCATGAACACATGATTTCTTCCATTCGAAAAACAGGCGCAAGAATTTATTTAATTAGTGATGGAGATGTTGCAGGTGCAATCAATACAGCACAAAATGAGACAGGAATTGATCTGTATATGGGAAGAGGAGGGGCTCCTGAGGGGGTTTTGGCAGCAGCAGCTCTTAAAGCAATTGGCGGACAAATGCAGGCAAGATTACATTTCCGTAATGACAAAGAATATAAACGCGCAGATAAGGCAGGAATTAAAGATTATAAACATAAATATGTTCTTGATGAATTAGCCTCGGGTCCAACCGTATTTTTTGCATCAGGCGTTACTTCCAGTTCCTTTTTAAAAGGAGTACATATTGATCATCAAGCCAGTTTTGTTCATAGTCTTATTTTAACTTCATGGGATGGTATTTCAAGAAAGATTGAAACGGTTTTTCCTAATAAAGCCCGTATTAAGGCATGATCAAAAACGGATTTCTTTTAAACATATATCTCTTATAGAGAAGAAGAAATTCGCGAGATCATTCAAAAATTTATATCCAGCCAAGATAAAAGGATAGAAGCGTTAGAATTGGAAGAGATTAAGAATACATTAGAAAAGATTAAGGATATATTTGAGAAAATTAAAAATAAACAGCCATTCAATATGGCATATATTGGTATGAAAGATTTTTAAAATAAGATTTCATAGAGATTGGATATTTTTAGGATGATTTGGAAGGTTAGATGACAGAATATGCATAAGGATTGGAAAAAAGGAGTTTCTGTCAGAGGCGTTCATTGGAAATATAAGGATTTTAATATAGAAGACAAACAAATTATCCATCGAAAATCTGGCTTTAATGAATTAATATGTCAATGCCTTGTCTCACGTGGGATAACACCAGATCGATTAGATTCTTATCTTTATCCAAAGCTTAAAACAGATCTAAAAAATCCAGATTTTATACAAGATATGAGCAAGGCTGCTTCTCTTTTTTTTGAGTCTATAGAATCTGGAAAAAAAATTGCAGTTTTTGCAGATTATGATGTTGATGGTGCAAGCTCTGCCGCTCAAATTATTCGATATGGTCAGCTATTGGGAATTGAAATTGATTTTTATATTCCTGATCGTTTTAAGGAAGGCTATGGTCCAACTCCAGAGGCATTTAAGATCTTAAAATCAAGAGGCAATCATGTTATCATTACGCTAGATTGTGGGTCGCTTGCTTATGATGCGATGGAATTTGCGTTTCAATCTGGTTTAAAAACCATTATTATTGATCATCATTTAATGCCAGATCAAACCCCGTTTCCAAAACATGATGCTTTGGTAAATCCCAACCGTCCAGATGATTCTTCTGGACTTGAAGATTTAACAGCCTCTGGCGTTAGTTTTTTATTTTTAATTGCGTTAAATCGGGAAGCCAGAAACCGTAAATTTTTTACACAATCAGGAATTGAAGAACCGAATCTATTTGATTTTCTAGGACTGGCAGCGTTAGGAACGGTTTGTGATGTCGCTCCTTTAACAGGTCTTAATCGCACATTTGTTTTTCAAGGCTTAAAGGCTTTATCTCATCCAAAATGGTCTGGTCTTTCTGCTTTAATAGAAGTTTCTGAAATTCAAGAAAGTTATAAATCCTATCATTTAGGATTTATGTTAGGACCTAGATTAAATGCAGGAAGCCGAATAGGAAAGCCTGATCTTGCATTAAGGCTTTTAATTACACAAAATCCAAATGAAGCCATTAAACTTGCTCATTTGCTTGATTCTTATAATAAGGATCGTCAACATATTGAAGCTCAAATTACAGAAGAAGCAATAGAACAGATTGATCATTTAAAAGATCAAAAATCTGATTTAATTATTGTCGATCAGGAAAATTGGCATATTGGTGTTATTGGAATTGTTGCGAGCCGTCTTAAAGAATATTATTCCTTGCCATCAATTGTGATTGGTTTTGATCCAAATACAGGACTGGGAAAAGCTTCTGGGCGTTCGATTGAAGGGGTTAATCTTGGAGCCGCAATTGCAGATGCTTGCAAAGAAGGACTTTTGATCACAGGGGGTGGGCATAAGAAAGCCATTGGTCTAACGATTGAAAAAACAAAACTGACGGCGTTTAAATCCTATTTAAACAAGCGATTATCTTCAGAAATCTCTCAAGCAAAGCAAGATCAAATGGTTGAAATAGATGGAGGAATATCCTTCAAGAATGCTGATCTGGCGTTTGTCTCTTCATTATCAATCATGGAGCCTTATGGAGTTGGAAATCCAAAACCTATTTTTTTATTTTCAACAGTATATATTCATTTTGCAAAAGAAATTAAAAACGGACATATTAAACTTAATCTTAAAGATCAATATGGTTTTTTTATGGATGCCATTATTTTCAGAGCAAGCATGAATTCTCTTGAGTCAGTGTTAAGCATTCCAGCAAATCAGGCTTTATGTGTCATTGGAACCTTAAGTATTAATCATTTTAAGGGGAAACAAAAGGTTAACCTTCATATTATGGATTTAATGCATATAAATTAATATATTATCTGAATTAATGGTTTATATACAGCATGTTTTTAAGTATTGAATAATATGTGTTTTATCTCCACATCTCCATTGAATAGAATCAAGTATAATTGATTGCGTAGCTTTAAAAAGTGTCTGAAAAATATATCTTTAAGAGAGATGAGGTTGTGAATTATTTTGACTTAAGGATTATTTCTTTTTTAATTAGACAGATTTATACTTTAAACTTTATATAAGAATAGATCATTTTTATAAAAAAAAGACTCATTTATTTTTGATCTAAAAAAAATGAGCAATATTCTGTCTTTTTTTTAAAATTCTATCTTGCACTCTTTTTTTTATAGATATATAGAGAAAACACAATAAATGTGATGGGCCCTTCGTCTAACGGTTAGGACATCAGGTTTTCAACCTGGAAACAGGGGTTCGATTCCCCTAGGGCCTGCCATTTATAGCGCAATTTTATAACAGATTTGTGTGGGTAAAAAAATATTCTGTCTTTTTTTTATTTCTTCTTGTTTCCTATAATTCTTCCAAGTATTAAAGATAATGTTTGATAAGCATAATTATGTTTGTATTTATATTTTAATTGTTTAAATATTTTAGAATATAGTATTATATTTTGAATGTATAAATAAACAATATATTTATACATGTAATATACATATATTATAGCATTTTGTGTATGATAATATTTTATATTTTAAGTTTAGAGAGTGAGTTATGTCTAATACTTGTAATGAATCTACTGAGAATATTATGGTTGAAGGTAAAGTGAAATGGTTTGACCCAATTAAAGGGTATGGTTTCATTATGCCAGAGAGTGAAGAGTTTGGAGATGTTTTATTACATATTACCTGTTTAAGATGTGCAGGTCGTGTTGATGCTCCAGAAGGTACAACGATTAAATGTGAAGCTGTTAAGGGATCAAAAGGCTATCAGGCCATTAAAATTATTCATTTTGATACAGAGACTGCAAAATCATTAGATGAAAGTGAGCAAGATACCAGTTCTATATTAGAGAGTGAGGAATTTGAGCAGGCAAAAGTAAAATGGTTTAATCGAATACGTGGGTATGGGTTTGTTAATATTGGGGAATATGACAATGATGTTTTCTTACATGCTGCAACTTTAAGAAGAGCGGGCTATCTTGATGTCGAAACGGGGGATGAAATGTGGATTAGGTGTGGTAGAGGACCTAAGGGCATTGTTGTTGCAGACATTCGTGATAAGGAAAATGAGCATTCAAAAGAACTGGAAGGCTAATTTTTAAAAATGAGATTGATTTTATTAGTTGACCTTTTTTAGAATTTTTTTATGATATGCTCATGAAAGCATTTATTTTATTATTTTCCATTTCGAGTTTTGCTGTTTTTGGGTATGCTCAAGAACGTGAATCTGCTGTAAAAAATACAATTAAAGCCCATTCGGAAGGTTCAGATATTCTTAGAAAAAAAGAATCCAATCCGATAGAAACAGGCATTCTTCGTATTTTATCTGGCAAGAAGAGCCATGAATTTAAAGTAGAAATTGCGGATACAGATGAAACACGTCGAAAAGGACTGATGAACCGTCAGTCTTTGGAAAAAATGTCTGGCATGCTTTTTGACTTCAGACCCAAGCAATTATCTACGATATGGATGAAAAACACGCCTTTATCTCTTGATATTCTTTTTATTGATGAATTTGGCAAGATTAGCAGGATTGAGCATTCCGCACAGCCTTTATCTCATCGTCTTATTCGTTCAGATCGCCCAATTTCTGCTGTGCTTGAGATTAATGGGGGATTAAGTCAAAAGCTAGGCATTTCAGCTGGAGATATCATTGAATATGACTGGTTTAAATAATTGAGCCTGTCTGTTTTTTTCTTGCTAATGGATTCGTTTTTTGGGTAAAGGAAGTGAAAATTCAAAATTAGCCCTGATATTATGTTTCCGTTCTGAAACCAGGTTAAGAACACGTTCAGCCAATTGATCAGGGTTTGAAACCAAGCTTTTTAATTCAGTTTTAGTTTTAGCTTTTTCATCCTCATGCCAATCATTAATCAGATCATTTAACATCATTAATGCGTCTAAAATCATACCAAACAAGATATAATCCAGATTGTTTCTGACTGAAAACCGATTTGAGAAATCTCTAATACCTTGTGTTTTTGCTTGAGCCAAGCTTTGTTTTAAAAAATGACGATTTGATCGTTTTGCGATTGGAAAGTATTTTCATTAGTTTTAGAAACCACACAAAATAAAGAGGATAATCAGAATAATTTAACATAACACTTTTTTGTTTAAGTTTTAAAAAGCACATAAAGGAGGATAGCTATTAGAATAATCTAACATCATGACTTTATTTAAGCTTTAAAGAGCATGCATAAGGAAGGTAATCAGAAAAAGCCATAAAAATACTCTATAAAAATAAATCATTTCAAAGCTGAAATTAAAAAACTTTATGTCAAGATTATTATGCGTGTTTTTATAATTCTTGGAATATTTTTTTAAGTCTAATTTTAAATTTACGTTCTTAATATGGCTTCATGCTTTAAAGAATTATCTATATTTTAAGCGTATCATAATCATCCAAACGGTTTTATATTTTTATGTACATATTTTGGTGTATATTTTAAATTTAGCTCTTGTTTCTTAATTTAAAAAAGGGTAGGGATACATATATTTTTATTGACCAGGAATTTCGGGGAGTAGCGCAGCCTGGTAGCGCATCTGTTTTGGGAACAGAGGGTCGCTGGTTCGAATCCAGTCTCCCCGACCATTTTAAGTTATTGTTTTAATATATTGATTTTTAAACTACTTATTTTATTAAAGTAATCCTATATTTAGTTCTATAGAACAAGTGTTCAGGCTTTGCTTATCTTCTTTTGAAAAAAGATATATCTGATGCTTGAAAAATTTTAATTATCAATTTTAATCATCCAGGGAAAATACTGATAAGTAATATTTTGATAAATTTTGAGGTATAAACCAGACATTAAATGATTAGGATTAATCATATTATATGCGTCTTATATGCGTCGTTTTCTCTATTTAACCGAAATAGATAAAAATGTCTGGTTTAAATCCATTCAAAATAAGAATTTTATAATATTTACCTGCTTACAATTAAAAACCCAGTAAGGTTAAACGCAAGATCTTGAAGGTTTTCTGCAATAATGGTTAATCCATATTGTTTTGCGAGTGAATGACTACCAATTATGGCAATTGTTTTATCTATTTTATTTTCTGACAAGAGTTTTGCAATATAGGCATGATCAATATATTTACCTTTTCCACTGGTTAAATGCAGGTCAGGATAGTATTTCTTTAAATTTTGATTGCACTGTTTAATTACTTGGGGGTGGGTCATAATTTTTTTAATTTGACTAAAATCTATCTCAGGATGGATCATAAGCGCATGACGAATTTCGATGGAATATTCATCAATAATTTTAAATCTATGGTTTCCCATTGCATGAATGCTTTCCTGCACCAGACCTCCTATAGAATTATGGATTGCAAATTGTCCAAGGTCAATTTCACCTTCTGTTAAAGCGTTTAGAACATGATCTGTTGTATATAAGTATTTGATTTTATAATGGTTAATCTGGTTTTTTTTAATGTAATGAAAAACGGCTTCTTCATTAAAACTTGCTTGATCCCCCTGAATTCCAATTCTAAGCGTTTTTTCTTTTCTTTTATAATCAGATAGTTTGTATTTAATGTTATTAAACGCTTGTTCAAAATTGGACTGCGTGTTTTTTGTATAGGGGTTATAGGTTAAGATATCGGCAAAAAGCTGCCAACTATCCTTAGTTAACATATGAATGCTATCATGTAATTTTTCTACCCAAAAAGTATCTATTTTTGTAGGTTTAAACTGAAACTCTTCTAATATTCGTGATAATAGAAAGACAAGTCCCTGACTTGAAGCTGCCAGCTCATCATGTTTTTCAGAAGATAGTTCAATGACTTTAAATCCTTTATTTATAAAGTAATTTTTCCAATAGAGAAAAACTGTTTTAGGACATTTATGTTGATCTATCATTATCTTAAGATCACGATAGCCGTTAAGTTGAATACTATCTGGACCAAATATTGGATGCGTTAATAATACATCGCAATTTTCTGGTAGATATTGAGCATAGATTTGTTTTGAATATGTTTTTACAGATTGTATATCAATAATCAGGCTTTTGGTTTTTTTCTGTTTAAAGATTTCAAGATGGGATAGAAAGACTGATTTAAATTCTGATATTGGAACAGCATAAATAATAATATCCGCACTTTGAATGCCAGATTCTTCATCTGTCCATTCTAATTTTTCTGAGTTGATTTTCGAGCTATAATCTATTTTATCATATACTAATATTCTAAAATCATTGAAGAATACTTCAGATATTGACTTACCAAACCTTCCAAATCCTATAATAAAAACAGTATTCATATCTATTATCCAAATATATTTATTAAAGTTTTGTACTTTTTTTATGTTTATTCTATTGATTTAATATCAAATTAATTAATCTATGACATAAGCATGACATAAATAAATATAAAAATAAAAACAAAACTTCTTTATAATTTTAACAAATTTGCAAAGATGAGGACTTCATCTTGAAACGACATCTTAAATGCCTGCTAAAAAACACCTCTTTTTTATCTAATTCAATGATTGGAATTACAAGCTTTTTTATCTTAAACACACAAGCAATTGCAAATCCAGTTAAAGATCAGATTGTTAAAGGAACCGCTCAGATTGAACAGGCTGGAAAAAAACTGAATGTCTATCAGTCTACTCAAAAAGCCATTATTAACTGGAAATCCTTTGATATTCAAAAAGATGAACATACGCAATTCCATCAACCCAATCAACAAGCAATTACCCTAAATCGAATTAAGGATACAAAACCTTCCGATATCTTGGGAAATCTTTCTGCGAATGGAACCCTTGTTTTAATTAATCCCAATGGCGTGTTCTTTGGTCCTCATGCAAAAATAGATGTAAATGGGTTAATCGCGACCAGCACAGATATTGATGATACTGCTTTTATGAAAGGAAGGCTTGATTTTACCAAGCCTGGAAAACCAAATGCAAGTATTCAAAATTATGGAGCAATTACGGTAAAACAAGCGGGACTCGTTGGGCTTGTTGCTCCTGGCGTGATAAATCAAGGAATTATCACAGCACGTCTTGGGAAAGTCGCGCTTGCATCAGGAGATTTATTTACCATTGATCTTTATGGAGATGGATTGCTCTCTTTAAAACTCAGTGATCAGGTTGAAAAACAACTCGTATCCAATACAGGATTGATAGAGGCAAATGGGGGCGTTATTTCTCTAACAGCTGCCTCAGCCCGGGAAATTGTTGATAGTCTGATTTTAAATGAAGGGATCTTACAGGCTCAAACCGTCAAGGAAGCATCTGGGAAGATTATTTTATCTGCAAAAGGCAGTAATGCGGTTTCAGATAATCTTACAGAGAATAAGGGTAAGAAAGAAGGAAAAACGCTTGTTTTACATAAAGGGATTATCGATGTATCAGGACGAGATCTTGGAGAACAAGGCGGAGAGGCGCAAATCATAGGAGACCAGATTGGTATTCTTGATCATGGTGTGATTGATGCTTCTGGATATTCTGCTCCTCAATTTTCAGATGGCTCTCTCTCCACAATGGAAGCTATTTTATATTCTGTTCATGCGCAAAAAGGCACGGCAAGCATGGATATTAATGGAAGAGTAAAGAGCCATCAGGAATTTCTATCCAACCCAAACCGTGCAGGGGGAAGTATTAGAATTGGTGGGGATTATTTAGGAAAAGGCTCTTTTCCCGCCGCGCAATCGGTTTATGTTTCTAAAAACTCGAGGATTTTAAACAATGCTTTATCTAAAGGGGATGGTGGACGCACCATTATCTGGAGTGATGATCAAACCTATTTTGCAGGCCTTGTTCAATCTCGTGGTGGGGAGCTTATTGGAAGTGGTGGTTTTTTAGAAACCTCTGGAAAACAGGGATTAATGGCAAAAGGCTATGCAGATTTAAATGCGCCTTATGGGCTTAAAGGAACATATTTATTGGATCCTTCTGATATTAGCATTTATGGAAATGTTGATCCAGGTTTTGTTAGCTCAGATGGAAGCAGTATTAATTTAGCTCCTGATCTAATTTTATGGTTAGATGGTTCTGATTTTTCGACATTAACTCTGGCTTATGAAAATGCAACGGTTCCAACCATGATCGCAACAGGGACGATTGGTACGAATATTATTAGCTTTAATCAAACCTTGCCTTCCAATATGCATGTTGGTCAAAGAATTAGACTAGGAGGTGTGGGCAGTGATGCGACTGCAGATACGCTTGGCGCAGATACATATACGATTACAGCGCTTGGCGCAACCACGATAATGGTTCAAGAAAGCTTGACACAAAATTATTCCGCAAGTTCTGTTTATAGAGGCGTTGTAAAAAAATGGGATGATAAATCGGTATCAGCTAATCATGGAGAAATTTCTCCTGGAAATAATTTAATTTTTTTTAATGCTTTGGAAAAAAGTATTGAAATTTACTCTACTGGCGGTGTTGAAGGATTTTTGAGACTGAATGCCCGTAAATTACCTCGCAAAGCTAGACCGCGTCATTTTATTAGCTCTGCCAGCAGAGATTCTTCTTTAGGAACAAATTGGGCTTGGGTGTTTTCTTACGGAAGAAATCAAACAGGAAGAGGATTTGGATTTGGTAAAAGATTTAATTCATCTCAAATCGTAATTGCGGGTTATGGTGGAGCAGATTTGTTTACAAATGATTTATGGTTTAATAACCAAACTCTGATTAATAGTTATGGCTATACAGGAACGGAAACTTTCTCAAGTAAAAATAGTGGGATAGAATCTAAATCCGCAAATACCTTAAACACAGCAATAAGAAGGGCTTGGATTGGTCTTCATGTTAATGATTTAGAAGCGTGGAGAGGGCATATATTTGAGCATATTGGTTATGATCGGGTATTAACAGACACAGAACGTCAGTTAATGGATCAATATCAATCTGCTAGACAGAATGTTGAGCTAATAACACCTGGAACAGGCGCAACAGAAGCAGAACGTGCCATGGCTTCAGATGGGTATTCTGTGTTTACAACCCGTTATCTTGAACGTTTGTCTGAAGGGGCTAATATTGTCCTTCAAGCTGATAATACCATCACGCTTGATCTTAAAGGAGATAGCTTAAACCTATCTGATGATCGTTCCATTCATCTAACAACGACAACAGGAAATATCCTAACGGCTTCTACAGGAAGTATCTTAACCAATCGGACAGGATCAGGTGGAAATATAAGCTTTGCATCTGGAAATAATATACAGTTTGATCATGATTTTACTCTAAGTGCGCAAAATGGAGGAGATATTACCCTATCGACTTCCGCGACAGGGAATGTCACTATTGCCAATGGGGCAACCCTTCAAATTCCAAATGGGCATTTAGAAATTGAGACAAATAATTATACTAATTCTGGCAACATAACAGGAAATGCAAATGGTCAATTCAGCTTTAGACAAAAAACAGCAAATCTAACCTTGGGTGTTGGTAGTGGTGGCAGTCCTGATATTTCATTATCTAATCTTCCAACAGGATTCTCATCTTATCAATACGGACGTTCAGATGGAGCTGCTATTTTAAATTATACAGCTTCTTTTGATGGAAATATTAGCTTTATCTCCAGTGATTTTTTTACAAATTATGTTGAAACCACAAGTGCAGCTAGCTTTCTTGTAAATGTGGGAGGAGATATTCTTTTAAATGCTGGAATTATATCTAATGGAAGCGGAATTGATGCATTAGTATTATCAACAGGTAGATATTTTCTAAATTCAGCAGGTGCTTCTGCTTTATCTGCTCCAAATGGGAGATGGTTGGTATATTCAGAGAATCCAACGGGCAATCAGAGACAGTCTTTATTACCAGATGATGTTCAATTTGGAAAAACCTATGCTTTAAATTCACCTTCTACAATCGCTGCAGGAAATTGGTTTGTTTATGAAACAACAACGCGTCCTGTATTAGTTTATAATCTTGGCAATGGCAATGTTGAATATGGCAATCCATATTCGGGAAGTCATACCCCAACCTATTCATCAGGTCTTGTCGGCGATGATCAATTAACAGATATTGGATTAACAGGATCTGCTGGTGGC
>CBCYMI010000033.1:0-11725 GCA_965183855.1 Maricaulaceae bacterium | reverse complement strand
AGCTAGTATCATATACTCTATATGAGTTTTATCATATATTGTCTATATTTATTACTCTTTTTATCTTTAGATTATTCTTCTCAAAGATAGATCCATAGTATGCCATGAATTTACTGGAATGTCCAATATAAAAATTTATCTATCAAAATATTATATTATTTAAAAAATGAGAATTATTGTCTCATAGCAAAAAATTATTGTCTCATAGCAAAAAATGACATAAATTTCTAGTTCACGATTAAAAATTATGCTAGAATATCAGCTAGGTTTGCTTTGATTGCAAGTCTTTAAGCATGTTTTTCCTGACAAAAGGGTAATCATAATGTCAAACAACACAAAATCCAAAAAAATTATCAGATTAAATCAAATTCAAAAAACACCTCTTTCTGAAACGAATACAATATCTTTAGCACATCAAAAAAACAAATCTTCACAGCCCATTTTTCTACCTGTTTCCATTGGCTTATTATCCATTTGGACAATTTTTACAGTATATTATATTTATTCAACCATCCCTCCAATAAATCTGCTTATAAACAATCCAGATTATATTATTAAAACAAGCTTTATTGTATTTCTTCCATTAATTCTTATTCTTTTTTCTATAAAATTATTATCGGAAATTGTACAAACAAAAAAAATTAATTCTGAACTTTTGGAAAATCTAAAAAAAATAACCAGCCCAAATAAGGAATATGAACATCACACGAAAACACTTTCTAAAACCATTCAGTCTGAAATCAATAAACTCAATCAGGCAATTAAAACAGGTCATGAGCATTTGGTAAAAATGAAACAACAGGTTAAACAACAGGTTGATGATATTGATAAAACAACCGAATCTGTTGCCTATCAAACTTCAAAGAGTTATCAAACGATTGAAACTTCCAGAGAATCTCTGTCTGATTTGATAGCAGAAATTCATCATGGAACAAAAAAGTTTGAAATGCGTTTTGATCAAACTCTTAAAAAGCTTGAAACAGGTTTTGATTCTGCAAAAGGAAAAGGTGAGTATTTCAACGGAACCCTTCAAAATAATGAACACCAGCTAGACTCCTATATGGATCAATTAAAAACATATGAAAATAGTTTTAAAAATACTCAGAACCAAATTAAACAGGATCATTCCTATTTCAAAACTCTATCAGATGAATATCAATTATCTATCAATGATTATTTATCTGAGCTTAAGGAAAAAAACGAAACATACCGGAGATGAGCTTGTTAAAATAATTAAATATTATATGGAACGTACAAATACGGTTTATCAACATTTGGAAAACCAAACAAAATTATCCTATACGATGAATGACCATCAAATTAAAAAACTAAAATCTATTTCTGATCATTCCTCTGAAATACGCCAAATGATTAATGAAACAGGAAGACAAGCAACGTTTGAATTACAAAAATTCGATGAAGCAATGAGAAAAACTTTAAAAAATCTTGTTCAAGCTGTTCAAATTGTTCATGAAGAAACAGATGTTATTTCAACCATCCTTACAAAACAAACTAATCAATTAGAGGAAAATTCAGCTCAAAATCAAAAGGCGTTGAATACAAATCAAGATCAACAGGAAAATGAATCTCCCAATCTGGAACTTCTAACAAATATTTCTGCAAAGAACCAAATCAAATTTAAAAATCAAGACAGGGTTACAGCAAAAATTCAAAAACAAACGAGTATTTTACTCCCTCCTGAAACAGCAGAAAAACTTGATACATTAGCATGGCTTGAAAAAATCCCTCCCCTGACTGAGCATTCAAATCCAAAAATTCCCAATAAAAAAAACAGAAATAGAAAAACCTCCTTCTGACCAAGAAAACAGCCCGGTTGAAAAACAACAGAAAAATCAGATTAACTCTGAGACAAACCCTGCTTCCAAAAATCAAGATTCAATTCCAACGCTTACAAAAAGTTGGAAGGAAATTTTTAAATCTATTGATAAAAAACAGTAATAAATAGCCAAGACGACCATAATGCGTAGATAACACGCCTGAGAATGCTGTTGATAAAGAAAGATCTCATGCAACAAGACCATTTGCTCAAGCTAAGCCTTGTGGTTTGATAAACAGAAATTATGTTAATGGTTGATTTAGACCGCGCTTATTTAATAAATAACCCGAAAAAATAAGACTAACGCCTCCGATAAAAGACATTAATAAATAGCCAAGACGACCATAATGCGTATATAACACGCCTGAGAATGCTGTTGATAAAGATAATGCAAGACCATTTGATAATGCGATATTCAAACCAAAAGCTGTGGTTTGATAATATTTTGGAATATACTGACGAACATAATGGATAAAAACAATATAGGATGCGGAAAACGTAAAAGCATGAAGAATTTGTAACGGAATTAAAAGAACAGGATCTGTTACATAAGCAAGCCCTGTCCAGCGAATAATAGAAGCAATACCACTTAGGATAATAAGCCTTAAAATCCCCAGTTTTTTTATAATAAAGTCAGAAAAGAAAAAAAAGACAATCTCTGCACTTACTCCTACCCCCCATAAAATACCAATCATCATGCTTGTTAGATTCTGATGAGACCAGGCAATACTACTCATCGAATAATAAAATCCATGTGCACTTTGCAATAAAACAGAAATAACAATCATAAATAGAAATGTTTCTGATTTTAAAATATAACTTAACATTTGTTTTAAATGATGTTTTTTGCTTATGATCATGTTTTTCCAATACATAACACTGATCTGGTATCATAAAAATATTGAATAAGGTCAGAATAACAATCATCATCATAACAGGCAAAATAACGGCAATATTAAATCGAGATATGATCAATCCACCTAAAATATTTGCAATTAAAAAAGTAACCGATCCAAGACTTCTGATAACACCAAAAGACCAAGATGTTTGTTTTTGAGATATTTGAGATGCTAAAGAATCAATCAAAGGAACTTTAACTGGGTAAAAAAGACCACAAACGCCCCATAGAATAATAATGAACATAGAAGAAACATCTACCATTAACAGACAATAAATTATAATTGAACCCACAGCAGAATAAAATAAGGGTTTTTTCAGATTCAAAAGCCTGTCTGCCCAAAATGACCATAAAAAAGCACCTATTGTTCTTGCTATCATAAATGCAGACCATGCAAAACCAATATCTTTTGAAGTCAAATTTTTAGACTCAAACCATAAGGATATATAAGGCATTGCAAGACCAAATCCTGAATAAAAAATCATAAACAGAAAAGCAACTCTGATCATACCATCTGGTCTTTTACTGATTTTCATATTGAGTTATTCCAAAAAAATAAAATAGAATGCCCTGATACAATAAAGTGTATTAGATTTATATCGATACTCTTTTCTATGATTAATAATATTTATAAAAATACAGATACTTAAATCAGACTTTAAATAAAATTATAGGTTTATAGATTTTATACATTAAAATTTCTGTTGGTTTTAAAAAACAAGTTTCAAAATCTGAATCTAGGGTATCAGATTAAAGATGTGTTTTATATACTATATTTTATAAATAAAACAAAAATATTCTGATTTATACTTAAAGCCTAAAACTCGTTTATCTTTCATTAAAAAGAATAATAGAATGATATAAAATCGCTTAAATTCTTATATTTAACAAGGTGTTTTCTTTAAAGCAAAACCTATTGTGCGATGGCATCTTCTATTTAAAAAATCAAACAAAAAACCTAAAACCATATTGATTGTAAAGCAGTTAAGGGTTAAGTAACCACACTTTGAATTTATTAAATTACAAATCATATAAAATGCTCTCGGACTTAATATAAACCCCAAAACATTAAATTTCAAAATTACTCAATATATATTTATTTATACTTTATATATTTATTTATACTTTAGAAATAATAGTATCATATCATAACTGTAATTTACAGGCATTTATAATTCAAAAATTGCGCTTTAGTAAATTTCTAATTTTAATGGAAAATAATGTTAAAATTAAATATAATATCCTTATGTTAGGAATATGATATTCTTATTTTTGGATTATCATCATTTATTTAGAGGCTATCTCAAATAACCGAGATTTGTTATCTGAAGAAGTATAAGAAAGGGTTGATGATTTTAATAAAAACAAGGCGAAATAAAATAAACTGATAGAATAGTTTGTTGTGGGTAAACAGCACATTGTGCGGTAAAACGGATTGGCGTAAATCACAAGACATCTCCCTTATTTCTTTCAACGATTTTGCGAGGAAATTGCCTTTTAAATAGAGCGAAAATCTCATAAAAATT
The DNA here is from genome assembly GCA_965183855.1 of Maricaulaceae bacterium. Classification (GTDB taxonomy): domain Bacteria; phylum Pseudomonadota; class Alphaproteobacteria; order Caulobacterales; family Maricaulaceae; genus CBCYMI01. Next base: position 7,464 of record CBCYMI010000033.1, on the reverse strand, counting down.
TCGGAGGTAAGATTGAAGTTAATGAGAGGTATTTGGAAGTATTCACAAAATTGAAAGTATTCACAAAATTCGGCATAAAAAAGGTGCAAATGGCAATACAGTTTTGTTAAAACATAGGTGTTTTCTAAAGCATGGGTATTTTATTTGCTAAATCAGGGTACAGGATGTATGAGAGATGATCCATAATACTGCCAGTAAGACTTAATGTCTTTTATTGAAGGTAAGGTACAATTTAGAACCGCGTTATTTATACAGAGTGTTATAGAGCCGTAGCTATCATGCGTTGGATATGGTGAGTGAGGTGTTAAGCATGCCTGCATCACCTCTTCAAATCTGTTTGCAGAAAAGCATAAATTACATGAATGCAATGAAAGCTTTTGGAAGCAAAGAAAACACCACAAGCGCAAAATTTAAGGAGGTCGCTAAATAGCATTTTGGAGTGTTTTTGAAGGAATTCACCTAATAGTTTAATAATCTAAAACCAAAAACGCAATTAAAGCCAATAAAACAATGAGGGTAAACAAGATATCAATTAATTAAATGAAACAATCCCTTTATTTAAAAGAATACATGATTATAATGGAATATATGAACAGATAAAAGCGGTATCACCTCTCTTTAAATGCTTTAATTTTTAAAAATGTTTTTCTAGACAAATTAACAATGAAATTCAGTCTAGCTAAAAAATTATTTTTTTAAAAACAGGCTATTATTTTGCTTAAGATAGTAAAAAACAACCAATATTTTTGATCATAAAAATTCAAAATAGAAAACGCTTTATCTAATTATACGCTCTCCACTCTGTTCCTAATCGATTGGCATAAGTATTCATTTCTTCTAAACTATCATTGTATTTTTCAATTTGACTGAAAACAAACAAAGCATCTTTTTTATTTGTACGTTCTAATTCTTCAGCCTGTTTGATAAAATGTAATTTCATACGTTTACCAGCTGTCAATACTTTTTCGATTGTATTAATGTCAGATAAATTTAATTGTTTAGCGATGTCTTTTTCTGAAAAAACAGCTTTTGCAGCCAAATTAACTTCATCAACTGCTTTTGTAACCTTACTAATATTATCACACACAGCTTTGACATGATAAATACTTATATCTCGATTTTTTCTTTTTTCATCTGCCTTAAATAGATTCTTTGTAATCTCTGCCCATCCATCAGACAATAAACTGGAAAACTGTTTTGATTTCTCAGAAATATAATCAAGACCATTAATTGTCTTAAATGTTTCTTAATAGACGAGATAATTTAAGTCTAAATTCATTTTGTTGTTTTGCTTGAAAAACAGTTTGAGAAATATTGGCAGCATCTTGTTCCTTAGGCATGCCTATGGAAGCAGCCAAATTAACTTTGGTACATCCTTGTATAAATAAAAACCAGAACAGCATAACATATAATATGATTTTTGATTTCATATCTCACCTATTTTATAAAAAATAACATTTCTACTAATCTAACTTAAAATATACACTCATTATATCATATTTTAACTAATATTAAAAATCTTAATTAACTTAATTAACATTAAAAGTTTTAATTAATACTAAAAGTTTTTTTATAAGTTAGAAATCATACTATCAAGAGTGCCAGATATTTTAAAATTCAAGGATCTTAAACTCTGTCAAAATTCCAAAAATCAAGATTAATAAAACCCCAATAGGAGCAATATAACGTGAACAAAGCAACCAGAAATTAAACGCAGGGTTTGACATATGTCTTAATTCATTTTTCATAATTTTTGGTTTAATTGCCCACCCTACAAATAACGTAACTAATAATCCTCCGACAGGTAGTAAAAAGAGTGAGGTCGATTTATCAAAGAACTTAAAGAGTGCCTGAGTATAAATACAAACGCCTCCAATGAGCCATAAAGCAATACCACAAAGAATACTTGCAATTATCCTTGATAATTTTTGTGCGTTCTACCAAATAGGCAACACTGACTTCCAGTAATGCAATTGAAGATGTCAAAGCTGCAAAAAAAGCGAAAATAAAGAATGCACCTGATAAATATTGCCCAAATGCCATTTGAGAAAAAGCAGAAGGTAAAACCTTGAAAAATAATCCAGGTCCTCCATCAGGTGAAAGCCCATAGGCAAAGACAAAAGGAAAAATTGTTAATCCCGCAATAATCGCAACCAACGTATCTGAACCTGCAAACAATCACTGCAGATCTTCCAATATTGGTCTCTTTGGAAAGATAACTTCCATAGGTAATCATCAAACCAACCCCTATTCCGATTGAGAAAAAGGATTGTCCAAGTGCAGAAAGTGCTGACTTAAAGGTAAATGCTTTCCAGTCAGGTTTAAATAAAAACACAACGGCTTCCATAAAATTTCCTGCAAACATCGCATAAATAATTAAAAATATGAACATCAGGAAAAAAATAGGCATTAGAATTTGCGCTGCTAATTCAATTCCCGAGCCAAGCCCTCTTGCAACAATAAAAAACGGTAAATCCAATAAACATTACCTGATAGAACATTCTTGTCAGACTTGAACCATGTGTTAAAACATCATACCAACTTCCTACTTCTGAAAAAGGAATGCTCTTAAAACTTCCCTTAAATGAAGGAATAATATAAGCAAGAACGTCTCCTGCAATCAGGCAATATGTTATTAAAATCATGAATGAAGCAATCATGCCAATCCAGCCTGCCAACCCCCAATAACGGGTTCTTTTTGAATCTCGTGCCAGATTTTCAAAACTACCCACAGCTGAAATTGCAGAATGTCTACCGATTGCATATTCAGATACCAATATAGGATATGCAAACAAAAACAACACATAATAAATAAACAATCACAAAAAACCCCCACCACCGCCTTCTCCTGCTGTATATGGAAAACGCCAGAAATTACCTAATCCAACTGAAGAACCAATCGCAGCCATTAAAAAAGCAAATCGTGATGACCATTTTGGGCCATCATCTTGTATTTGAGCTTGTCCCATATATTACTCTCCTATATTAGTAAATCTATCCATATATTAGAAAATTAAGAATAAAAATCAATCATAATATTTTATTGTTTTGAATATATCTAAAAAAAAATATTTGTTACTTATAGAAATAATTTATAATCATCTCTGATTTAGCTATTGTTTTGAAATTTAAATTCAGTCTTTTTTTGACCCAGACTTTGATCTAGACATAGCCTTAATCCAGAGATTTAATAAGAGCTGAAAATAAATTCCAAATCTGTACTTAATACTAGGTTTAAAGTCTTATCTTGCTCTTTTAATTCACCTTCCTTTACAAAGCTTTTACTCTTTTTATCAGATAGACAAGAACAAGCTCTTAGGACTTATTTTAACCTTATAGATTATAAAATTACATTATTACTTAATTATAGATTAAACTTACTTTGCTAATCAAATTAAGTTTATTATAAAATAATAATTAGTCTAAATAACAAACCCAAAATATCAAAATAATATTAAAAACAGATCCTATTTCCAGTATAAAAAATAAAGCTGCGACTCGTTTATATGTTTCTTATTCTTAAGATAATACACCAGAGCTATACACAAACATGGCATTTAATGAAGCCAATCCAAGTATTGCAAAAATAATAGCAATAATTCGTAAACCATTTAGGGGTTTTGATGTTACAATAACGTCTAATTCTCTATCATATGCAGTATCCCCAGTTTTTGTTAAAATCCTATAAGATCTTAATATTGTAATCAGACCAATTATTGGAATTAATCTTATATAAACAGAGGCTGATCTTAAAAAGGCAAGTGAAAGTGGAATTTTCATCTTATAATTCAGTTTCAATCTGGAAAGAATCTTTCCAGGGCTGGTTTGAAGCATAAAAAGAAAACCTGTTTCAAAAACAATCAATAAAGGCAAGAGTATTAATACCTGAACAATCGGGTTTGTAAGACTATATGCCTTTAAAATTCCTAATGACCAAAAAGCAAAATATATAAAAAAACAAATAGACATATGAATCAACGACTCTTGAAAAATATCTTCTCCATGCATTGATTTGAGCATTTTCTCTAACTTTATTTTTAACAGGAGAATAACAAGCCGTATAAACTAAAATAAAAACAAACAAAGCTAGTATTAAGATAGAAATTAGAGATAAAATTAATATTTGTATAAGTGTTGACATTATAGAATTTTTACCCTCTGAGCCTTTTCTGAAATTATAATATAATCTTATTTTTATACTAAATTCAATCTATTTTAACATAAAGACAATTCTTTGGGATCAAAACCTTCATAAAAAGATAATATTTTTTTAAACAAACTTTCAAAAAACAAATAGGTATAATCATATTTTTAATTTACCTATTTTTCCTATCTTATATTGTCTTGGCTTATCACTTAAAAAGTCATATTTAAGATCATGTCAGGTTAAATCTCTATTATTTTTCTGTTTTTTTAGCTCTGTTGCAATCTTTAATGAAGAATAGGTCAATAAAATAATAAAAACAGAGAAAATAAGTGGGGAAATCACTCCTTGATGTCCCACAAGAATAAAGGTGAGCTTATCAAGTAAAAACTTCACACAGAAAATCAACATTGCCCCATCTATGATTTGAATAAATAAATCCTGCCAATCCTAAATTAATAAGGATATCAACAAAAAATACATAATTTATAAATTTACTTTCTTCATGAATGTCTAAAGTTTTATTAATATCATCAATGAAAGCAACACTTAACAAACAGGCGATAAGAATAAAAACAAACAAAATATTTTTAGATTTTTGAAAAAAAGCCAAATGCTCATACTCTTTTGCTTGTTGTTTAATCTGATCTTCTGTAATTGCAAACCATTTCATACTTTTCGACCTTTTTATATGGATAGATTTTTAATATTATATGATATTAATCTGTTTTTTAAACAAGGCAATTGATTTTACACTTTATATTTGGTCGCATTTAGCTTGTCTTCAAACTTTGATTTATAAAAATAGCCAATCAAATACTTCTTTCAAATCATCGTGTGATTAAATGAAAATGAATTCATCTTTTAGAGTAGAAATCTTGAAATATATTTCGATATTTCTATTATTTTGGACTCATCAGTAAATTCAAATCTTACTTTACCAAAAGCTGAAAAATATATTTCTAACTCAGATTCTATCTCCTATCGCATCAAAACATTATAATAGAAGATATTAAAATTATATTTTTATTGTAAAGGCATTCATTTTAATTATTTGTTAATGCTTAATGAATCTCTGTATCAGAAACTGATATACGGAGAATCTTTATGATACTCAATATTTATTAATAAATTAAATCCTGTTTTCTTCTAAGAATAAAAGGATTCAAAATATTCTTCTCGTTCATTCTTCACCATGCCTATCGTCTTATCCATAAATTTATTTCTGTCTTCTCTTGTTTTAAAAACCCAAATACAGACACTATCCTTACTGTGATAAATTGCTTTTAATTCATCATCAATCTCACAAATTTCTTGTGGGATATTTGCCTTGATACAAATCATTTTATTTTACCTTTCTGAAATCGGCTTTACGATAAAATCATAAAATTGAGTTTACTATTAGGAGCAAACCTAGATAAGATGCTTTCCTCCTTTTTTAGTATATATTAACCTACTCATTTGGATTTTCAGAGTTAAACCTAAAATTTATTGAACAATCATCAAAAAGCATTAATTGATAAAAGATTAATAAATCTATTATACAAGCCTGCATTTCTATTGTTTACTTTAGAAATTTTCTTATCAGAAAGTGTTTTATAACAATTTTTAGCTTATTTTTATATTTAACTGAACTCATTTAAGTCGAGAATCTTGAAGAAGCTGAAGCAGATAATATTTCTATCCAATAGCCATCAGGATCTTTTATAAATGCCAAACCCTTCATACTCCCATCATCAGGCTTTTTTACAAATTCTATGCCTTGTTCTTCAAAACGCTTGGATGCTTTATAAACATCTGGTACCGTTATTCCAATATGTCCAAATCCTCTTGGATCAGAATTTCCATTATGATAATGAAAGGAATCTTCTTCTTCACTTCCCCAATTATGGGTCAGTTCCAACATGGCTTTTTGGCTAAAAACATAAGCAGCTCTTTTAGTTGGATCATCAGGGACAAGCTTGTCAGATTCTCGGAGATAGCCTAAGAAATATAATGTAAATTTCATTTCTGGAAATTCCAGTTTTTTTATCAAAGTCATTCCTAGTTTATGAACATAAAAATCTAAAGATTTTTTGGGATCTTTTATACGCAACATGGTTTGATTAAAAATAAATTCTTCAGTTCCCTGTGCCTCTGGTCTGGTTAATTCTTCCATTTCTTCTCCTTATTTTATAAAAGGTTTTAAATTTTTGATAAAAAATTAAATCTTGTTAATGCATTGAATTAAACTTTAGTGATTAATAAATTATACCTTCATCTGATTTATTATCATTTAGCCTATAATTATAATATAATTCTATACTTCATCTTTATTTTTTTTAAATATCTTCAGAACAATCAATCTCTAGGGAAATCAGATCTTAATTATAACAGCTTTCATATTAAATCTAATTTTATTCTATACTATTCTTGGACACTTATAGCATTTAGAAACCGAATTATAAATAGGTATATCCGATGTTCATCAATGCTTAAAAATGATTTTAGTATTATTCTGCTTTGATCATAAACTCTGAAAGTATGAGAGATAATTTTCTGGAAATTTCGTTTAGCTATTTTTTTAATTAATTCTTCAATTCATTAAAGATAGCATAAAAAACATTGAGAATTCATAGATTAATTCAACCAGCCTATTAATAAAGTAAGCCAAGGTGTTTTTGATACTTAATGCCAAATAATACGCAAGTTTAACTGGAACAGCATTTCCAATCATCTTGTAACCGTCAGCAATCTTATTATAGATGAATTCAAAATCATCTGGAAAAGTTTGAACTCGAGCACATTCTCTAACAGATAATCTTCTGTACAAATTTTCATAACCTTTTTTGAAAATTTGTTTATTTTCTTTAACCTTAATTATCTTAAGTGCCTGGGGATGTAAAGGCGCATGACTCCCTCCTGCCTGAATAGTAAAAGAAGGTTCATTCCAATCACGTATATGGTTTCGAGACATGTAAATAGTTGAAAAACCACCAATCATATATTCATAGCTCAAAACATTGCATTTCTCAGATTTATAATTCTTTTCACCTGCTGGAACAACGGTTTCTTGTAAATCCCAAATCGCATCTTTTAGATTTAACCTTGGCGTAATAGGTTGTGGAAATTCGTATTGAACATTCAGATCTTTCCTAATGCCAACAAAAATAACTCATTTACGATCTTGTGGAATACCATAATCTACAGCATTAAGACATCTAAAATTAAGATCATATCCACACTCAATAAACATATTTCTAATGTTTTGAAGGGCATCCCTATGACGGGAGGCAAGCATGCCAGAGACATTCTCTGCCAGAAAGAATTTTGGTTTCTTT
>CBCYMI010000032.1:0-22964 GCA_965183855.1 Maricaulaceae bacterium | reverse complement strand
ATTGCAGAAAAACCAGATATAATGGCTTTAATTGGAGACAATGTCTATGGGAATAGTTTGATTAATAAAAATTCTGTCTCTAGGCTTAAAAAAGCCTATTATACTTTATCTAAACGCCCTGAGTTTAAAGTCGCACAACAAAAAATTCCGATTATCTCAATCTGGGATGATGGAGATTATGGCATAACAGATGGTGGTGCTAATTCACTCATCAAACAACGATCAAAATCTCTTTTTCTAGATTTTTGGAATATTCCAGAACATGATCCAAGGCACAAAAGAGAAGGACTATATCAGTCCTGGATATTCGGAGATAAAGGCAAACGGATACAGATTATCTTGCTCGACACACGCTCGTTTAAAACGCCATGGAGACCAACTGATCATAAACAAATCGGAAAAGAACGCTATATTCCTTCTTTGGGAACTCAAAATAATATACTTGGAAATCTCCAGTGGAAATGGCTTGGAGATCAATTATCAAAACCTGCAGAATTACGGTTTATTATTTCTTCCATCCAAATTATTGCAGATAGCCATGGATATGAATCCTGGAAATTATTTCCACATCAACGTAGCAAACTATATAAACTAATTGATGAAATTGGCGCAAAAGGCGTTGTCTTCATCTCTGGAGATCGCCACATAGGTGCATTTTATGAAAAAAAAGGGGTAACGGGCTATCCATTATATGAAATGACAACTTCTTCATTAAACAAACCAAAAAAATCAAATGGAAAAGAAATGGGTTCCCATCAACTAGGATCTGTTTTTACAGGAGAAAATTATGGAATAATAGAAATTGATTGGGAAACAAAAAGCTTGGATCTCAAACTAAAAGACCTGCATGGAAGTATTGTTAAACAAAAAAAGATTGTATTTCCTGGGCTTTAAATTACTTAATCTAGTTCATAAACATTAGATAAAACGGTTTAATTGATAGACATTAAATAAAAAATATCCTGTTAAATACTAAATTATACTAGATCAAACAGGATGAACCAAGGATTATAACAGACAAGGCTAAGTTATTAAAATAGCTCAAAAATAACCTGGCTATAAAATACATGTTCCTTATATTTATTCTTTGATATTTTAAACCATATAGAGAAAACAGATCATAAAGAATAGTGATTATAAAAATATAAAAAACTGGATTGACTAGATAAGGTTTATAACAGATTATAGCCTATAAATTGGTTATGCTGTATAACTTGTACGCTTATGAGTATTATATGATATCTTTATTACATACCCGTGATTTTAAACTTATTCGTAATCAGAATCGATTAGAGTTTCATGTACATAAAACTGGAGCTCAACTTCCCCTGACAACAGTTTTAGTAAAAGATACTTTAAAATGGTGCACTTTTTTTGCAGGATCTCATTCTTTATATTTAAGAAACTTTCTAAAAAAGAAAACAATAAAAATTGCATTTTATCCTGATATTCCAAGACCGTGGTATCTTTTATTTAATGTTGTTAAAGCATCCAATACATATTTTGAAAAAGACTATAGAAATGCAGATGTTATCTTTCACTTTGAAGATGTAACAAAATCAGATCACTTAATACCAACAGACGCAAAAGCACGCTGTTTTTTGAATTTTAAATGCCAAGATATTTCAAAATCACATGTTACAAAAACATTTGAACAGGTTTTTGGATATCCACTCAGTCTTGACCCAGAAAAACATCAAGGATTTGCAGTTGAAAAATCTGAAAAAAATGGTGCCCATGACGGTCAAATTATTCAATGTCCAACTCCTCCTAAACCAGGCTATGTCTATCAACATATTATTGATAATACAGAAACCAAACAACAAATTGTCACTGATTATCGCTGTTCTACCTTAAAAGGAAAAATAACACTTGTCTTTATTAAACAAAGACCTATTGAAAATAGATTCTCCAATTCCAATATACATGCCAGCATTATTTCACCAGAACAGGTTTTCTCAATCAGTGAAATCCAGAAGATCCAAGAATTTATTAAAGCGATTCAAGTCGACTGGGGAGGATTGGATATCTTAAGAGATCAAAAAACAGGAAGACTTTATATTGTCGATGTAAACACAACAGATATGGGTCCCCCACTTGCCTTATCTCTAATTGACCAATGGAAAGTAACCAAACAACTGGCAAAATCCCTGGAATATTATTTGTTAAATACAATATAGTCATAAAACATAACTATACAAAAACACTATATAAAAATTTTTAGTAAATAAAGATAATTTATAGTAGTCATTAAAAAATAGTTTTATAGCATTTATATTTTTAAAATATATTTGATTTATTTAATAGAATATTATAAAATTGAAGAAAGTTATTTTTTTATTTGATTCTTACTTGAATTTCTTAGATTGTAAAAATGCTTAACCTATAAATAAATCCTACTTTTTGGAGATTATGAGAATGCCAATTCCCTTTGTGAAAGATTATGAATTTACGTATGAACAAGTAGAACAGGTTTCTTTGCATATCAGACGTGTGGTTGCACGAAATCCAGGTCCCTTTACCTATACAGGTACAAATGTATTTATTATTGGAAAAGGAGAAGTCGCGATTTTGGACCCAGGACCAATCATGCCTGAACATGAACAAGCCATAGATGACGCAATTCGAGGAGAAAAATTAACCCATGTATTTGTAACACACCACCATATTGACCATTCACCTTATGCCTCCCCATTAGCAAAAAAATATGGTGCAAAAGTGTATGGGTATGGCGCCCCTTTACAGAAACAAGATGGAGGGAGTATCCGATTGGAAGCAGGAGATGATCTTGATTTCAAACCTGATATATGTATTCAAGATGGTGATATTTTTAAAGGGTTAAATTGGACATTAAAAGCACATTATCTACCAGGACATGCAAGTAATCATATGTGTTATTCGCTTGAAGAAGAAAACGCTTTTTTTTCTGGTGATCATATTATGGGCTGGTCTACTTCTATTGTAAGCCCTCCAGATGGTCAGATGAGCGCTTATTTAAAAAGTCTTCAAAAAACACTTGAACAGGATTATAATATTATATGGCCAACACATGGACCTCCAATCCATACCCCAAAACCATTCATAAAAGCTTATATTCAGCATAGAAAACAAAGAGAAAAACAAATTATTGAAAGCCTAAAAGAAAAACCAAAATCAATCAAGAATATTGTAAGCGAGCTATATGCAGACATAGATAAAAAACTACACCCTGCAGCTTGCCATTCTGTTTTGGCGCACATGATTCATCTGGCAGAACAAAATCTAATTACTTATGATACACAAACTCCCAGCATTCAAAGCATATATGAGCTTAAGAAAGGGATAAAAATTTCATAATGTTTATTCTGGCTTGAGAAATTTAATCTATTTATAATACAAATTCTATCTGAGCTATGTATATAGCTGCTATTTTCAGGATCATTATAAAATTAACCTGCCAAAATATGAGTTGCAAATTCTTTAGATTGCCTTCTTAATAAAAGATATTAAGAGTTCCTTATTTTATGGATATAGTTTTGTTCTTATCCAGCTTTTATTCTTATCTTCCTTGATTCTATAATGAATACGATCATGAAGACGAAATGGCTTTTCTTGCCAAAACTCAAAACAAACAGGATCTAACATATATCCACACCAATATTCAGGACGAGGAATAGGTTTAGATCCAAAACGGATAACTTCTTTAAGAATAGCCTTTTCAAGATCCAAGCTGGAATTCATAATTCTTGACTGCCTAGATGCCCATGCACCAAGCTTTGAATTCCTTGGTCTAGAAGCAAAATATTCATCCGAGACCTGATCTGATACTTGCGTAATATTACCACGAATACGAATTTGGCGCTTAAGACTTTTCCAGTAAAAACATAATGCCGCTCTGGGATTAAATGCTAATTGTTGCCCCTTTCCGCTCTCCCTGTTTGTAAAAAATATAAATTGATGAAAATAAACACTATGATCTCGGTTTTTTAAAAGAACCATTCTACTATCTGGGAGCCCATGCTCATCAACCGTAGAAAGGGTCATGGCGTTTGGATTATTTGATTCCTGTTTCTTGGCTTTCTCATACCAATTATCAAAACGATGAAAAGGCTCATCAAAATCGGTTTGTATCTCGTTTTTATAATCCTTAAGCACAATAATATATCCTTCAAAGAGAAACGGATGATGGATCCAGTACAAATTACGATTAGTATTTTGAACTATAATGATAAAACATCTTTAAATACAATATTCATATCTGATTATTTCTTATATTTACGCTATCTGATTTTTAGACTATGTTTTATAAGGATAGCTCTCATGATCATAATCATCAAGATAATTTAAAATGATCAAATTGACGTTCAGGCTTGCGTTTAACATCTAACGAGACAATTTTATGACCTATAATAGTTTTGGAAAATTATTCCGATTTATGAGTTGGGGAGAATCACATGGAAAAGCGATTGGCTGTGTTATTGATGGATGTCCCCCAAATATTCCCTTACAGGAAAAAGACATTCAACCTTATTTAAACCAAAGGAAACCTGGAAAAAATCCTTTTGTAACTCAAAGACAGGAAGCAGATATTGTTCGAATCTTATCAGGAACCTATCAGGAAACGGAACAACACCTCCCTGTCACAACAGGAACGCCTATTAGCTTATTAATAGAAAATACAGATCAAAGATCTAGAGATTATATACCCATACAAACCGTTTTCAGACCTGGACATGCAGATTATACATATCAAAGAAAGTACGGAATTAGAGATCCCAGAGGAGGGGGGCGTTCCAGCGCCAGAGAAACAGCAATGCGTGTTGCAGCAGGCGCAATTGCTCGTAAAATATTAGGAGAACAAATTCAAATCAGAGCTGCCATTATTCAAATAGGGAAACTGGCGATCGATCGAACAAAATGGTCTTGGGAAGAATGTCAAAAAAATCCTTTTTTCTGTCCAGATGCGAGCTCTGTTCCAAAATGGGAAACCTATTTAAAAGAAATTAGAAAAAAACAAACCTCCATAGGTGCACTTATTGAAGTTGTCGCAGAGCATGTCCCTGCTGGATGGGGAGCGCCTGTATATGGAAAACTGGATGCAGATCTCGCAGCTGCTCTAATGTCAATTAATGCAGTAAAAGGTGTTGAGATCGGTTCTGGATTTAAGAGTATTATGCAAACAGGAGATGAATCTGTAGATGAAATGTGTTCAAAAGCATATGCTGAAAGTCTCATTCAAAATCAGAACAAAACCAACGCATTTGAAAATAAAACCATTCATGAAATAAAAAATCAGAATATGTCGCTAGAATCAAACGATCCCGTTTTTTTAACAAATCATAATGGAGGTATTTTAGGGGGGATTTCAACAGGGCAAAATATTATTGCCCGTATTGCCTTTAAAGCAACATCTTCTATTCCAAAAGAAAAAAAAACAATAGACCGTAATGGAAAAGATCAAATCATTTCTACAAAAGGACGGCACGATCCTTGTGTTGGTCTAAGAGCTCCTCCCATTGTTGAAGCAATGCTGGCCTGCGTTCTAGCAGATCACAAACTACTTCAAAAGGCTCAAAATGGATAAGAAAAATCTTATAAAACAGTTTAACGTAAAGCTTGGCTGATATTTAGCGCCAATTGACACCAATAATACCATAAGGAATAATGAAAAATACTTCATTACCCCTTATAATAATACATTATCAGAAAAAGAGAAAAAAAATAAAACACAATAATATGACCAAAAAAAAATCAGAACCCTATTGATCATCACTTTATTTAATACTCATATCTCTATTTATTGAACTTTCACTCTGAATGTAAAGTCCAGTTTTTCACCCGCGTTAAATGGTCTGTCAATAACCCATCTTAGCTGTCGATACTCTTCTACAGAAACACGTTTCTTTTCTGTTTTACCAGATGTCGTATTCTTGACTTCTTTATAAGCAGGAATAGAAGTCCAGTTTTTTCCATCATACAAGCTAACTTCTAATACTTTGCTTATATCTTTTGACGCAGAATTTTCTATATATACGGTTCCAACAGGTATAGGTCCGACTACTTTTAAATTATTCAGACGATCATTTGAAATGTTTTCATAACTCAGTTTATATTCAACAATATCTCCTGAGCTAACTTCTTCAACATCTTTAAGAATAGTCTTTCCAGATTTATCTAATGTTACAAGTTTTGCTGAAACTTGGCTTTTAAGATGTTCATTATTAGCATAAGCTGTTATGGATAAAAAACCTAGCAATAGGAATAATAAGCGGATCATACGGAAACTCCAATTGAAATAAATAAATCAAATAAAAAACATAATATGGTTTCTATTCTGTAACAAATAAAAAATATATTCCATTATTATCTTTACGATTATAAATCAGTTTCTTAAAAAAAGAAAATGAAGATATATATAATTTATACAAAAAGATACTCCCTTATAAACATAAAATGCCCTGTTAAGGATCTCTTTAAGTCATGTTTTATCAGAATTAATCTAAAATTTAGTAAATAAAATGCATAAAAATAACCCTAAAAGCAAATAATTCTATTAGCGATAATATGACCATAATTTAACAGAAAAAACATCCTTAACATTTGATTTTTTATAAACAAACTGTGTTTTAGTATATTTTACCTAAGGCTTTTTTTGAATATCATCCATAATATTTTGATACAAAAACACATATTGTAAAGCCGTTTTATGAGCATAGTTTTTATAATTTGTACTGGCTGCATGTCCCCCATCAATATTTTCATAATACTCAAATGGGAATCCGTTTTCTTCAAGCAGTTTTGCCATTTTTCTAGCATGACCTGGATGAACACGATCATCTTTGGTAGAAGTAACAAACAGAATTTCGGGATAATTAACATTTTTTCTTACATTATGATAAGGAGAAATTGTTTCAAGAAATGCTCTTTCCTCTTTGATATCTGGATCTCCATATTCACCAACCCAGGAAGCCCCTGCCAATAATTTATGATATCTTAGCATATCTAATAATGGCACAGAGCAAACAATTGCATTCCATAAATCGGGTCGTTGTGTATACATAACGCCCATTAGCAACCCACCATTGGATCCACCTTGAATTGCAAGTTTTTCAGGAGACGTGATTTTTTCATTAATCAGTTTCTCAGCAATCGCAATAAAATCATCATATATAATTTGACGCTTTGTTTTTAAACCAGCCTGATGCCATCTCGGTCCAAACTCTCCACCTCCACGAATATTAGATAGAACATACACCCCTCCTTTATCTAACCAGAGTTTTCCTAATACTCCTGAATAATAAGGCAACATCGAAATTTCAAACCCCCCATAACCATAAAGGAGAGTTGGATTCTTTCCTGTAAGTTCTATATTTTTCTTATGTATAATGAAATAAGGAATACGCACACCATCACTAGAGACAGCATGTTTTTGTCTAACAACATAATGTTCACTGTCAAACCAGGATTTTTGTTTTTTTATTTGTTGAATCTGTGGCTGATCTGAAGTTTCTGATTTTAATAAATCCAAAAACCAAAGAGTTGAGGACTCTAAAAAACCTTCTGTATTGACAAAGACAATTGATTCAAACTTGTTTGAAGATGTGACATTAATAGTCTTATACTGGTTTGCTTTTCCCTCTGTTTCTGAGAAAATTATTTTTTCAGAAGACCAGTTTCCATTAACATAATTAAAAAGATAAATTGCCCCTTTTACATTCTCATAGATTGAAATTAAAACGCCTGATTTTGTAATATTTGTACTGTTAATAAAGCCATGATCATTTGAAGCATAAACAAGGTTAACCGCGTTTATTTCACCATTTTTCATAAATTCATCGAAAGAAAAGGATAAAATTGCTCCTTTTTTAAACCCTCTCCAATCATCTCTTAAAGCAATCAACATTTCTCCCTTATAGATTCCCAAAACATCTGTTTTTGGAGAAATTGGCAATGGAATTAAATGTCGATCCTCACGCATCCACCAAACCTGATAATCATAAAATGTTTTTCCTATAGATACCAGCGTTATAGGAGATTTTTGCTCATCTGAACGATCTATTGTCATTCCGAAAATAAATATATCTGTTTTTTCCCCTTCTAAAATAGTAACAGCTTCTGATATTGGCGTTCCTCTTTTCCATAATTTAAGAATACGTGGATATCCAGACTCATTTAAACTATCTGCTCCATAATCTGTTGCAACAAGTAAATGATTACGATCATACCAACTTATTCTTGATTTTGCTTCTTTTAAGTTAAACCCATTTTTAATAAACTGTTTTGTCTGAACATCAAATTCCCGTACTGTTATTGCATCCTTGCCACCATCTGAAAGATAAAGCAGACAGTTTGAATAAGCAGAGCCTCCTCTGGAGAAACATTGAATTCCTTTATAAACCCAGTTTTTCTTTTCTTTTTTAGCCAATTCATCAATATCAATAATTGTTTTCCATTCTGGTTTTCCAGACAGATAGCTCTTTAAGCTTGTTTTACGATAAATCCCTCTAATATGAGTTTTTGTATCTCGCCAAAAATTCCAGACTTCTCCATTATGATAATATCCATATATAATTTTATCTTGATCATCTACAATTTTGAGAATCGTTTCATTGCTAGTTTGATAACGCGGATCTGTTTCAAGTCCTTTTGAGGTTTTCTGATTCCATTTTCGAACCTGTGCAAGCGCTTTTTCATCTTCTACATTTTCTAGCCATATTCTGGGGTCTTCCTGATCTTCTCGTTGTAAAATCGTGTCTTTTTGATCGATCAAATCCTGCTGGTTGGCTTTTTGTTCCATAGCATAGTCTATCCTGGATTTCTGTTTTTCTTCAATCTGTGATGAATTTTCCTGCACTTTCTCTTTTTTTGCAGTTTTTGTATCTGACTGCAAATCACTTTCACAGGCAACACAAAAAAATAATAAAAGAATAATGTTCAACTTAAAATTCACCATGTCTATTTTTCTCCGTATTCTTTGTCTGCTTTCAGTATTATTTATATGTTTGTTTTCAGTATTTCTCGGAAAATCTGTTCGTATATTACATAATACAAACAATCATAATTTGATATTATAATCCAGAAATAAAAGGGGAATGATTATCTTTTTCCTTAGAGCATTACAATGATACTGAAAATTTTAATATCTATATATTCAGACTAGCAAATATTTTTAATATAGACAATTGTAATTTTATTTATGTAAAATACTTTATGCTCATTTGAAAAAATAGAAATAATTCATTATAAGTTATCTATAAGAGTGAAATCATGCATAGCCTAATCGTATTAATAACCAGCTTTATCCTGTCTTCTTGTTCTCATAACATGATCACCTCAAAAGGAAAAAATCATCAAACTATGGCTCATCACAAAGAAAAACAAACCAAAAACCAACCTTCACTAAATTCTGGAGAATTTAAGAACAGACAAAAATTTTATCACAAAAAAATTGAAAACAAGATATGGATTTTAACGAATTTTGAAAAAAACTCAAACAAATATAATCCACATATTACAAAAAATATCCGTTTCCAGATTAAAAATGGCAAGATTTCTGGATCAGCAGGTTGCAATCGTTTTTTTTCACTAATTTTTCAAGCTAAAGATTCAAAACCAATCATCAGTCCTGCTCTAGGAATAACCAGAAAAAACTGCATTGGTTCTATAATGAATATAGAATCTCTCTTCATAGACGTATTATTAAAAACAACAGAGTTTAAAACTCAGTCTGAAAACCTATACGCTCTTGACTCAGATGGAAAAACATTAATGACATTTCACCTTAGCAACACCCCTTAAGCAAGCTAACCACACATAATTGATAAAACAAAATATATGTTACTATAAATATAGCTGGAAAATAGATTGAAATCCGATTTTTTCAAATCAAGAAAATCTATCTACTCTAAAAAAATGCAGAATTTAAAGACTGAAAACAACAAAAATTGCTTGAAGGTAAGAACAGATTTATGACCCTAAACTCTATGCTTTATATTTCTATCTGTTATTTATAAATCTATCATGCTTTAATAAAAATATTAGAAAAGGGATGCCAATATATGTATAAAACAAACAAATACCCCTTAACCTTATCTTATTTTTTTTAGCTCTGATTTCTTCTTTTGTCTTATCCGCATGCCAGAAAAAAAATGGGCTTTCAGAACGTCAAAAAAAAGAAGTCCAAACTCAGGAACAACATCATCAAAAAAAAATCGAACCTAACCTTGAATCGTTTAAAACACGTCATCCATTTAAAAATAACAATATTGAGCATAAAACCTGGATTTTAGTTAAACTAGGGAAAAAAGTAAAAACTATTTTTAAATATCAAAAACGCCCCTTTATAAAAAATACCTATTTTAAAATTAAAAATGGAGAAATTTCTGGATCAACTGGTTGTAATCATTTTTTTTCAACGATCTATCAGCCCTTTCCTCCTGCTCCTATGATTAGCCCACTTATTGGAATGACAAAAAAAGCATGCTATGGACAACAGGCAGAAATTGAAGCCATATTTTCTCTAATTTTGCCTAAAATCGTAACCTTAGAAATCAAATCAGACAAGCTTTATGCATATGATCGAGACCATGCTATATTAATGATATCGGCATATTCTGAAAAAGTTCCTTCAAAATAATAGGGTAAAAAACGAATAAAGGCTTGATGTATTTGATGTATGTTTAAAAATAAAGCTTCTTTGAACCCAATATAAGATATTAATTGCTAAAACTCTATTTGTTTATTAAATGTAAAAAATCAATAAAAAAGGATGTTTGCCCTAATTTCAATCAATCAAAATATTTGGCTATCTAGGTTTATAACACACTAAAATCGGATCTTAAAATGAAATTTTATCTTATGAATGGATGCGGAAACAGTTTTATTATCTTTGATATAAGAGAACTTCCAGAATTTAACTTTTCTAAATCATTTATAAACTCCGTCTCAGAATTCATATCGGTCGATCAAATCATTGCCTGCACGCATTCAAATAAAGCCGATATCCGCATGATGATCGCCAATCATAACGGTCAAATCGTTGAAACTTGTGGAAATGCTTCCAGATGTGTTGCTTGGTTGATAATGAATGAAACTGGGGAAAACCTGTCCAGCATAGAAACTTCTGTGGGAATACTCAAAGCAAAACGTAATGACCATCAGCCAAATATAATTTGTGTTGATATGGGAGCTCCAAGGCTGGATTGGAAAGAAATTCCTCTTGCTGAGCCCATGAATACGCACATTATTGATATCAAAATTGGACCGATTGATAATCCATACCTTTCCCAACCTGGAGCCGTTAATATGGGAAATCCTCATTGTGTGTTTTTCGTTCCAAAGCTGGATAACATAGACATTAAAGCCATTGGACCTTTAATTGAGGGGCATATGCTTTTTCCTGAAAAAGTAAATGTTGGATTTGCAGAAATTCATTCTGAGGACTGTATTCGTTTAAAAGTTTGGGAAAGAGATGTTGGAATAACCTTAGCCTGTGGTAGTGGAGCTTGCGCTGCTTTGGTTGCAGCACATCGGCGTCAATATACAAAAAGAAAAGCTCAGCTTATTCTTGATGGTGGAGAGTTAAATATTCATTGGGATGAAACAACAAATCATGTTTTTATGACAGGGTCTGTTTGTTTTGAAAAAGAAGGGAATTATATATACGATCATGCAATATAAAAAATGTCCAATTATACCTTCCATGATTTCAAATCATGCTCTTTGCTAATTTATTAATTTCTATAATATAAGAAACAGGCATAAAGCAAACCCAAATCCTTTTTATATACTTGTTTTTTTAAACCAGATTAAACGTTTAAACTCATGCAAATCAATTTTTTATTTATTCTTTTTTTAGACCACGCACCTTCTTTCTGAACAATTCCTTGATAGACTTAAAATAAATAGAACTTGTTTTTGTTAGTTTTTACTCTAAACTTGGAATTTGAATAAATTCATACTCTGATTTAAATCATATGGAGGCAAAATAAGAACATGATAGGGATTTTAAAACTATGGCAAAAAAGAGCCTTGTGGGAACGTGTTCTGATTGGTCTTGTTATAGGCTCTTTAATTGGACTTTCCTTACGCTATAGCCTTGGATCAGATACGGCCTCAAATATCGTAAATACATGGATTAAACCTTTTGGAGATGCTTTTGTGCGTGCAATTAAAATGCTTGTTGCTCCTTTGATTTTCATTACAATTGTCTCTGGCATTATTGGTATGGGCTCTCCTAAACAATTAGGTAGACTAGGTGGTAAAACCATTATTCTCTATTTAATAACAACCTTATTTGCCGTCATTCTTGGTCTTATTATGGGAACACTTATAAAGCCAGGAAAAGGAGTTAATTATCAATCTGCCGATCTTGAAACAAGCCAAATGATTTCTGAAAAAATTGCCAATAGTGAAGCAAAAGCAAAAAGTCTAACAGATCGGCTTTTACAAGTCATCCCAAACAACCCTTTTGAATCTTTAGCTCAAGGCGATGTTCTGGCAATTATCTTTTTTGCTATTTTACTAGGAGTTGCTATTATTTTTATCGGAGAAAAAAAGCGACCTCTTGCCATCTTGTTTGAATCTGCATCTGAAGCAATCCAGAAAATGACATTAATGATCATGGAAACAGCACCTTATGGCGTTGCAGCACTTATGAGCTGGGTTTTAGCAACAAAAGGTCTCTCTATTCTAAATAATTTATTCTTATTGGCTATTGCCTTTTATGTCGCAGCCCTTATTCATGTCGTCTTTATCTATGGTGGTATGATTAAACTGGTTTTAAGGCTTCCATTTATTCGATTTGCAAAAGGAATTATTGATGCACAAAGCGTTGCTTTTTCAACCTCTTCTTCTAATGCAACCCTTCCTGTTACCATTACTTGTGTAAATAAGAATTTGGGAGTTAAAAAAGCAGTTGCAAGTTCCGTTTTGCCAATCGGAACAACAATTAACATGGATGGTACGTCCATATATATTGGAATTGTTGTATTATTTGGAACACAGGCAGCAGGCATTAGCCTTGGTATGACAGACTATTTCATGATTATATTACTGGCAACTCTTGCCTCCATCGGGACAGCTGGCGTTCCTTCTGTTAGCTTGTTTTTATCTGCTGTTATTCTTGGACAAATGGGACTTACAACAGAAGAAGTTGTCTTGGTAATTGCATTTATTTTTCCGTTTGATCGCCTTTTAGATATGGGAAGAACAGTTGTTAATATCACAGGAGATGCACTTATTGCCTGTATTGTTGCAAAATCAGAAGGACAATTGGATGAAGACGTCTATAAAGAAAAAGCACGAGTATAATAACATCTCCTTGTATTTCAGCAATACATCATCATGCTTTAAGCATGATAAGTAGGAATGAACATACCTCCTATTCCTAATAATTTAGGAGGGTAAATTGAATAAAACCCGCAGTTTTTAAAAATCTTAATGATGATGTGAATGCTCACTCTTTAAATTTAAACCATCTCTTACAATTGCAGGAATAATAATTTCTTTCTTATCTTTAAAAATAAGCGTTAAATCAATTTTCTCCCCCTGCTCTAATGATTTTTTAAGCCCTACCAACATGATATGATATCCAGCTGGCTTCATCACAAATTCCGTATTTGATTTTAATTGGATAAAATCAACAGGAAGCATTTTTGCAATATGATTCTCATATACAGATTGATGAAGAGACGTTTTATCACTAATGCTCGTTTTAATACCTACTAAATTTAGATCTCGATCTTTATTCATAATGTGAAGATAAGCAGCTGTTGTCTTTTTCCCTTTTGCAGGCAATCGAACCCAGGCTTGCTTAATACTTAAATCAGAGTCAGAAAACAAACTTTTCTTTATATCTCGATGATCATCAGTATTGTCTTTTTTTTCCTGATGATCATGTATATTTTTTTTTAGCTTCTGCTTATGCATGTGATGAAACGTCTGATCTGCAAAAACATGGGGTATAAAAACGAACAAAGAACATCCCAATAAAAGCATATGATATAAAACAAGCTGGCTTCTGTTTAAAAAACACTCTTTCTCTCCACTTTCTTTTCTGCTCAAAAAAGAAGAGCGGTTTTTTTGTTTATTTTCTGAATTCATTTACTACCTCCAACCTATCAAGTAAATATGACATCTCCTCTCTTTTTAAAAGGAGATTAATCCAACATGCTTTTTTACATCTTCTAACACAGGATTAGAAATCTCTAACGCTTTTTCACTTCCCGTCTTCAAGATTCGATTCAATTCTCCCAGATCTTGTTTATATCGATAAATCGATTGACGAATTGGTGATAAAACCTCAATCAATTTTTCTGCCAATAATGGCTTGAAAAATCCAAATCCTTTTCCTGCATGCTCATTTAAAACTTCCTGTTTGCTACACTGTGAAAGAATAGCATAAATTTCAACTAAATTATTAGCTTCTGGTCTTTTTCCAAGAGATGCTATGGTTTCAGGTAAAGCTTCAGAATCTGTTTTCGCTTTTTTTATTTTTTTTATAATCATATCTGAACAGTCAGATAGATTAATCCTAGAAAAATCTGAAGGATCTGATTTTGACATTTTCCTTGATCCATCTCTCAAATTCATTACCCGAGCTCCTGTATTTTTAATCAAAGCCTGTGGTAATGGAAAAAAATCTGGCTGGTTAAAGTCATGATTGAATTTTTGGGCAATATCCCGCGTTAATTCCAAATGTTGTCTTTGATCTTCTCCAACAGGAATATGTGTTGCTTTAAAAGCGAGGATATCTGCGGTTTGCAAAACTGGATAAGCATATAGTCCAACAGATGCTTTTTCCTTATCCTTCCCTGCTTTCTCTTTAAATTGTGTCATACGATTGAGCCAACCTATTTTGGCAACACAATTCAAAATCCAGGCAAGCTCCGTATGCGTTCTTACCTGGCTTTGTGGATAAATCACTGCTTTTTTAGGATCAAGCCCACACGCAAGAAAAACAGCTGCAATATCACGTGTTTGCTGCACCAATAAATTTGGATCTTGCCAAATTGTTATTGCATGCAAATCAACAATACAAAATAAACAGTTATAATCATCTTGAAAAGAGATAAACTGTCTTAAAGCACCTAAATAATTACCAAGATGCAACTCACCAGATGGCTGCACACCAGAAAAAACACGATTTATTTCCATATATAATCATCTCTGTTAATGTTTCAGTTTCCACCTTTTGTTAACTATTTTTTAACCGCACGTCGAATATCTTCAACAGAAAAACTCTTTGATATAAATGATATAAAAAAATAAAAGCTTGCACCTATAAAAACAGCAAGACACATCATCCATAAATCCTGAATAATAGATTCTCCAAGATAGGCTTTCATATATTGTTTAATTCCTAAAATCACACCCCCTAAAAACAGAGCATTAATGAACATAATCGGTAATTTTTGATAAAATCTTCTATCTGGTCTATACTGATGGTTTTTTATCAAAAAGAATAAAATCAGGATCATATTTACCCAACCTGCAATACTGGTTGCAAGTGCTAATCCAACAACACTATATCCAGGAAATAAAAGAAGCGCAACAACAATATTTACGATCATGGATATCAATGCACATTGCATGGGGGTTTTCGTATTTTCCTCTGCGAAAAATGCAGGTGTATACACTTTTATAGAAACAAAAGCAGGCAACCCTAATGCAAAAGCAATCACAGCAGAATAGGTTTTATACGTATCCAGATTTGAAAATTCTCCGTGTTGAAACAAACCTTGAACAAAAAAATCTGCTCCAAAAACAAGTGCCATTGTTGCAGGGAGAGTTAAAAATAAAGCAAGCTCAGATGCTCTGTTTAAATAATGATGTGCTGTTTTATAATCCTTAACCCGAATCCGTTTCGATAAAGCAGGCAATAATACAACACCAAGCGCAACTCCTATTAATCCTAATGGTAATTGATATAATCTGTCTGCATAAAATAGCCAAGACTGAGCACCATTTTCAACAGACGCAATCGCATTTGACACTAAAAGATTAATCTGTGTTATTCCTGCTGAAAATGCTGCTGGAATACTTAAGATCAAAAGCTGTTTGACACTTGATGTTAATTTTGGAAACTTCCAACACAATTGAACACCTGCTCTTTTACATGCCCAAAACACCAGAAAAACTTTAAAAACACCAGAAACTGTAACTGCAATTGATAAATAAAGACCGATATTTTTATCGACCATATCCCGTACAAAGAAAAAACAGATAATCAAAAAAACATTCAGTAAAATCGGTGCTGCCGCTGCAACTGCAAAATAACCTCTCGCGTTTAAAATACCTCCAAATAAAGATAAAAGAGACATAAACAATAAGTAAGGCATTGTAATTTGCGTATATAAAATCGCCAGTTCAAACTTTCCTGGATAATTCGCATACCCAGGAGAAATAAGATACATTAGCCAAGGCATAAAAAGCATGCTAAGAATAACAATCAAACTAACAGAGAGCGTTAAAAAGGAAAAAATCTCGCTAGAAAACTGATCTGCTTTTTCCTTTCCTTCCCCTTCTAGTTTTCGACTATACATAGGAATAAAAGCTGCACTAAAGGCGCCTTCTGCAAACCAGCGTCGAAACAAATTAGGAAATCTTAATGCAACTATGAATGCATCATTAACACTTCCAGCTCCTAAGACTGCAGCCATTAATTGATCTCTAATCAACCCCAAAATACGACTTAAAAAAATAAAACTACTAATGACTGCAACAGATCTAAAAATTTTCATATCTTCGCCTAAAATACCATATCTGTTTTAAATATTATTCCTAAAAATTAAAGAGCTGTCTTTAGCTATTTTGATTAATGGCTCAATTCCTAGATGAATGATACTTTAAAAATCTATTCCGTTTTTAGCTTTTGATCATAGACGTTCTTAAGTTTATAAATCATTTCCAATGCTTGTTTTGGAGTAAGTTCATCAGGATCAATATTAGAAAGAACAAGAGCAAACTGGTCAAGCATTCTATCTGTAAAAAATGCATTCCGGATTTGATTTTCTGTATGATTTACGTCTTGATTTTGAGATATTGAATGATTGTGTGTTGTTTTTATATCATCTCTTATCTCTTCTAATTCTCGTTGGTTTTTCTCTTGCTTGTCTGAATAGTTTGTATGAATTGCTTCATTTCTGCTAGGTTGAAGCGTCTGTTTTTTATCTTCAAAAAGTGGAAGTTTATTTAAACGGAGTTTATTTTGAGCAGATTTTTGCTTTTCCAACTGTTCCAAAACACGTTCTGCACGCTTAATCATTTCTATTGGCAACCCAGCGAGTCTGGCAACCTGAATCCCATAAGAACGATCTGCACTTCCTTCTTTTACTTCATGAAGAAAAACCAGTTCACCATTCCATTCCTTTGCTCTTAGACAAATATTTGCAGCGGATGTTAATTTCTGTGTCAAACTGGTTAATTCATGATAATGCGTTGCAAAAAAAGCGCGACATTGATTTTTATCATGCAAATATTCAGCAACAGCCCAGGCAATTGCAAGTCCATCAAATGTTGCCGTTCCTCTGCCAATTTCATCGAGTATAACAAAAGATTTTTCTGTCGATTGATTTAAAATACTGGCCGTTTCAATCATTTCAGCCATGAAAGTTGAATGCCCTCTTGCTAAATCATCTGCAGCTCCAACACGGCTAAATAACCGGTCTACAACGCCAATATGAGCATAGCTGGCAGGAACAAAACACCCAGATTGTGCCAGAATAACCATTAATGCATTTTGTCGCAAATAAGTTGATTTCCCAGCCATATTAGGTCCTGTAACAAACAATAACCTATTCTGTTTTCCATACGCGCTAGAAGAGGGGGGACGCTGTTCTGGCTTTATTGGATCAACAAATATAATCAAATTCTTTCTTAACAGATTGATAATTGGCTTCAAACTCCTTTCCTGCTCCGTTTAGATAAGCATGATTTGCAGTAAACGTTTTTCTCCCTGTTTGTTTCAGAACGGCTTCAACAACAGGATGACGTCCCTCTTTTATATCAAAAACCAAACTATGATCAACAATTGGACGAACAGCTCCCGTTTCTTCAGCCCAGAACGCCTGAGATAAAGCAACATCAATTATTGCCAATGCTTCTGCAGCCATACGAATTGCGTCTGCATTTTGTTTCGTTCGTTCACAAAATACATTAAACAGCTCAATTTCCAGAGCCAATGCTCGCTCTGCAGCATTAATAATTCTAGCTTCAAGTTTACCAAGTTCAACCGTTGAAAAACGAACATTATTTACCAAGGTCTGGCGATGAATAAATGTCTCAGAAAAAGGAGACTGCATTAAAGGGTTCGCATGGCGAGCCGTGACTTCTATAAAATATCCCAAAACATGATTATGTTTAATTTTTAAATTCTGAATACCTGTCTGTTTAATATAATCAGATTGAAGTTTTTTTAAAATTTGATGGCTTTCATCTCTTAATTTCCTGGCTTCATCAAGGTCTGCTCTCCAACAGGCTGCAATAAAACCTCCATCTCTGGCTGCCAAAGGCAGATCCAGACTCAATGCATTTTTAAGATCTCTTACTAATTCTGCAAGCACAGAATTCTGTGTTAAATCAAGATTAACTAATGCCCGCTTTAATAAAGCAGGAAGATTGATTCTAGGTCTTTCTGCAATAAAAGCATTAATGTTTTGCCCCATTTCCAACCCAGTAAAAAGTGCTGCCAAATCTCTTGGTCCTGCCCTTTTAAACAAAACTCTGGATAAAGCCCTTACAATATCAATTGAATTTTCTACAAATGTCTGGCGAATTTTTTTTTGAAATTGTTTCTTCTTCTTGAAAAAACTGAATCATATCCTGTCTTTGACAAATTTTTTCAATATCAAGCAAAGGCTGCTTAATATATTGTAAAAACAACCTAGATCCCGCTGCGGTTTGAGTCCGATCAATACAGGAAAAAAGGGAGCCTTCCCTGTTTCCAGATTGTGTCTGACTGATTTCAAGACTCATCCGAGTTGCAGGATCAATCATCATGAAATTTCGAGCACGTAATTGCTTTGGAGCACAAAGCTCTATAGAGCTACCAGCTTGCGTTATATACAAATAATCAAGCAATGCATCCACGGCTTCAAATTCCTGTTTTGTAAACTGACCATACGCATCAACTGATATGGATTTTGTCTGATTTTTTAATCTCTCATATCCAGATTTTGCGTTAAATTTTACCTTAGGAAAACTAATTGGCATTAAACCATTTATTTCTATAAAATCCTGAATAACCTGTTCTGAGAAATCAGAATCAGAAATCAGTATTTCACTTGGAGATAATGCACTTAAATGAGATAATACTTCTGATGCCTTTAAATGTGTCAGGACAAACTCACCTGTTGATATATCCGCATATGCCAACCCCCATTCTGTAAAATCAGAGTCTTTTTTAGGTTTTTCCAGTTTTTTTGATGAAATAGAGGATTGAATTTGACGTTGATTATGATCTGCTATATCGGGTCTGTTTTTCTTTATTTCCCTGGAAAGAGCGCATATATAATTGGCTGATTTTGCTTCAAGTAAATTTTCTTCTGTTACCGTTCCAGGGGTTACAATGCGTACAATTTCTCGTTTTACAACTGCTTTATAGCCTCGTTTTTTAGTTTCCTTTGGATCCTCTACCTGTTCACAAACAGCAACCCGAAACCCTTTCTTGATTAAACGACATAAATAATTTTCTGAACTTGAGACAGGCACTCCACACATTGGAATATCTTGATTTAAATGTTTTCCTCTTTTTGTTAGAGAAATATCAAGTGCTTTTGCTGCCTTCTTGGCATCTTCAAAGAATAATTCATAAAAATCACCCATTCTATAGAATAATAGATTTTCTTTCGCAACCCGTTGCCTGATAGACAAATATTGTTCCATCATTGGTGTTAATGGCACTTTTTTATCATCAACAGCA
Organism: Maricaulaceae bacterium; assembly: GCA_965183855.1. GTDB lineage: Bacteria > Pseudomonadota > Alphaproteobacteria > Caulobacterales > Maricaulaceae > CBCYMI01. Next base: position 3,064 of record CBCYMI010000032.1, on the reverse strand, counting down.
GATCTCAGCATTCCACTTTCCAATTTTTTCTTCAAAAAAGGCATACATTCTATTTACATTCCTATTTACATTCATTGATAACGCAATCTCGCGTTTAATACAAATTCTGATCCGCTTTATTTCTTCTAAAAATATAAGTTTTTATAAAAAGCCTGTTTTTACATGATTCCTGTTATATTTCTTTTTTCTATATTTCTTTTTTCAAAAAGTCTATTCAAGTTTAATTTGTGGAGCTATAAAATACCATAAAACAGATAAAATCACAGCACCTAACCCAATAATACCAGATATAATAAAAAAGGGAGCATAGCCAGATAATTTCGGAGTTATCGAATAGTATATTGTAAAAGAGGATGAACTAAACTGATGAGCAATTTTTTCTGATCCAAACTCAGGGATTAAAAGTATCATATAATTTTGAATTTCTGAATTGGCAAAAAAATCAACTATCTGACCCGACCATCCTCCAATTAATTTCCCAGAAAAAGCATACATTGAACTAAAAAAAGCATATTGTGTTGCTGCAAACCGTTTTTCAGTTAATGATGACATAAAAGCAATTAATACTGTTCCTGCCAATCCCCCACTAAAATTCTCTATAATCAGTGCATAAACAACATATTTTATGGAAATAACGTCAATACCTAAAGCTTGTGCCTTATATGCAAGCCATGCATAAGCCAAGTTAGAAAAAGCACCTAAAATAGCACCTATAATTAATAAAATCTTTAAGCCAAAAAAAGATAACCCAAGCCCTGCACAAAATGCTCCTAATAATGTAAAAATAGGACCAAAGGTCTTAATACTTGCTGCAATTTGAGTTTTGCTTAACCCAAGATCAATATAAAAAGGATTTGCCATTACTCCCAAAACATAATCTGTTATCCGATAACTTGAAATTAATAAAATCGCCAGAATTGCAATTAAATGATACCGTTTCCAAAAAGAACTAAAAGGCAATATAATGGCTGTTTTAACTGTTTGTGATACAGATTTGAAAATCTGATTAAAATGAGCACCTTTTACGGTCTTATCTGTCATAGCTGGTTGAAGATCAGGATTGATATGAGCCTGCTTTACACGTTCAGGTCCTGGTGCAAAAATTGCCGTTATAATAGATGCACAAATAAAAAAGAGTAGAACAACAAGGTAAGCAATTTTCCAACTGGCAAAATCTGCGATCAAAAATGCAAATACAATTGCACCAAAATACGCAATACGATAGCCAGCTTGATAAGCAGCAACCAAAAATCCACTATCATTCTCTTTGCTTACTTCAATACGCCATGCATCGATCGCAACATCTTGTGTTGCTCCCCAAAAAGCTGTAAATATAGCTGCAAGTGCAGTAAATCCTAAAGATTTTGAAGGATTGCTATATGCAAGTCCCAAAACACCAAAACAATAAAAATTTGAGAAAATATAACCCAGCCTTTACGTCGCCCCATCCATTTTTCAACGCCTGGAGCGGGGACATGATCAATGATAGGAGCCCATAGGAATTTAAAAGAATAAGCCAGACCAACCCACAAAAAATAACCTATTTCTGTTCGACTAACGCCTTCATCTCTTAACCATGCAGACAAGGTTGAATACACAAGATAAAGTGGGATTCCAGAGCAAAGTCCAAGTATGGTCATATAAATAATTTTTAAGGAGGTTTTAGGATCTTTAATCAATGAAACAAACATTTTCCAGTTTTGCATTTTAGAAGATATGTTTGCCTTATTTATCATGGATATATCCTGTTATAAACCATGCCTTATTGCCATGCTATATTTGCTTATATTTTAAGAAAGAAATGCTTATTTTTCCTTTAACATTCTTTCTTCTCTGGTTAGATCTTTTTTATTTATAAATAGAGTATGCCTGATTTTAGCTTTGCATGGTCCAACCATCAACGCCCATTGCTGCCTGCCTTAAAGCCTCACTTAAGGTTGGATGAGCATGTATTGTTCTCGCAAGATCTTCAGAAGCAGCTTTAAACTCCATTGCCAAAACAGCTTCAGCGATCAATTCTCCTGCATTTTTACCAAGAATATGAACCCCAAGAATTTCATCTGTTAGAGCATCTGCCAATAATTTAACAAACCCTTCTGTTTCATGATTCGTACGCGCTCTTGAATTTGCCATAAAGGAAAAAACACCCTTTTTATACTGCCTTCCCTGCTCTTTTAAACTTTCTTCTGTTTGACCTATACTCGCAATCTCTGGATTCGTATAGACAACACCTGGAATAACATCATAATTCACATGCCCTGCTTTCCCTGCAATAAGCTCGGCACAAGCAATTCCTTCATCTTCTGCTTTATGTGCAAGCATTGGTCCTTTAACACAATCTCCTATTGCCCAAATAGTCTCAATATTTGTTCTTAACCCTTCTGTTTCAATAAACCCTCTTTGATCAAGCTTTAATCCAATCTCCTTAGAAATCAGATTTTGGGTATAAGGTCTGCGCCCGATTGCAATTAATACAGTATCTGCTTTTAGAGTTTGCTTTTTTGTATCCTTTATTGACTCCAGAGTTAATTCAAGATCATTTTTTAAGGGGTTAATGCCTGTTACCTTCTGCCCAAGATGAAAATTCATTCCCTGTTTTTTAAAGACCCTTTGAGACTTCCTTGCTAATTCGAGATCCATTCCAGGCAAAATACGATCCATATATTCTATCACTTCTATTTCAGTTCCAAGCCTTCTCCAGACAGAACCCAGCTCCAAACCAATCACTCCAGCTCCAACAATAATCATACGTTTTGGAGGCTTTTTTAAAGATAATGCACCTGTTGAAGACAAAATACGCGTTTCATCAAATTCAATTCCTGGTAAGGGTGTGGGTTCTGAGCCTGTTGCAATCACAATATGATTTGTATCTAAATGAAGTGTTTCTTTTAAATCTTCAGATTTTTCCTGATTATTGGCAATTGGTTGAACCTGAACTTTATGAGTATCAATAATTTGTCCCAAGCCTTGATAATATGTAATCTTATTTTTTTTGAATAAAAACGCAACGCCTTGCGTTAATCCTGATACAGCATCCTCTTTTTGTTTCATCATCAGGGAAAGG
>CBCYMI010000031.1:0-71159 GCA_965183855.1 Maricaulaceae bacterium | reverse complement strand
ACAGACCTGTAATTTTATTGGATACAGTTGGTTTTATTGCGCAATTGCCAACACATTTAATTGCAGCATTTCGGGCAACACTAGAAGAGGTTTCTCAAGCAGATTTATTATTACATGTTCGTGATATCAGTGCTCAAAATAGAGAAACAAGAAAGAAAAATGTTGATCAGGTTTTAGCAGAATTACAGGCAGGTCCTGAATTTGACCAAGATTGTATAGAAGTATGGAATAAAATGGATTTGCTGGATCCACAGGAGTTTGATTATTTTTCTGAGCAAGAAAAACGAAATAAGAATAGTGTTTTAATTTCGGCAAAAACAGGAGAGGGACTGGATCGACTTTTGGAAAAAATAGAGAATTATCTTGGTAAATATGATCGGTTATTTTCAGTAATTATACCTGTTAGTTTAAGTAAACAGCGTTCTTGGCTTTATCGTTTTGGACATGTTGTTCGTGAATATAGTTTGACTTCAAAAAACATGATAGAACTTCGTGTCTTGCTTAATGAAGCAAGAAAAGGTCAGTTTTTATCTTTATTTCCAGAGCTTGTTCTTAAGGAAGTGGATTTACATTTAAAATCAGAAAACAAGATGAATCTCTAAGCACGTGGTCGCCCAGCCAAAAGACCACACACATTCGTGTGATTTTTTCGGGCTCTTTAAGGTATAAGAATTAGGCTTTGAGCTTTTTTAAATACGCTGAGCGCTCTTAAAAAGACCACACGACCGTGTGTGTTGGGATTGAGATCATTTGATTGTTTTTGATTTCTCCCATAATTTTTCTAACTCTTTTATTGAAATTTGTTTTTGATTTTTTGTATTGAAATTTGTTTCCATCCATTTAAATCTTTGACTAAATTTTTGATTGGTTCGCAAAAGTGCTGTTTCTGAATTAATGTTGAATTTTCGTGCGAGGTTAATACAGCTAAATATCAAATCTCCGATTTCTGCTTCTAGAAGACGTTTATTTGTCTGCGTTGGATTTTTTTGATAATGGTTAATTTCTGTTTTTACTTCTTCAATTTCTTCATATATTTTATTCCAGACATCTTCTGGATTTTTCCAGTCAAACTGTTTACTGGCCGCATAAGTTTGTAGCTCTTCGGCCTGTTTTAATGCGTTCATAAATTGTTTTTCCTATGATACTTTATAAATTTAGCAATTAGTATATTGCATTATAATGAAAGAAAATAGGATAAACTCCAGGAAGTTTTTAAAATACAAATATTTAGAAATAATACATAAGAAACTTAAAATTTTTTATCAAATTAAAAGAGTTTAAACATGACAATTCCGTCTTGTTTTTTTAAACTTGATTCTATTCATAAGTTTTATTTTTTTAAATCGGTGTTTAATTTTCGGCGGCATATAGTTTATTAAAGTGATAAAATAGCTTTATGATAGTTGAATTTTTCAATAATTATGAGGATGGATCATTTATGATAGAAGAGAATCTTCATTTCACAGAAGAACAAAAACAAGCATATTATCAAGCATGTCTAGAGAAAAATTCTAAATATGAAGGAATTTTTTTTATAGGAGTTAAAACGACAGGAGTTTTTTGTCGACCTACTTGTTCTGCAAGAAAGCCAAACTTTAAAAATTGTGAATTTTTCAGAACTGCAAAACAGGCTTTACTTGCTTCTTACAGACCTTGCAAGCGCTGTTCTCCTTTATCTCTTCCAGGAGAGGTTTCAGATTTAATGAAAACATTTTTAGATGCAATAGAGCATCATCCTGAAAAAAGGTGGAAACAACAAGACTTTGAAGCATTTTCTACAAGTGAAGCCAGTATAAGGCGTCAGTTTAAAAAAAAGTTTGGAATGACATTTGTTGAATATGCCAGAGCAAGACGTATGGGGATTGCTTTTGATCAGATTCGAAATGGCAATAGTGTATTACACACTCAACTAGATACTGGATATAAATCTGGGAGTGGTTTTAGGGATGCTTTTAGTAAAATCATGGAAGCATCTCCTATAAAAACAAATTTAGAACAGCCTATTTTAAAAACTTGTTGGATTGAGACAATTTTGGGATCTATGATCGCAATTGCAGATGATAAAGCTCTTTATCTTTTGGAATTTGTTGATCGGCGAGGATTAGAGAAAGAAATAGAAAAATTAAGATTAAAACAAAAATTCAGGATTATTCCAGGTGATTCATTGCCACTTCAATCGATTAGAAAAGAACTGGAATTATATTTTTCTGGTTGTTTAAAACAATTTAAAACGCCATTTCATATGATTGGAAGTGCCTTTCAAAAAAAGCATGACAAGCATTAATAAACATTCCCTATGGTCAAACCAGAAGTTATTTAGAACAGGCTGAAAATATTCATAATCATAAAGGATACCGTGCTGTTGCAAATGCGAATGGAGCCAATCAACTTTCGATTATTATTCCATGTCACCGGGTTATTAATCATAATGGAGCACTTGGAGGATATGGTGGAGGTCTTGCAAGAAAAGAATGGTTAATTAGTCATGAAAAAAAGCATGTATAAAAATATGATAATGTTAAATTAATCAGGTATTTTCTTGCAAGAAAACATTTTTTATTAACAGATAAGAAAAAAGAAGTGCATTTTATTTTTATTAAATTCCTTTTAATTTTCTGAAGAAGGATTTTTTGTGAGTATACTTGCTAATTTTGCTTTTAATGCAGCTTTTGCTTTTGATCCTAAAAAAGTTTTTTGTTTTTCGTCATAATTCATCATATAGACAAATTCCATTGTTTTATCTTTTTTAGTTAGAAATCCAACAAACCATCCTATTTGTTTTCCACCACCTGTTTTTCCATAAAGTTTCCAATCATTTTTCAGAGTTTCAACAAACATAATATTCTTGGTCATGTTTTGAGCCTTATGACGAACAGGTAATTTGTTTTTAGTTAGTTTTTGTATAAAATCGATTTGTTCAAATGGTGATATTTTCAGAGAGCTTAGAAGCCAGCTATGAGTAAGACCGTTATTTTTTCTTTTATCTCCTGAAATATCCTGATTTCCGTATTGAAATTTTTGAACATAGTCAGAAAACTGTTTTATCGCTAATTTTTGGGTAATAAGTTGAGAATACCAAACGGAAGATGTTTTAAGCCATAAGGTTGGATGATGAGCTTGTTTCCATATTTCGACCCAGTCAACATATTCATCTTTATATTCCCATTCTGGATGGATTTCATCGATTAGTATTCCAGAATCATATCCCATTAAGCTAATAGCGATTTTAAATGTTGAGCAAGGAGAATAGCGTTTTGTACATTCTCCTTCTTGCTTAATAATTTGATTATTTTCAGCAAGAATAAAGCAGGTTGTATCTGCTATTCCGATATAAGAAAAATAGATTGTACAAAATAAAAAACAAATAATTTTAATTAATTTCATAAAAATTCTCTATTATATTCATTAATAAATGAATTCAATATTAGACACGCTTGGCGTATTTAAAGCAAGCTCAGAAGTTAATCTTGGTAGTTAATGTGCTAAATAAAGTCACGCGACCGCACACGCATTCGCGTTCAGCCAAAGGGCTGATTTTATTAGGAGCGCTTGGCGTATTTAGAGCAAGCTCAAAGCTTAATTCTGACTCTTGGCGTGCCTGAGAAAAGAATACTCCGAGAGTATTTATATAAGAGCGCTCAGCGTATTTAGAGCAAGCTCATAAGTTAATCTAGCTAGTTGGAGAGCCTTAAGAAACCACCCTTTGGCTGTTGCAAAAGGAATAGGATTAAGATATAGTTAAGTGTTTAGTTAAACTTAGATTGATTTTTTGCTAATTTCTAATGAAAGAAAACAGATAAATCATGTAAACGAATATGGGTTTAATCTGGGCTTTATTTAATCTTTTCTGATTTATTTTTTAGAATGAGTTATTTAAAACGGAAGTTCTTATACTGTTTATTTAAAGTATATAAAAAAGGGATAGTAAGATTAAGTATAGAGGATGTTATGAGAATCAGGGGAGGTATTAAATGGAAGTATATTTTTTTTAAAGACTTAAAGAAAAGCTTTACTAAGCTTTCAATTCAGCTTTTGGATCATGTAAAACACTTTTTAAATCCAAAACACTTTTTAAATCTATTGAATAAGAATTTATTTAATCAAGAAAAAAGCCTTCAAAAAAAAGATATTAAGCATGATTTTTTTAAACTGAGGGTTTTTTATAAAACAGGTGAGAGCCTCTCTAATTCCGCTGTTTACGTTCAAAACGCGAAGGTTAAAGAAAATACCTTAGCTCTCCTTAAAAAAACAGGTGAGAGCCTCTCTAATTCTGCTGTTTACGCTCAAAACGCGAAGGTTAAAGAAAATACCTTAGCTCTCCTTAAAAAAACAGGTGAGAACCTCCCTAATTCTACAGCAACAGCCTGCAATACGTTATATGTATTTAATCAAGAAAAAAGCCTTCAAAAAGAATATATTAAGCATGATTTTTTTAAACTGAGGGTTTTTTATAAAACAGGTGAGAGCCTCTCTAATTCCGCTGTTTACGCTCAAAACGCGAAGGTTAAAGAAAATACCTTAGCTCTCCTTAAAAAAAGGGTATTGACCAATACCTTGACCAATATCTTGATAAAAACACTGGTTAAGGTTTTGATTTTACCGTTTTTTTTATTGTTTTCTTTTATAAGCTATGCAGAAGATGGCATTCAGCCTTCGGGTGGGGCAAGCCTTGATCAAGCTCGCAATGGCGTTCCCATTATCAATATAGAAGCTTCTAATAATGGGCAAGGCATTTCTCATAATCGCTATGAACGGCTTTCTATATCCAAAGCAGGGGTAATTTTTAACAATTCCTATTTACCTGGGAATTCCTTATTGGGGGGATATATTTTTGGTAATCCCAATTTCACGCATCCAGATCAGCTAGCGGGTTTAATTATCAATGAGGTAACGGGGTTATCTCGTACGGATTTATTGGGTTTATCGGAAGTATTTGGAGGGAAGGCAGATTTAATTTTTGTCAATCCGAACGGAATTAGCTGTTCTAGATGTGGGTTTTATAATACGTCTCATGTGACATTATCGACAGGTTCTCCACAGTTTTATCCAGATGGTCGTTTTTCAGGGTTTATGGTTAAGGGCGGGGAGATTTTAATAGGTTCTTCTGGGTTAAATGCGCGCAATGTGGATTATTTTGATATTATCAGCCAGAGTTTCAAGCTGAAGGGTCAATTATCTGCCAAAGCGCTTTCGGTTTATACAGGATTAAACAAGCTTTCTTTAGAAAAAGGAGGCAAGACGTATCAGATTGAGAAGCTATCTTCTGATTTAAAAAGAGCGGCTGTGATTGCGATTGATTCCTCTGTTTTGGGTGGCATGTATGCAGACAGGATTCGTTTAATTAGCACAGAGGCAGGGGTTGGGGTTCGCCTAATGGGTGATATTGCCTCAAGCGTTGATGAGTTATATATAGATAGTTCTGGGTATTTAAAGCTAAAGAGTTCGTATTCGGCTGGAAGTTCAGAGTTTAAAGCCCGTTCGATTGATTTAACAGGCAAGCATTATGCACAATCTGGTTTTAAGCTGAAAGCCTTTGGAGATCTTACCTTAAATCAGGCATTATTAGGTTCTAAAGGGGAGGTTGTTTTAATATCTTCCGATCGTTCTGTTTTTAAAGATAGTTTATTGGTTTCAGGATTAAGATCAGATTTAACCTTAACAGGCACTGCTTCGCTTTGGATTTATAGTTTTGGAGATCTTCTTTCAGAAAAAACCAGGCTGTATGCTTCGGGCTCTGTTTCTTTATTAAGTGATGGATTGCTTTCTGTTTTAGAAGGCTCAGATATTTATTCAGGATTAAATACATCTTTGATTAGCAAGGATGCGTTAACATTTTCTGGTATTTCCAACAGTAAAGGTAAGACTGTATTCGTATCAGATCGGGGTAATTTAACTCTATCGGGTCAATTAACAAGCCTAGATCACATTCATTTTCTTTCCAAAAAGGGTATATTAACGATCTCGGCTGCGATTGAATCTCCAGATTATATTTCTCTTTTTGGATTTCGCTCGATTAATCAAGACGTAAAGTCTCGCATAATTTCAGAACAGGCTCTATCTTTAAAAAGCAGTGGAGATATTAATTTATCAGGCAGTCTTGGTGCTTTTACAGGTTTAGAGATTATTTCCAAATTAGGAGATATTAATCTATCTGGTCGAATTGAGAGTTTAGATCATCTTATGATTTCAGGCTTTGGTCTGATTAATCAACAAGCAAGCTCACATATTTTATCTAATAAGGATTTATATCTTATTTCCAGGGGTGGAATAACGCAATCAGGCAATCTTAAATCAGGAGGCAATCTTTATCTAACCTCAGAAGGTCACTTTAATCAAAATGGTTTTCTTTATTCTGGTTTAGGCATTCGCTCCAGATCTCAAACTGCCGAGATTACAGGTCGTATTATCGCGCTTTCTTCTTTGGATTTATCAAGTTCTGAAGATTTTCTTCTAGGTTCTGGCTCTGAATTATTAAGCAATGGGGCAATTGAATTATCAAGCTCTGGTTTATTTAAACAAACAGCGAATAGCCTGGTTCAAAACAAGGGGGAGTTAACGATCAGAGCAGGCGAGATTTTTCAATCAGACAGGCTTCATTCGGATCGGGATTTATCTCTTTTTTCTAAAAAAGGCAAGATAGATTTGAAAGGCCATCTTAGTTCTGTTTTGGATTTATCCATTGATTCCAATCAGGGATTAACTCAGTTTTCATCCTCTGTTTTAGCAAGCAATGGAGCATTAACATTACAATCTAAAGACATGCTCAGACAGGCTGGCATAATTTCCACTCGTTCAGATCTTAGATTAACGTCCAAACAATTAACACAAACAGGCAAGCTATATAGCAAGGGTTCTTTATTTCTAACAACACGCTTATCTCAAAACCTATCGGGTCGGATTGAGACGGGGGGAAGGCTAGAGATAAATACTCGTGAGAATTTATTGATTGGCGAAACAGGAATTTTACTTTCAAAAGAAGGGTTGGAAATAAGTGGAGCTTCTATTTTAAATGAAGGAAATTTGGTTTCATCTGGTATAGGAATAATAAGATCCAATATAGGAGAAATTATAAATAAAAACAGGATAGAAACAGGCTCTAATTTATCGGTTTTCTCCAAAGGATTTTTTACAAATGAAGGCATATTGCTTTCAGGCTCTGATTTGGTTTTAAGAAGTGAGACAGGCGCGCTTAAGAATGAAACAGGCGCGCGCATGCATTCCAACCGGTCTTTACGTCTTTCAGCCCAAGAAGAGATAGAAAATAAAGGCATGTTAAGCGTGTTTATGCCTGTAAATAATACAGCTTCTTCTGGTTCTGATGCTTCTAGCTCTTCTGGTTCTGATGCTTCTGGTAATTCTGATACTTCCAACAGAGGAATATTTTTATCAAATGGGGGCAATGGTTTAAATACGGGCAGGATGTATAGTGCCTATGATCTTTCTATCAACACACATGCTTTTTTTACCAATCAGGGAGAGATTGGAGGATTGGGCTCTGTTTCCATTCAATCTGATCAGGATTTAATCAATCAACACACGATTCAATCCAATGGAGATCTGAGTCTTTCCAGTGTTTCAGGCTCTGTTTTAAACAGATCAGATTTAACGGCGTTAGGAGGGGTATCGCTTTCTTCCAGCTTAGGTCTTGAAACCCAGGGCAATATAGTATCAGGAGGGCTCATAAAGCTTTCTTCTTTTGAAGGCAGATTATTACAAAAAGGAGAGTTAAAAAGTAAAGGCGGGATTGTTTTAAGCGCGAAACAAGCCTTAAGCAATCAAGGCAATATTTATTCCAAGGGGAATATTCGCTTATTTAGTGAAAGCGGAGGTTTTGAAAACAGTGCGGAGATTAAATCAGACAGTCAAGTTTATCTGTTATCCGATTTGAATTTAAAGAATTTATCTTCTGGACTTATCTATGGAAAAGAAGGAGTTGAGGTCTTTAGCGGCTCTAAATTTTCCAATCAAGGCAGGGTTGCAACGGATAAGACGGGGTTGATATATGCAGGCTCTGTTTTAAATCTGGGCAAGATCAACGCAGGAGAACGCCTAAATCTTTATGTAAAGGAAGATTTAAGGAATTCAGGTCTGATTTTTTCAGGGGGTGAGTTAAGGATTGAGACGGGGAATGTATTAAACAATCGAGACGGGATGATTTATTCTGAAGGGGATTTATCTCTTTTAGGAGTATCTTCTTTATCCAAGCACTGGTCTCAATCAGGGTTTTCTGATTTAAGCTATCAAAGCGCGGCAAGCCCAAAGAGCAAAAAGCTTGAGAATATTGAAGGAAGCATAGAAAGCCGTTTAGGCAGTATTTCCATTCAGACGGAATTTTTAGAAAATGGCACGCCTCTAACAGCTCCTAAAAAACGGATTACGATTCATAGAGAAAAAAAGCATTCTGGCAATAATTATAGGTTTGATGAAGACACCCTTTATGATTATCAAAAAGATCCTGTTAGAATTTTAGTTTCTTATGGCGTTTATACAGTTATGACAGGGTATAGGGAAGTGCTGGATTGTTCGGAAGGTCAAACTTGCCGAGGTCAGGAGGGGCGGATTTTCGCAGGCAAGGATCTTTCCATTTTGGCAGATCGTTTAATCAATGGAGGCAGTATTGCGGCAGGAGGGGATATTGATTTAAGAGGCATTCATTTTGAGAATCAAGGGATTGATTTAAGGAAGGAAGAAACAACAAGAAAAGTAAGTCAATCTAGATACGCAGCTTATACGGGCTGTCTTGTTTATAGAGGAACACCTGGATATGATGGCTATTGTTATGAGCCGGGTCATTTATTATATGAAACAGACAGTAAAACTCTGGAGGAATTGGGCACGACACGGAGTATTATCGCATCTTATGGGGGGTTAATTCAGGCAGGAGGTAAGCTAACGCTTCAATTTGATAATTTCAAGAATGGCAATCAGGGAAAAAGAGAGAAATCAAATCAATCTGTCGGCTCAGCTAATTCCCCTTCTTTTTCTTCTGTTGGCGCTTCTGATTTAGGCTCGTTTTCTCTGAATATTTCAGAAGCTTCAACTGTTCAAAACGGCACATATTCCAATACTGCAATAAGCGCGCAATCTTCTACCTCTTCCTTATCGGCAACTGCCTTAAATCCGAGTTTATCAAGATTGCTAGGCTCAAAAACAGGTGATTTATCCGATATAAATTCAGCTTTATTCATGCGTGCTTCTGTCTCTAATCCGAGCTATAAATTTATCTCAGATCCAGCCTTAACTTCTGTATCCCAGTTTTATGGTTCGGATTATTTTTTCAAACGGTTAGGTGTTGATAAAACACATTTAAACACACGCCTATTAGGGGATTCAGGCTTTGATAGTTTTTTTGTTCGCGAACAGATTTTAGAACAAACGGGCAAACGATTTATTTCTTCTGATTATCATTCAGACAGTGATCAAATGCGTGGTTTGATTGAAAACGGGGTTTTAGCCTCAAAAAGCCTTGGTCTAGAATTTGGCAAAGCACCGAGTAAAGAGCAATTGGCAAAGCTGGATAGAGATATTTTATGGTGGTCTCCAATGGAGGTTGATGGCGAGCGCGTTTTAGCACCGATTGTATATTTATCAAAGAATAGGAAAAAGGCTTTAGCACATGCTTCAACAGGGGCTCGATTATTATCAGGAGGCGAGATAAAGATTGAGGCAAAGCAATTTGAGCATTCAGGCTTAATTGCAGCCTTGGGAAATGTTCAGGCATCCGTTTTAGGTGAGTTTAACGCTCAAGGAGGTGAATTTAAAGGAAGGAATTTAAGCCTTGCTTCCAAAGGAGATCTGAACTTATCTTCTACGAAGTTAGAGGCAAGCCAGACGGCAAATCTTATTTCTTCTGGCAAGCTTAGCCTTAATCAAAACCAGATTAAAACGGGAAAAGATTTAACCCTGACTTCCAGCTCAAGCATTCTTTCCAATCAAGATAGCCTGTTTTCCAAAGGGGAGATTAATCTTAAAACGGGGGGTAATTTGGATATATTTGCTTCAAAGCTTAATGCATTAAAAGATGTATCACTTTTGGCTTTGGGCAATCTATCGCTAAATGCATTAAGTAAAACGAAGTCTGACTTAAATTATCGCCCAGGTGATGTTCGCTTTTCAAAATCAGTTCGTTTAACAGATCAAACGGAATTGAGCTCAGAGGGCAATCTTTTTCTTTCGGCTAAGAATATTCATTCAACGGCATCTAAGCTTTCTTCAAAAGGGGATTTATCCTTAAAGGCAAAAGAAAAGATAGCCTTAAAGGCATTTGAGGAATTAGAGCGCGAAGAGCATGCCTACGCACGAGGCAAGAAGACAATTACCGAAAGATCAGAACAAACAAAGCTTACAGGCAATAGGCTTTTATCTAAAGGCAAGCTTTTACTTCATTCAGGCACGCAAAGCGAGATTGAAGCCTCTAATCTTTCAGGCAGGCAAGGGATATTGGTATTAACGGGCGGGGATTTACGCGTTACAGGCAAGACAGAACGCAAGGCGCGGAGTAAAAAAGGGGTAAAGCGTGGGAAGATATATGAATCTTCTAATTATGTTCAAAGCAAAAACCAGGCTTCATCCTTAAGCTCGGATAAAGGAGATATTTATCTTCGTTCTGGCTTGTCTGGCGATGGGGGTAATTTATCCATTCTAGGCTCTGACCTTAAATCTTATGGAAATCTCAGCCTGCGTTCTTCGGGACATTTAATTATTGCTGATTTATTAGAAGGAAGTGAATATAGTCAATTTAAGAATACAAGTAAGAGTCATTTTTTAAAGAAGAAGAAGATTTATGAGCGTTTATCAGAACAAGATATACATTCCAGAGGCTCTAGATTAACAGCAGGGGGAGATATTAATAGTTTTTCCATTGGCAGCAGTTTGATTAAGGCTTCTACTTTATCTTCTGGAGGCAATTTAAGGTTAAATTCTCTTGGCTTAATTGAATTACAATCATCTAAAAATATTAGTGTTTCAGATTATTTTCGCAAGACTTATACGCGATTAGGTGGTGTTATTCGTTTAGGGAATTCAAAAGAAAGCAAGCAATATCAGGATTTAAGCTATCAATCCAGTCAATTATCGACAAAACAGGATTTAAATTTAGGAGCGCATGGTTCTGTACGTCTGGAGGCGCCTCGTTTAAAAGCAGGTGGCAATGTTAAGATTAAGGCAGGGTTATCTGGCAATCCGAATGCGCAATTATCCTTATTATCGACCAAGGATCGTCATATATATTCATATCAGAGATATAAAGGTGATATGGTTTGGTGGCAATCTGAAAGCAAGGGTTATGATAAGGAAAAGGTTAATCTAACAAAGATTACAGCAGGGGGGTTTGTTTCTTTATCTTCATCAGGAGGGATTGTTTCTGATTATGAAGAATTAGGCTCAATCGGTCGCTCTTTATCTAAGCTTTCCTCCAGACCAGGCTATGAATGGCTAGAAGGGTTAAGGAAGAACCCTTCTGTTAACTGGCGTGCGATTAAGGCATTATCGAAGGATTGGGATTATAGACAAGAAGGTTTAACGCCAGAAGCGGCGGCTTTAATTAGCATTGCGGTTGGTTTAGCCAGTGGGGGAAGCGCGTCTTCGGTTGCGCTTCAAATGGGTCTTTCAGAAGGGAGCGTGTCTTATGCTGCGGTCACAGCAGGGATTAGTTCTCTTGCAGGAATGACAACAACGAGTTTAATCAATCATCAGGGAGATTTGAGCAAGGTTTTAAAAGAATTGACGTCTTCTCAATCAGTTAGAAGCTTGCTTACCTCAATGGTGACGGCAGGATTAACTCGCGGGTTAGAGAAAGTCATTAAGGCACGGTTTACTGCTTATGGGAATGGCTTTATTGTAACGGCACATCCAAATTAGGAGATTGAATATGAAAAAAACACTCGTGAAAATGCGTGCTGCATATATGGAAGAAGCTGTAATGATTAAGGATAGCGATATATTTCATCATTATGAAGCAAAGGATTTACCTATATCTGAATCTCTCAAGCATGATATTCAAAAATGGGAAGATGAATATCAAGCTACTTTAGATCGTGAATATCCCCCCGATTCAGCTTTTCCTAGTCCTGAAGCAGAAAAAGCACATATTAAGGAAGGAGCTAAACTTGCTAAAAGGTTACAAACTGAATTGGGTGATTCTTATTTGGTAAAATATATAGCATAGCTCTTAATGAATAATATTGTTGTATTATGGAACTCTCCCCTTCATTCTCTAAATAAGGCCAGTCTCTGACTGTGACAAGGTTTTATCACGACATTATCGCCAGGCATCATTAGAGGGTCGCAGTGGTGCTTCTGCGTTTTTTTATCAGCGCAGAAGGAATTAGCACGCTGGGATGCACTTGATGATATTGGTATGGGTGTCTTAAAGATGACAGCGATGATGCTTTGCAATGGTGTTTCCCTAGGTTCTGGAGGCCTTGCGGTTGCTGCTTGCGCAGCAGGGATGACGTTTGCAGTTGTTGGCGGTGCCAATCAGTTTAGCGGAGGTGTTTTAAGTTTATATTATGGAGAGGAGGTTTCAGGCTTTATAACGCGTAGTCTTCTTGGATTAGGGTTGCCAGCAGATAAGGTTGCGTTATATTTGGGTTGGATTGAGACAGGTTCTGCAACACTATTGATTACGGGTGAAGGCTTTCAGATTTTATCCAAGAGTGGTAAGAGCTCAGCTTCGTAATTTGCCTAAGCAAACCCTTGATGAGATTAAAGCAGCCAATGCCAAGATTAAAAATGCTGGTCAGGGAGCTAGAAAACCAGGCAGCATTATAGGATCGAGTAGATCACAGGAGTGGTTTGAAAATATTGCAAAAAGTGCAACAAAAAATCCTCATAGTGATAAACTAGTTTTAGGACATTTTGCAAAAGATGGGATAAGCTATCAAAAGGTTGCTGCACATTATAAAGCAACATATTTTAAAGTGGATAATTGGGATAAAGTTGCAAAAGGGTTATCTCAGGATGAAATCTGGAAAATAAATGAAACATTTCTCATTCAACAACTTAAACAAGGTAAGCAAGTTCTGTTTTCCCACAATCCTTTAAAAGTACAAGCTGGTTCGTTTTTTGAAAAAGAAGTCAATTTTATGAAAGAATTAGGGTATACTTTTAAGAAAAAAAATCAATGGATATGGGAGGCTATCAAATGACTATAAAAAACATTCCATCTGATGAAGAATTTGCAAGAGCTAGTGCTAAAGCTCAAGAAGATAATAAAGGATTAGATATAGTACGTAACTTGGTTTTAAATCAATTTCAAGATAAAGGTGTTCATGAAGCATTTATATTATTCTCTCCATCAAAAAAAATTTTTAAAGTATATATTTTTTACCAAAATAGTATCCAAATTAAAGAAGCAGAAAATTCAGGTATTAATCTTTGTATTAAACGTACTATTTGTAATAGTTTAAAAATGATTGGAAGAATTGATTTTAATATTAACAATATAGAATTTGTATTTGATAGTCATGAGAATGTAAAAGATAATTATGAAGGAGATTACTTCCTTTATCTTCGGTAAATAACTAAATTGTTACCCCAATCTCCTCTAAATAAAACTAGCCTCTGACTGTGACAAGGTTTTATCACGTCATTATCGCCAGGCATCATTAGAGGGTCGCAGTGGTGCCTCTGCGTTTTTATCTGCACAAAAGGAATTAGCACGCTGGGATGCACTTGATGATATTGGCATGGATGCCTTAAAGATGACAGCGATGACGCTTTGCAATGGTGTTTCCCTGGGTTCTGGAGGTCTTGCGGTTGCTGCTTGCGCAGCAGGGATGACATTTTCGATTGTTGGTGGAGCCAATCAGTTTAGCGGAGGTGTTTTAAGTTTATATTATGGAGAGGAGGTTTCAGGTTTTATCACGCGTAGTCTTCTTGGATTAGGGTTGCCAGCAGATAAGGTTGCGTTATATTTGGGTTGGATTGAGACAGGTTCTGCAACACTATTGATTACGGGTGAAGGCTTTCAAATTTTATCCAAGAGTGGTAAGAGCTTAGCTAGAATTGATAAAGTTCCTAAACAAACCCTTGATGAGATTAAAGCAGCCAATGCCAAGATTAAAAATGGAAGAAAACATTCTGGTTTCTATAAAAATTATTCTAATAGATCTATAAAAGAAATACAAAAAGGAATAAATAGTATTGAGAAACAGATTAAATTGCATAGCAATAAAATATCTGATCCTAAAAAATATATATCTAATTGGAATAAATTAGACCCAAGACAAAGAAGCGCATTAATTAATAAAAAATGGCCTTCTGATATAAAAAGACTTAGGGAAGAGAGAAATATTTTAAGAAGAATCTTAAAAGAAAAAGGGAAAACACATGTCAAATAATAGTTTTGAATTATATATTAAAGATTTAGTAATTTTAATTAAAGAAAAAGCGATCACTGCTAAATCTAAAGTAAAAAATAATAAAAATAAGTCTAATATTAAAGATTATATGTATAATATGGGATATTTAATGGCTTATCATGATATAATTTCTATTATGAAAAATCAAGCTAATGCTTTTGGTATTGAAGAAAGTAAATTAGGTCTTAATAATATAAATCCTGATGTTGATTTACTTTAATTATCAATTTTTATTCAATTTTCTTTCTCAACTCTCCTCTTCCTCCAAATAAAGCCTGTCTTTGGCTGTGCGATTAATGAGCAAGTTTTAAAGTCTGCTTTAGGAGAGGCAATCAAGAGTGGAGATTTATCTGCAGAGGATGCGCTTAGACAACTTAAAGCGTGTGTGAGTGGGGGTGGTTCTGCTGGCGGGGGTGGCGGGATCACCTATTTCATCTTGGCAAACAAGAAGAAGGACGACCCAAAGGGAGATGCTGACAATTCTGGAGCAGAAAAAGAGACCCCAGACTTAAGCGGCACAGCCCAGACCCCTATGCCAGACCCCGACCAAGACCCAGACGATGAGAATGACCCTGATTTTGATAATCCTGAGAGCTTTAGAGGAGCAGATTTTGATGATGTTGTTAGAAAAGCGGATAGAATTTTTCTTAGAAAAGGATGGAAAAAAGCCCCTTTAAAAAGAGGAAAAGGCGTTAGATATTATGATGGAAAAGGAAATTACGTTAGGGTTAATAAGGGTTATAAGAATGCTGATGATCCTGTTCATGGTGGACCATATATGAATGTATACATAGATGGAAAGCTAGTACGTATTCCCTTAAAAAATAATCCTATAATTAAATGAGAGTATTATATTTATGGCTATATATAATAACATAGAAGATTGTATATTATTTAATTCTGAGGAAGAGGAAATGACATTAATAGAATTGGTATCCGAAATTTCAGAGTTTTTTACTAGAGATTTAAATAAAGCATTTTATGAATTAAAATCTAGAGAAAAACTTTTATTTTTTGATAATAAAGTAATTATACAGAAATCTAATGAAGCATTTTCTATAAAAGAAAAGTTATCTATTAAAGAATTTCAACATTTAAATCTAAAAAATATTTTGCCTGAGAGTGGACCTCCCTACTATTATATTTCAAGGAAAGATTAAATATGTACTATCTTCCTAGTCTTTGGCTGTGCGATTAATGAGCAAGTTTTAAAGTCTGCTTTAGGAGAGGCGATCAAGAGTGGAGATTTATCTGTAGAGGATGCGCGCTTAGACAACTTAAAGCGTGTGCGAGTGGGGGCGGTTCTGCTGGCGGGGGCGGCGGGTTCTTCCGATTTAATTTATTGGTTTCAAATGCGCATACCTCTACGGGCTGTCATTTTATTACAACGGTTAGTAAGAAGCAGATTAAGATTAGTGATCGTGCGGGCTGTATTGAAGCGATATTGAATGCTCAAATTAATCTGATGATGGGTGTTTTGAATTCTAATCCTTCCTTTAAATTTGGGATGGTTGAAGGTGTTTTAGAATATGGTCAAGAGCTTGCCGAATTATTTTCTGATCCATTAAAGACGTTGGATGCCTTGCGAGTATTATTAATAGAGCTTTCTAAGGATCCGAGTTTATTAGGGAAGTTATTTTTTGATGAGTTTGACAATATAGAGGGGAATTTTTATAGTCTAATAGGAGAGTTATCTCAGATTTTGGAAGCGGATAGTTTATCTGAGAAGTCTCGTTTATATCGTTCAGCGGGCAAATGATTAGGGAAATTAGCGCCTGATGTTTTATTAATGGCATTTGGTGCAAGATTAGGTGTTAAGGCTGGCAAGTTAACGGGCAAGCTTGCCAAGAAGGTAAAGCATGCTTTAGGCAAGGATAGGTTTAAGAAGCTTCAAGCAACAGCAAAGAAGTTTGCAAAGAACGAACACGGCGGCAGCTCAGGCAAAGGCAAGGGGAGTAATAAAACCTCAGATAAACATAATAATGATTATGTGAAAGATAAACCGATTCCTAAATATGAGGGTGTTATAAAATATTCGAATTCTGAAAAGATATTAAAACAGATAAAAAAGAGAGGCTGGACTGAAGATAGTATAAGAGAAGCACTTATGACTAAAGGGATACCTGCAAAAGGGGTATTTTGTGGAGAGACGGTCAATCCTAAATAGTAAAAACCCCGCAAATACTGAAATTTTAACAGGATAGCTCAAAAGAAATATAAAAATTTCTTTTAAGTTAATGGCGGATGGGGAGGGATTCGAACCCTCGAGACGGTCACCCGCCTGCTGGTTTTCAAGACCAGTGCCTTCAACCACTCGACCACCCATCCAGAATAATCGTCTACATAGCAATAATCATTACTAAAAAGCAAGAGGGTTTTTAGAGATTGGAAATATTTTTTACATAAAACTTCTCTTAAGATAGATAAATACAAATATTAACTCGGTGAGGGTATCATTAAATTGGCAAAAATCAGTGAAGCTATCTCCCTAAAAATAGATTTTAAGATTTTTTAACCATTCTGGTAAAGACTAATTTTATTATATTGCTGTATATCTTACTCTAATCAACCAGTTTTAAAAAAAAAATAAAATAAGAGAAATTGGATTATAAGATCATGAATATAACAATAAAAAAACAAATAAAAGATGCGGGATTACTTCAATATTTCTTTTGCCTATCTAGAAAATCAAACCTGATTTTATTGACAGGATTTTTATTTTCCGTCCTATCAGCCTGTTCTGGTTCATATAATAGTAACCATCCTCCAAAAGCAGTTAAACATATCTATCCAGAACATAAAATTGTTAAACAATATAAACCTGTAACATCAAAAAAACTCAAGAAAAAATTAAAAAAATATGTTTCTAACCATCCTCCTGTCAAACAAAAAATAGGAAAACCATATAAAATAGCAGGTAAAAAATACTATCCAAAACATCAGCCCGATTATAATAAAATTGGAATCGCATCTTGGTATGGGTCTAAATTCCACGGTCGAAAAACTGCCAATGGTGAAACCTATAATATGTATCAATTAACAGCTGCACATAAAACACTTCCTTTGCCGAGCATTGCTAAAGTTACCAATCTCAAAACAAAAAAAAGTATTATTGTGCGTGTTAATGATCGAGGACCATTTGTTAATAATCGCATTATTGATTTAAGCATGAAAGCAGCAGAAATCCTTGGCTTTAAAAATAAAGGAATAGAAAAAGTTAAAGTGGAATATATCTCTCCTGCAACAAAATCAGGAAATGCAATTCCAAAAAATTATTATGGTACATCCAAAAGAAAACTAATCGCAAAACAAGATAGTGTTAAACATAAAGATCCTCTTTACCAAAAAAAATATTCAGTTGCCTTATCCAGACCTCGTATTGAAAGCAGTGGTCATTATGTTCAGGTTCAATCCTTTCAGGAAAAAAATAAAGCGATTCAGTTTGGTGATCATTTAACTAAAACCCGAGAAAAATTACATATCCAATCTGCATGGGTTAAAGGAAATGAAGTTTATCGTGTGATGTTAGGTCCTTATCATTCTTTAGATCATGCCAAGCGTGCAAAATTAAAAGTGAAATCAATTGGATATCAACAGGCATTTATTACAAGTGTAAATTAATTAGAAAGACGTTTGATTTTTTTTTCTGATACGCATACAGTAAAAACAGGGTATATAAATTTATATCCTGTTTTTTTTAAATCATCATTGCGTTGTATAAAGGAAAAAAATGAGTTTTCGACTTTTCATCTTCTTAATCATCACAAGTTTTTATTCTTTAGCCCATGCGTTGGAAGAAGAAAACTTCCCTTTTTTTGAAATTTCGGCTCCTTATGCATTAATCATGGATTATAAAACTGGAATTATATTATACAATAAGAATGGATATAAGCCTGTTCCACCATCCTCTATGAGTAAAATCGCAACTGTATTAATGGGATTTGAAGCATTAAAATCTGGAGAAATAAAGCCAAATACACAGTTTGTTGTTAGTAAAAATGCCTGGAAAACAGGAGGAGCGGCATCTAAATCTTCTACAATGTTTTTAACTCCTGGAGAAAAAGTCAATGTTATGGATCTATTAAAAGGAATTATTATCCAATCTGGAAATGATGCCAGTATTGCACTTGCAGAAGGATTGGCTGGAAGTGAACAGGCATTTATTAAAAAACTAAATCAAAGAGCGATACATTGGGGATTAAAGAATAGTCATTTTATGAATGCTTCTGGTTTGCCTGAAAAAGGACATATAAGCAGTCTTTATGACCTTGCCAAGCTTGCTCGCATTACAATTAAAGAGCATCCTGAATATTATCCTTTATATGCAATTAAATCCATGACATGGAATAAAATTAAACAATATAATAGAAATCCTTTATTATTTGGTTCCAATAATAATCCGCAAACAGATGGATTAAAAACTGGGCATACAAGCCTTGCTGGATATGGCTTGGTCGCTTCTGCTAAAAGAGGTGATCAACGGCGAATTATCGTTATGAATGGATTAAAGTCTGAAAAAGAGCGTGCAAAAATAGCAAACAATATGATGAAGGCAGCTTTTGATCAATTTCATGTTGTAAATCTCTATAAAAAAGATGAAAAAATTTATGAATTACCTGTTTTTATGGGAGAAAAAGCAAAAATAGCAATTACAGGAAAAACAGATATTAATCTTGGTGTTTATCAACCACAAAAGGATAAATTGAAAATTTATATTCATTATCAAAGCCCAATACCTACACCAATTAAACAAAATAATGAAATTGCAAAGCTTGTGGTTGAATTCGAAAATGAAATATTGGCTTCCTGGCCATTGATTGCGATGGAAGATGTTTCGGTTAAAAAAAATATTTTTGATCGGGTTTTTACCTTAATAAAAAGTTTTATTCGTAATGAAATATAATCAGAAAAAACATTAAATAATATACCTTAAATACGGTTTAAGAATAAAATTAAGGGCAATTTTTGCTATGATAAATAATCATAAATTTATTAGTTTTGAAGGAATGGATGGTGTTGGTAAAACAACCCAGATTAAAAAATTAGCCACTTATTTAAAACAGCATGGACAAAAAGTTATCTTAACGCGGGAGCCTGGAGGAACTGAATTTTCTGAAACCATCCGATCTCTTGTGCTTAATTCTAAAAAAATGGAGCAAATTTTAACCGAAACAGAAGTTATTTTAATGTATGCAGCACGTTTAGAACATACAAAAAAAGTAATTATACCTGCTTTAAAAAAAGAAAATTGGGTTTTATGTGATCGCTATACAGATTCAACGCGCGTTTATCAAGGATATGCAGGAGGTATAGAACAATCCTTTATTTCCAAAATAGATCAAATTATACTGAATGGATTTACACCAGAATTAACTTTTATCTTTGACATGGATCTAAACCTTTCAAAACAACGTTTGAAAGAAAGAGATGAAAACATAACATATTATGAAAGTAAACATATTGAATTTCAAACAAAAATCAGAAAAGGATTTTTATCCATTGTAAAAGCAAATCCCAAACGCTGTGTTTTGATTGAAGCTAAAAACAGTATTTTGGATATTTCTAAAAAAATTAATATGATCATTAATGAAAAATATGGAATTTAGGCTATTATAAGATATGACAGAGTTGAAATCAGATCCATTCTTTTCAGTAATTCAACCAGAAAACAAAATACTGGGACATGAAAAACAGGAAGAATTAATCCATTCAATCGTAAAAAAAAATCAGATGCCAAATGCCTGGATATTTTCAGGAGCTGAAGGAATTGGAAAGGCTAGCTTTGCTCTTAAAATAACGAAATGGCTTTTAGGGGCAAAGCCTGATCTAAAATATGGTATTTTAGGAACAGATCCTGATCATATGATTAGCAAACAGGTCATATCAACTTCTCATCAGAATTTTATGTATATTACACATCCTCCATCTGATAAAAAAAATCAACAGCAACCAAGAGAAATTCCTGTCTCTGAAGTTAGAAAGCTGACTGCTTTTTTTCAAAAAAAACTTGGAAATCAAGAATGGAGAATTGCTCTGATTGATCCTATAGAAGCGTTGAATATAAATGCCTTAAATGCAATTTTAAAACAAATTGAGGAATTACCACAAAGAAGTATTTGTTTTTTGATTTCACATCATTATAAATTCGTTTTGGATACAATTAAATCACGTTGTATTAAGCTCGATTTTTATCCTTTAAGCAAAGAAAACTTGCAGGTTTTGTATAAAAATAAGCTTAAAAAAATAGATACAAAAAAAATCAACCCAGAAACTCTGTTTTCTCTTGCAAAGGGAATTCCAGCAAATCTTGATTATCTTTTAGAAGATAAGGGCTATGAATTTTATGATCATATTTGTAATTTTTTTATAAACTTACCTCATCCAGGATATCAAAGTATTAAGCTATTAACAGAAAATGCAGCAAATTCATCAAAACAATGGAAGTTTTTTCAGGAATCTTTTTTATCAATTCTAAAAAAAAATTATTGAATGCCATTTTGGAATAGAACATTTTTTAAAACAGGATATCTCTTTAAATAGAATTGCCAATCTAAAATCTAAAGAAAACTGGATTAGTCTATGGTATGAAATAAATCAATTGTTTAATGAAGCACAATATTTAAGGCTTGATTTGGCACATGCATTGGAATCAGTTTTATCTACAATAACAACCAATAAATAGGGATTATAAATTTGTTTTTATGACACAATATACATATTTAATTGATAGTCATCTTCATCTTCATGATTCTGCTTTTAGCGAAGATTATCAGCAGGTTATTCAACGTGCAATTCAGTCTAAAATAGGACATTTATTAATTATTACCTGTCGATTTGAAGAAAGTAGTAAAACATTGGAACTTGCTAGGAAATATGATTTCATCAGTTCATCTATCGGTGTGCATCCTCATTATGCCAAACAAGAAATAGAGCATGTTTCAGTCGAACGTTTGATTGAATATACACATCATAAGAAAATTATTGGCATTGGTGAGACAGGGCTTGATTATTATTATGAAAATAGTCCAAAACAAGAGCAAATTACATCTTTTCATATCCATATAGAAGCCGCTCGCCAAACAGGATTACCGTTGATTATCCATTCGCGTAGTGCAGATGAAGATATGGCAAATATATTAGAAAAAGAAATGTTAAAAGGAAAATTCAAACCTTTAATGCATTGTTTTAGCTCAACTGAAAAATTAGCAGATCAGGTTATGGAATTAGATGGTTATTTTTCATTTTCAGGAATCTTAACATTTAAAAATTCAGAGCTTTTACGTTCAATTGCACAAAAAATTCCCAAAGAGCGAATATTGATTGAAACAGATTCTCCTTATCTTGCTCCTATTCCTTATAGAGGAAAACGTAATGAGCCTGCATTTTTAATTAAAACAGCGGAAAAGTTGGCAAAAATAAAAAATTGGTCTTTGGAAGAAACCATTCATATCACCACTCAAAATTTTTATCAGTTATTTAATAAAGCAATTTCATCTTAAAAAACTGGCTCATATGATGATTCAAAACAGACAAAAAATCAAATTAACAATATTAGGTTCTGGTTCATCAGGAGGCGTTCCAAGAATTGATGGAAATTGGGGGGTATGCGATCCAAATGAACCTAAAAATAAAAGAACAAGATGTTCGCTTTTAATGCATGTTTTTGAAGAAGGTCAGCTAGGAAATCTACAAAAATCAAAATATATCCTGATTGATACCTCGCCAGATTTAAGAAACCAATTATTAAATCATAAACAAGAAATTCCGATGATTCATAGTGTCTTATATACGCATGCCCATGCAGATCAATTACACGGCATTGATGATTTAAGAGCATTTTCACTTAAAACTGGAACAACAATTCCTATCTATACAGAACAAATGACTTTAAACGAGATAAAAGAAAAATTTAGATATTGTTTTGAAACATCTCCCAATAGTATACATCCTCCTATTTTGACAGGACATGAATTACCAATTTATCAATCTGTAAGCTTTGAAGAAATGAATTCAATTCATCTCTTTGCCATTTTGGTAAAGCATGGTCCAATTAAAGCTCTTGGATTTAAAATAGAAAACTTTGCTTATATTCCAGATGTATCTCATATTTATGAAAAAGATTATGAGTATTTATCAGAACTTGATGTTTTAATCATTGATGCTTTAAGATATAAATGGCATCCAAGCCACGCAAACCTTGATCAAGCATTAAAATGGATTGAGATTCTTAATCCAAAACGAGCTATTTTAACGAATCTTCATATTGATCTGGATTATCAAACCTTAAAAACTAAATTATCTCACTTAAATAACCATATTGAGCCTGCTTATGATTTTATGGAAATCGAATTATAAAACTCCAAAAATATAGAAATATAGGCTTTGCCATCTTATTGCTTATTTTTGTTTATTGAATTTAACTCCATTCCAGCAGAATATTTTTTATTATATAATCAGAAAATATTTGATTTGATTTTCCTGTTAACAAACTGATTTTTTAAGAGTTATCTTATAAAACCTCTTTATAAAATAGATGTTTACAAAAATTAAAATTTTTAAGGTATAAAAAGGAGGATTTATTTTAAAAAATCTTTTAAATAAAATTCAAGCATGATTTTATAAAACCCATCAATTATTTAACATAATAATTATTATGCGACTCTGAGGTTTTATTTCCTCCTTTGTTTTTTGCTACTTATCTTGCCTTTGCCTGAGCTGCCGCCGTGTTCGTTCTTTGCAAACTTCTTTGCTGTTGCTTGAAGCTTCTTAAAAACCCATTCATGAAGGATAATATTCAACCATTTTATGAAAAAACAAACGAATATCTAGAAATTCTTTGAATAAAAAGATAAAAAACAACCAAACATTACTTAAAATCACTTGTCGGACGCTTGGACGGAACAGCTTAAAACCGCTCTTTAGCAAATCATATTCAACATTCCGTATAAATAATGCGATCCCAAAATTCTCTTATATTCAATAATGTGTATGAATATCTGATACTGAAGTATATTTATGGATTATCTTCGTATACACTTTGTGCCTGCGCTTTACTAAACCAAAACGATCATTTTTTTGATCATATTTTTCCTATTTAGAGCTTTACAAACACTGCCAAACACCCTTAAGATCAACTTCAATCTTACCACTGAAATCTTTATAGGATTTTTTTAGCTCTATTTAAAAGATAATCCTTTCGCAAAACCATTAAAAAAAACAGATCACTCTCTTATTATGATTTACACCCTTCCCGTTTGACCGCACAACCTGTCTTATATTCGAAATAAATAATGTGATCAGTTCATCTTGTTTCGTTTTACTTAAAATCGCCTCTTTTTTATACCATTTCAGATAATAAATCTCAATTATCCAGGATTGCCTTAAATTAAAATATGGTTGAGCAATCTGATTTAAAAATTAAATAGAAACAATACTTAAATTTAGGTTTTATCTAGATTTAGGCATATTTATTTCTTTTCAATTTTTAAACTCAAAAAATCTGTTTAGCTCCTGCCAATACTCGTATATTCAAATCCTTTATTTTTCATTTCTTCTATTGAATAAATGTTTCTAAGATCAATAATAACAGGTGTTCTCATTAGATTTTTTATCCGATTTAAATCCATTGCCCTGAAATTATCCCATTCTGTAATAATCACAAGCGCATCAGCTTGCTCAAGAGAGGAGTATAAGTCATTGAAAAATTTGATATTTTTTAAATACTTCTTTGCTTCTTCCATCGCAATTGGATCATATGCATGTATCTCAGCCCCTGCTTTTTGTAAGGCTGGGATAATATCAAGACTAGGAGCATAGCGCATATCATCCGTATTTGGTTTAAATGCCAAACCAAGAATAGATATTTTCTTACCAGAGACCTGATGATTTAATGCTTTGATGACCTTATCAGCCATTTTCTTTTTTCGACGTTCATTTGCTTTTACAACAGCTTCTACAATGCTTAAAGGAGCTTCTTCTTTCCTAGCCGTTTGCATAAGAGCCAAAGTGTCTTTTGGAAAACAAGAACCGCCATAGCCAGGACCTGCATTTAAAAATTTAGGTCCTATTCGGTTATCCAAGCCAACTCCGCGTGCAACTTCTTGAATATCTGCGCCTAATTTCTCACATAAATCAGCAATTTCGTTAATAAAGGTAATTTTTGTTGCTAAAAAAGCGTTTGCAGTATATTTAATTAGTTCAGATGTCCTTCTCTTTGTAAATAAAATAGGCGTTTCATTTAAATAAAGAGGTCGATATAATTCCCTAATAACCTCTTTGGGACGATCCTCATTAAGCCCTACAATAATGCGATCTGGGCGTTTAAAATCATCAATGGCAGCCCCTTCCCTTAAAAATTCAGGATTAGAAACAACTGAAAAATCTGAATCTGCTCTAAATTTTCTAATAATTTTTTCGACTTCATCACCTGTTCCAACAGGAACAGTAGATTTAGTTACAATGACTGTATAGCCATTAATTACCTCTGCGATTTCTTTTGCTGCGTCATAAACATAACTTAAATCTGCAAATCCATCTCCTCGACGTGAAGGGGGTACCAACAGCAATAAAAACAACATCTGCATGACGAACAAATGTTTTAAGATTCACTGAAAACTCCAAACGCTTTTCAGCAATATTTTTTTTAACAACCAAATCCAGACCTGGTTCATAAATTGGCAAACCACCAGATTGTAAGGTTTTAATCTTATCTTTATTTTTGTCTATGCACGTAACATGATGTCCAAAATCTGCAAAACAGGCTCCCGAAACCAGACCAACATATCCTGCACCAATCATTACTACTTTTGCCATATAAAAATCCTGCTGTTTTTTCTTTGATTTAGGATATAATTCTTTAGATTATATTTCCTGTATTATTCTTAATTTTATTTTTAACAAAACATAAATGACATGATTTTAAGGTTAAAATCAATCTTGAAAATAACTTCCATCAAAAATGATTATCTCTAGTTTAAGAAATATAAAACCCCCTAATTTTTAAAAGATGAATATTTGAATGTTTGGCAGGTTTTAAATGTTAAAACAAGCATAAAAAACAGAATATTTTATAACCGAATTATTTGATCTAAATTTATTCTGAACTCAAAATAGGAGTTTTTTTTATAAATCATGCCTGTAATTCGAACAGGATCTGCAATATATGGCATTAATTCATAAGAAATAGCATTGCCTGATAAATCTGTCAGAATTAAAAGCCTATTTTTTTGAGGAGATGTTTTGATAAAAAATACAGGCGCAATACCACCTGCAATACAAAGTTTTGCACAGGATTTATGTATTTTTCCAAATCCTGGTCTCATTGCACCAAACCAGCATTTTGAATCTAGAATTTCTCCTTCAAGTGTAATATCCAATATTTTTTTAGCGTGTTTTGGTAGTAAAAAATCTGGAGTCTCTTCGCTTCTTTCAATCCAGTTTTGTTTATTGTCTGAAATAGAAAATGCATAATTTTGATCATGATGTAAAAGACTGCCTTTAAGCCGAACCATTCCTGGTTGATAGGATTGAAGTAATTTTTGGGCACCACATTTTTCCAGGCAATATAATAAAACAGGCTTTAATGATCCAGATAATTTCGTCCATAAAATAGGATAAGGATGTGTTTCCAGATAGCCTGATAATTGAATGATCTCGGACATATTCCAGCTTCCTTTGCCAGGCGTCATTTGAAATGCCGATAATCCTAGTCCACAAAGACCAGAAAAAAAACTAAATCCAAGCGCTGCTTGCCAGAATCCTCTTCTGTTGATTTGTCCTTTATACGTATACCCAATAAAAAAATCATCCTTATTGAAGCTTTTTTGTTTCGAATCTGAACTATGCGCTTTCATTGATTTCTCCGACAGAGTTAGAAAATAGCTTGTTTATAAATAAACGGGTTTGCAATATTGTCCTGGTTTTTCTGCCTTTTCATAAATATAAAGATCTGTTCCTATCATTTTTACCTGATATGTTTTTACACAATCTGTAAAAGGAGATGGAGCTCTTCCATCTTCTAATCTAAATTGATGACCATGCCATGGACAGGTTACTAAACCATCGATGACTTTACCCTCTCCTAATGGACCATTTTGATGCGCACAAACATTACTAATGGCTGAAACTTGATTCTTATAGCGAAAAACCGCAATTGATTCTCCACGATTGGGTGTGATAATAATTGCTTTGTTTTCAGGAATACGCTCAGCTGGACCAAAATAAATCCACCCTTACGTGTCTGATTTAAAAGTTTGACGCTCTGGATTTTTCCAAAAAGCCATTAAATGTAAACCAGATAAAAGTAAAATGGATCCCATAATAAATATAAAATAAAAAATGGAAGGCTCTGACTGAAGAAATCCCAATGCAATATGCCCAACTAATAAAGCATATGCTAAATAAACGCTCATATGTAAAAATTTCCAGACGGATGGAGATAAAATTTTTAACCAGAAATCATGACTGGTAACAGCTAATAATAATAGGATTAATAAAGCAAAAAGTCCTAAATATTCAAATGGAAATCCCACAATTGACATATAATTATTATTGAACATAAAAAAGGAAACAAATGGATTAATCTCTGAAAAACCCTGATACCAGATAAAAGATAATCCTGCATGAAACAAGGCAATAAAAAAAAGCGTAACGCCTAAATGTCGTCTATTATAAACTAAAAATCGCCAGGATGGAAAAATCCTTGCAAGAGGGCCGATCGATAAAATAAAAACTAAAAGCGTAAATCCGGAAAGACCTAATACTCTGATTAATAATTGTACAGGATGAAAATAACTGCCCTGTTGAACAAATAAAAAACTTCCTAAATAAAAACTCAGAAAAAAAGTAAAAAGACTCATTGCCAAAATCAAATCATAATGTCTTTTAAATCTATTCCATTGAATTGCAAAATAGCGTTTTCCGTCACTCATATTTTTTTCCTGGAACTCTTTTAATGTTTATGCTTCTTGTAACAAAAACAAGTACAAATAAAGCATTAATTTTACTATATTTTTTATAACTTTCTACCCTTGATTTCTTTTTTTATATCAATCTATTATTCAAATAATCTAT
This sequence comes from Maricaulaceae bacterium, assembly GCA_965183855.1. Lineage (GTDB taxonomy): Bacteria > Pseudomonadota > Alphaproteobacteria > Caulobacterales > Maricaulaceae > CBCYMI01. Next base: position 43,725 of record CBCYMI010000031.1, on the reverse strand, counting down.
AACTTTAGACTCTTGATCAAATACGTTTTTTGGTAATTCTCTGTTTTGAGGCTGTTTGGGTTTAAAATAATAAACAAGGCTTATCGTCGTAATAAGAAACAAACATAACATAATCCACAGGATAAAATGTAATTTTCTATGTATTCTTTTCATAAATCTGTTTTCTAAATCCAAATAATCTTATAAAAACAACAGGCCATAAAATAATAATTCCTGGCAAGATTAGAATAAAAAAACCAATAGAAGATTTTTTTACAAGAGAATCAATTTTTCTAATATAGAATAATAGAAATATAAAAGAAAAACAAACCCCTGCTAAAATATATCCTAGAAAACTGTAAAATAAAATATACATAACGCTCCCAGCCTTTATCAAATATTACGTTAACTTAACTCTGATTTATGACTTATTTTTATAAAAATAAAAAAATATTAGCCATTATCTCTTAAGATTAAAATATTAATATCCTGTCTTTATCAACTTAAATAAGGATGATCGTTTAAGTGACTAATAACAATGATATACCATGCGCGTGTAATTGTCACAATCATACAGAAACTATAGGAGAAGAAGACTTATATCAACTTACACTTATAATTGAGTATGAATTCGTTTCTGAAAACATTGGCTATCTTATTATTGCCGATGATAGCTTGTTATCATAATATATAGCTTGTTATCATAATATATAGAGGAATAAATCATGACAAACAAAACTGATTGGCATAGCTCTGAAAGTTATACCGAAAATAGTCTTAATTTAACGGATGAAGCTCAAATAAGTCAAGATGGTGAAACAGAAGAAGCCCAGATTATAACAAATATAAATTATGAATTTAATGTTCAGTCAATCAATTATGTCATTATTATTGAAAATAACTAGTTTTCCAACATCTGATACCTATGATTAAATTTTAGAATGTAATTATATATAATCTATCCAGATTTATATCTAATCTGCTTTGTAGAAGATGCGTGCGGTTTAAATTTTGGATTCAGACTGAGGTTTTACTCTTTCAATTCGTTTAATATGTAATTCCTTTAATTGCTCTTCTGAAATTTCAGAAGGCGCATTCATCATTAAATCTTCTGCCTGTTGGTTCATTGGAAATAAAGTAACTTCCCTGATATTATCAGTATTTGCCAAAAGCATTACAATACGATCTATTCCAGGTGCGATTCCTCCATGTGGAGGTGCCCCATAACGAAATGCATTTAGCATTCCTCCAAACTGAGTTTCAACAATTTGTGGATCATATCCTGCAATTGAAAATGCTTTTAACATAATATCTTCTCTATGATTTCGAATGGCGCCAGAGCTTAATTCAACACCATTACAAACAATATCATATTGATAGGCTAAAACACTAAATGGATCTTGCTCTTTTAAAGCAGACATACCACCTTGAGGCATTGAAAAAGGATTGTGTGAAAATTCAATTTTTTTATGATCTTGATTCCACTCAAACATTGGGAAATCAACAATCCAGCAAAATCTAAACACATTTTTTTCGATCAAATCAAGCTCAGCTCCAATACGATCTCGTGCCGCTGCGGCTAGTCGGTTGGCTTCTTCTTTTTTTCCTGCAGAAAAGAAAATAACATCTCCTGGATTGGAATGGGTTGCGCGCGCAATCTTTTCAAGGCTTGCTGTGGGAATGAATTTTGCAATAGGCCCCTTCCCGATAATCTTACCCTTTTCTTGATCTAGAATAATATATCCAAGCCCTTGAGCTTTCATTTCCTTTCTTGCCCAATCATTTAATTTATCAAAAAATGATCTTGGTTTTAACGCAGCCCCAGAGGCAGGAATTGCCTTAACAATTCCTTTTTGCTCAATGATTTTTTTAAATGCTTTAAACTCAACCTCTTTATCCATAAAATATTCGGAAACATCGCTACAAAGAATTGGATTACGTAAATCTGGTTTATCTGTACAATATTTCAGCATGGCTTCTTGATATGGAATTCTTTTAAAAGGAGCGCTATCCACTTTTTTATGATTTGAAAACTGTTTAAAACAGCCTTCTAAAACAGGCTCAATTGCATTAAAAACATCTTCTTGTGTTACAAAACTCATTTCAACATCAAGCTGATAAAATTCACCAGGAGAACGATCCGCCCTTGCATCTTCATCTCTAAAGCAAGGCGCAATTTGAAAATATTTGTCAAAACCAGAAACCATAATTAATTGTTTAAACTGCTGTGGTGCTTGAGGAAGTGCATAAAACTTGTTTGGATGTAATCTGGAAGGAACCAGAAAATCTCTTGCCCCTTCTGGAGAAGAAGCCGTTAAAATTGGTGTTTGCATCTCCATAAATCCTTGCTCTGTCATACGCTTTCGGATATCTGCAATGATTTCGCTTCTTAAGATAATTCTTTGATGAAGATGCTCTCGTCTTAAATCAAGATATCGATAGGTTAAACGAATATCTTCAGGATAATCAGGTTCTCCAAATACAGGCAAAGGTAATTCATTTGCTTTACTTAATACTTCAGCGGTTTTTATCTGGATTTCTATTTCTCCTGTTTCAAGATTTGAATTTATGGTTTCAGGAGACCTTTTAATAACTTTTCCACTAACTGAAATGACACTTTCTACTCTAAGAGCTTCTATTTGCTTAAATAATTCATTATCAGGCTCAATAATGCATTGGGTTAATCCATAATGATCTCTAAGATCAATAAATAAAAGCCCTCCATGATCTCGTTTACGATGAATCCAACCTGAAAGCCTGATTGTTTGTCCCACATGTTTGCTAGTTAATTCATTACAATAATGTGTTCTGTAAATATGCATAAATATAAATTCCTTGGCTTTTACGAAATCATTCTTTGATCAATGATTTATCTGATAAATGCTTTTATCGAATCTGTCCATAAAATGCGTTAAAATATTTTTCATGGATTTTTTAATCTCATGATGTCATGAATAAAACAAGAGTAAAAATAAATTTAACCGAAAACAAGAGGAAAGATGTAATTTATTCAAAGATTACATTAATAATCATTTATGAATATTATTACCCATACCGAAGATTTAAAACAATTTTGTAATCAGATTATAACTCAAACATATATTGCAATCGATACTGAATTTATCCGAGAGGGCAAATATTGGTCTGAACTTTGTCTCATTCAAATTGCTTCTCAAGATCAGTATGCACTCATTGATCCTTTAAGCCCTGAAATTAATCTTGAGCCATTATATGATTGTCTTCATAAAGAAACCCTTTTAAAGGTATTTCATGCACCAAGACAGGATTTAGAAATTTTCTATCAACAAACAAAACAATTGCCTAAACCTGTTTTTGATACACAAATTGCTGCTATGGCATTAGGACTTGGAGAAAATTTATCATATGAGGCGTTGGTTAAAACACGCTTAAACAAACAAATTAATAAAGCAAGCAGGTTCACAAACTGGAAACAGCGCCCTTTAACAAAAGAACAAATTAAATATGCCATATCTGATGTCACGCATTTATCTGCCCTCTTTCCAGAATTTTATAATGAATTAAAAGATAAAAACAGGCTGGACTGGATAGATCAGGAAACCAGCTCACTTTTAAATGAAGAAATTTATAAAATGGAACCACATCGAGCATGGAAGCAATTAAAAATCAAATCTTATTCAAAATCATATCTTGCAAATTTAATGGCTTTAGCAAAATGGAGAGAAACACAGGCTCAGCGAAATAATATTCCAAGAGCAAAAATTATGACAGATGATTTAATCTATAAAATTGCACAATTAAATCCCAAGCATATTCAGGAAATAAAAAAAATAAGAAGCATATCAGCTTCATTTTTAAATCGTGCCACCAATACACAATTGATTGATCTGTTAAACACAGCTCAAACAGACTTCCATCTTGAGATTTCGAATATTAAAAAACCAAAGCCTGTTTCAAATAAAATAAAAGTTATTAAAGATATGCTAAAACTTTTATTATCTATTAAATCTGAACAATATCGAGTAAATGCTCGCCTGATCGCTTCCTCTAAAGAAATTGAACACTTGGTTCTTATAGAGCCCACAGAAATCAAGTCACCTCAAAAATCTAATATCCAGGCTTTAAAAGGATGGCGATATGAAGTATTTGGAAAAGATGCATTAGAGCTAAAAACTGGAAAATTAACACTTGGTTTAAAAGGATCTGAAATTCAATTAATAAAAACGGATTGAACTCTTTTTAAATAAGCCGGATTAAATTTTTTTATCATGACATGTTTATAAACTGCTATTTCTGGAGTATCTGTATTGTTTTAAAAAACAGGCATTTCTTATATGATACTATTTGGATAAAATATCTTATTGATCAATAATTAGATCTTTTTTTGATTTTAAATGGAAAAACAAAAGAGGATTTTTAATCTAAAACACGAAATGACATTTAAAAATATAATCCATGTTCTTTTTGATAAAAAATTATCTCTTTTTTGAGCTCCTCCTTCCCTTTATTTTTTAATTGGATTTAATTTCAATAATAGGTTCTAATTCCATTAATTTACATAAGGTTTCAAACTGTTTTACAGATCGTTCAGAAAGCATATATTCAAATTGAGCGGTTAGCCTTAATTCTGTTGGATGTTTTGTAAATAAAAAATCATCCAAAAGCTCAAAACACCCCGCAGATAAAGTCATTAAAAAACGAATAGCACTTCCAAGAGATTTCGCTTGCTTTAAAGCTTGCTTGGATAAAACACTGCTCTCTTCGGGAAAAGATTTTCCATTATAGCGATAGAAAACTGTTAAGGCAATGAAAACACGTTCTTGGTGTGAATCTATTTTTTTTGAGATTTGATCGGAAGCATATAAAATATTTTGATAAAAAAGTTCTGCTTTTTTATCAAAATAAAGCCTTTCTTTATCTTCACAATAAGGTAAAATTATAGGTAGAAACCTATTTTGAGCCTCACCAAGAAAACATTCATTTGAGAATAAAACATCAAGACAGTTCAAAATATGAGGATTAACAGAATCGCTTAATGCGTTAGAGCTTAACAAGGCTTTTAATTTTCGATCTAGTATTTTATTTTTTTTAGAAAAAAAAATGCCTTCTCGAATACCATATATGGATATAATTGCCTGATTTATTCCAGATTTTTCCATACAATTTAATAAAACCTGTAATGTCCATGATGTATATGGAATGCGTTTTTTATTAATGTTAAACATCGCTATTTTTTCTGGGGTCTTATCTATAAATTCTCTTAATCTATAAAGTGCTTGTTTATCCAAAGCATACCCATTTAGAATTTTTAATGGATATTCCCCAATCCCCATATCCAGTTTTGCCAACGCCCTCCACGCGCCACCAACCAGATATAATTTATCATCTGAACTTGAACGATATTCATTAAAAACAGGATCTATAAACTGGCAAATCAATTTATCAAATACTTGAAGGTCAGACTGATTTTGATCTGCTTTTATAGATAAAGGTCCTAATGGTAGAGAAATGGCTATTTTATTCTGTGACGGATTAATTTCGGCTATTTCCAAAGAAGAACCTCCCAAATCAAGCACTAATCCCTCTGCAGCTGGAAACAGAGCCAAAACACCGAGCATTGCAAGTTTTGCTTCTTCTTCTCCGCTTAAGATCTGAACCTTAAGATTGACTTCCTGATTAATTTGTTTTGCAAATGCTTTACCGTTTTTTGATTGGCGAATCGCAGCCGTTGCAAATACAGATAGCAAACATGTTTTTCGCTTTAGCAGAATTCTGTTAAAGCGTTTAAGCGCATTTAGAGCTTTTTGTTGTGATAAATCAGATAAATAACCTGTTTCAGATAGACGATAGCCAAGCTGTGCAAATACTTTTTCATTAATGATGGGAAAGAACATTCCATTATTTCTTAAGCGATAAATAACGAGTCTGACTGTATTAGAACCAATATCAATTACTGCATATTCTCTGCGTTCAAACAAAATAATCTCCAAATATAATGATTTTATATGATATGAAAACAGAATAATTTAAACAGTTTTTTTAAATAAACACTAGTTTTTTAAAGTTACAGGCTTGCTTTTTTTAATTGCTCCTCCTCTTCCAGACAAGGACGGGTTTGTCATAAAATAGTTTTGAGCATTAAATTTATTTGTATCGGAACGCACCCGGTGATAAGCACCATTGGCATCCATAATCCAGCTTTGTTCCGTATCCTTTAAATTTGCGAGCATAATTTGTTCTAATAATTGAGTTTTAACGGTTTGATTTTCAATAGGGCATAAAACCTCTACACGTTTATCAAGATTTCTAGGCATCCAGTCTGCAGAAGAAATAAATACCAAAGTTTGATTAGAAGGAATTTTCTTTCCATTTCCAAAGCAAACGATTCTTGAATGTTCAAGAAAACGACCAATAATGCTTTTAACACGGATATGATCAGATAATCCTTTTATGCCAGGTTTTAAACAACAAATTCCGCGAATAATCAATTCAATCTGAACACCTGCCATGCTGGCTTCATATAATGTATCTATAATTTTGGGATCAACCAGTGAATTCATTTTTGCCCAAATCATTGCAGGCTTGCCCTGTTTTGCAAATTCTATCTCTTTTTCGATATATTCTATAAGCTTGTTTCTTAAACTAATCGGAGATATCGCAATTCTTTCCAGTTTTTGAGGTTTAATATAGCCAGATACAAAATTAAAAACACGACCCGCATCACGTCCAATTTCAAGATTGGCTGTAAATAGAGCTAAATCCGTATAGATTTTTGCCGTAATCGGATGGTAATTTCCTGTACCAATATGAGTATAGGTTTTTAATACCTCCCCTTCTCTTCTAACAACCAGGCTAAGTTTTGCATGTGTTTTATAGGCAATTAATCCATAAACCACCTGCACTCCTGATCGTTCTAAATCTCTTGCCCATTTTAAATTTGCTTCTTCATCAAACCTGGCTTGTAACTCAATTAACGCAGTTACATTTTTACCAGACTCCGCGGCTTCTATTAAAGCATCAATAATTGGGCTATCATGACTTGTACGATAAAGTGTTTGCTTGATCGCAACGACATTTGGATCTCTTGCAGCTTGTTGTAAAAACCGAACAACAACATCAAACGTTTCATAAGGATGATGAACCAGAATATCTTTTTCTTTAATCGCGGCAAAACAATCTCCTCCATGTTCCCTGATACGTTCTGGAAAACGAGGTTCAAATTTTGGAAAAGTTAGCTTTAAATCAAGATCTGAAATTAATTGTGATAAATGGACAATTCCTAAAATTCCTTCTACTAAAATAACATCTTGTTTGCTTGCTCTTAGCTTTTCTATAATAAAATCACGCAATTCATCCGCCATGCCTGCATCGATTTTCAAACGAACCAATCGCCCACGCCTTCTTTGTTTCAAAGCGGTTTCGAATTCTCTGACCAAATCCTCAGATTCATCTTCAATTTCTATATCGCTATCTCTGATAATTCGAAAAACGCCTTTGGCAACCAGTTTATAACCTGGAAATAAATCATTGATAAATAAAGAAAAAACATTTTCAAGAGCAATAAAACGCTTGTTTTTTTTATCTGTGTTTTGTTCTTTTACAGCGAGTTTAATAAATCGTTTTATTCCTTGAGGAATTGGAATTAACGTATTTAAAATTCTTTGATCCTTTAAGCTTTTTAAACTAACGGCTAATGCAAATCCGAGATTTGGAATGAAAGGAAAAGGATGAGCAGGATCAACGGCTAATGGTGTGATAACAGGCAAAATTTGTGTTAAAAAATCCTGGCGCAACCATTTAACTTCATCTGGATTAAGCTTGTGCTCATCTGTTAAAATTTCGACTTGATGCGTTGTTAGTTCTTCCTTGATTAAAAACCAGATCCGTTGTTGTTTTGACATTAGCTGGCTGGCAAGATGATTAATTTTATACAATTGTTCAGATGGAGATAATCCGTCTTGACTAGGCGTAATAATGGAATTCCTAACTTGTGCTTTTAACCCTGCGACTCTGATCATATAAAACTCATCAAGATTGCTTGCTGAAATAGATAAAAAACGCAATCTTTCAAGAATAGGATGTGTTTTATTTTCTGCTTCTTCTAAAACACGAGAATTAAACTCAAGCCAGGAAAGTTCACGATTAAGATAAAGAAGAGGGTTTTGATGAACAGATTCATTTTTTTTTACCTCTTTTAACTTTTCTGATTTCTTAAACTCTTGTCCATCTTGGTGAAGTTCTGTTTTTTTTTGCTTGTTTTTTCTGATCTGGTTTGTTTTTCTGATCCGATTTGCCATACATACATACATTCCACTTAAATTAACTCAAGACAAGCTTATTATATACTTATATTCCGATTAAAATCTATCCTTAATCAGGATTTATTTGAAATTCTGTAATAAATATTTTTTAAGAGTATATTTTAACCAATTTTCTTTAAAAAAACGCAAAGATTTTCTATATTATTTTGATTGCGGTTTTGAATGATATCTTGTTTCTCTATAATACAATATTTTTTTCGCATCTTCGCGAGTTAGTTTTCTTCTTTTAAATGAAAACGCATAAGCATCAAGATCATCAACCAGCTCTTTTACAGCACGTATAGAACGTTCAATACGCGTCAATAAATAAGAAACCAAAGCAGGAGAGACTTCTAAAGCACGATCTAAAAATAATTTTTCCAATATGTTTGCCAGAAAATCATCATCAGGTGTTTGAATTTTACTAACGAGCATGGCTTTTAATCTGGATTTTAAATCTGGCAATTGTATTTTCCAGTTTTGAGGATGTTCTCTTGAAAGAATTAACAAGGCTTTTAAATCATTTGATTGAGCAAAATTTAAAAGATGAAAAAACGTAATTTCGGAAACATTATGATGATAGGAGTCAAAAACCAGATTTCTTCCTTTAAATGGACTTAAATCCAGAGTTTGATCTTCATGAAAGGCTTTTTCATCCAGGGCAAGAGCATTGGTTTTCTGACGCCAAATTGAAGCCATATGACTTTTTCCACTTCCTTCATCTCCGATCAAACATAATGTATTTCCTGGCCATTCTGACCAATTATTTAATAAGGCATATGCATCCTGATTACACTTATCTTCTATAAAAGAACGGAGATCATAATCTGGAGGTTTATATAAAATAAGTGGTAATTGTTGATACATTCATGAAACCTTTGAAATTCACTATAATTATAGTTTCTGGATTATATATTGATCCAGATCATTTTTAATAATCGTTAACCCATATAGATTTAATTCGTCTTTTAGAAGAGCTAAACTGCCTTTAAAGGAAAGATCAATATAAGCCTTAAATTTACTGATTGCACGGACATGAAGCTGATTAATTAAGGAAACTTCTTTAAGAATATTTTTAATTTCCAACCATTCATATAAGCTATGATACTGAATCACTGGCTGAAGAGTCTCATGGAATTGATTATAGAAAGAGTGTTGTTTTTTCCATTCTTGCTCAATTAAAGCAATAATTTGTTTTGGTGCCTCTTTTGGATCAGAAACAGGAATTTTTTTATAAGGTTTAATTTTATTCCCAAAAGGAAAAATATCAATTAATCTTACAAAAAGTTTCGAATCATGATCTGTTTCCAAAATTGCAAGTAAAACAGATTGTGTTTGCATTTTTTCCGCAAGATAACGAAATAAATCTGTTTGACCAGAAGTCGCACTTTCAATCATTAAATCAGCATTAATATTTTCCAGTTCATTAATTGATATTACAGGTGTTAATACATGTGTAAAATCCTGTTTATACCAAATTTTTCGCCAGTTTGTATGATTTGATAGATAATGATTATCTGTTGTTTTTTCAATGGGAATGATCACTCTTTCAGCAGCCTGTTCTGTAATAATAGAAAGATTTAAATTTTTGAGATATTGTTTTACAGCTAATGGATTAAAATGGACTGAGATAACGCTCATATAGCGTGAACTAGAACGTTTTTCTTGGATAATATCTACGCTTGAAACCAGTTTTGTTGCTTCTTGCTGACCAATACCATGATAGCCAATTTCTGCTCTTTCTTTTTGAAGTGTTAATCGTTTGATCAAAAGCTGCGCAGCTTTTTGTTGACCTTTTAAAATCGCTTTTTGTTGAGCAATAACAGGAGAAGCATTTTCGGCTTCTGTAAATATTTTTGCAATTTGAAATGGCGTCGCAGCATGAGTTATAACCTTGGATATAAAACACAAAGAAACAACACTTATGATTGATCTAAAGATAAAAACAGGGCTATTAGTCATTATCATCCTCTTTCAATATGATAAGAAGTATGTATTCTATAATAATAGATTTTAAACATGATAAACTGTGATAAAATATGTTTTAAGTCTAAAAATAAGATTGTATCAGCACTATTATATCAAGAATCTAATAGATATAACAGAAATAATTTATAAGGGAATTCATGAATATCAAATTGGAAAATTCAGATCGTGCCTATAAAAATGCGGGAGTTAGTATCAAAGCTGGTGATGAATTGGTTAAACGTATTCGTCCATTGGCTCAAAAAACAAAACAAAAAGGAGTTAAAAATGATCTTGGTGGATTCGGTGCTTGCTTTGATTTAAAAGCAACTTCTTTTAAAGATCCTATTTTGGTATCAGGAACAGATGGGGTAGGAACAAAATTAGCCATAGCGATTGAAACTGGCACGCTAAATACGATTGGTATTGATCTGGTTGCAATGTGTGTCAATGATGTTTTGGCTCATGGTGCCCTTCCCTTATTTTTTCTTGATTATTATGCTTGTGGAAAGCTAGATCCTAAACTGGCAGAAACTGTGATTTCTGGTATTTCAGATGGTTGTATTGAAGCAGAATGCGCACTTATTGGCGGAGAAACAGCAGAAATGCCAGGATTTTATCAAAAAGAAGATTTTGACCTTGCAGGATTTGTTGTCGGTGCGGTTGAACGCAATTTCGAATTTTACCAAAAACAGGTCAAATTAAAAAAGGAGATACGGTTATAGGGATTACCTCATCTGGTCCTCATGCAAATGGATATTCTCTGATTAGGAAAATCTGCCAGGAAGAAAAGCTGGGCTTTAATGATCCTGCTCCTTTTGATTCTAAAAAAACACTCGCTGAAGCTTTGTTAGTCCCAACAAGAATTTATACCAAGCTTCTCAAACCATTATTAGATCTGGATATCATTAAAGCAGCTGCACACATTACAGGAGGTGGATTAATTGATAATCCTCCACGCATGCTTGCTGAGAATTTAATCATTCAATTTGATCAAACGGCATGGTCAAGACCAGAAGTTTTCAATTGGCTTAAGAAAAAAGGAAATCTCACAGAACCAGAATTATATCGAACCTTTAATCTTGGAATTGGATTTATGTGTGTGGTTAGTCCTGAACAGACAGATTTTGTTTTAAAGCATTTAAATCAAAAACAGAAAAATGCCTATATGGTGGGTGTGATTTTAGAAAAAAACTAGGTTTTAAGTATAATGAGAAATTTATGAGTTATCCTAAAAAACAAATTGCTATTTTAATCTCAGGGCGCGGTTCAAATATGAATGCTCTGATTAAGGCTGCAAACCAGGAAGATTATCCTTGTGAAATTGCGCTTATAATCTCTAATAAATCTGATGCAAAAGGAATAGAAGATGCAAAAAAAGCAAATATTCCTACTAGAATTATTGATCATAAATCATATCCAGATCGTCAAAGTTTTGAGGAAACAATTGATTTGGCATTAAATGAATATCAAATTGATTTTGTTTGCAACGCTGGTTTTCTGCGCTTGTTAACCCCCTGGTTTGTTAGTAGATGGTATGGAAAAAACATTAATATACACCCTTCTTTATTACCTGCCTATAAAGGATTGCATACACATGAACGTGCGTTGCGAGATGGTATAAAAATTCATGGTTGCACGGTGCATTTTGTATCAAATGATATGGATTCTGGTGCCATTATTGGACAGGCTGCCTTAACTGTTTTAGATCAAGACACTCCTGAGAGTCTGGCAGAGCGTGTTTTGAAACTTGAACATGAATTATATCCCATATGTCTAAGACTGGTGGCAGAAAATAAAATCAGATTGAGAGGTGAAAATGCTAGTTTCAGTATACCTGTTTCTACCCATGCAGAAAAATGTATTTTTTCGGTTGATATTGATAAAAAAAACAGCGATCTTTTTGTAGAATAATCTAAATTTTAGGAGAGCTCTGATAAATCTGATTTTTTTAATAGTTTGAGAGTGCTAAAACTCTTCTTTTATGAATTTATCTTAAAGGCAGTTTAAATATGAGTTTAGAAGGCTTATATTTTTCTGATTAATACATTCATATTGATTTTTATGCATATAAAATTTCTTATGTATTTAAAAACAGAGTTTTGATAGATATATCGATTGCTTTTTATTATCAAAGCCGTCTGATTAAACAATTTCAGACGGCATAAGCTCTTTTTCTTTATTTATAAACCTGTTCACTCTCTGATACAATCAATCATAAAATTCAAATTTCAGAGTTTAAACATTGGAATATTCAGATCATTAAACAGTGCTTTTTAAATTTCTTGTTTTCAATTTTTATCTCTTAAGTTTTTATAGAATATAAATCCATATTTTTTTAGATTAAGTCAGGTTTCCAGAAAAATAAAAGAGATAGTTCAAATAAAAGAAAGACATCATTTAGATTAGACAAAAATCTGATCTGGGTTGAAAAAGTAAATTATTTCTTGTTCTGCCGTTTCTTTTGAATCTGATCCATGAACTGAATTTGCTTCAATGGATTGAGCATATTCAGCACGAATACTTCCCTTTTCTGCCTCTTTTGGATTGGTTGCTCCCATAATTTTACGATATTTTGAAATTGCATTTTCTCCTTCCAAAACCTGAACAATGACAGGAGCAGAAATCATAAATGCGACAAGATCCTTAAAAAAAGGACGGTCTTTATGAACAGTATAAAAGCCTTCCGCCTGTTCTTTGCTTAATAAAATTCGTTTCTGAGCAATAATACGTAACCCTGCCTCTTCAATAAGCGCATTAATTTTTCCAGTTATATTTCTTGTGGTCGCATCTGGCTTGATAATTGATAAAGTACGTTCCATAATAAAAAGCTTTCCTCTTTAAAATTAATTTTACTGCTATATAAACAAGATCATCAGGATTAACAAGTATCTGGAAAGATGGAATGCTACAGATTAACCAATTAACGTATCGAATTGAAGGAAAAACACTGTTTGATAAAGTCAATTTGTCTATTTTTGAAAAACAAAAATTAGGTCTTACGGGAAGAAATGGTGTTGGAAAATCAACCTTAATTAGATTAATTAAACAGGAAATCGCACCTGAGTCTGGAGAAATAAAACTTAGAAAAAACATAAAATTATCTGTAACCTCTCAGGAAATAGCAGATCAGGATTTGTCTGTTTTTGAATATGTCTTGAATGCAGATCTTGAAAGAAGAGATTTACTCAAACAAGCAACTCATTCTAAGGATCCACTTGAAATTAGCAATATTCATAACCGTTTATCTGATATTCAAGCACATACCGCGGAAAGTAGAGCCAGACAAATTTTGAATGGGTTAGGGTTTTTAAAAGATCAACAAGAATTAAAACTTAGACAGTTTTCATCAGGATGGCAAATGAGAGCAAATCTTGCCTCTTGTTTGTTTGCGCGTCCTGATTTTCTTATTCTTGATGAACCAGGAAACTATCTTGATCTTGAAGGTTCAATATGGCTTAAAAATTATTTAAAAAAACTAAACATTGCCTTATTATTAATTTCACATGATCGTGCATTACTCGATGGTTGCATTAATCATATTGCACATATCAAAGATCATAAAATTCAAACCTATAACGGAAATTATTCAGAATTTGAACAAAAGCTTGCTGAACAACAGCAAAGACAAATGAAATTAAAAACAAAACAAGAAAATGAAAAGAGAAAATTAGAAGCATTTATAAATCGCTTTAAGGCAAAAGCAAGCAAATCATCTCAGGCGCAAAGTCGAATTAAACGATTAAATAAAATGCAGATTGTTTCAACATTGATTGAAAAACCCGTTTCTCCCTTTTTATTTCCTGAAGCAAAACCTGCCCTTTCTCCACCCCTTTTTCGCCTTGAAGATATAGATATTGGTTATGATTCCAAAAATCGAATTTTATCAGATCTTAATCTTAGAATTGATACTGATGATCGAATTGGTATTTTAGGACGGAATGGAGCTGGCAAATCAACCCTTGCAAAATTATTATGTCAAAAATTACGCCCTATATCAGGTAAGATTTATTTTCATAAAAAGATACAAATAGGATTTTTTACACAAACGCAAATAGAATCTTTACATCAAACACAAACTGCATATGATTATATTAAAAGACTTATGCCAGATTCATCAGAAGCACAAAAACGAGCCTCACTTGCTCATTTTGGGTTTGATAAAATGCTTTCTGACACTCAAATCAAATATTTATCAGGGGGAGAAAAAACACGTTTAATGCTAAATCTAACCGCATTTTCAGGGAAACATATTCTTATACTCGATGAACCGACCAATCATCTTGATATGGATTCAAGAGCAGAATTAATCCATTGTCTAAATGCCTATTCTGGCAGTCTTATTTTAATCAGTCATGATGAATATTTACTCAATATGACAGTTGATCAATTATGGCTGGTAGAAAATGGCTCTGTTTCTTCCTATCAAAACACTCTTGAGACCTATCAAGCTGAAATTTTAAAAAAAGAAACCGTTAAAAACCAACAAAATAATTCCGTTTCAAAAAGCAAGCAAAGACAAATCAGAGCTCAAAAACGTGCACAAACTTCTGATTTTAGAAAAAAAATATCTAAAATTGAAACTCAGCTGGAAACACTACAAAAAGAACGTGCCTCAATTGATCAGGATTTATCCAACCCTGAAATTTTTCAACAAACCGAACATCTTAAAATACTTTCTCAAAAACGCAAAGAATTAAGCTATGCAATCAATGAGCTAGAAACTCTATGGCTATTAAAAACAGAAGATTATGAAAAAAAACTGAATGAGATAAAATCATAAATCTAAATTATCTAGTGAACATCGCTTCCATTCAGTGCATAATATCTACGCCAACACACCGTATAAACATCTGGATCCTCCTTGTGTTCAATAATAAGGCATATGAATGTCTGATCGGAAGTATATTTCATGGATTATCTTTTATCCTCCTATACCTGCCTTTTGGCAACTCAAAAACGGTCATTTTACCTGTCATATTTTTTCTATGCCGAGCTTTACAAATACTACCAAACATCTCTCAGCAATTTCAATCTCACCTCCCCCAATTTTATGAGATTTCTGCTCTCTTTGAACGGCAATTCTTTTCGTAAAATCATTATAAAAAAAAGACTAATGTCTTGCGATTTATACCCCTCAATTTGACCGTATAATGTGCTATTATAGCCATAATAACTATTTTATCAGCCTATCATTATATTACTTTGCTTAAATTCCACCCCTTCTCGGAATGGGTAGATGAAATATATTTTCTTTAAAGGGTTAAGAAAAATCTTTATTAAATCTTTAATTCGGCTTTTAGATCATGTAAAACACTTGGCATTTCATACTAGAAATTTTTATTATCTGGAACTGCTTTCAAATGATTGAAATTAGCTAGAAAGTTTAGTGAAAGTTATTTTTATCGCTGGAAAAAAACAAATGCGGATAGAAAACATAACAATCAATAAATACGTGTTTTATTTTCGTTTATTTTTATCAACAACCAAAAGGAATTAGTGTTTGTTTGAAAATGATTTAAATTACTGGAAATTGAAATTTAACGTTATTTTTTCCTTAATCTTTATATTCGGGCGTTTTTGGAGAAATTGGTGTTTGTTTAAAAATCGCTAATTGATTGATTGGAATTTGCAGTTTAACTTTATTTTTACCTCTATTAATTCCAAAAACAGGCTTTGTATTTTTAGATAATGAGCTAATATCCTGAATAAATTCATTTACATTTCTAACTTTTTTATGATTAACAGAATAAATAACGTCTCCTATTTTTAATCCTGTTTCAGACAGGTTTTTAATCTGTGAGATTAAAATGCCTTTTGTATTTTGAGCTAAATTTAGTTCAATTAACTGCTCAATATGATTGTTTTTGAATGTATATAGATATTTTTCTTTTTTATAGGTTTCTGCAGAAACCATCATAACTGAGGAGAGTATGAATATAAAAATCATTGAAAGAATTAAATAAAAACGTGATTGAAGATTAAATTTCATGATTTATTCCTAAATAAGCTCCTTATCCTATCAAAGCTTGATACTGCATACGCTCCATATATCTGTACTTACTAGATTTATTTTCCAAAGCATTTAATGAAACTTCTATTGTAAATACTAACAAATATAGTAAATATAGTAAATATAGTAAATATAGTAAATATAGTAAATATAGTAAATATAGTAAATATAGTAAATATAGTAAATATAGTAAATATAGTAAATATAGTAAATATAGTAAATATAGTAAATATAGTAAATATAGTAAATATAGTAAATATAGTAAATATAGTAAATATAGTAAATATAGTAAATATAGTAAATATAGTAAATATAGTAAATATAGTAAATATAGTAAATATAGTAAATATAGTCAATATATTATTTTGTTTTTTATTTTGTAATTTAAGATTATAACTTTATTTCATTTATTCTTTTGCTTCATCTTTTCCATTTGTTAATATTGCATGGTTTAATCTATTCTGTATAGAGTTTAAAATAAAAATATTTTCATTATTTAAAAAATAAGGCAAGGATTGATTAAACTGGATTATATTATCTACAGATTCTATTTAAATTATAAATTATTTCTTTTATTTAATCTTTAAAATCATTGTTTAAACCAAACCGCTTAAATATATTTTTAACTTTTTATTTTTTTCCATCTTCCTGTATTATCTTCTTTCCAATAGATAGGAGTTAATTGCTTTTCTTTGGTTTCTAACCATAATTGTCTTGCCCAGTTTAAAACAGTTTCATCTTTGGAATGAAATAGAAAAATAACGCGTTTGAAATTATCGTTAATTTGATCAAGTCTGCCTGTTTCTATCATTAAGAGTACATCAGCATTATTTTTATTTTCTAATTTTGTTGTTAATAAAACAGGGTGATATTCACACTCAACAGATTGCTCTGTTCCATGTGGCAAAAAAGCATCATCTTTATATACCCATAATAAATGATCGAGTTTTGTCAAACGATCAAAATCTTTCATATATAGTAACGCCTTCCAGTTATTCTGGATAATTTTATCAAGAATTTTAGGAATGTGATCTTCTATCCGATGTGCATTTAAATGATAAAACCAGTATTCCATTTTTAATCCGTACAAATTCTGTTTGTGTTTATTTTTAAAATAGATTTAATCCATAAAAAAGAATAAATCCAACAGGTTATAAGTTTATTTCAAAAATCAAATATAGGGTTGTATTCTGTCAGGAAGCACTTTATTTATTAGACTTATTTTATTGAATTATATCCACTATTATAATAGGTTAACGCCGTTTTACGGGTAGGATTATACATATAAAATATAACTTCTCCAATTAAAATTGTATGGTCTCCAGCATGTATTCTATTTATAATCTTACATTCAAAACAGGAAAGAGAATCTTTTAAGAAATATATTCCCTTTTCTGTTTTCTGCCAGTCATGATGATTAATTCCTGTTATTTCAGCATTTTTAGTAAAATATTCTGCAATATGTTTTTGTTCTTTGCTTAAAACACTTATCCCAAATAAAGAACTTTGTTGAAAACAATGATACCGCGATGATTTTTTATCGATTGCCCAAAGAACTAAAGGAGGTTTGAGAGAAACAGACGTAAAAGAATTAACTGTAATGCCTAACGGTTCTGGAAATAATGCTGAAACACCTGATGTCATAATGGTAACACCTGTTGCATAATGTGAAAATGCTTTTCTTAAATCGATTGATTGATGATCATCCATATTTAACCTGGTTTATTGCATATTAAAGTTTGAATATATGATTTATCAAACTTATTTTACCCTTTTAAAGTGGCGTATAGTTATATAAACAAGCATTTGATTGTGTTCAAACGCTTTAAAAAGTTTTGATGTTTTCATATATTACATTATCATAGTAATTTGTGATCTTGAACACAAATAAGATAAAAGGCAATTTTATGGAATTATTAACCTCTTTAAATCTGCAATTATATGGAAGCTTTTTTATTATTCTGCTTGCAATTATTTTATACAGTTCAGAGATTATTTCCATAGAATTAACTTCTATTGCAACGGTAATTACTCTTTTGGCTCTATTTTATTATGCCCCAGATATAACACATACACCTCCTTTAACCTCAAGTGACTTACTCTCTGGTTTTTCTAATCCAGCTCTCATTACAATCATGTCCTTATTGGTTATTGGACACAGTATTTTTCAGACAGGAGCGCTTCAAAAACCCACCCAGTTTTTATTATCTTCTTATAATAAAAAACCATATCTGACAATTATTGGTGTCTTTCTGTTTGTTTTTATAATTTCTGCCTTTATTAATAATACACCCGTTGTGATCATGTTTATTCCAATTGTTTCTGCTATAGCAGGACAGATGAATCAGTCAACCTCAAGAGTTATGATTCCTTTAAGCTATATCTGTATTTTTGCAGGCATGACAACTTTGATTGGGTCTTCAACTAATCTATTAGTTGCAGAATCATTATTACGATTTGAACAGGTAAACTTAAGTTTTTTTAGCCCAACCATACCTGGCTTAATGCTTTCAGCAATTGGTATTCTTTATCTTGTTATGACAAATTCTTTTTTACTACCAGATCGGAAAGAATTAAATAAAAGCCTTAAAATCAGTGGTAAGCAATATATCGCTCAACTGGATATTGGTCATGAAAATCCTTTAATAGGAGCTCAACCCATTGCAGGGATGTATTCACAATTAGAAAATTTAACCATTCGTATGATTATAAGAGGGGATCAAACCATTTTACCTCCTTTTGATACAGCAATACAAGCACAAGATATTCTGATTTTAGCTGCAACCAGAAATCGTTTGACAGAATTGCTTTCTGCACATCCTGAATATTTTAAAAGTCTGGTAAATGAAAAAGAAGCTGAAACAATAATTGGCCGTCAATTAATGCTTACAGAGGCTGTCATTGCGCCAGGTTCTCGTTTGATTGGACGGTCAATAGGAGGTGTTAATTTTCAAGAATCCTATGGTTTGTTAACACTTGGCGTACAAAGAAGAAGCAGAATGATTAGATCTCATTTAGGCGCAATTCGTCTAGAAGCTGGAGATATTCTGTTATTATTAGGACCTAATACAAAATTCAAGGCATTAAGATTAGAAAGAGATTTAATCTTGCTAGAATGGGCAAAAACTTATCTGCCTAATTTATCAAAAGCTCGTATGGCAAGTTTGATTTTTTTAGTCACAATTGCACTGGGTGCATTTGGCATTGTACCAATTGTTATTTCAACACTTTGTGGCGCCTCATTAATGATTGCAACGGGGTGTTTAAAATTGCGCCAAGCTATTCGTGCTTTTGATAGTCGTATTTATTTTCTTGTTGGTGCTGCGTTTGCAATGGGAATTTCGCTTGAGCATTCAGGAGGAGCGGAATTGATCGCAAAAACTGTGATTGATTTTTTTATGCCTTATGGAACTCTTGCTGTTATTGCAGCGCTTTATTTTTTAGTTATGCTCATGACCAATTTATTATCCAATAGTGCAACTGCCCTTTTATTTACACCTATTGCAATTAGTACAGCAAGGCTGATTAATGCCGATCCTGGTTTATTTGCCTTAATTGTTCTCTTTGGTGCGAATACCTGTTTTATTACTCCAATTGCCTATCAAACCAATTTATTGGTGATGAGTCCTGGGCATTATAAATTCTCTGATTTTATTAAAATAGGCATGCCATTAGCGCTCATTATATGGATTAGCTTTATTGCAATTTCTTATTGGTATTATGGTGTACGTTAATTGATAAAATAAGAAAGATTTTATTTGAAAAATTAAAAATGATACGATTTTTTTTTAAAGTAATTTTCTTCTAAACGATAATTATTATTTTGTATTTCAAACCTTCTATTATTATATATTCAGGTTTTATTTTATCTAAAAAGCATTCATTTAAACCCTTATTTTATTCTTTTTAATTTAATTGCTTTGTTTTTGATCGCTTATTTATTGAAAGGGTTTAAATTTGAGAATTATGGAATTGAAATTATTAGCCATAAGATTATTCTGCCTAATTTAACAAAACAGCTTCTGCATTTGATTTAACTATGTTTTGATGGATATATGTTTTCCATTATCAAAAGCATTTATCATCTGAGTGATAATATTGATTTAAAAGTTTATTTTCTGTGGCTCAGACATGGTTTCAAAAACCGAATTCTCTACTGTATAATATTCCATTTTTTTAAATGCCATTGTTTTTGCAACCAGGATCGATGGAAATTGTTCTAATGCCGTATTATATTGTGCACAAGCATCATTATAAAACCTTCTGGAGGCTGAGATTTTATCTTCAATGCTGGCAAGTTCTTTTTGTAATGCAATAAAATTCTGACTTGCCTTTAAATCAGGATAAGATTCAGAAAGCGCAAATAATTGACGCAAACTGCTCATTAACAAATGATCTGCATTCATCTGATCCTGGAGGTTTTTAGCATCAACACTTTTTTCTCGGGCTTTAACCACTGCATTTAAGGTCTTGTTTTCATGCTTGGTATATCCTTTAACGGTTTCTATCAGATTTGGAATAAGATTTAGTCTTTGCTTTAATTGAACTGTAATATCAGACCAGGAACGTTGACAGGTTTGCCGAAAAGAAACCAATTGGTTATATAGAAAAATAGCAATTAAAATTAAAATGCCTATTATAGCAAGAACTGTTAGAAACCCATTCATCACCACACCTTATTTATTTTTTCTTGGGTATAAAATAGCCAGATTTTGGAAAAACGCCTTTTTCAAGTTTCATGCCTGTCTGGGCACGTTTACCCATATAATTTTTCCAGTTTTTAACCAAAACCCTACGATTTGCTGTGTCAATATAGCTTAAGCCTTCCTCTGAAGAAAACCCTATCACATCTTGTAAGCTTGCCTCTTTGGTTAATTTTTGTAATTTTACGCCTTTTCCTCGAGACAAGATAGGCAATTCTCCTTTAGAAAAGATTAAAAGTTTACGAATTGAAGAAACACAGGCAATTAAATCTCCTTTTATTGGTCGTGCAAGGATCATTGTTTCATTTTCTGCTAACTTCATGACCTGTTTTCCTATTTTTTTACTGGCAATGAGATCTTCTTGTCTGACCATAAATCCATTTCCAGAAGAAGATACAAATAATAAAATGCCATTTTTTTCATATTTAAAGAGTCCGATAGGTTCTGCATGATCTTCCATGTCAACAATCACACGGATAGGTTCTCCATACCCTCTTCCTCCTGGTAATTTATCTACTGGTAATGTATATATTTTACCATCTGTGGTAATCATCAAGATTTTATCTGTTGTTTCTGCTTGAATAATAAAATATGCAGAATCTTCTTCTTTAAATCGAATTTTTTTAATTTCGATTACATGTCCTTTTAAACTACGAATCCACCCTTTTTCTGACAAAACAACCGTTGCAGCTTCTTTAGCAATCATTAAATCATCAAGATTAGAAATCGATTGAGAAGAAAAAGGTTGAATGCTGGTTTGTCGTTTTGTGAATGGATTTTCAGTACAAATTTGTTTTTTAGTTCTTTCAATTTCTTTTTGGATTGTTTTCCATTGTTTTTTTTCTGACATTAAAATATTTTTTAGATCTGATAATTCCTGATCTAATTGTTTTTTTTCTTTTTGAAGTTCTATTTCTTCCAGTTTATGTAAAGCTCTAAGGCGCATATTTAAAATGGCTTCAACCTGTATTTCTGTCAGGTCGAATCTTTCAATTAATGCCTGTTTGGGTTTTTCAGCTTCTCTGATAAGCGCAATAACTTCATCGAGATTCAAATAAACACTTAAATACCCTTCAAGGATTTCCAGCCTGTGCTCTATTTTATCAATACGATGTTTGGTTTTTCTCTGTAAAACATCTCTTCTATGATCCAAAAAAGCTTTTAAGACCTGAACAATTCCCATCACACCTGGCGTTCTATTTTTATCGAGAACATTCATATTCAATGAAATACGTGTTTCAAGATCGGTGAGTTTAAACAGTAATTCCATTAATATTTCAGGATCTAAATTTCTAGATTTTGGTTCTAGCACAAGCCTGACATCTTCGGCAGATTCATCGCTGATATTTGCAAGTAGTGGAAGTTTTTTTTGTTCCATTAATTCTGCAATTTTTTCTATTAGTTTTGCTTTTTGAACCTGATATGGAATTTCTGTAATAATAATCTGCCAGCTATTCCTATCTCCTTTTTCTATCTCCCATCTTGCTCTGAGTAAAAAACGACCTCTTCCTGTTTTATAGGCTTCATGAAATCGATCAGCTTCATGGCATAAAATACCCGCTGTTGGAAAATCAGGTCCTTTTACAAACTGTAATATTGCTTGTGTGTCTGCATTTGGATGATCAATTAAATAACAAGCAGCATCACAAATTTCTGAGATATTATGTGGTGGAATATTGGTTGCCATGCCAACGGCTATTCCATTTGTACCATTTGCTAATAGATTTGGAAACGCAGCTGGAAAAATAATAGGTTCTGAATCTTCCCCATCATAGGTTTCACGAAAATCAACCGTATCTTGATCAATATCCCTTAATAATTCTTTGGCAAACTCTGTTAGTCTTGCTTCTGTATAACGCATTGCAGCTGCGCTATCACCATCTATATTACCGAAATTACCTTGTCCATCTATTAATGGATATCGATGTGCAAATTCTTGGGCTAATCTTACCAATGCATCATAAATTGATTGTTCACCATGAGGATGAAATCGACCGATTGTTTCTCCAACAACTCTTGCGCATTTTTTATAACCAGATTTTGGATCCAGTTTTAATTGTAACATCGCATAAAGAATTCTTCTATGAACGGGTTTAAGACCATCTCTTACATCTGGCAAAGCTCGTTGTGTAATCGTAGAGAGTGCATAAGATAAATAACGCTCGGATAATGCCTGATCAAGAGGTTCTTCAATAATTTTTGTTTTATCTTTTAACATAAATATTTACCATTCATAATAGAGTATACAGGGTGTTTTAAAGTAAAGCCAAGCTTAAATTTAACCATGTTTTTAGTCTTCATAACAGAATTTTTTTAATCTCATTGTTCAATCTGCTTGCTTTTCTGACGTATTTAATTTTCAACAAAGAAATATCTATTTTCAAGAAGTTTCTATATTAATCTCTCTTTTTTGTTTATCTTTTTTAGAATTATTTCCAGAATAGATTTCCTTAAGAGTTTGTATCATTAAATTTCTCTCTTCTGGCAAGAGATGATTTAAAGGCCATAAAACATGTTTTTCCAGAAAATATCCTGTTAGGTAAAACCCATTTTTAATATCTGATAAATTAGGATGCTCATCATGCTGAATTAGAAATTTTGGTAGTTTTAATAATTTATCTTCATGTTTTTTTCCAGCTTCATAACATGCAGCCTTTCCAGATTTTGGGCTGATAAATGCAAGGTTTTCTTTTGTTCCTGTCAGAGCACAGCGATTAATATCAATCGCATATCCCAATTCCGCCAATAAGCCAAACTCCCAAAGAACATATAATGCAGGCCAAATATCTGGTTTATGTAAATAATCGATTAAAATATTGCACGCCTGATATGAATTTGGATAAATTTGTCTTTCTGCGCATGCAAGACATGTCAGGTTAGAGATTGCTTTTAATGCATAAAGAGATAATTTACTCTGCATTAAAATTGCGGATCTGTCTTTTAGTAATTCAATCTGGAAAACGCCTAAATGCTCTTCCAGTCTAGCCTGCCAGTTTACACTTACCTGATTTCCAATTTGAATAACGCCTCTATTTTTTTTTGATTTTCCAGACTTAATCAAGCCGACTGCTCGACCAAATCGTTCTGTCATCACATCAACAATCAGATTATATTCTCCATGTGACCTTGTTCTGAGTATATAAGCATTATCTGACCATTGAACCATTCTTTATTCCTATTTTAAAATCAATATGTAAAATCCAGATTTATGCTGCTGATTTTAGAACATAATAAATACGAGATATACGAGATAATCGCTCTGTTTTTATATTTAATATTCCAGTTTGATAGATCGAGCTCTATCCTAATTCAGACTTATAATTTAATCCTAAAGCGTTAAAGTTTTCAGCTTTCTGATTCCAGTTTTCTTTTATCCTAACCGTTAAAAATAAATCTGTTTTTTTTCCAAACAATGCTTGCATTTCATAACGTGCTTGTTCTCCTATTCGACGAATAGAGCGTCCTTTATGACCAATAATCATTGGTTTTTGACTTTTATGACTGACATAAATAACCTGTTCAATTCGAAGTTTATGATTTTGTTCTGAATATGAAATGGTTTTAACCATAATATCATAAGGAATCTCTTGATTAAAAAATAAAAATAGTTTTTCTCTCGTTAATTCTGAAGTAAGCAATTCCATTGGTAAATCACTCAATTGATCTTTTGGATATAGCCAAACTCCTTCAGGCATCATATCAGCCAAATAATGTCTTAAATCTTGAATGCCCTGATTTTTTTTTGCGGAAATCATAAAATACTGGTCATATAATCCCGTTTGGCGAAATTTCTCTGTTATGTTTAGTAGATCTGGTTTGGCAATCAGATCAATCTTGTTTAAAACAAGAAAACAGTTTTTCTTAACAAAACTTGATATTTGTTTTATTACCAATTCAGTTTGAGGATGAAATTTATGAGCATTATTTTTTTGAATGAATTTAAATTCTGAGCGCACATCAATCAAATGAATGATATAATCTGATTGTTTTGCCCCTTCTCTAGCAGATTCTACCATAGCTCGATTAAATCTGTTTTTAGCAGTAAAAATTCCAGGTGTATCAACTAAAATAACCTGGCTATTTTCTTCTGTATAAATTGCTTTTACTTGAAATCGTGTGGTTTGTACTTTATGAGTAACAATTGAGATTTTTTCTTTAGCTAAAGCATTAACCAGAGTCGATTTTCCTGCATTGGGAGCACCAATAATTGCTACAAATCCAGATTTTTGTTGTTTTTTATCATTCATATTAGACTTTATCATGTTAATTTATATAATAATTTTTTGGCAGCTTCATATTCGGCTTCTCTTTTTGTTTTTCCCTGACCTTCCATTTGCATACCATTAAAAATACTTACTTTTACAGTAAAATGAGGCATATGATCTGCTCCTATTTTATTAATTAATTCATAAACAGGAATTTGGTTATTTTTTTTTAAAACCCAATCTTGAAGACGACTTTTGGGATCTTTTTGAATGAGTCTGGTTTGGTTAAACATGGATATCCAAAATTGATCATAAATCCGTTTTACGGCAAAAAGACCTCCATCTAAATAAATTGCAGCCAAAATAGCTTCACAACTATCTGCTAAAATTGTATCTTTATCTCGCCCTCCTTGTGCTTCTTCAGAAGAAGAAAGTAAAATAAATTGATCTAAATTCATTTTTTTTGCAATTTTAGCACAACTCTCCTTGCAAACAAATGCATTTAACTGGACAGCAAGTTGTCCTTCTCTTGCCAATTTATCTTGATGAAATAAATATTCAGCAGTTAATAATCCGAGAACTCGATCTCCTAGAAATTCAAGCCTTTGATTGTCTTTTTTTAGTTTATTTTTCTGTTGATAATAGCTAGAATGCGTTAAAGCCTGAATGAGTAATGCTTTATTTTTAAACTGATAATTTAAATGAGATTCTAAATCAGATAATTTCATTTTTTTTGATAAACTGGAAGATTCAGGCTTCATTTAATGCTCTTAAAAAATCGGTCTATTCTAAAAGATTTCCAGGTCCATGGAAAAAATAGATTAAATTTCTGATCTGCTGAATATACAATCATTCTGGCTTTTGCTAAAATATTATCTTTAGAAACCATTCCTATGCCATAAGGTGTTGGTAAACGACTATCTGATGAATTATCTCTATTATCTCCCATATAAAAATAATACCCATCTGGGATAATAAATAGATTTGTATTATCTAGCTGTGCATTTGGAATTGTATCTTTTTGAATATAGCGACGTCCTTCTGGTAGGGTTTCGTAATAATATTTTGTTTGCTCATCATTTGGATCATATAAATGATAGGGTTGTTCTTTCAATCTTTGTGTTAATACGGGATTATGATTAATATAAATAATTCCATTTATGATCTGGATAGAATCTCCTGGCAAGCCAATTATGCGCTTGATAAAATTTCTACATTGACGTTTATAACTATCTTTTAATGAGAATTTACAGCGATCATTTGGCGTTTTAAAAACAATAACATCTCCTCGTTCGGGCTGCCGATTTAAAATTCGACCTTCTGGTAAGATGTTTCTAATCGGTGAAAAAAAGTTATATCGGCTATATCCATAAGAATATTTACTTGCAAATAAAACATCTCCAACAACTAATCCAGGCTCCATAGAACCAGATGGAATTCGATAAAGACCTATAAAAAACGTCCTGATAACCAATACTAAAATAAGAATTGGAATCATGGATTTAATAAAATTCCATATTTTTTTTAAAAAATGGATTAAAATCATCTTCATAATATGATCCTGATAAAATCTATGTTATATTGTTTTTTAATTCTTTAATGCTTCTATAATAATATAGGCTTGCGCATATGGATATTCATCTGTCAAAGAAATATGTAATTTGCTCGTTTTTTTTTCACATAACTGATCCAAAACTGTTTTAGCTTTCCCATTTAATTCAATTTTAGGCTGGTTATATTGATTATTGAGAATACAAACATCTTTCCAACCAACGCCTTTTCCGATGCCTGTTCCCAATGCTTTTACCATCGCTTCTTTCGCTGCAAACCTTTTTGCATAAGATGCAATTTTGTTTTTTTGTTTTTCACTTCTTGCCTGTTCTTCCAGAGTAAACACCCTATTTAAAAATCTAGTTCCGAAACGTTTTATCGTTTGTTCAATTCGGCGAATATCAACACTGTCTATTCCAATACCAATAATCATGAATTTCTTTCAGTTGCAATAATCATTCTCATTTTTTCAATAGCTGGTTTTAATCCAGTTAGAATAGCTTCTCCAATCAGGAAATGTCCAATATTAAATTCAATAATATGTTTTTGTTTGGCAAGTGGAATAACTGTTTCATAATCCAGTCCATGTCCTGCATGGACTTCTAACCCCATCTCATTTGCCATATTCGTACAATGAATCAGATTATTTAGTAAGGTTGAAACTTGTTCTGAATTTTTTTCTAATACGGCTTCACAATACCCCCCTGTGTGAAGTTCAATAACTGGAGCGTTTATATTAATTGCCGTTTCCAATTGTCTGATTTCAGGTTCAATAAACAGAGATACGCGACTGCCAGCTTGTTTTAATTCCTGAATAAAAGGACTTAATTTCTCTTGCATATGATATGCATCTAATCCTCCTTCTGTTGTTTGTTCTTCTCTTTTTTCAGGAACAAGACAAACTGCATGAGGTCTTATTTTTTTAGCGATTTCAAGCATTTCTTGGGTAACAGCCATTTCCATATTTAAAGGCTTATTCATTTTAAGGCATAAAGATTGAAGATCAAACATATCCTGATCTCTAATATGACGCCGATCTTCTCTTAAATGTGCTGTAATTCCATCAGCGCCTGCATGAATAGCCAGTTTTGCTGCACGTAATGGATTTGGATGAATTCCTCCCCTTGCATTTCTAATTGTTGCAACATGATCTATATTAACACCTAACCGATAGGTCTGCATTTTTATTTCCATATATTTTAATCATACATTATATTTTAATCATAATATTTTAATCATAATATTTTAATCATACCATTTGAAGAAGTTTATTATATTATATTATATTATTTTATGATATAATAAACTCAAAATCAGTCTTTTTTCTTTTATTATTTTTAGAAATGGATTTAATTTTATCAAATTCAAATGAATTATTTATATTTTATATTTGATATCAAGTAAATTCATATTCTAAATATGTATTATTTCTCAAGCTGATAGGGCTGATATTTTTCTAAATGGATTAAGTTCTTAGGTTGATTTATACGTGATAAAATTATTTTAATTTGGGCTTAAGATCCATTTTTATCATTCTATTTTAAAACTATAAATTTCTACTTCCAGGTTTAACAGGTTTAATTTTTGCTAATTCTTCAGGTAAATGATCGGGTTGATAAACAGGAAAGTCAAGTTGAGCTAGAGAAATAAGAGGTTTTCCTATTCTTGCTTTTCCTCCAGAGCGATCAATAATACAAGCGCCGCCTATAAGATTAATTTCCAGCTTATCCAGACTTTCAAGACATTCTCTTGAAGATAATCCTGTTGTAACAATATCTTCTACCATAACGACATTTGATTTTTTTGGAATTGAAAATCCTCTTCTAAGCTTAAATTCGTTTGATTCTCTCTCAACATAGACAGCTTTTATACCCAAAGCTCTTGCGGTTTCATATCCTGGAATAATACCCCCCAATGCTGGAGAGACAATATATTCAATTTTTCCATATTCAGATAGTATTTTATCTGCCAAAGCTTGACATAAGAGTTCTGTTATTTTCGGATTTTGAAAAATAAGAGATTTTTGTAAAAAAACAGGACTTCTTAATCCAGAAGATAAAATAAAATGTCCTTCCAATAATGCCCCCTCCTGTTTAAAAATATCTAAGATCTGTTTTGTATCCACTTTATAAAACTCCTATTTTATGATTTGTTTTCATTCCAAGTTGCTTTTTGAACAGTTTAACTCTATTTTTTCTGTTTTTAAAGCTCATTTACATCTGTTTTTGATCTAGATATATAGAATATACAATTGATTTAAACCAAATGATATGTTTTGTAAAATGATGAGTATTTTCAAAAAAATATTCTTTAAAATTCAATTAATTCGTGATTTCTAATCATCTATATTTTTTAATTAAACCAACGTCTTAGAAGCCTGTTTTTTTAATTTCATTTACGGGATTTGGTATTTTGAAGCTATCCTGTGATTTTTATTTAAGTACGCGTTTTATATTAGAATGAATTATTGATCCCTCATTGAGTTATAGAATAATTAGAGCTCAATTAATAAGCTTTTTCTAATGATCCAGATTTGTTTTTTTATTTTTACTATGTTCAATATAAATTCCTTGAACGTTGTGCTGAAATAACAGAGCCACAAGCCCTTAATGCTGTAATAATTTGTGATAAATGTTTTGCGTTTTCTACTTCTACATCGAGTTCAATATCAAAAAAATCAGAAGTTCTATTCTCAAATTTAATATTGGTAATATTAGCTTTATTTTCATAAACAAGTGTTGAAATTTGTGCTAAAACGCCTGGAACATGCTCTATGGTTATTTTGATTTGTCCGATAGAAACCGAATGTTTTTCAGCTTCAGAAGTCCATCCAAGATCAAGCCATATATTCTGATTTTTTTCGTATTGCGCAAGAGTTTCACAATCAATACTATGAATTTCTACACCTATATCTCTTTTAAGCAAGCCTATGATTCTATCCCCTGGTAAAGGATAACAGCATTCTGAAAAATGCAATGTAATTCCAGGCGTTAACCCCTGCCCGTCTACAAATAACCAGGCTGTTTTATTATTAATCAAATGACGTTCTTCTTTATTTTCCATTTTTTTTCTAGCTGGAAAGACAGAATCTAACAATTCTTCACCAGATAAACGTCCTTTTCCTAAATCTTCATATAAGCTATTTTCTTCCTTATAGCCTAATCTGAATAATGCATCTGTTAAATCAGAAGAGTCCAGATTTTTATTATTTCGTTTAAAAGCCCTATTGGCAATAAGTTTTCCAATTCGTTCAAATTCTTCACGTTCAGAACGTCTGATTAATCGTTTAATCGCGGATCTTGCTTTTCCAGTAACAACAATATTTTCCCAATTTAAATTTAAGCTTGCATTTGCGCTTCTGATGATTGCAACAACATCTCCATTTTCAAGTCTTGTTCGTAAGGGCTTTTTTTTACCATTAATCTTGGCACCAATGCATGTATCTCCTATCTGAGTGTGTACAGCATAGGCAAAATCCAAAGGAGTTGCCCCCATGGGTAACGGAATAATATCTCCTTTAGGTGTAAATGCAAAAACTTGATCAGAAAACATTTCAAGCTTGGCATGTTCCAAAAACTCATCTGGATCCCCACCATGTTCAAGAATTTCAAATAATGGTCTTAGTTTTTCAAAAAAATCACTACTACCAGCTTCCTTAGCTAATTCAGTATCATATACATAGGATTTGTTTTTATAGCGCCAATGCGCAGCGACACCATTTTCAGCAATTTGATCCATGGATTCTGTTCTAATTTGTAATTCTACTCGTAAATTATCAGGTCCCAATATTGTTGTATGCAAGGAACGATATCCATTTAGTTTAGGTGTTGAAATATAGTCTTTAAATCGACTAGGTAGGCATCTCCATACTGTATGAGCAATTCCCAAAACCTGATAGCATTGAGGAATTGTCTCTACAATGACTCTAAATGCATAAATATCCGCCAAATCAGAGAAATCTATCGCCATTCTTTCAAGTTTGCGCCAAATAGAATATGGTTTTTTTTCTCTGCCAAAAACACGTGCTTGAATTCCTGTTTCTTCAAGCGTTTTTGCAATACTTTCAGACACCAGTGCAACAGAATCTGTTCTTTGTAATTTTAATGTATTCAATCTGGTTACGATCGATTCATAAGCTGACGAATTGAGATATCTAAAAGAAAGATCTTCTAATTCGCTAGAAAAACGATGAATTCCGATTTTTCGTGCTAAAGGTGCGTAGATTTCCAGAGTTTCTCTTGATTTTTTTTCTTTTTTTTGACTATTTGAAATATGACTTAAGGTTCGCATATTATGTAAACGATCTGCTAATTTTATTAATAAGACACGAACATCTTTTGAAATTGCCGTAATAAATTTTTGTAGATTTTCTGCCTGCGCTGTTTTTTTTGAATTTAATTCAAGCTGAGAAAGCTTGGTAACACCATCAACTAATTTAGCAATTTCCAGACCGAATTTATTTTCAATATTCTGAAATGTCACATCTGTATCTTCTATCGTATCATGTAATAATGCCGTACAGATAGAGGCGTAATCCAGTCTAAGTTCTGTTAGTATTTCTGCAACGGCTAGCGGATGTGTATAATAAGGTTCTCCAGATTTTCTGATCTGACCTTGATGCGCTTTTTTACACAAACGATATGCTTGTGTAACTAATTCTTTATTAACAGTCTCATCATAGGTTTGAATATGAGAAATGAGAGCCTGTAAATCTTGTTCGTTGTTTTCTTTATATGATCTTGCGCTTTCAGACAATTCAGTTTTATATCTCTTCCTTTAAGGTTACGGTTTATCGTAATATAATTTTTAAAATTCAGTTTATTTGTTAACTCTGGTATTCATTTAGTTTATATTTTTTTTGAATATTTATGTATAGCTATACCTTATTTGGAATTTATAGAAGCTTTTTTGCTTATAAACATAGCTTTGTTTATAATTAATTCTTATTCTAGTTTTTTACGATTATTTCTATATATTCTTTTCTAGGTTTAAATTCTAATATTCTTTAGAATAATCCTTTATCTTTTAGAAAAAAGACTTTAATTCCTGATTTTATTTTTCCAAATTTTTATTTTCTTTAAAACGGATTATTTTTATTTTTCACTATTTCTTATGAATCTATTTTATTGTTTTTCAAGAAGATCGTCCATCTAATTTAGTATTTTGATCTGTTTGTAAAGCTTTTAATAAAGCTTCTTCGTCCATTTCTGGAGTTGGTTCTTCAATTTTTGGAATATCTTCATTTTCGATATTATCTTCTGCAGGAACAACTCTTCTTAATCTTCTGATTAATCCTTCTTCCAGAGTATTTACTGCTAGTTTTTCTTCAGCTATTTCTCTTAATGCAATAACTGTATTTTTATCATTATCACGCTCTACTTCTAAAGGAGAACCTGCAGAAATACTTCCTGGCTCTCTGAGCTGATAATAAAACCAGTTTAAACCGATTCGAAACTTTATTTACACAATCCTCGACTGTTATACGAGCCATATTTTTCTCCAAACTAGTATTATTGACAAATAATAAGCCAGTTATGATTCTTTTTCAAGTTCTTTTATCTTGTTTAAAAATGGTTTTTTTATATCAGAAAAAGATTTTTTAAACTCTATATATAAATCTTTCACAGTTTTCTTCAGAACTGGATGTTTCCATTTAGGGTTTGTTTCAGATAAGGGAGCTAAAACAAACCCTCTTTCATGCATTTTAGGATGAGGTAGGATTAAATCTCCTTTATATTTAGGTTTATAGATTAATCCATGATAATCTATTAGATCAAGATCAAGCGTTCTAGCCTGGTTTTTTTTTCTAATTTTAGCTCTTCCAAATAAATTTTCTATTTTATGAAGTTGAAATAAAAGTGTTTTTGGTGTTACAAAGCTATGCGCTATTACTATAGCATTAATATAATTTGGTTGATATGAAGGTGGGTCTGGTTCAGATTCCCACCAATTTGACTGGGCAAGGATCTTAAAATGATTTTGTTTTAAGTAATGAATTCCCAATTTTATATTTTGAATAGGAGTTT
Source organism: Maricaulaceae bacterium (assembly GCA_965183855.1). Lineage (GTDB taxonomy): Bacteria > Pseudomonadota > Alphaproteobacteria > Caulobacterales > Maricaulaceae > CBCYMI01. Next base: position 11,004 of record CBCYMI010000031.1, on the reverse strand, counting down.
GATTATGATAATCCAGATTGGAACCAATAGCGATAATAATTGTCATAATTAAGCCTTTAATTTTTTTAATAAATCAAAAAACAGGAAATAAAAATGGCTTTTTATCTTAATGAACGTATAGGGTTATTTATTGATGGTGCCAACCTTTATTCTGCAGCAAAAGCACTTGAGTTTGATATTGATTATAAGAAATTACTGGAAGAGTTTCGTAAAAGAGGTCGTTTAATGCGTTCTCACTATTATACGGCTCTAATTGAGAATGAGGAATATTCACCTTTAAGACCTTTGATTGATTGGCTTGATTATAATGGATTTAAAGTTATTACCAAACCTACACGGGAATATATAGATTCTCAAGGGAAGAAACGGATAAAAGGAGATATGGATGTCGAGCTTACAGTAGATGTTATGGAAGCAGCGTCCGTACTTGATCATATTGTTCTTTTTTCTGGAGATGGTAATTTCAAGCATCTTATAGAGGCTGTTCAGCGTCAAGGCTGTCGTGTTTCTATTATCTCAACTCTAAAGTCCAATCCTCCAATGGTTTCTGATGAGCTTAGGAGACAGGCAGATGCATTTGTTGATCTTTCTGATATTATAGAATTAGTTGGAAGAGCAGAAGGTGAAGTTCCTGAACACGGCATTATAACCAATTTTGAAAGTCATGGCTAGTTGAATTTAAAAGTGCATATTATTTACAATAATTGTTACAGTATTATCATCATTTAAATTTTTTATTTTAAAGAGTGATATAAGGTTTGGCGATACAATTAAAAAATTATTATTCGACAATGTAGAAATGTCATATTTTTTTTCTGGCTTCTTATAAAATAGCATTTTATTATATATAAATTCATTTGCTGTTTTTGAACCATTCTTATGGTCATTAAACATTAAAGATATTTGATTATCAGCTAGACTTTCCTGTATATTTATTATGACTGTATCTGGTAGAGTAATTTTAGTATCTGTTATATTAGAAATAAACAAACTTCCTTTTATATATTGATATATATAGTTTTTCTCTATACCGCTTCCAGAAACAAGAATATTATAACGTCCAGGAAGACTCTCAGAGTTTGCGTTTGTTGTATATTCAAATATTGCATTTTCTAATACGTTTGCATTTTCTCCAAGCTTAAAGCCCGTAATTATACCTGTCAGGCTTGAATTAGCCTCGCCATATTCTCTTGATTGATCATTTGCTACCACATTAAGCATTGCCTGATTAATGCTCAGTGTTCCTTGCGTATAATTAAAGGCATAATTCTGATCTGCGCCACCAGAGGCAGTAATCGCATAATTTCCAACATCGCTAGATGGTGTCGCTGTCGTGTTATAGCTTGGCGCTGTGTCTAATACGTTTGAATCTTGACCCAGCTTAAAGCCTGTAATTATACCTGTCAGGCTTGGGTTTGTCTCGCCATATTCTCTTGATTGATCATTTGCCATGACATTAAGCATTGCCTGATTAATGCTCAGTGTTCCTTGCGTATAATTAAAGGCATAATTCTGATCTAAGCCACCAGATACCGTAATCGCATAATTTCCAACATCACTAGATTGTAAAGCGCTAGTGTTATAGCTTGGCGCTGTGTCTAATACATTTGTATTTTCTCCAAGTTTAAAGCCTGTAATGATACCTGTCAGGTTTGGATTAGCCTCGCCATATTCTCTTGATTGATTGTCCGCTACCACATTAAGCATTGCTTGATTAATCGTGAACGTGCCTTGCGTATAATTAAAGGCATAATTCTGATCCAAGCCACCAGATACCGTAATCGCATAATTTCCAACATCGCTAGATGGTGTCGCTGTCGTGTTATAGCTTGGCGCTGTGTCTAATACGTTTGAATCTTGACCCAGCTTAAAGCCTGTAATTATACCTGTCAGGCTTGGGTTTGTCTCGCCATATTCTCTTGATTGATCATTTGCCATGACATTAAGCATTGCCTGATTAATGCTCAGTGTTCCTTGCGTATAATTAAAGGCATAATTCTGATCTAAGCCACCAGAAGCAGTAATCGCATAATTTCCAACATCGCTAGATGGTGTCGCTGTCGTGTTATAGCTTGGCGCTGTGTCTAATACGTTTGAATCTTGACCCAGCTTAAAGCCTGTAATTATACCTGTCAGGCTTGGGTTTGTCTCGCCATATTCTCTTGATTGATCATTTGCCATGACATTAAGCATTGCTTTATTAATCGTGAGCGTGCCTTGCGTATAGTTAAAGGCATAGTTTTGATCTGCTCCACCAGAAGCAGTAATCGCATAATTTCCAACATCACTAGATGGTGTCGCTGTCGTGGCATAGCTTGGCGCTGTGTCTAATACGTTTGAATCTTGACCCAACTTAAAGCCTGTAATTATACCTGTCAGGCTTGGATTGGTCTCGCCATATTCTCTTGATTGATTGTCCGCTACCACATTAAGCATTGCTTGATTAATGCTCAGTGTTCCTTGCGTATAGTTAAAGGCATAATTTTGATCTGCGCCACCAGATACCGTAATCGCATAATTTCCAACATCGCTAGACTGTAAAGCGGTGGTGTTATAGCTTGGCGCTGTGTCTAATACATTTGAATCTTGACCCAGTTTAAAGCCTGTAATTGTGCCTGTCAGGCTTGGATTAGCCTCGCCATATTCTCTTGATTGATTGTCCGCTACCACATTGAGGAGTGCTTGATTAATGCTCAGTGTTCCTTGCGTATAGTTAAAGGCATAATTCTGATCTGCGCCACCAGAGGCAGTAATCGCATAATTTCCAACATCGCTAGATGGTGTCGCTGTCGTGTTATAGCTTGGCGCTGTGTCTAATACGTTTGAATCTTGACCCAGCTTAAAGCCTGTAATGATACCTGTCAGGCTTGGATTGATCTCGCCATATTCTCTTGATTGATCATTTGCCATGACATTAAGCATTGCCTGATTAATCGTGAACGTGCCTTGTGTATAATTAAAGGCATAATTCTGATCTAAGCCACCAGAGGCAGTAATATTATAGCTTCCAACATCGCTAGACTGTAAAGCGCTAGTGGCATAGCTTGGCGCTGTGTCTAATACATTTGAATCTTGACCCAGTTTAAAGCCTGTAATTATACCTGTCAGGCTTGGATTGGCCTCGCCATATTCTCTTGATTGATTGTCCGCTATGACATTAAGCATTGCTTTATTAATCGTGAGCGTGCCTTGCGTATAGTTAAAGGCATAATTTTGATCTGCGCCACCAGATGCCGTAATCGCATAATTTCCAACATCGCTAGATGGTGTCGCTGTCGTGTTATAGCTTGGCGCTGTGTCTAATACGTTTGAATCTTGACCCAGCTTAAAGCCTGTAATGATACCTGTCAGGCTTGGATTGATCTCGCCATATTCTCTTGATTGATCATTTGCCATGACATTAAGCATTGCCTGATTAATCGTGAACGTGCCTTGTGTATAATTAAAGGCATAATTCTGATCTAAGCCACCAGAGGCAGTAATATTATAGCTTCCAACATCGCTAGACTGTAAAGCGCTAGTGGCATAGCTTGGCGCTGTGTCTAATACATTTGAATCTTGACCCAGTTTAAAGCCTGTAATGATACCTGTCAGGCTTGGATTGGCCTCGCCATATTCTCTTGATTGATTGTCCGCTATGACATTAAGCATTGCTTTATTAATCGTGAGCGTGCCTTGCGTATAGTTAAAGGCATAATTTTGATCTGCGCCACCAGATGCCGTAATCGCATAATTTCCAACATCGCTAGACTGTAAAGCGCTAGTGTTATAGCTTGGCGCTGTGTCTAATACGTTTGAATCTTGACCCAGTTTAAAGCCTGTAATGATACCTGTCAGGCTTGGATTGGTCTCGCCATATTCTCTTGATTGATTGTCCGCTATGACATTAAGCATTGCCTGATTAATGCTCAGTGTTCCTTGCGTATAATTAAAGGCATAATTCTGATCTAAGCCACCAGATACCGTAATCGCATAATTTCCAACATCACTAGATGGTGTCGCTGTCGTGGCATAGCTTGGCGCTGTGTCTAATACGTTTGAATCTTGACCCAGTTTAAAGCCTGTAATTATACCTGTCAGGCTTGGATTGGTCTCGCCATATTCTCTTGATTGATCATTTGCCATGACATTAAGCATTGCTTGATTAATGCTCAGTGTTCCTTGTGTATAGTTAAAGGCATAATTTTGATCTGCGCCACCAGAGGCAGTAATATTATAGCTTCCAACATCACTAGATGGTGTCGCTGTCGTGTTATAGCTTGGCGCTGTGTCTAATACGTTTGAATCTTGACCCAGTTTAAAGCCTGTAATGATACCTGTCAGGCTTGGATTGGTCTCGCCATATTCTCTTGATTTATTGTCCGCTATGACATTAAGCATTGCCTGATTAATCGTGAACGTGCCTTGCGTATAGTTAAAGGCATAATTTTGATCTGCGCCACCAGATACCGTAATCGCATAATTTCCAACATCGCTAGACTGTAAAGCGCTAGTATTATAGCTTGGCGCTGTGTCTAATACATTTGCATTTTCTCCAAGCTTAAAGCCTGTAATGATACCTGTCAGGCTTGAATTAGTCTCGCCATATTCTCTTGATTGATTGTCCGCTACCACATTAAGCATTGCTTGAGTAATGTTCAGCATGCCTTGCGTATAATTAAACGTATAATTTTGATCTGCTCCAGCAGAGGCAGTAATATTATAGCTTCCAACATCGCTAGATGGTGTCGCTGTCGTGGCATAGCTTGGCGCTGTATCTAATACATTTGAATCTTGACCCAGCTTAAAGCCTGTAATGATACCTGTCAGGTTTGGATTGGTCTCGCCATATTCTCTTGATTGGTTGTCCGCTACCACATTAAGCATTGCCTGATTAATCGTGAACGTGCCTTGTGTATAGTTAAAGGCATAATTCTGATCTGCACCACCAGAGGCAGTAATATTATAGCTTCCAACATCACTAGACTGTAAAGCGCTAGTATTATAGCTTGGCGCTGTGTCTAATACGTTTGAATCTTGACCCAGCTTAAAGCCTGTAATGATACCTGTCAGGCTTGGGTTTGTCTCGCCATATTCTCTTGATTGATCATTTGCTACCACATTGAGGAGTGCTTGATTAATGCTCAGTGTTCCTTGCGTATAATTAAAGGCATAATTCTGATCTAAGCCATCAGATACCGTAATCGCATAATTTCCAACATCACTAGATGGTGTCGCTGTCGTGGCATAGCTTGGTGCTGTATCTAATACGTTTGAATCTTGACCCAGCTTAAAGCCTGTAATGATACCTGTCAGGCTTGGGTTTGTCTCGCCATATTCTCTTGATTGATTGTCCGCTACCACATTAAGCATTGCTTGATTAATGCTCAATGTTCCTTGCGTATAATTAAAGGCATAATTCTGATCTAAGCCACCAGAGGCAGTAATATTATAGCTTCCAACATCGCTAGATTGTAAAGCGCTAGTGTTATAGCTTGGCGCTGTGTCTAATACGTTTGCATTTTCTCCAAGTTTAAAGCCTGTAATTATACCTGTCAGGCTTGGGTTTGTCTCGCCATATTCTCTTGATTGATTGTCCGCTATGACATTAAGCATTGCCTGATTAATGCTCAGTGTTCCTTGCGTATAATTAAAGGTATAATTTTGATCTGCTCCAGCAGAGGCAGTAATGTTATAGCTTCCAACATCGCTAGACTGTAAAGCGGTGGTGTTATAGCTTGGCGCTGTGTCTAATACATTTGTATTTTCTCCAAGCTTAAAGCCTGTAATGATACCTGTCAGGCTTGGGTTTGTCTCGCCATATTCTCTTGATTGATCATTTGCCATGACATTAAGCATTGCTTGATTAATGCTCAGTGTTCCTTGCGTATAGTTAAAGGCATAATTTTGATCTGCGCCACCAGAGGCAGTAATGTTATAGCTTCCAACATCGCTAGACTGTAAAGCGCTAGTGTTATAGCTTGGCGCTGTGTCTAATACATTTGTATTTTCTCCAAGCTTAAAGCCTGTAATGATACCTGTCAGGCTTGGATTGGTCTCGCCATATTCTCTTGATTGATTATCCGCTACCACATTAAGCATTGCTTGATTAATGCTCAATGTTCCTTGCGTATAATTAAAGGCATAATTCTGATCTAAGCCACCAGAGGCAGTAATATTATAGCTTCCAACATCGCTAGATTGTAAAGCGCTAGTGTTATAGCTTGGCGCTGTGTCTAATACGTTTGCATTTTCTCCAAGTTTAAAGCCTGTAATTATACCTGTCAGGCTTGGATTGGTCTCCCCATATTCTCTTGATTGATTGTCCGCTATGACATTAAGCATTGCCTGATTAATGCTCAGTGTTCCTTGCGTATAATTAAAGGCATAATTCTGATCTAAGCCACCAGAGGCAGTAATATTATAGCTTCCAACATCACTAGATGGTGTCGCGGTGGTGTTATAGCTTGGCGCTGTGTCTAATACATTTGTATTTTCTCCAAGCTTAAAGCCTGTAATTGTGCCTGTCAGGCTTGGATTAGCCTCGCCATATTCTCTTGATTGGTTGTCCGCTACCACATTAAGCATTGCCTGATTAATCGTGAACGTGCCTTGTGTATAGTTAAAGGCATAATTCTGATCTGCACCACCAGAGGCAGTAATATTATAGCTTCCAACATCACTAGACTGTAAAGCGCTAGTATTATAGCTTGGCGCTGTGTCTAATACGTTTGAATCTTGACCCAGCTTAAAGCCTGTAATGATACCTGTCAGGCTTGGGTTTGTCTCGCCATATTCTCTTGATTGATCATTTGCTACCACATTAAGCATTGCCTGATTAATGCTCAGTGTTCCTTGCGTATAATTAAAGGCATAATTCTGATCTAAGCCACCAGAGGCAGTAATATTATAGCTTCCAACATCACTAGATGGTGTCGCGGTGGTGTTATAGCTTGGCGCTGTGTCTAATACGTTTGAATCTTGACCCAACTTAAAGCCTGTAATTATACCTGTCAGGCTTGGATTGGTCTCGCCATATTCTCTTGATTGATTGTCCGCTACCACATTAAGCATTGCTTGATTAATGCTCAGTGTTCCTTGCGTATAGTTAAAGGCATAATTTTGATCTGCGCCACCAGATACCGTAATCGCATAATTTCCAACATCGCTAGACTGTAAAGCGGTGGTGTTATAGCTTGGCGCTGTGTCTAATACATTTGAATCTTGACCCAGTTTAAAGCCTGTAATGATACCTGTCAGGCTTGGATTGATCTCGCCATATTCTCTTGATTGATTGTCCGCTATGACATTAAGCATTGCCTGATTAATCGTGAACGTGCCTTGCGTATAGTTAAAGGCATAATTTTGATCTGCGCCACCAGATACCGTAATCGCATAATTTCCAGCATCGCTAGACTGTAAAGCGCTAGTGTTATAGCTTGGCGCTGTATCTAATACATTTGAATCTTGACCCAGCTTAAAGCCTGTAATGATACCTGTCAGGCTTGGGTTTGTCTCGCCATATTCTCTTGATTGATCATTTGCTACCACATTAAGCATTGCCTGATTAATGCTCAGTGTTCCTTGCGTATAATTAAAGGTATAATTCTGATCTAAGCTACCAGATACCGTAATCGCATAATTTCCAACATCGCTAGATTGTGTCGCGGTGGTGTTATAGCTTGGCGCTGTGTCTAATACATTTGCATTTTCTCCAAGTTTAAAGCCTGTAATGATACCTGTCAGGCTTGGATTGGCCTCGCCATATTCTCTTGATTGATCATTTGCTACCACATTAAGCATTGCTTGATTAATCGTGAGCGTGCCTTGTGTATAGTTAAAGGCATAATTTTGATCTAAGCCATCAGAGGCAGTAATATTATAGCTTCCAACATCACTAGATGGTGTCGCTGTCGTGGCATAGCTTGGCGCTGTGTCTAATACATTTGAATCTTGACCCAGTTTAAAGCCTGTAATGATACCTGTCAGGCTTGGATTGGTCTCGCCATATTCTCTTGATTGATTGTCCGCTACCACATTAAGCATTGCTTGAGTAATGTTCAGCATGCCTTGCGTATAATTAAAGGTATAATTTTGATCTGCTCCAGCAGAGGCAGTAATGTTATAGCTTCCAACATCGCTAGACTGTAAAGCGGTGGTGTTATAGCTTGGCGCTGTGTCTAATACATTTGTATTTTCTCCAAGCTTAAAGCCTGTAATGATACCTGTCAGGCTTGGGTTTGTCTCGCCATATTCTCTTGATTGATCATTTGCTACCACATTAAGCATTGCTTGATTAATGCTCAGTGTTCCTTGCGTATAATTAAAGGCATAATTTTGATCTGCTCCACCAGATACCGTAATCGCATAATTTCCAACATCGCTAGATGGTGTCGCTGTCGTGTTATAGCTTGGCGCTGTATCTAATACATTTGAATCTTGACCCAGCTTAAAGCCTGTAATGATACCTGTCAGGCTTGGATTAGCCTCGCCATATTCTCTTGATTGATTGTCCGCTACCACATTAAGCATTGCCTGATTAATGCTCAGTGTTCCTTGCGTATAATTAAAGGCATAGTTTTGATCTAAGCCACCAGAGGCAGTAATGTTATAGCTTCCAACATCACTAGATTGTAAAGCGCTAGTGTTATAGCTTGGCGCTGTGTCTAATACGTTTGCATTTTCTCCAAGCTTAAAGCCTGTAATTATACCTGTCAGGCTTGGGTTTGTCTCGCCATATTCTCTTGATTTATTGTCCGCTATGACATTAAGCATTGCCTGATTAATCGTGAACGTGCCTTGCGTATAGTTAAAGGCATAATTTTGATCTAAGCTACCAGATACCGTAATCGCATAATTTCCAACATCGCTAGATTGTGTCGCGGTGGTGTTATAGCTTGGCGCTGTGTCTAATACATTTGCATTTTCTCCAAGTTTAAAGCCTGTAATGATACCTGTCAGGCTTGGATTGGCCTCGCCATATTCTCTTGATTGATCATTTGCTACCACATTAAGCATTGCCTGATTAATGCTCAGTGTTCCTTGCGTATAATTAAAGGCATAGTTTTGATCTAAGCCACCAGAGGCAGTAATGTTATAGCTTCCAACATCACTAGACTGTAAAGCGCTAGTGTTATAGCTTGGCGCTGTGTCTAATACGTTTGCATTTTCTCCAAGTTTAAAGCCTGTAATGATACCTGTCAGGCTTGGATTAGCCTCACCATATTCTCTTGATTTATTGTCCGCTATGACATTAAGCATTGCTTGATTAATCGTGAACGTGCCTTGCGTATAGTTAAAGGCATAGTTTTGATCTGCGCCACCAGATACCGTAATCGCATAATTTCCAACATCGCTAGACTGTAAAGCGCTAGTGTTATAGCTTGGCGCTGTGTCTAATACATTTGTATTTTCTCCAAGCTTAAAGCCTGTAATGATACCTGTCAGGCTTGGATTGGTCTCGCCATATTCTCTTGATTGATTGTCCGCTACCACATTAAGCATTGCCTGATTAATCGTGAACGTGCCTTGCGTATAATTAAAGGCATAGTTTTGATCTGCGCCACCAGATACCGTAATCGCATAATTTCCAACATCGCTAGACTGTAAAGCGCTAGTGTTATAGCTTGGCGCTGTATCTAATACATTTGCATTTTCTCCAAGTTTAAAGCCTGTAATGATACCTATCAGGCTTGGGTTTGTCTCGCCATATTCTCTTGATTGATCATTTGCTACCACATTGAGGAGTGCTTGATTAATGCTCAGTGTTCCTTGCGTATAATTAAAGGCATAATTCTGATCTAAGCCATCAGATACCGTAATCGCATAATTTCCAACATCACTAGATGGTGTCGCTGTCGTGGCATAGCTTGGTGCTGTATCTAATACGTTTGAATCTTGACCCAGCTTAAAGCCTGTAATGATACCTGTCAGGCTTGGGTTTGTCTCGCCATATTCTCTTGATTGATTGTCCGCTACCACATTAAGCATTGCTTGATTAATGCTCAATGTTCCTTGCGTATAATTAAAGGCATAATTCTGATCTAAGCCACCAGAGGCAGTAATATTATAGCTTCCAACATCGCTAGATTGTAAAGCGCTAGTGTTATAGCTTGGCGCTGTGTCTAATACGTTTGCATTTTCTCCAAGTTTAAAGCCTGTAATTATACCTGTCAGGCTTGGGTTTGTCTCGCCATATTCTCTTGATTGATTGTCCGCTATGACATTAAGCATTGCCTGATTAATGCTCAGTGTTCCTTGCGTATAATTAAAGGTATAATTTTGATCTGCTCCAGCAGAGGCAGTAATGTTATAGCTTCCAACATCGCTAGACTGTAAAGCGGTGGTGTTATAGCTTGGCGCTGTGTCTAATACATTTGTATTTTCTCCAAGCTTAAAGCCTGTAATGATACCTGTCAGGCTTGGGTTTGTCTCGCCATATTCTCTTGATTGATCATTTGCCATGACATTAAGCATTGCTTGATTAATGCTCAGTGTTCCTTGCGTATAGTTAAAGGCATAATTTTGATCTGCGCCACCAGAGGCAGTAATGTTATAGCTTCCAACATCGCTAGACTGTAAAGCGCTAGTGTTATAGCTTGGCGCTGTGTCTAATACATTTGTATTTTCTCCAAGCTTAAAGCCTGTAATGATACCTGTCAGGCTTGGATTGGTCTCGCCATATTCTCTTGATTGATTATCCGCTACCACATTAAGCATTGCTTGATTAATGCTCAATGTTCCTTGCGTATAATTAAAGGCATAATTCTGATCTAAGCCACCAGAGGCAGTAATATTATAGCTTCCAACATCGCTAGATTGTAAAGCGCTAGTGTTATAGCTTGGCGCTGTGTCTAATACGTTTGCATTTTCTCCAAGTTTAAAGCCTGTAATTATACCTGTCAGGCTTGGATTGGTCTCCCCATATTCTCTTGATTGATTGTCCGCTATGACATTAAGCATTGCCTGATTAATGCTCAGTGTTCCTTGCGTATAATTAAAGGCATAATTCTGATCTAAGCCACC
>CBCYMI010000030.1:0-12242 GCA_965183855.1 Maricaulaceae bacterium | reverse complement strand
GCAAACCATGCAAGATCAAAAATCAGAGATTGGATGGGGACAACAAATTCGTTCTTATGTTTTACAACCTTATCAAATGGTAAAAGATTTAAGAACACAAATAGAGACTTCTAATACACAATCTGTTTTAGATGGGGATCTTAATGCTTTTATGATTGCAGCACTTTCTGGATTGAAGCAGTTTTCTAATTAATATTTTTATATCAAATATCCATTTCATGTTGAGTTATATTTGATGTTTCATTTTATCTTAATGTCTGGGTAAATTTAAATAAAGGTTTCATTGCTTTCGTGGGGAGGAGGGCAAAACAGGGCTTGTATTTATACAAAATATATCTAATGTAACAAGAAAATAAGTTATCGTTAAAGGATAGGCAGGATTAAATTAATGACCAATAAAAAATCATATGGTCCAGTTTTTTCAGATGAGGAAGTCTTGGATTTTCATGAATCTCCTACACCTGGAAAAATAACAATTACATCATCAAAACCTATGGCTAGCCAAAGAGATTTGTCAATGGCTTATTCTCCAGGGGTTGCTGTACCAGTAAAGGAAATTGCTGAAGATAGCAGTAAATCCTATGATTATACATCAAAAGGGAATATGGTTGCAGTTATTTCAAATGGAACGGCGATTTTGGGACTTGGAAATTTGGGCGCGGCGGCTTCCAAGCCTGTTATGGAAGGCAAGGCTGTTTTATTTAAACGATTTGCTGATATTAATTCAATTGATATTGAAGTTGAAGAAGAAGATCCAGATGCTTTTATCGAATGTGTTAAAAGAATAGGGCATAGTTTTGGTGGTATTAATCTGGAAGATATTAAATCTCCTGAAAGCTTTTTGATTGAAGAAAAATTACGTAAATCATTAAATATACCAGTTTTTCATGATGACCAGCATGGTACCGCAATTATTGCTGCTGCTGCATTAATGAATGCCTGTGATTTGACCAATCGTAAACTTAGAGATGTTAAGGTTGTTTTATCAGGCGCGGGTGCTGCGGGATTGTCGGTTTTAAATTTAATACAGAAATTAGGAGTTAAAAAAGAAAATACGATTGCTCTTGATCGTCATGGTGTCATTTATAAAGGACGTAAGGAAGAAGTTGATCAATGGAAAAAAAAGCATGAAATAGAAACAGAGAAACGAACATTATCAGATGCTTTAAAAGGAGCAGACTGTTTTATTGGTCTGTCGATCGGAGGAATAGTAACCAAGGAAATGGTCGCTTCAATGGCAAAAAATCCTATTATTTTTGCAATGGCAAATCCAGATCCCGAGATTTTACCAGAACATGTAAAAGAGGTAAGACTGGATGCAATTATGGCAACAGGACGCTCAGATTATCCAAATCAGGTTAATAATGTATTAGGCTTTCCATATATCTTTAGAGGCGCTCTTGATGTTAGAGCTCGTACGATTAATGATGAAATGAAAATTGCAGCCGCAAAAGCATTGGCAAAATTAGCACGTGAAGATGTCCCTGATGAAGTTGCCGCGGCTTATCATGGTAGTCGTCCTAAATATGGCTCTGAATATATTATCCCAGCTCCCTTTGACCCAAGACTCATTTCATATATCCCACCTTTTGTTGCGCAAGCGGCAATGGATAGTGGTGTTGCTCAAAAGCCAATTGAGGATATGAGTATATATAAAAAAGCATTGGCAAGAAGATTGGATCCGACAGCCGCTTTTGTTCAGCGAGTACAGGGAATTGTAAAATCAAAGAAAAAAATCGTTGTATTTGCCGAAGGAGAAGAGCCTTCTGTCATTCGAGCAGCTCATGGGTTTGTCAATAATGGTTTGGGAGAGGCAATTTTAATTGGACGCGAAGATCGTGTTTTAGATAATTTTAAGTTATTAGGATTAAGAAATCAGAATTTTAAAATTTTAAATGCAAAACTATCAGATCAAAACCCAGAATTTGTAGAATATCTTTATGCAAGATTAAATCGCAAGGGATATTTAAAACGGGATGTACAACGGCTTGTAAATCATGATCGGAATGTTTTTTCAGCTTGTATGGTTGCTTTGGGGCATGCAGATGGCGTTGTAACTGGTATTACGCGCAATTATGATATTGCTCTTAAAGATATTAGCTTGGTCATTGATCCAAAGCCAAATTCCAGATTAATTGGGCTTTCAGCAGTTTTAAGTAAAGGTAAAACACTCTTTATTGCAGATACGAATATTACTGAATTTCCTGATTCAGAAGGGTTAGCAGATATTGCAGAAAGTGCTGCAATTGCTGTCGAAAAATTTGGATTTACACCAAGGGTTGCTTTTTTGTCTTATTCTACATTTGGTAATCCAATGGGAAATCGTGCAAAAGTGATGAGAAAGACAGTTGAAATTCTAGATAAAAGAAATGTGGATTTTGAATATGAAGGAGAAATGTCAGCAGATGTTGCTCTGGATCCTGCGCATAAGCTTGTATACCCTTTTTCTCGGTTAAGTGAACCTGCCAATATTTTAATTATGCCCGCAATTCATTCTGCTTCTATTGCATCCAAGCTATTGCAAAGTGTTGGGAATGCAACGGTAATCGGTCCGATATTAGTTGGATTTGAGAAACCTGTTCAAATTTGTAGACTTGGATCACCTGTTGGAGATATTGTTATGATGGCAACCATTGCCTCTTCTGGTCTTGGTATATAAGAGGCTAGATTTTTTTTCTAAAAAAAGAATATATTATAGATATATAAGCGCTTGATTGGATTTAAAAAGCCTGTTCAGATTTGCAGACTAGGATTTTTATTAGCGATATGCTTATGATGTAGTTATGGCTTTTTCGGATCTTGGTATACAGCTAATATTTTCTCTGGAAAAGAATATTAGTACAAAAATAGACAGATAATATATCGACAAAAATATACTTTATTGGTCATAGAACGCAACCTTGTTAAAGGGAGGGTATCGTAATGCTGTGATGCCCTTATTAGGTTTATGTCGTTATTGAATTAGAGTTTTTCAGAGAAGATTAAAAGTTTTAAAATGGAGTTTTGTATTGCAACAAGATAAAAAATCTAGAAATAATTACAACAAGAATAAAAATCAATCAAATGATTTAACACAGGGTTCTGTATTTTGTCATTTGGTAAGATTAACGCTCCCTTTTACAATAGCTTTATTTGCAACGATGTCTGTGGGATTGGTTGATAGTATTTATCTTGGTAGATTGCATGCAAATGCGTTGGCTGCGATTGGCTTTCTAATGCCAGTTATGTTTGCAATTAATAGCATTTCTATTGGTCTTGGCGCGGGTGCTGCATCTGTTATTTCTCGTTCAATTGGAGAGAAGAATATTGAAAAGCAAAAACGCAGATCTACCTCTGCGTTTTTGCTTTCTTTTTTGGTGATGGGGCTTATTTCTATTCTTCTGCTTTTTAATGTCAGAACGATATTTATACATTTTGGTATTTCTGAAAGCGTCATGTCTTATATTAATGATTATATGTATTTTTGGAGATTCTCTCCATTAGTGCTTTCCATTCCAATGATGACAAATAGTATTTTAAGGTCAATGGGGAGCACTTTTTGGGCAAGCATTATGATGATTTTATCTGCAATTATGAATGCTGTTCTTGATCCATTTTTGATTTTTGGGCTCGCTGGTTTTCCAGAGCTTGGTATGAAAGGAGCTTCTCTTGCAACCTTAATTGGACAATTTGTTAGTGTGTGTGTTGCTATAATTTTGATCTATAGATCAAAATTAATCTGCTTAAAAACACTTAAATTAGAGTCCATTTTTAGATCGTGGAAAGAAATTTCTTATGTTGGTGTTCCAGCTGCATTAACCAATGCAATTGGTCCTGTATCTGTTGCTCTTGCAACTGCTGGTATTTCCTATCAATTAGGTGAATTTGGAGTTGCTGGCTTTGGAGCAGGGGTACGGACAGAAATGTTTACACTTGCGCCTTTATTTGCATTAAGCGCAACAATTGGAGCTGTGGTTGGACAAAATAAAGGTGCTAATTTACCTCATCGTGTAAAACAGAGCTTTATTTCTGCTTACCTTATTTCTTTTATTTGGGGAATCGGGATTGGTTTAATTTTTATGATTTTCCAACAGTTTTTTGCAAGCTTGTTTTCAAAGGAAACAGAAATTATTTCTATTACAGCTCAATATTTTCTAATTGTTCCTATAAGTATGGTAGGCTATGGTATTTTAATCTCAGCCTCTTCTGGATTCAATGCTTTGGGAAAGCCAGTTATGGGATTATTATTGACGATTGGACGTTCTTTTTTATTATATGTACCAGGTGTTTGGTTTGGTGCTGTGATTGCGGGTGCTAAAGGTGCGTTTATTGGTATTATGCTTGCAAATATTATTTCAGGTTTGGTATGTACTTATTGGACGGTTTTTAGATCACCTTTAGCGGTTGAGGGTAAAAAAAAATATAGTAAAAGAAAATTTTTTACGTTTAGAACTTGACGTAAGACATTCTTCATGTCTTTTAGAGAATTATGCGGATGTGGCGGAACTGGTAGACGCGCTGGGTTTAGGTTCCAGTGAGGCAGCTCGTGGAGGTTCAAGTCCTCTCATCCGCACCATAATCCTAAGATCTCTATCCTTATAACTCCTTGATTTTTAAAGACTTTTTGAAAATAAAAGATAATACTTCGACAAAAATAAAGGAAAAGTTTAATACATTTTTACATATAAAGCTTTATTTTATGTCTGATTTCTTACCAGAAAATGCTGGTAGAAATGATTATTTTTACAAATATATATCTTTATAAAAGTCTCAAAACCATATTAAAAGAAATTCTTGAAGAAGCATGTACAAGAATGATAAAAGATATTCATGATGATTTGCCTGTATACTCTTCTTTGTCAGATTTTAAATTTGTACAATGAATATGATCTGAATTGGCTCCATTTATACCAGTAGATAAGCTCATTAAAAGTGCATTTATTGGTTTAACCAATGATAAAAACGTGCTTTGTGGAGAAATATATATATAAAACTATTGGAAGAAATAGAAAAAATTGTAATTACAGAGATTAAAAGAAAAAAATAATATAAAAGCAGGATATATTAAGTTTATAAAATATTATTTAAATTTAAATTATAGATTGCTTTTTTATTAAAACAATTGCCTAATTAATATATCTATAAATATTTTTCTTATACATAAAAATAAAATTTAGAATTTGTTAGAAAAACAAATATTGAAAATCATTAAAATGGTATTGACATATAAATAGAAATTATATCTTTAAAGAAGCTTATTGTTTTTAAAATGATTAGATAAATAAATCATTTTGCTTTTGTTTTCCTATTAATATGGATTGGGAGTATGGGTATGTGTTTTAAAGATAGAATGGTATGTTTGCTGTGTTTTATTTTTGGATTTCCTTTATATGGTGTATCTTATGCTCAAATATCAAATGATACTATTTTGCGTCAGCAACAGGAAATAGAACGGCAACAGCGCGATCAGGAAAGAAAATGGGAAGATGAACTTTTAAGGCAACAAAAAACTCCCAACCTGAAAAAACCAGATTCTCAACAACCAGAGCAAAAAGATCAGAATATCTTTTCAAAATCAGATAAACTGAAATGCAGACAAATAGATCATATCAGGCTTGAGGGATTAAATAGAATATCCAGTTCTTTTTTGATAAGAATTAAAAAACAGTATGAGCAAAAATGCCTGTCATTGATAGAAATCCAAAAACTGATTAGAGATCTGACCAATCAGCTGGTTAAAAAAGGATATGTTACGACAAGAATTTATATTCCCGAGCAAGATTTAAAAGATAAAATTCTAAGACTGTTAATTCTGGAAGGTAAATTGCAGGAACTGTATTTTAAGGAATTGGGCAAACAGGAAAAACAAACACTTGCGATGAGCTTTCCAATTAGAAAGGGAGAAACTTTAAATTTGCGTAAATTAGAGCAAGGTGTCGATCAGCTCAATAGATTACAGAGGGCATATCAGGTAAAGATGGATATAAAACCAGGGAAACAAAAAGGATATAGTCAGGTTTTTATTCATAATAAAGGATCTGGAAAAAGACAGAATTTTAGATTTGGGTTGGATAATTCAGGATCATCACAAACTGGAATTATTCGTGCAAACTTATCTGGAAATACAGAAAACCTGTTAGGATTTGGTGAATTTGTTTCTGTTTTTTATTCAAGAAGTTTATCAGAAGACAGTTTTAATTCATCAATTAACAATCCTAAAAAATCGGAAAATGGTGGTTTGTTTTTTTCTATTCCTTATGGATATTGGGTGATGATTGCAAGTCTAAACGTATCAAGATATGCGACTGAATTAACAGGAAAAAGACGTAATTTTGGTATTTCTGGTAGAAATCTGTCATTTAATACAAGTCTTGATCGTGTGATTTATCGAAATGATAAAATCAAAACAGGATTGTCAGTTAACCTTAGTATAAACAGAACAAAAAACTATATTGAAGGAATTAAGATAGGAATTAATAGCCCATCAACAACATATGCGGGATTAACATTATGGTTTCAACAGCGTGTATTTAAAGGTATTCTCAATACGGCTTTATCCTATGATCATGGGCTTGATATTTTAGGTGCAGATCATGATAAAAATCGTCAATATTTTGCACCTAAAGCGCAATTTGAGCGATATCAATATATTGCATCTTATATCCGTCCCTTTAAATATAAAATATTTCCTTCAATTTGGAGAACTCAGATTAAAGGACAATATTCTGATGATAATCTCTATGGAGCTCAGAGGTTTAGTATTGGTGGAATTTCTACAATTAGTGGATTTCGAAATGACGGGTTAAGTGGAAATAAAGGCTATTTGGTACAAACAGAAATTAGAACCGAGATTCCAAACCCTTATTTCTCATTAAGTTATGAAACGGGTCGTGTGTTTTCCAATCATAGACAAGGTGTGCCAGGTGGGTATTTGGATGGTATAAAATCTGGGTTAAAATTAAGTTATAAACAGTTTGATGCAGATTTTATTCTATCGATTCCCATACAGTCTCCGAATTTTATACATAAATCATCAAGTCAGTTTTATTTCTTTTTAAATGCAGGATTCTAAATAACTAGATTAAAGGTTGTATTCTATTATTAATTGGAGAGTAAAAGCGTAATATCTTTTTTATAAAAAAGAAACAAGCTGTATCAAATAAGAGTTTGAATGAATGTTTCATGAAAAATAGATATTTATATGATTTTTATATCAAGCATAAAGTTAATTTTAGAAAACTAATTTATGGTCTAATCAATATAATAAGTTTGTTTAATGCGAGAATTGTTTTATAAAATATATTTGTGTGATCTAAATTTGGTTCACATTATAAAATATAATTTTTATATTAAAAAATAATTCTGTGATAAAAGGGTTAGGATACTGCTATGATTGCTTAGGTATATTATGCTCTATAATTAGCATTTGATCCTTTATTCGTTTATTCTATTTTTTATCCTTCCATATTCATTAATGCTGTTCGTATTTTTTTAGATAAAAGCTGAAGATCTTCAATCTTTTGCTGCTTGTCGTGTGCATGAGATTTCAATCCTGTATTTTTATAGACTGGGATAATATGGAAATGAAAATGGGAAACGGTCTGTCCTGCTTCACTACCATTAAATTGTTTTATGATTAACCCATCTGGTTTTAAACAAGATTCTATTGTTTTGGAAAGTTTTTGAACCAGTTGAATAAGGTGTGTTAGATAATCTGTTGAGATATCTAATATGTTTTGTGCTTCTTGTTTAGGAATAATTAAAACATGCCCTTTTGATTGTGGATATAAATCTAGAAAAGCAAGACTGTATGAATCTTCATAAACCTGCTCACATGGAAGCTCTTTTTTTAAAATACGAGAAAAAATATTGGAAGAATCATATGGTTCAGATAAATACATTATTCAATTCCTACTAGTTTAAATCTATTGATTTTTTTAAAGTGTATGTCAGATTCTCTTGATAGACAAGAAGCAAAAGAATAATCAAAATTTGTTATGTTATTAAATTTATACTCAGGATAATTCTATATTATGACATATTTATCTCTCCATTATTCTTTTTGTTCCTGACATATTTGAAGAAATTCTAATGCTTGATTGGCTTCACTTAAAGGAACATGAATTCGGATGCCTCCAAGCGCATTGGTCATAACCCCTCCATAAACACAATCTGTATGCCCATCAGCAATGAAGGCATGAAACCCATAAGCAGTCAGAGCTGAATGAATAATCATTGCTTCTTGTAATGTTGAACAAACTGCAATTGTTTTTAATAAGCTTGTGTTTTTCTTTTTCATGACGCTATTTTTTATCCTTAATTAAAATAGTCTGTCATATCTGGATAATATGTAAAGATATCTTCTTTTAAATTATTTGTTTTATAGGCACAATATGAAGTGCAGATAATGGGTATATCCAAAATAAAATTAGACAGGCTATTTCTGGTCTGGTCAAGCCCTACATTCTGTGATCTAGATTCATTAATAATCATCATTCTAATAGGAATCTCATATTGTTTTAGGGTATGATAGGCTGTTAAGCTATGAGATAATGCACCAAGATAGCTACCACAAACCAGGATTGCTGGAATATTACATGCTTTTATCCAGTCAAGTGTGGTTTTGTTTTGATTGAGAGGAACCATGACACCACCAACGCCTTCTATTAGCAAATTTTTATCTTTATGCTCTAATAGTTGATGTTTGCAAAACGCGACCAAATGTTCAAAAATAATTTCAGAATTTTCGTAAAGAGATGCATGGTCTGGAGATAATGGTTTTTGATATCGAAAAGGAGATAATTGATTAATTTCTGTTTTATTAATTTTTCTTCCAAGAGAGGTAAGAATAATTCCTGTATCACTTTTTTGTGGATTATTCTGATCAAATCCTGAAATAACAGGTTTAACTGCATGAATTTGTTTATGTCTCATTTGTGCCTGTTTAATCAGTAGGCTTACAATGTGAGTCTTACCAATATCCGTACCTGTGCCAGTGATAAAATAAGCGCCCATAATTAATCTGTATTAATAGTAAGATAAATTAAAAAAAGATCTGACTTAAAAAATTGCTTCATTTTTTTTAATGGCATGAAGATGTTTTCCATCTTTCTTAGGAGAATTTTCTGATTCTTTATGCTTTTTATCAGAGAGATTTGATATTATATCCTCGTTAGAAATCTCTTTTTGCTCTTTAAGAGGCGTTTCTGTTTTTTCAAAAAAGCCTCTTATAGAAGCTCCTTTTTCTATCATAATATGGGTATGGTAAATATTTCCGTCAATATGACTTGTAGAAGTCAGTTTTACAAGATGAGCAAAAATATTGCCTTCGATATACCCATTAATATTAACCTCTTCTGCTCTAATATCTCCTTTTATTTTTGCAGAAGTTCCGATGGTAACAGATTTACCAATAATATTTCCATTTATACTACCTTCAATCTGGATATCGCTCTGGGCAATGATATTTCCTTCAATAGACATATCATTGCTTAAAATAGACAATGTATTTGTAAGCTTTGTGGGTTTGTTCTCTTTACCATTCATTGATTTATTAACTTTTAGCATACTCTCCAGCCTTTAAAAAATTTTTGGGATTATATGATCTTCCTTTAAACCAGACTTCATAATGGAGGTGAGGTCCTGTACTTCTTCCTGTTGAGCCAATGGAGCCAATTTTTTGGTTTAAAGCAACCAGATTTCCTTTTTTAACAAAAATTTTGGATAAATGGGCATATCGCGTTTTAAATTCATTACCATGGTCAATTTCAATTATTTTTCCATAACCCGTGCGCCATCCTGAAAAAACAACAACACCTGGAGCTGTTGCAAGAACAGGAGCTCTCCAACTACTTTTAAAATCAAGACCATTGTGAAAGGCAATTTTTTTAGTAAATGGATCACGACGTTTTCCATAATGGCTAGAAATTCTTGAATTTGAGACAGGAGATAATAATGGCATGGATAGAATAATAGATTCAATCTTCTTACTTTCTTTTAAGCGATCTAATATTCGCTTTGTTCTTCTAAGAACAGGATCTTGGGTTTTTTCTTTCTCAGAAATTTGACCATTTTCAGGAAGATCTGTAATTAATGGACCTCCTGTTCCATCATTTTGAACTGTAAAAAAATGCTTTTTATTAACACCTGCGATATGAATAATTTTATTTGAAATTTCTATTTTTTCTTCTACGATTTGACCCAGATGGTTTAAAAAATGATTTTGCCGATCATCAAGCTTTATGTCAATATTTTTCTTACCTGATATTTCTGATAAACTTAATTTAGAATCTAGAGTTTGATCTATTTTGTTTTTTGTCAGATTGATAATTGGATTTGAAATAATATATTCTATGGATTCACCATGTCTTAGAATTTTGGAATCTGTTATCTTTTCAACAATCTCTTCCAAAGAGGCGAGGCGTTGATCCATTAAGTTTTTTTGGTAAATAAAATCTTGTTTATTTTCTTCTATTTTCTTTAAGGCATTGTTTCCTTTTTCTCTTGCTCTGGCAAGTTGTGTTCGAGATTCTTTAAGAATCTGATTGGTTTTGTGCTCATAATGAACCACACTGTACATTTTATAACCAGAATATCCTATATAAAAAATGCTAGCAAATAGAATACTGATTAGGAAACTTGTCAGTAATAATTGTTTGGGAGGAGAGAATACAAATAAATGAATTTTACCATTACACCTGTAATAAAGCTGTTTTTCAGGAAGGATTTTATTGATTTTTCTAACTATTATATTAATAGTATTCCCTGCCAAAAAGAGTGTTTTTCTGAGAATTCTCATCTTTTTAAGTTCCAAAATTTACCAGTTTAATGATCAAAACTCTATCCTAACAAGATCATGATATTTGCGTACACCCCATTATACTCCTGAGAGTTTATCAATCTCAGCCAGTATATAAGATATAGCATATACCATATAAGCCTGAAAGTTTGATCAAATTCAAGCCCTAAAAATAAATAATCTGCCTTATTTTGCGTGTTCGCTCGCTATATTATGCTCTCATACTTAACTGATCATGCTCGGTTAAGTATAAATATAACATATTTTTTAAGTATTAATATACCATATTTTAATAACTTTAAAGTGTGTTGATGTGTTTTAAAACTTCATCAATATGTCCTAAAATTCGTACTTTTCTCCATATGCCAGCGAGCTTTCCTTCAGGAGTGATTAAAAATGTGGAGCGATCAATTCCCATATATTTTCGACCATACATGCTTTTTTCAACCCAGGAGCCATACATTTCTATTATTTTATGATCAGGATCAGATCCTAATGTAATTGCCAAATTTTGTTTTTCTATAAAGTTTAAATGCTGTTTGATTGAGTTTCTACTTACACCTAAAATTTCTGCATTCAAATTAAGAAAGTCAGATTTTTTTTCTGTAAATTCAATAGCTTGTTTGGTACAGCCAGATGTATTATCTTTTGGATAGAAATAGAGGACAAGAAATTTCCCAGAATAATCAGAAAGTCGTTTTATACCATTATCCGTAGTTTCAATTTCAAATTCTGGTGCCATATCACCTATTTTAATACTTTGATCCATTTTAACTCCTAATTATATCTTATTGTTCTTTAATTATTCATAGAATATCTGAAATTGTGCTATTCTTGGTTAGAATAAATAGATATTAACTTTTCATTTCGCTTTTTTTAGCTAGAATATTGTGTAATAAAATCTGTACAATATTGTAAAATAACATAATTGTAAAATAACATACATTTTTTGAAAACCAAGGCAGAGAGAGTTTTAGATAATGCGCCAGATCCTGAAAAATATGTTTTTCCATTTATTGGAAGCTCTGGCAATTATCATTTTGGTTATTATTATGATTTTCTCTGGTCTGATTTTATATTTATCAAAAAATAGTATTGAATCCGATTATATTAAACAACATGCAGAAAGCTATATTGCCAAGGCATTTAAAGCAAATCAAGCTAAGATTGAACACCTTCAGATTATTTGGTCGACAGAAAAGAAAAATTTTCTAATTTCAGCTGAAAATATTAATGTTTATGACGAACAGCATCATATCCTCTCTAAAACCAGTAAAATTGATGTAGATTTAAGTATTGAAGCATTATTGTTTGGTAAAATAAGAGTTTCAAGACTTTATATTATTGGAGGAGAATATTCTGTTCTTAGAGATGCAAATGGAAACGTCTTGTTAGCATTTGGTAGACCAGAAATCCAAATTGAAGAAAAACTAAAACAATCACACCAAACGCAGAGTAAGAATTT
>CBCYMI010000029.1:0-82232 GCA_965183855.1 Maricaulaceae bacterium | reverse complement strand
AAATAAGATGCATGCTTGCTTTTATCCTTCTAGATGATACAAATAATAAAAACAAGCAATCTGAGACAAAAATGGCTGTATTATCACAAAAAGCATCTAATCGTCATTTTTTATCTATTTCACAATTTAATCGTGTAGAAATAAATAGATTTATTCATAAATCTCTTTTTTATCTTGATGCAATCAAAAACCAGAAGCCTCTTCAGCCTATATTGAAAAATAAAACCCTGATTAACTGTTTTTTTGAACCCTCAACACGAACACAAATGAGTTTTGAACAGGCTGCAAAAAAACTTGGAGCAAATGTTCTCAATTTTAATCCTCAAACTTCTTCTTTAAAAAAAGGAGAAAGCCTTTTAGATACTCTAAAAACAATGAATGCTTTATTACCTGACTGGATTTCAATCAGGCATCCTTCCCCAGGCGCAGCTTATTTGGCAAGTAAACATTTAACAACACGTATTATTAATGCAGGGGATGGATCTCATGAACACCCAAGCCAGGCATTGCTAGATACAATTACTCTGATTGATCAGCTTAAAAAAAAACAAACATAACATCACTGATATCAGTCAGCTTCGGATATTAATTTGTGGTGATATTCTTCATTCTCGTGTTGTTCGCTCACAAATTAAATTATTAACTCTGTTAGGAGCAGAAATTCATCTTTGTGCACCTCCAACACTTTATCCATATTCTGTAGAAAGCTGGGGAGTAAAAATTCATACAAATCTTGAGCATGCCTTAACACAATGCCACGTTATTATACTCTTGAGAATACAAACAGAACGTATGGAAACACATTTTTTCCCATCAATCAGGGAATATCATAATTTTTGGGGATTAACGTCTGAAAAAATGAAAAAAGCAAAATATAACCCTTTTATTTTACATCCAGGACCTGTTAATACGAATGTTGAAATCTCTTCTGAACTGATTGAAAACTGGCCCAATAATTTTATATCTCAACAGGTAACATCTGGTCTCGCAGCAAGAATGGCTATTTTGGATATCCTAATACATGCCTCAAAAGAGGATTAAAAAATGAAAAAACTGGCAATTTTAAATGCGCAACTCTTTTCAACCCACGCTCAAAAATCTCAAACAGGAAGTATACAAAAATGTGATTTAATGATTGAGAATGGAAAAATTCAAGCCTTTGGTCAAGAGCTTTTTTCTGATGGACTTGATCAAACCTGTCCAAGAATACATGCGAATGGGAACTATGTTTTGCCAGGCGCAATTGATCTTCATGTCAAAGCACATACTTCTTTAAAAACTCTTGAAAAAAGAGCTGCCAGGTCAGGCATTACATCCATTGTTATTATTCCCACACAAAGATATCCATTAGATAAAATAGAATCTCTCCATCATTTTTATGATGAAGCAAAAGATTTGGATATAAATTTCTATCCATCCTTAGCAATGAGCAAAAACCTTAAAGGAGAAGCGTTTTCTGAAATAGGTCTTCTTGCTAAAAAGGGAGCTGTCTTTTTAACACAAGGGGATCAACCAATTAAAAACAGCTCCTTATTTCTTAGGATATGTCAATATAATAACGTCTTTAATCTGCCTGTCTTTCACAGAGCACTTGATCCTGATCTCTCTGAGCAAGATCGTGTATATGCAAGCCAGTATACAGATATGCTTGGACTTATCGGACAACACCCATTAGCTGAACCTTTGGGAATCATTAGAGATTCATATATTGCTCAATCTACAAAAACGCATTTAATTCATGATCGAGTTTGTACAAAAAATGGGATACAGGAAATACAATATTGTCAGAGATTAAATGCTTCAAAAATTGAAGCGTCTTGTGCAGTTTATAATCTTTTTTTCAATCATTTAGATATTGATCATCATAATATACAGGCAAAAACCTGTCCTCCTTTGTGCGAAGAGGAAGACCGAAAAGCACTTTTATCTGCCATAAACGATCAGACAATTCATTATGTTGTTTCAGGAGATTCCAGCCCGTTATATCCAGAAATACATCCTTTTTCTGAAATGCCTTATTCAACAAAATCCATGGAATATTTATGGCCAGTTGGCATTACACTTGCTAAAGAAAACCAGCTTCTTTTTGAACATTATGTTCATGCAATTTCCCAATCTCCCGCAAATCTGTTAGGATTACTTCAAGGCAAAATTGCAAAAGGACATCCCGCAGATCTCGTCATGATTAATCCTGAAAAAACCCTTTTCATGCAAAAATCCAGATACTCTATTTTATCAACGTTGTCTGGAAGGTTCAGTCTTGATAACGATTGTTAACGGCAATATTGTATATCAAAACCCTGATATTGAACTATAACTGAAAGAGAAGATCATGCTTTCCTCTTCATTCTCAAATTTGTTTCAAATTAGTTTACCTTTTTTAGCCGCCTTTTTAATAGGGTATTTTCTTGGCTCTATTCCCTTTGGTCTTTTATTTACAAAACTTGCAAACCTCCCAGATATCCGAAAAACAGGTTCTGGAAATATAGGAGCCACAAATGTTCTAAGAACAGGACGAAAAGATCTCGCTTTGTTAACATTGATCTTCGATTCAGGAAAAGCAGCTTTAGCTGCTTTCATTGGTGGATTATTATTAGGACCTATTGCCTCTCTCATTGCTGGAGGCAGTGCACTTATTGGTCATTCATGCTCTATTTGGCTTAATTTTAAAGGAGGGAAAGGAATTGCAACGTTTTTTGGACTGCTCTTTTTTTTCGACTGGCGCATAGGATTTGCAACTTCCATAATATGGATCATCGTTTTAATGCTAAGTAAATATTCCTCTCTTGCTGGAATTATAAGTGTAATTATCGCTCCTATTTTATCCTTTTGTTTAGGAAATTATTACCTTTCCTATTTAACCAGTGTGCTCGCTATTTTCAGTATTTGGTTACATAGACAAAAATATAGAAAGATTAATCAAAAAAACAGAACCAAAAATTTCAATCTTTAAAAAATAAACAGAATATATCCTAAAATAGAAACCACACCCTTCAACTTAACAAAACAGGAGTTTTTTTCCTTTTCTTTTATGTAACTTAATGTTACATAAAATTATGAGGGATTGTTTTTCAGAAGAAAGAGTAAGCTGGATAAGGTTATCAAGAACACCTTCTATAGGTTCAGTTTCTTTTCAAAAATTAATTAAGAGATATAAATCAGCTAACAATGCACTCAAGCATATTCCTGAGCTTGCTCGTCGTGGAGGATTAATAAAACCATTAAAAAATTCCTTCCGCACATTCCATCATAGATGAACTTAAACAAACAGAAAAATTTGGAGCTGAAATTATACTCTCTTATGAACAAAACTTCCCAAAACTTCTAAAACAACTCAATCCACCTCCGCCCTTAATTACTGTTAAGGGAAACCAATCTCTTTTTGAAGCCCCTTTCCTTGCAATCATAGGATCTAGAAACGCCTCTGCTTTTGGCTGTCGCATGGCTTATACATTTGCACAAGAACTCAGTAGGCTAGGCTATGTCATCGTCTCTGGAATGGCAAAAGGGATTGATAGCTCGGCTCATAAAGGCGCTCTTGAACAAGGAACACTTGCTGTTCTTGCAGGTGGTATTAATCATATTTATCCTATACAAAACAAAGAACTCTATCATAGGATTTCCAAGCAAGGAATATTAGTTTCTGAAAGCATTTTTGGCTATGAGCCTAAAGCACGTGACTTTCCAAGAAGAAACAGATTAATCTCTGGTTTATGTCTTGGCGTTATTGTTATAGAAGCAACACTTCATTCTGGTTCCTTGATTACTGCCAATATGGCACTTGAACAAAACCGGGAAGTCATGGCTGTGCCAGGTTCTCCGATGGATAGAAGAGCAAAAGGTACAAATAAGCTAATTCGTTCTGGAAATGCAGCGCTCGTTGAAAGTTATGAAGATGTACACCATATTATACAAAACACCCATAATATATACTTTGAATCTGCGATGGAAGATGAATATGAATTAGAAACAGAGACGTATCTTGATGATCATGTTATGGAAAAGATCAGAACTCGTCTAAAGACACTCATTTCAGCAAGCCCTGTTCATATTGATGAACTCATTGAGCAAACAGATGAAAATGCACACCATGTTTCTGTTGCTTTACTGGAGCTGGAACTGGCAGGTTTTATAAATTGGACACCTGGCAATATGATTTCATCAACTCCTTCTAATCTTTAACATGTTATCATGCCTTAAATCTCCTATTTTATCAAAAACGAGCGTTTTTATTTTTCTGATTTATAACATCATATTACCATGTCTTATGATCGTATCTTAAATCTGGACAAGGTCTTAAACCTAATCTTTTTTATGCTTATAAAAATCAATGATTTCTGCCATTTTGGAATATTCTGCCAGATCTTGCCCCTCTTTTTCAGCAATCATAATTGATAATTCCGATAAAGCACGTGCAATATCCTGTAAATCAGACTTTTTTGCGATTTCAGACAATCCATTTAGCAAACTGATAATATACTGTATGCTATCTGTCTTATTTAAGTGAATATCTTTTTTCATCTATATTCCTGCTATAAACTAAACCAGAGTATCAAATACAAGATATTTAACTTAAATACAACTTAATAGTGTTTTTTATTTATTTTCTCTTATAAGTTGTTTACTATTCCTGCACATTCACGATTCATTTTTTACAAATTAGGTCAATTTAAAAGAAACTATAAAATTAAGAAAATATGAATTTTAAAAACCAGTTATTAAAACTTTGATGGACATATCTATTCGTCTATTATAAGACATTAATGGATAAGAATTAATGGGTATAGATTTTCTTAAGGAAAAATATCTATTTAAAAGCTAAACACTTTAGATAATAAAGTGCAATCTATTTTGAGGTCATTTATGAATATCGTTATTGTTGAATCCCCTGCAAAAGCAAAAACGATTAATAAATATCTTGGTAGAGACTTCCAGGTTTTGGCAAGTTTTGGTCATGTTCGTGATTTGCCTGCAAAAGATGGTTCTGTATTACCTGACAAGAATTTTTCTATGGATTGGGAAATTAATCCTGATTCGAAAAAACAAATCAAGGCAATATCTAAAGCTCTGGAAACAGCCGATAAATTAATTTTAGCAACAGACCCAGATCGAGAAGGTGAAGCAATTTCATGGCATGTAGTTGAAATTTTAAGAAAGAATAAAAAATTTAAAGATCTTCCCGTTGAACGGGTTAGCTTTAATGCAATTACACCAAAAGCCATCCATGAAGCCATGCAAACACCAAGAAAAATTGATATGCAATTGGTTGACGCATATTTAGCAAGAAGAGCCCTTGATTATCTTGTTGGTTTTAACTTATCTCCTATTCTTTGGCGAAAACTTCCAGGGGCACGCTCTGCAGGACGTGTGCAATCTGTCGCTTTGCGTTTGATTTGTGAACGTGAGCTGGAAGTCGAACAATTTCAATCTCAGGAATACTGGAGTATTGAAGCAATTTTAAAATCAGTTAAAAATCAAACTTTTAAAACCAGACTAATTGCGCTTGATCATCAAAAAATTGAGAAATTCAGTTTTTCTAATGAAGCGGAAGCTCATCTTGCAAAATCACGTGTTGAACAAGCTGAGTTTTTTGTTTCAGAAATACAATCCAAATTAACAAAACGAACACCTTCTCCTCCTTTTATAACGTCAACATTACAACAAGAAGCTGCAAGAAAGCTTGGCTTTTCAACAAAAAAAACCATGACTATTGCGCAACAATTATATGAAGGTATAACGATTAATAATACGATTCAGGGATTGATCACTTATATGCGTACAGATAGTCATTTCATGGCGCCCGAAGCTCTAAATCAATCAAGACAGGTTATTAACGAACTTTTTGGAGCCCCCTATCTTCCTGAAAAAATACGCTCTTTCAAGAAAAAAGTAAAAAATGCACAAGAGGCACATGAAGCAATCCGCCCAACTGATTTTTCCTTACGTCCAAAAGCACTTTCTTCATTAACATCAGAGCAAAAAAAGCTATATGATCTTATCTGGAAACGAGCCCTTGCAAGTCAAATGGCTGATGCCAAATTAAACAAGACCATTATTGATATTCAATCAAAGACAGATGAGATCACGTTAAGAGCAAATGGATCTGTTATTGTCTTTGACGGATTCTTGAAATTATATATAGAAGGCAAGGATCATGAAGAAGAAAAAGATCAGACTTTACCACCCTTAAAACAAAATGAATCTGTTAAAAAAGAAGAAGTTCACTCAAATCAACATTTTACACAACCAGCCCCGAGATATAGTGAAGCTTCTCTGGTTAAAACCATGGAAGAATTAGGAATTGGTAGACCTTCAACTTACGCATCCACTCTAAGCGTACTACAAAGTCGTAATTATGTTCATATGGAAAAAAGAAGGTTTGTACCAGAGGATAAAGGGCGATTAGTGATCGCTTTTTTAGAGAATTTTTTTCTGAACTATTTTGAATATGATTTTACAGCTTCTCTTGAATCACAACTTGATGAGATTTCTTCTGGACAATTAGAATGGACCAAATTACTTTCTGATTTCTGGATTGAGTTTAAAAAAACTATTGAAGACGTAAAAACATTAAAAATCAGCGAAGTTTTAGATAAGCTGAACGAGCATTTACAATCTTATATTTTTCCTGTTACCGAGGAAGATCAGAACCCCAGGAAATGTCCAAAATGTGAAACAGGAAAATTAAGCTTAAAAACAAGTCGATATGGAGCATTTATAGGGTGTTCAAACTATCCTGATTGTGCGTATACAAAACCTTTTAGTAATTCTTCTAAAACACAGCAAACGGGCTCAGAACAAGATCAATCTCCTAAAGATATTTCTCTTGGAAAAGATCCTGAAACCAATCATGAGATTCTACTAAAAACAGGAAGATTTGGTCCTTATGTTGAACTTCTTTCAGATCCTAGAAAACGCGTAAGCATCCCTAAGAAATGGCTTAATGAAGAGATAAGTCTTGGAAAAGCGTTAAAACTTTTATCTCTACCAAAACTTATTGGAAAACACCCTGAGACCTCTGAGAATATTTATGCAAATCTTGGGCGTTATGGATCTTATCTACAACATCAAAAAACCTATGCTAATCTTTCAAATATAGAAGAATTATTTGAAATCGGGATTAATCATGCTATTGAATTATTAGCGCAAAAGCAAAAAGCCAACCAAAAAAATATCTTAAAAGATATTGGAACACATCCAGATACGAATCTACCAATACAAGTTTTGAAAGGAAGGTATGGCCCCTATATTAAATATGAAAAAATAAATATATCTTTACCTAAATCTGTATCCATTGATGATATTGACCTAAAATCTGCATTGGAATTAATCGATAAAAAACTGAAAACAGGAAGCAAAAAGGCTCCAAAACCAAAATAACCATATCTTGAGTATAAAAATTTCGTCCATGCATCTGCCTGAATTTAGCATATAATAGATTAACCTATTGAAAATATAGAAAGATTCGAACTTTCGGTGAAAAAAATATCTCCAAGCAAAAACACACGATCAACTTTAATGCAAGCTTCAGATCATCATATTCTTTCCATGCAAGAGCGTATTCTCTCCTGTTTAGAATTAGAAATATCAGCTTTAACCAAAGTACAATTAATCAAAAAATTAAATCTTGAGAAGAATCAACGCCCAGTGTTTAAAAATACACTTAAAATATTAAGGGATCAAAAAAAAATTATTCAACATTCCAATCGCTATACACTGGTAAAAAAGGCTCATGATATTTTTATCGTAGAAGCATATTTAAAGGACCAGAAAGATCAGTTTATTTTTCGTCCTATTAACCTTCCTGAACACCATGAATTGTATGAAAAAAAAATCAAAATATTAATGACTGAAAAAACAGATCAACACAATCAATCCCCACATTTTGGGATTAATCTCAATGATCAATTTCTGGTTTCCTTAATTTCTGAACAAAAAGACTCTGCTCAAATTCAGATTTTAAAAAAAATGGAACACAAGGAAAAACAAATACTTTGTTGGATAGAAAACAAAGGAAAAAAAACCATGCTTTTTCCTTTAGGAAGAAAAACATCATCAAAATTCTATATTGCAAATATAGAGGCAGGTGATAGAACTCTTAAACATCAAGAAATTGTTTTATCTACTCCTGTGAATGGTTATGAGAACGGAGTTCAAAAAGCAAATATTATCAAACGCTTTGGACATCAAGACAAGATTGAAACACTCCATTCAATCACGTTTCATAAATATGGTATTCCGAACACATTTTCAACAGAAACGATCAAGGAAACTCACTTTATATCCCAGATTGAATGTTCAAACAGAACAGATTTAAGAGCTTTACCATTTATTACGATTGACCCTGAAGATGCACGTGATCATGATGATGCTGTCTGGGCACAAAGCGATTCATCTAAAGACAATCCTGACGGGCATATTATTATTGTTGCCATTGCAGATGTTTCTGCCTATATAAAGCCTCAAACGGCACTGGATATTGAGGCAAGACAAAGAGGATTTTCAATTTACTTACCAGACCGTGTTATTCCAATGCTTCCAGAAAAACTTTCCAATGAATTGTGTAGCCTGGTTAAAGAGCAAGACAGGCTTTGTCTTGCGGTTCGTATGCGTTTTAACAAATCAGGAGAAAGAATTGATCATACATTTATGCGTGCAATAATCCGTTCTCATGCAAAATTATCCTATGAACAAGCACAAAGAGCATATAAAACACCAACCCTTTTAGAGCATCGTTATGTATTACCTCTGTTTAAAGCATATCATGCCTTAAAAAAACACAGAAAAAAACGTTCGCCTCTTGAAATCAATAGTGAAGAAAAACGTATTTATTATGAGTCTAACACTCAAACAATGATATTTAAAACCATTAAACGTCTAGATACACATAAACTCATAGAAGAATTTATGATTCAAGCAAATAATGCGGCTTCTCAATCCTTAAAAAAATGCAAAATGGTTCTTTATAGAACTCATGCAACCCCTTCAAGTGAGAAAATAGACGCATTATGCAAATTTTTACCATTCTTCAATCTTTCCTGGTCAAAAGGTCAACTCCTTACTTGTAAACGATTTAATGAATTATTATTCAAAGCAAAAAAACATGATATAGAGGAAATCATTCAGGAAATGGTTTTAAGGAGCCAAAGCCAGGCTCAATATCAGTCAAATAATATTGGACATTTTGGTCTTAACTTAAATGAATATGTTCATTTTACTTCCCCTATCCGCAGATACTCAGATCTGATCATTCACAGAGCTTTAATTCTACATCATCGATTAGGAACTCCCTCGGAATGTCAGCATATCCAGACAAGCATGCCAGATATGGATCTGTTATCAGAAACACTTAATCAGCTTGAAAAACGTGCTGTGAGTGTAGAACGCGAACTCAATGATCAATTTATTTCCTTTTATCTTGGTCAAAAAATCAATCATATCTATGAAGGTATGATTATTAATATTGCTCATTTTGGAATTTTTGTACGCTTAAAAGAATATGGGTGTGATGGATTTATCCCTATTCGAAAATTGGGCGCTCATTATTTGCACTTTCATCCTGAAACAAAAACACTGAAAGGAAAAAACACCTATTATTATCCTGGACAAAAGATAAAAGTTTTAATTAGAGAAGCAAATGCATTTACACGGAGTCTTATTTTTGACATTGTTGAAAAAGACAAACAAAGATTAGACACAAAACCTCGTAAAAAGAAAAAATCCTGAAAATCATATTATGAATCAACCCAAAACAAGAGCAAATAATGGAGTAAATTTATGGAAAGCTTTATACCTGACCTCCCTCCTTTAAGACCTGATCAACACTCTGCAAAAGTAAAAAAAGCAGCTTGTCTTGCTCTTGTGATGAAAAATAAAAAAAAAGAATGGCAGGTTTTACTTGGTCAAAGAAATTCTTCAGCCAAATTTATGCCAAAAAAATATGTGCTCCCAGGCGGAAAGATTGACTATCAGGATCGCTATCTGATTAAAAACAAATATTATTCAGGTCAAGCTTCCTTCATGACACAAAATATTCTAAATAAGTATATGTCTTATGAAAAAATGCATCTCAATCTATTAACTGCCATACGTGAAACTTATGAGGAAACAGGATATGCTTTAACCAATCCAAAAACATTAAATCCCGAACTCGCCCTTATTCTTTCAGATCTAAATCAGCAAGATCAATACGAATATCAAACATGGAAAAATTTTCTTAAACAGAAAAATAATCTACCTAGTCTTTCTTCTTTACAGGTGTTTGCACGAGCATTAACGCCACCCAATCCTGTTAGAAGATATGATACCTGGTATTTTTTTTCAGATATTACAAATCAGAAGAATGAAATACCTTCTTTTCTTCCTAAATCAGAAGAACTTGAAAACATAAATTTTTATCCGTTCAGGCTTGCTTATCGTCTGAATTTGCCTGCGGTTGTCTATTTTATATTACAAACATTGGAAAATAAACTTTTATCAAAAAGTTTATTTTATACAAAAATTCCCTTTGCCTATTATAAGCAAAACAAAATGCTGGTTTACAATATTGGAAAAACCTTTTAGAAAAAATTTAAATAAAAATATTGAGATCTTAAGGATTAATATGAAGCAAAACTCTGCTTTTTTTTGAAAAATCCAATTACCGTTTCTTTTATCATCACAGGATATTTATTTCTGGACTTTGTCTGGGCTATTTTTCTGCTTCGTCTTTCACAAACCATCTGTTTTACATGTTTGTTTATCATTTGTAAAATCTGGATTAATCAAAATGCAACCGAAAAAGAACACGGAAAAATACTATCTTTATATGCTTTAATCCTTGCCTCTAGCACGATGCTAGGCACAGCCTTGGCTCATTTTGTTGATCTTTCTTCCAAATACTCCATGGCTTATAGGGATAGGACTTAGTCTGTTGATTACAGAGATATTATTTTTTCCAAAAACAGAAATTATTGTCCCTGATAAAACAACAAATTTTCTGGATTTCATCACTATGTCCTATAAATATCCAAAAATTATAGGAAGTACTATATTATTTGGTGCATTTAAATTATCCATTTTTAACCTATTTCCTGTTTTTATTGTACGATTATCCTATCATGAATCTTTTGCAACTTTTTTATTAATGGTTGGAACCATTGGTGTTATTATAACCCAAATCCCACTTGGAAAATTACTTGATAAATTCAATAATAACCTGATTTTAAAATATGCCAGTTTGGTATGCGTTATTTTACCTTTATGTTATTTTATTCCTGATTTAAATCAGCCTAGCATGATCTTATTAACCTTTTTATATTGCTCTGCTTTTGCAAGCCTGTTTACAATAGGATTAGTACTTATCGGCAAATCATACAGAAATATTGCCAAACTAAATATTGCCTATGGAGGAAATATGGGAATAAGAGGGTTAATAATACCAATTATTGCAGGTTATTTTATAGATCTAACAAAATTCCCGATAAGTCTTATGCTGACATTAAGCATGGCAAGCTTATTTTACTTCATTATTTTGATTAAAAACCCGAAATAAATATGAAGACTGGCTCTCATACCCACTTGACAGAAGATAGAAGAAGAGTATCTTACAGGCTTTTAATAATACAGCTATTAATATTTCAAGAGGTTTATGATGGCCAAATCGTCTGTGGTAAAAACACGTATGAAATCAACAGGAGAAAATTCTGGGTATTGCTATTATACAAAGAAAAACACCAAAAAGAACACAGAGAAATGGATTTTTCGTAAATATGATCCCATTCTTCGCAAACATGTTGAGTTTAAGGAAACAAAACTCAAATAAGTCCGATTTTGAAATATCTGGATAATGTTTGATTTATGATCATCATATATAAGGTTAATTAGATGATATAGCTATCTGATCAAATCGCTTTAGAGATAGATTAGAATTTTTCAGAGAAATCAGAATCTATGAAATTTTATAGAGCCAGATTTAATGTTTGGCTTTCTGTGGTATTCTGATCACTATCAGAAATGGTTTTAATACAATCCCTTCCTGAGTTTTTAGCCGCATAAAGTGATTTATCGGCAAGTGAAATTAAATGATGATAATTGGCTGTTTTATTTCCTTCTGAAATACCAATACTGATTGTAACCTGGATATTTTTATCAATGGTTTTAGATTGGATAGGGAATTCCTTAATCGACTTTTTCAATCGATTAGCAACTTCCATAGCCTTTTTAATAGAGGTATTCGGCATAAAAATAACAAATTCTTCCCCACCATATCGACAAGCAATATCCAATGCTCTAATGTTTTTCTTAATTCTTAAAGCCACTTCCTTTAAGACCTCATCTCCTGCATTATGTCCATAATTATCATTAATTTTTTTAAAGTAATCAATATCACACAATAAAACAGATGATTTTTTCTTATAAAGCTTTAGATCTGGATTTTGTAATCTGGTTTCCAAATAACGTCTATTATATAATTTCGTCAATGGATCAATCATAGAAAGTTCTAATGTTTCATCCAATCGTCCTCTTAAATATTCGGTATAACGCTTGCGTTTGATTTGAGTACGCACTCTAACCGCCAATTCTTCAGGATCTGCAGGCCAATTAATAAGATCATTAACACCAATATCCAAAGCCTTAACGGTTTTTTCTCTATCTTTGGGATCAACAATTGCCAATAAAGGAATATGACGGGTTTTTTCATCTGATCTTAATCTTGCACATAATCGCATTGCATCAAATGTTTCAACCGCAAGATTAACAATTAAAATATCAAATCTAAGTTGAGCACGATGCGCTGCAGCACGTAAATCTGTTTCAATTTCAACACGATTATGGGGCTGTAACTGTTTTACAAGATCTGATGCATTCTTATGATCATCATCTACAATCAAAATATCACCACGAATATTTAAATGATTTGTTTCGGTCAAGTCAAATAATCCAGCAGCTCTTCCCTTTTCTTCCCGGATCATTAATTCATCTGATAACATTTTTAACCGTAATATATTTTTAACTCTTGCCATCAGAGTGATTGGATCTATCGGTTTGGTTAAAAATTCATCCGCGCCTGCTTCCAGACCTTTAATTCTTTCTTTTTGTTCATTCAGGGAGGTAACCATAATCACTGGAATATGTCTTGTTTTTACATTTTTCTTTAATTGACGACATGTTTCATAGCCATCCATATTCGGCATCATAATATCTAGCAATATAATATCTGGAAGGTTTTTTTGTACTTGTTTCAAAGCTTGAACACCATCAGAGGCTAGAGATACATCATAATACTCAGCAACTAGTCTTGCTTTTAAGAGTTCCCTGTTGGATTCAATGTCATCTACAACCAATATGCGTGCGCTCATATTAAAGATTATCCCTATTGAAGAAAACGATCAATCGTTTCTATAAAATGAATAATAGAAATCGGTTTGGATAAATATCCTTCACATCCACCATTCAAAATACGCTCTTTATCTCCACGCATTGCAAAAGCTGTAATTGCAATAATAGGAATATTGGATAGCTTTTCATCCTCTTTTAGCCATTTAGCTATTTCAAGACCAGAGACTCTTGGCAATTGTATATCCATCAAAATTAGATCTGGATGATATTTTCGAGCAATATCTAAAGCTTCCATACCATCTCTTGTTTGTATCGTTTGATATCCTTGAGAACCCAGCAAATCCGTAAATAACCTCATATTTAGTTCATTATCTTCTACGATCAGTATTTTTTTTTGTTTATGAGCTTCCATATTCATTTTTATCCTGGTTTTTTGTCAACAGTAAAGATATTAAAAAACCTGTTTTATATTGGAACTAAAATACAAAGCCTTGTTTTAGTTTCCTAACTGAATGCCAATATATTATATTGTTCTTAATTATATTGTTCTTAATTATATTGTTCTTAAGTTTTTTATCCATAAACCTAGATTGATATAATATTTAACATTATAAAAGTTTCAAAATAATGTATAAACTATAAAATAATGTATAAATTATAAAATAACGTAAAAAGTATTACCTTTTTGATGAAACCCTATTAAAGTTAAAATCAAACAAAGTCCAGTTAACATATTTTAAAAGGATTATGATTTATGAGTAAAATAGAAACACATTTAAAAGAATTAAATATTACACTTCCAGAAATTCTAACTCCCGTTGCAAATTATGTATCTTATACATACACCCCTCCTTATGTATTCACATCAGGTCAGCTTTCTACAGGTTCTGAAGGACTGGTTACAGGAAAAATGGGGAAGGATAAAACAGAACAAGAAGGCTATGAAGCTGCACGCTTATGTGGCTATAATCTTATAGCTATCTTAAAAAAAGCCTGTTTAGGAGATTTAGATCGCTTGGATCAGATTATCAAAATCACAGGATTTGTTAATGTAACTCCTGATTTTACAAATATTCCACAAATTATAAACGGATGCTCAGATTTAATGGTAGAAGTTTTTGGAGAGAAAGGACGACATGCCCGTTCTGCGGTTTCAGCTCCCTCTCTTCCTTTAGGAGCGTTGGTAGAAATAGAGGCAATTTTTAAAATCAAACCATAAATTATTCATACAGCTCTATCAGAAAGAATAATCAGATAATGGACAACACAGTCTTACATTTACGTGTTCTTGCGGGACTGAATGAATTACCTTCTTCTAGCTGGAATATCTCCATTTCCAAAGAAAAAGAATATGCCTCAAAGAACTCAGATATCACATCAAAATTAAAACAAAATCCTTTTATGTGCTGGGAATTTTTACAGGCGTTAGAACAGTCAGAGTGCGCATCATACAAAACAGGCTGGTCACCTTGTCATCTTGTTTTGGAAGACCAGTGTCAAAATTTATTGGCAGCAATGCCACTTTATCTTAAAAATCATTCCTATGGAGAATATGTATTTGATCAAACCTGGAGCGAAGTTAGCAACAGATTAAACTGCCAACCTTATTATCCTAAATTACAAACTTCCATCCCATTCACTCCTGTTACAAGTTCAAAACTCTTAACCCATCAGGAAAAACAGATAAAAGCGTTTATATCAGGAGCCCTCTCAATTGCAGAAAAAACCAATGCTTCTTCATGGCATATTACCTTTCCAGATGAACAGGAAACTTCAAGCTTAATACAAATGGGATTTTTACAAAGAAAAGGTATTCAGTTTCATTTTAAAAATAAATCATACAGAGATTTTAATGATTTTCTGGATCATTGTAAAAGTCATAAACGAAAAATGATCAAAAAGGAAAGGCAAGTTATTCAGAAAAAATTAACTCTTAAACGATTCTCTGGTAAGGAGATTACAAACGATCATATGGATAAAATGTATGAGTTTTATCAAAACACCTGTGAACGTAAATGGAGCCATGTTTATTTAAACAGAAGCTTTTTTAAACTCATACATCAACGCCTATATTCCCAGATTATTCTGGTATTTGCCTGTGAACAGGACGAATATGTCGGAGGCGCACTTTATTTTTTTGATGATGCAGTTCTTTACGGTAGATATTGGGGAGCAATACAACAAATTCCATTTCTGCATTTTGAATTATGCTATTATCAAGCTATTGAAATCTGTATTGAAAAAAAACTCTCTAAAATTAATGCGGGCGCACAAGGATTTCATAAACT
Source organism: Maricaulaceae bacterium (assembly GCA_965183855.1). Taxonomy (GTDB): domain Bacteria; phylum Pseudomonadota; class Alphaproteobacteria; order Caulobacterales; family Maricaulaceae; genus CBCYMI01. Next base: position 66,624 of record CBCYMI010000029.1, on the reverse strand, counting down.
ATTAAAAGGATTTGAACCTGTAGAAACCTATTCATTACACTGGATTGCAGATGATCGATTAAGAAACATTATTTACCATTTTTTACAGCAGGAAAATAAGGAGATTGAACGACAAATTACAAATTATCATATCTATCTTCCTTTTCATGTCTGATTGAAACTTATGTTAACCAGCTTTTTACCTATTGCTTTACCAAAGGCACACACATTAATTCTTGGAAGCATGCCTTCTATTGCCTCTTTAGAGAAAAAACAATATTATGCACATCCAAAAAATGCATTCTGGTCAGTGATGGAAACGCTCTATGCTATTCCAAAAACCTCTGATTATTCTAACAGAATTCACCAGTTTCAACAAACAGGATTAGCACTTTGGGATGTTATCCAATCCTGTGAAAGACCAACAAGCCTAGATTCAGACATTATTGATACGACTGTTATTGTAAATAATATTCAAGAATTTCTACAAAAGCATTCAAGCATTCATAAAATATGTTTTAATGGAAAAAAAGCAGAAATATTATATAAAAAATATGTTTTTTCTACTTTATTTCCAAAACAAAAAAAAACATTACTTTATACGCTCCCATCAACCAGCCCTGCAATGGCAAAATTAAGCTTGAAAGAAAAAACAGAAATATGGAAAAAAGCTTTATTTAGTTAACTCTAAAACATTTGGTATAAAGGATTTGAGATTGGTATAAACGGTCTGAAAATCGTGTATACATGCTCTTTTTTAGATTATGAATTTTCATTTTAAGAAATCTAGGCGTTTCTATTTCCAATATTTCAAACCCATTTGTTTTTTGGCAGTTTGATTATAAGCGCATACCATCCAGTCTTTAAAATAATTTTTAGAAATCTTCTCTTCTTTATAAAACTGGAAAATAGATATTTTCTTTTATAGCCTAATCTATCTTTAGCATTAAATTTCTATTTTCATTGTAAAAATAGAGCCAGATTCTAAAAAAACAGGTATATAAGTTACAAACAGCCTATGTTAGCTTTGTTAAATCCTCTGATTTGATTGTAAAGCCATGCATTCAATACATTTCCAAAAGGGTAAGTTCAAACGCCTTTTTCTATAAATTGAGTTTGGATTTAATAAGTTTGATCTAAAATGTTTTAACAATATCACATATAGCCTGTGTCAGCTTTGTTAAATCCTCTGATTTTATCGTAAAGGCAGGCATTAAATAAATCACATTTCCAAGAGGGCGAATCCAAACGCCTTTTTCTATAAATTGTGCTCGAATCTTATCAAGATCACCAAGCCGTTCACATTCAACAACTCCAATTGCTCCTTTTACTCTTACTTCTTTCACAGAATGTATGGATTGAAGTGGATTAAGTTCTGCTTTTAACTGAATTTCTATCTGTTTGACCTGATTTAATCTATTTTCTTGCTCAAACAAGTCAAGAGAGGCATTCGCAGCACAACATCCAAGGGCATAGCCTGAATAGGTAGGACCATGCATAAAAGCTTGATTTAGATCTTCACTTAAAAAAGCTTGATATATGTGTTGACTTGCAATTGTTGCTGCCAAAGGGGTAAATCCGCCTGTCAATGCTTTTGATAATGTCATTATATCTGGGCATATGTTTGCCTGCTCACAGGCAAACAAGCTGCCTGTTCGCCCAAACCCAGTCATGATTTCATCTAAAATAAGCAAGATATTATTTTTTTGGCACTGTTTCGCAATAAAGGCAAGAGTTTCAGGGCTATGAAACCGCATGCCTCCAGCTCCTTGAACAAGTGGTTCAATAAGCATTGCAGCAATGCGGTGTTTATGTTTTAAGATATATTCAGAAAAAACCTGTTTTTGAAGATCTGTTTTGGGTAAATCACAAATAAATTCCTTACGCAATATATCTGCAAATAATGTATGCATGCCTTCTTCTGGGTCACAAACACTCATGGTTGCAAAACTGTCTCCATGATATCCCCCTTTAAAACTGACAAAATGGTTTTTTTCTTTTATACCCTGATTTATCCAGTATTGAAGTGCCATTTTCATCGCGACTTCCACGGAAATAGAGCCAGATTCTGAAAAAAAGACATGATTTAATTGACCAGGCGTAATGTTAGAAAGTCGCTTTGCAAGTTTTAAAACAGGTTGATGAACCAATCCTCCTAACATAATATGCGGAAATTTTTTTAATTGTTCAATCATGGCTTTTTGAATGATGGGATGACTATAACCATGGATTTGCGTCCACCAAGATGCAATGCCATCTATTAAAATCTGACCATTTTTTAGATATAAATAGCTTCCTTTTGCATCCACAATTTCCAAAGGCATAATGCTTGTCTGCATTTGTGTATATGGCAACCAGACATGATCCAATATCTGTTGATTTGCTTCCATTTCATGATTCCATTCTGATATCTTTTAATCTTCGAGTTTAAACTATGGTTTAAGACACTTAACATGATTATCACTTTATTCTTTAAAAATAAATCTATCAAATTTAACGAATAAAATTGTTTTATTTTCTGGATATAATATATAATAATGGTTTAATCAGCATATCAGGATATTACCTTATGATACAAGATTTCGATGATAAAGGCGGCATGGAATTAGGTCGTCAACACCTCCCAAAATTAAGAAAAGTCTTACAAGAAAACCAGCTGGATGGGTTTATGATTCCTCACGAAGATGAGTATCAAAATGAATATATTGCAAAATATGCGGAAAGACTTGCCTGGTTAACAGGTTTTACAGGCTCTGCAGGTCTTTCCATTGTATTGAAAAAACAAGCCTCTATTTTTGTAGATGAGCGTTATACCTTACAGGTTAAAGAACAGGTTGATCCTGAATTATTTTCTTATCAGTCTTATAATTTAAAATCAATTTTAAACTGGCTAAGATCAACCCTCAAACCTGGAGATAAAATAGGATATGATCCGATGTTATTTACGGTTAATATGATTGCGCATATACAGTTAATGGTTGAGAAAAAGCAGGCAAACCTTATTCCTATTGATTTAAATCCAATTGATCAAATCTGGAAAGATCAACCAGAAATTCCTTCCAAGCCTGTTTTTATCCATGATCTTAAATATACAGGAAAATCTCATCATTCCAAATTAAAAGAAATTTCAAATGCATTAAACACATTAAATGCAGATTGTGTTATTATTACATCAACAGATAGTATTGCCTGGCTTTTAAATATTCGTGGCAATGATATCAATTATGTACCCATTACATTTGCATATGCAATTTTATATCAAACGGGTCATTTAAAACTATTTATTGATCAAGAAAAAATTTCAAAAGCAGTCAAAGCACATTTGGGTAATAAGATAGCATTATTTTCACAAACTGATTTTTTTAAAGAAGTTTCAAAAACAAAACAGTTAAGAGTTTGTATAGACCCGTCAAAATTACCTGTAAAAATATATCATATTCTTCAATCAAACCAGGCAAAAATCATTCAATCAAATGATTTTTGTACGCTTCCAAAAGCTTGTAAAAATTCAGTTGAACTTAAAAACAGTGAACAAATTCATATTCTAGATGGTGCTGCTGTAACCCATTTTATACATTGGATTAAAACCCAGGCAAATCAAGGAATATATACTGAAATTAATGCTGTTAAAAAATTAGAAAGTTTTAGAAGAAAGATAAGTGCATTTAAAGATTTGAGTTTTGATACAATTTCAGCTTTTGGAGCCCATGGAGCTCTTGCCCATTATAAAGTGACCTCCCATTCAGCCAGTTTAATCAAACCAGATTCTTTATATCTTGTTGATTCTGGGGCACAATATTATCAAGGAACAACCGATATCACACGAACACTTGCAATTGGAACCCCAACCCAAAAAATGTGTTTTCATTATACTTATGTTCTAAAAGCACATATTATGCTTGCCAGAGCACGTTTTCCAAAAGGAACAAATGGACATCAATTAGACAGTATTACAAGACTTCCCTTATGGATGGCAGGCTTGGATTATGGGCATGGAACAGGACACGGTATTGGAAGCTATTTAAGTGTTCATGAAGGACCACAAAGACTATCCAAATCACAGAATAATATTGCCTTACAACCAGGTATGATAATCTCAAATGAGCCTGGATATTATCAAGAAGGTGAATATGGTATTCGTATTGAAAATCTGCAATATGTCATGCCTACAAAAACACCTGAAATGGGCGATACTCCCATGCATGATTTTAAAATACTAACCTTTGCTCCTCTTGAAAAAGAGCTGATAGATCTATCTTTGTTAACAGATCAGGAAATAAACTGGGTTAATCAATACCATCAAGAGACCTTTAATAGGCTTCTACCTCATATAAACAAGAATATTTCAGACTGGTTTAAAGCAGCCTGTTCCCCTTTGTAAAATAGTTTTTAACCTGATCTAAAATAGTTTTTTATTAAATATAATTTTAAGTTAATTTATTGTGAAATAAGCATTAATTTGACCTAACCTAATTTAAAATTTCTATTTCTATATAAGATAAGAAGAATTAAATTATCAAAACCAATTATGAACACGACACACAGAAATATTAATTCTATTTAGATCTTCAATATCAGTTTCCAATTTCTTATTCTATGATGATTAGTCTCAAGCTGGGTTTGAAATTTACAAATCTGTTTTTTCTAATTTAACCTGTTAAATTTATAGCTGTTTTAACTTGTTTGATCTATTTTTTTTGTTTTATGAATTAACGCAATCCATTCTGACTCGGTTAGAATTTTAATGCCCAATTCTTTTGCTTTTTTTAACTTGGATCCTGCAAGCTCTCCTGCAATAACATAATCTGTTTTTGCAGATACGGAATTTGTAACTTTTGCTCCTAATCTCTGAGCCTGCTCTTTTGCTTCATCTCGTGTGGTTTGATTAAGGCTTCCTGTAAACACAATAATTTTTTTATAAATCTGATCTAACACTCTGGCTTTTACCTCTTTAACCTCTTCAATGATCACACCATTTGGAGTATCAATAGGGGTATATAAAAGCCTTTTGAGCATTACTTGATTTTGCTCCAGTTTAAAAAAATTAATCAGTGCATTAAGTGCTGTTTCTCCTATTCCATCTATTGCCAAAAAAACTTCTTTTTCTGATTGTTTTTGCAAGTGTATAATTTGTTCAAATGCGTGATACAAATTTGACCAGCTTGTATAATATTGAGCAATTGCCTGAGATCCCATCTCTCCTAAATGACGAATTCCCAAAGCATATATAAACCGTTTTAAACTGATTTTTCGGCACTGATTAATTGCTGATAAAAGATTTTCAACACTTTTCTCCCCCCACCCTTCTCGTTTTGAAAGCATTTCAAATGGATATTTTGTTTCAAGACGAAAAATATCTCCTGGTTCACAAATCATTTTATCTTGATAAAACTGCTCGATCTGCCTGCGTCCCAAACCTTCTATATTAAATGCCTTTCTGGATACAAAATGTTTTAATCGTTCAATTGTCTGAGCCGAACAAATAAATCCTCCTGTACACCGTCTTGCAACATCTTGCCGGTTTGTTTTACTGTCTCTTTCTCGAATGGCAGGACTATGACAAACAGGACAGATTTTTGGAAAAGAAAAAGCCTTATTTCTATTCGGCTGATTTTTAGTTAACACTTCAACGATTTGCGGGATAACATCTCCTGCACGTTGAACAAGAACCTGATCTCCTTTTCGAACATCCTTTCTTAGAATTTCATCTTCATTATGCAAGCTTGCATTTGAAACAACCACCCCTCCTATTGTGACAGGAGTTAATTTGGCAACAGGCGTTAAAACACCTGTTCTGCCAACCTGAATTTCTATTTTTTCGACAGTTGAAATGCCTTTTTCTGCTGGGAATTTACGTGCAATTGCCCATCTTGGTGCTCGTGAAACATATCCTAATCTTTTTTGGAGTTCAATCTGATTAACTTTATAGACAATTCCATCAATATCATAATCAAGCCTAGCTCTATTTTGTTCAATTCTTTGATAATATGCATTCATTTCATCTATAGTTTGACATAATTTCAGATCAGGATCTATTTCAAATCCTGCTTTTTTTAAAAATTGCATAATTTCAAATTGCGTTTCTCCGATAGATTCTGAATATTCTCCAAGACCATGTGCAAAAAATTGCAAGGGTCTTTTTGCTGTTATTTTTGGGTTTAATTGTCTTAATGAACCCGCAGCTGCATTTCTTGGATTTTTATATAAGGCTTCATTATTTTCTGATTTGAATGCATTCATTGTTTTAAAATCAGATTTAGAAATATACACTTCACCTCTTACTTCCAAAATATCAGGAATAGAATCTTGCTTTAAAATTTTTGGAATATTTTTAATGGTAAGAATATTACCTGTTACATTCTCTCCTTCCTGACCATCCCCTCTGGTTGCACCCAAAACCAGCTTTCCTGATTCATACCGTAAAGAAGCAGACAGACCATCTATTTTAGGTTCTGCATAGAAACAAATATCCTGATCAATCCGTTCTTTTCCTAAAAATCGCTGAATGCGTTTTTGAAAATCAATCATATCCTGATTTGAAAAAGCATTATCTAGAGATAACATCGGTCTTTGATGTTTGACTTTTTCAAATTTTTCCAAAGGCTTTATTCCAACACGAAAGGACGGACTGTCTTTTCGAATTAAATTCGGAAACCGATTTTCTATTTCTTTGTTTCTTTTTCTTAACGCATCATACTCTGCATCTGAAATTTCTGGTTGATCAGTTTGATAATATAATTGGTCATGATAGAAAATTTTCTCAGCAAGCTCTTCCAGTTCAAAAATGGATTCTTCTATGGTTAACGCTTTGACAGATTTCATATTCTGTTTTCCTGTGTTAACCGAATTGCAGCAGCTCTTGCTTCATGAGTGATTTTATCTCCTGATAACATACGAGCCAATTCTTCAAAATGTTCCTCTTTATTTAATTCCATCGCAAAAGTTTGTGTCTCTTGATCTTTTATAATCCGTTTTTGAATAGAATAATGCTGATCTGCAAACGCTGCGATCTGAGGACTATGTGTTACGACAAAAACCTGATTTCCTTTTGATAATTTCTTCAATCTTCGTCCAATCGAGCTTGCAACAGCCCCTCCAACACCTTGGTCAATTTCATCGAAAATCATGATTGCCTTATGTTCTGCGATAACCACTTTCATCGCAAGTGCAAATCTGGATAATTCTCCACCCGAAGCAATTATAGCAAGATTGCCAAAGGGCTGTCCTGGATTTGTTGAAATTTCAAAAAGAATATGATCTCTTCCTTTTCTACCCAATATATTAGGATCCGCTTGAACACACGTTCTAAAACGTGCCTTATCCAATTTCAAAGGTTTAAACTCCTGCATAATAGCATTATTTAATAGCTTTGCCGCTTTTATTCTTATTTCTGTTAATTGACAAGCTGAAAATTGATAATTCTGTTCAGAAATTTGATAGTCAGATTGTCGTTTTTCCAAAGAATCATCTGATTGTTCATACTCATCTCTTTTTTCTTTTAGAGATTCCAAAAGAGAAACAAGCTCATCTGGTGTAATATTATGCTTTCTTGCCTGATCTCGAATTGCAAATAAACGCTCTTCAATTTGATCTAGATATTCAGGTTCAAATACAAGTGCCCTTTGAGCTTGATCAAGCTGTCCAAGTGCTTCTCTTAACTCGATCAATGCCTGTTCTGAAGATTGAGCTGCGCTTTGCAATGCCTGATATAAATTGCTTTCCTGATCTTTTATACCATCCATACAAGCTTCAATTTTTCCTGTTATTTCAGACAGAATGGATTCACATCCTTTTTCAAAATCAAGCAACATATTAATTTCATTAAGTTCAGAAATGATTTTTTCTGATTGATTAAGAAGCGCTCTTTCCTTTGTTAACTTTTCTTCTTCCCCTAATTCATATCCCAGTTTTTCTAAAACATCCATTGATTGAAGGATATAATCCCGTTCTTGATTTATTTCAGAAATTTGCTTTTTAAGTCTATCTAATTTCTGTTTTGCAATCATCAAAGATTGGTATTCTTTTTCCGTTTTTTCAACGATCTCTAAATAAGATTTAAATTGTTTCTTTCCAAAAGAATCTAACCATATTTGATGGTTTTTGGCATTTAGCAAACCTGTTCCATCATGTTGTCCATGAATTTCAATCATGGTTTCGCTAATCATTTTAAGAATAGATAGACTTGCTGGCTGATCATTAATCAGTGCTTTGCTCCGCCCATCCATTGTAATAATTCGTTTTAAAATTAGATTATCAGATAGATTAATCTGATATTCTTTTTCTTTTAGGAGAGAAAACACATAATGTTCAGGGTCCAGGTTAAAGGAGGCTGTAATGATTGCTTTTTCAGCACCATTTCTAATTAATCCCTTATCAGCACGACTTCCTAAAATTAAATTAACAGCATCGAGAATAATTGATTTACCAGCTCCTGTTTCTCCCGTTAGAACAACCAGCCCTTTTTTAAAATCAAGGGATAATTTCCTAATTAAGACAAAATCCTGAATGACAAGATTTAAAAGCATATGAAATCCTGAATTAGATTTATAACATTCTAAAAATCCTTAATATATACTTTTTAGATCAAGATCTATCTTTTTAATCAAGATTGTTTTTTAAATCCTTTTTTTCATGATCTGTATTTTTATTGGAATCTGTTTTAATTTCGCGATGCTCAGAAGATTTTTTTACAATTTTCTGTTCTGTATTTAATCCATATTTCTTCATTAAAGAATAGGTTCTTTTATACCATTGGCTATCTGGATAATTCAGCCCAAAAACAAGACCAATTCTACGTGCTTCTTCAAGAACGCCTAAAGAGATATAAGCCTCTACCAAACGATGCAATGCTTCTTCTGTCTGGGAAGTATTCTGATAATGATCAACCACATATTTAAATCTGTTAATTGCGGATAAAAACTGGTTTCTACGTAAATACCATCTTCCTATTTCCATATCCTTACCAGCAAGATGATCTCTTACCATTAACATTTTATGCTGTGCATCTTTTGCATAATCTGTATCTGAAAAACGATTAATAACCTGTTGCAGTGCTGCCATTGCATTCATGGTTATATTTTGTTCTCTTTCTACATCTAAAATGCGTTCATAATAACAAATCGCAATTAAATAATAAGCATAGGCAGCAGAACGATTTCCGGGATGTAGAGATATAAACCTTTCTGCGCTTGTAATTGCCTGATCATATTCTTTTGCCTGATAATGGGAAAAAGCAGACATTAACATTGCCCGTCTTGCCCAATCAGAATATGGATGTTGTCTTTCTACTTCATCAAAATATTCTGAAGCTTCCAACCAACGCCTTGTATTTACTTTTTTCATTGCATTCAGATATAAAACCTCTACAGGTTTTTCTACATAGGCAAGTTTGGTTAATCGTTTTTGATTAACACATGCCGATAAAAATAGAACTGATAAAGGCAGAATAAACAAAGATCTAAACCAGTTATATTTGAAGGTTTGATACCATTTTGCTTGCAACATAAAATCTCTCAATATTTTCTAAAATAGGATATTAAATTTTCTAAAATAGGATATTAAAAACATCCTTTTTTTATAATTATTTTTCTAGCCATGATCTTTTAGCTGTTTCTTGCTCTAATATTCTTTATTTTACGCATGATTCTTTCAAAGCATTCTATCATTCAGCGATTATATCCTCTGATAATTGCTATTTTAATTTTCTCAAGATTTGAATTTCGTTAAATCCTGTTCAAATGTCAATACTGAACTGGTTTTAATACATTTTCATCTCATATCATTTAACCAATAAAAAAAATAACAGATAGAAACAATCCTTTTTTACATTTATTTTTTAATTTCAAAATTGTGCATTTCTCATAGATGATTATTTCTTATAAATGCAGTATACTTCATTTTTGAATTCTTCTGAAACTATTTTTGTTTACACCTGACGCCAAACTGTTTTATCGGCTAAAAATGCCCGTAATATTTTATTATTCAAGGCATGTCCTGTTTTATGTGCTTTAAGTTTTCCTCTAAATCTGGATTGCATAAGGGAAATATCTCCAATCACATCTAATGTTTTATGCCGTACAAACTCATCTTTATATCTAAGTCCTTCTGGGTTAACGATTTTATCTTTATCAACAAGAATTGCATTTTCAAGAGAGCCACCAAGCCCAAATCCAGCTTTTTGTAACTGCTCAATTTCTTCCATAAAAGCAAATGTTCTTGCTGGTGCAATTTCCTTACAATAATTTTCTGATGTGAGCTCCAAATAAACCTCTTGTTTTCCAATCATGTGATCTTTAAATTCTATTGAAACATTAAGACTAGATATTTTTGAAGGAAGAAATTCAGCATATTGATCTCCTTCTTTGAATAAAAAAGGGGCAATAACCTCAATATAACGAGCAGGTTTAGATTGTGTTTTTAATCCTGGTTTTAATAAAGCATTTGTATAGGGTTTTGAGCTTCCATCCATTGCGGGCAATTCCTGGCTAGTTAGCTCAATCAGCGCATTATCAATTTCCAATGCATAAAGAGCAGATAATAAATGTTCTATTGTCATTACTGAAACACCTGCTGAATTTGTCAAACTAGTTGCCAATTGGGTTCCTGTAACCGAATATGCATTCGCAGGAATAAGATTATCCCGATCGGTTATATCTGTTCGTTTAAAAACAATCCCGTGATCTTCATTGGTGGGACACACACACATTTTAACGGGTTTACCTGTATGAATACCAATTCCTGAAAACTGGATTTCCTGTTGAACCGTTTGTTGCGCATTTTCTACCATGAATCTCGTTTAACTCCGTTTCATCACATCCAATGATTGACTTTAAAAAGCCTATATACATGGATTGTATTATATCTGATTTTTTAAATTTGAATATTAAATTTTGATCATAATATACTATGATACAAAAACAAGTGTTTATCAGTTTTGGTTTTGTATCTTTCTTTCCTGATTAGGGTTCCGTTCGATTAAGTGCAGAAACCTATGGATTAGTTGATCAGGTTTATGCCAAAGAAGAAGAAATGGTTCAAAAAATACCTCATTATTGGTAATTTCCTATGACTGTGATCTGATTAATGGTCGTCGTGCTAATCAAATCTTGCTTGAAAACCTTAAACAGGAAGAAAAAGAAATTCATCATCAAATCAAATTAATAGAAAAATCTGCCAAAATGAATAAATCCATTATTTTAACAAATATCGAATCTATCAAATTAGAACGCAAAGAATTAATCCATCAGATTGAAGAATAAGAAAAACGGATTGAGATTGCATTGGATATTCTCAACCGTCTTGTTTTACTTGAGAAAAAACAGATTAGTTCTCATATTCAGACAGAGCGTCAAAGAGAAGCTTATATTTCAAAAAAACAGAATAAAATTCGCCTGATTCAAAACCTACAGACTCTGGATCATCAGTTAAAAGAATATCAAACACGCCTCTTAAAACTTCCAATTGAAACAGAACAAAAGCATTCTGAATTAAGAACATGTCTAATGGTATTAATGCAACAAAAGACAAAATTATTAAGTCAAGGAGAATAAAGTAATCAAATCTCCTATTAATGGGATTATTTCCAGTCTGAATGTCCAGACAGCAGAGAACTCAATTAATCCACAAGGTTTTATTTTGTCTATTCAGCCTGAAAAGAGCGTATTTTATGCTGAAATTTATATTCCTTCACATGCCGTTGGGTTTGTAGAAATTGGCAATATAACAAACAAACCCCCTAAAAACCCCTATAATAAAATAGTCTAAACCAGCACTTAAACCCTAAAAATAAGTAATCTTTCTAACTCAACTCTAATAGAGATTGATAGATTACAATTAAGATGATTATCTAGACAAATAAATATTATTGATTATATCCACAAGGTTTTATTTAGCTAGCCCTTTAAGGATAAAACTAATTTGCTTGTCTTCTTAAAAATGCTGGAATTTCCAAATCATCCTCTGCATCTTCATCAAATAAATCATTAATTTTTGTAGAACTTGTCTTGATATTAGGTTGGGGTGTTGGAGGCTTTCTTCTTTTTGAAAATAATCCTGAAAATCCTGATTTCAAGGAAGAAGATATTTTTGCTTCTTCTGTATTTTCTGGCTCTATTGCCTGTATTTGCATGGCTGGTGAGACATTGTTTTCCTGACCAGGCTTAACTTGATTTGCAAGAATAGGAGGTTCAACAGGGTCAATCTCTTTTTTCTCACCAATCCTATTTCTTCTATTTTCTTCCATGTTTCTCTGCTGAGAATAATGTTGACTTTTTTGCTTGTTAAATTGTGTCTCCAAAGGAGGTGAAGCCATATATGATGATTTTTCTTGCCCTTGTCTTGAAAGATTAGAAGCGCTTTCCATCATAGAATCCATTTCCGAATCAATCCCTGTTGCCACAACAGAAACTCTTATTTTTCCACTCAATGTTTCATCAAATGCAGAGCCAACAATAATATTTGCATCTGGATCTGCTTCATTTCGAACCTCATTTGCTGCTTCATCAACTTCATAAAGGGTCATATCCGCCCCTCCTGAAATATTAATTAGAACTCCCTTAGCTCCTTTCATGGAAACATCATCAAGTAATGGATTTGAAATTGCAGCATGTGCAGCCTCTATTGCTCTTTTCTCACCTTCTGCCTCTCCTGCCCCCATCATGGCTTTGCCCATCTCATCCATGACCGTTCTAACATCTGCAAAATCAAGATTAATTAGACCTGGCATAACCATTAAATCCGTAATACTTCTTACACCTGCGTGTAAAACACCATCTGCCATTGAAAATGCTTCTGAGATTGTTGTTTTTTCAGTTGCAACCCTGAATAAATTCTGATTTGGAATTACAATTAATGTATCAACAACAGATTGCAAAGCCTCAATCCCCTCTTCAGCCAAACGCATTCGTTTCCTACCTTCGAAATGAAACGGTTTTGTAACAACACCAACCGTTAAAATGCCTTGTTCTTTTGCAGCCCTTGCAATAATCGGCGCAGCTCCTGTGCCTGTACCTCCGCCCATGCCTGCTGTGACAAATAACATATGTGCATCTTCAAGATGTTCCAGAATTTCTGAAAGCGAATCCTCTGCAGCCTGAGCACCAAATTCTGGACGCATCCCAGCACCCAATCCTTGAGTAATTGCAGCTCCCATTTGTATTCTTCTATCCGACAAGCTTCTTGCTAAAGCTTGTGCATCCGTATTGGAAACAACAAAATCAACACCTTGCAGTTTTGCATTAATCATATTGTTGACAGCATTTCCACCAGCACCTCCAACCCCAAATACAACGATTCTTGGTTTTAGTTCTGTTTCTTGTGGAATTGATAAATTCAGAGCCATAATATCCTCGACTTTCAAAAATAATACACCAGTTTACAGGTATATTTGTAAAACTATCGCTAACTTGTTACTTCTTGGTTAAAATTTTGCAAATAACTACACATTTTCTTTTATCCATTCTATAAACCTCCCTATTTTTGTCTGATAATATCTTTTTTTAGGGCGCTTGCCATAAAGATCTGGCAATCCAAATATGGCTTCAGAAGGTTGATGAATCGCATGTTTTAATAATCCTGTTACAACTGCAAAATCAGATTTTAAAAGAATATCTTCATGATTTGAAAATCCTTGTGGGATTCCAATTCTAACATGTTTTCCTAAAATTCTTGTTGCAAATTCCCGCATGCCAGATAACTGACATGCTCCTCCCGTTAAAACAACTTTCCGACCAGAACTCTCATTAAAACCTGCTGAAATCAGTTTGTCTCTGATAATCTCAAGCGTTTCTTCAATTCTTGGACGAATAACACCATTTAATAATGACCTTGAAGCCATTCTTGGCGTTTCTTCTTGCTCATTGGTTAATGATGGACATTCAAAAAAATCTTCAGAATCATCTGGACTCTCCAAAACAGAGCCATACAAACTCTTTATCCTTTCAGCATGATCCCAATGAGTCATTAACCCCCTTGCAATATCATTTGATACATGAATGCCTCCAATCGAAGATATATCTAGAAAATGCATGTTTCCATGATTAAAAACTGCAATAGAAGTTGAACTTGCTCCCATATCTATAACCGTTGCTCCAAGAAGATGCTCATCCTTTACAAGAACTGAAAGACCCGCAGCATAAGGAGAAATAACAACCCCTTTAATGCCTAAATGGCATTTTTCCAAACAGGCAACCAGATTTCTTAAAGGACCTGCCGCTGCCGTTACCAAATGAACATCAACACCAAGTGTTTTTCCATACATCCCCCTTGGATCATAAATCTTATGATGCGAATCAACAGACCATTTCAACGGAATAGCATGAATAATAACCTGATCTGGTTCATCAAATTCTGCCATAGAAATATCTAATAATTGTCTTAAATCACGGTCTGATACTTCCTTGTTATTGATCGGCAATTCAACATGAATATGATGACTTGTTGGCATGCCAGCAGAAATATTAACCATCACATTTGTAATCGTTAGCCTTGCCATACGTTCAGCTTGCTCTACTGCCTTTCGAATGGTTTGACTGGCCGATGCCATGTCAATAATTGCCCCCCTTCTAATCCCTTTGCTCTCATAATGACCATAACCTAAAATAATAATATTACCTTTTTTGACAGGATCTGGTTTACCAATAAGACAAATCGTCTTTGAAGAACCAACATCAAGTGCTGCAAAAATGCCTTTATTTGTAGATGGCATTGAACGCTCAGCCATTTTATTTAACGGCGATGTTTGATCATCCGTCATTGTATTCATACATCACGCTCCAGTGATAAATATGTCTTTCGAATATAATTTTGTATTGCTTCACCTTCTTGATGAGTTAAACGTAAAATAAGCCTGTCATCAAATCTTAAATCAATCAATCCAGTTTCTAATTTCAAAATATGATACCGCTTTTCCAATCGCTCTAATAATACCAAGGAAGCATGAATGTTTTTCTCTGGAAGTAGAATCTTAAAATCCTGATTAAAAATTAAATTCCATCTTCTTTGTCCAATATATATCAAAGCTCTTATATGATTGAAAATCGATTCATGCTGTTCAAGTTTATAAATAAACTGCACAATTTCAATGGATGGTTTGGAACTGACAACTAATGGTAAATAAGAAAAATATTCTGACTTCGCCGTTTTAATAATCTCTCCATTTTGATCAAGAACAAAAAAATCTCCTCCGTTTTGCCAAATTGCAACTGGCTTTTTCTCATAAACATAAATAACAATGCGATTGGGCAATAACCTCTTTACAATAGCCGATTCAACCCAGTCAATCGTCTCTATACTTTGCTTGACCTCACCAAGATTAATCTTGAAAATAGGATCTCCTTCCCTGATTTCAAGCTTTTCTTTAATCTGTTCCAATTGAGCAAATTCAAGACCATAAATATTAATCGCCTTCACTGAAAAACCTGTTGATACAAGCACGCCATGATAAAATGTTTCCATTTTCTTTCTAACATGACCAAGCCCGCCAGAAAACCATAACCCAATTATAATTATACTGCCTAACAAAAATAAAATAAATAAACCATATTGAAACGCAGTCTTGCGATTATATTGTGCAGCACGATATTGTGCAGTTGTCCAGTTTCTTGCCTGCTTCATCATTGGCTCAACTGTTTTACCAGAAGGTTTTTTAATTCGTATTCTTGGTTTTCCAGATTTGCTCATAATATCTGTTTCCTATTGGTACATATGGCAAGCTTTATAATTTGTGATACTAAATCATCAAATGTAATATTATGCAAAACTGCTTGCTCTGGTACAAGAGATGTTGGTGTCATGCCAGGTTGTGTGTTAATTTCCAAAATATAAATTGTTTCTGTCTCTGGATTATATCGAAAATCTGCTCTAGCAATTCCTGAACAGCCAATGACAGTATAAGCTGTCTCAGAATAATGAAGGGCTTTTTGATATATCTCATCTGGAATTTCTGCAGGCAAAATATGTTCTGATCCTCCCACGGAATATTTGGCATGATAATCATATAAACTCGTAAGACCAGATTTGATTTCTGTTACAGCTAAAGCTTTTCCATCCAGAATGGTTACTGTTAGCTCTTTTCCTTTAATATAGGTTTCTACCAAAACAGATTCACCGTAAGACCAAACTTCATCCCTTAATAAATTAGGACATTCCATTTGATCAGATTCAATAAAAACAACACCTACAGAAGAGCCATCCTTAACAGGCTTTATAATATAAGGTGGCTTGATTATATTCTGACTCATCGCTTCTTTTCTTGAAAAAACAAGACCATAAGCACATGGAATTCCTGCTGATTCAAACATGATTTTTGCTCTTGGTTTATCCATTGCCAAAGCTGATGCCAAAACACCTGAATGTGTATAAGGCTTTCCATACGTTTCCAATATACCTTGGACAATACCATCCTCCCCCCAATAACCATGCAATGCATTAAAAATACAATCTGGACTATGTTTCTTTAATATTTCCATTAAGGAATGATCTGCATCTATTTCTATCACCTGATATCCTAATCGCCTTAAGGCATCTGCACATGCACGACCTGATACGAGTGAAACCTCTCGTTCAGAAGAAATTCCTCCCATCAAAACTGCGATTTTTTCCTTTTTCATATCCATTCCTATACATTCAACTCATCTATTTTCTGATCGCCCTGCTTTTCTCCCAAACGTTTAATTTCCCATTCCAGTTTTATATTCGTTTTTTGATACACTTTTTTACGAATATTCTCTGCTAATTGCTCAATTTCAAAGGCAGAAGCCTTTCCTTTATTAATTAAAAAATTACAATGTTGCTTTGAAAACATCGCATCTCCCAATTCCTGCCCTCTGCCTCCAACCAGATCAATTAATTGCCAAGCTTTTCGAGATTCTGGCAAATCAGGATTTTTAAATGTAGAGCCTCCTGTTTTTTCTCGAACAGGCTGTGATTGATGGCGAATTCCAGAAATTTCTTCAATTCGCTTTAAAACAAGAGCTGGTTTCTCAGGAGAAACATAAAACTCTGCTTCAATAAAAATAAAATCCTCTGAAACTCTGGAGTTACGATATGAAAACTGCATATCACCTAAAGACAATTCTTTTTTTCTTCCCTGTCGATCCAATACTAATGCTTTTTTAAAAATATCTTTTGTTTCAGAGCCATAACACCCTGCATTCATACGCAAAGCTCCCCCGATGGTACCTGGAATACCAATATAAAATTCTAGCCCTTTATATCCCTGTTTAGCCATTTGTTTTGCCAATCTTGAATCAAGACAGCCTGCCCCAACCCTAACAGTATTAGAATCCATAATTTCTATATTTGAAAACCAAGACCCTAATCTAATGACAATCCCTCTAATTCCTCCATCACGAATTAAAACATTCGATCCAACACCTAAAACAGTTATAGGAATTTCAGAATCTATCTGTCTTAAAAAACAGGCAAGATCATCAAAATCTTCAGGAATAAATAACCAATCTGCCTTTCCACCAACACGTAACCAGCTATAAGATGCCAAAATAGCATTTTTAATGAGTCTACCTTTAATTCCTTTTATATCCAATAATATTTCTGTCATATCTAACCAAGATTATTTTAATATTTTTACGGTTTAATTTTTTCCAACTCTTCTTTTAATTCATGTGCCCATTGCGTAATATCTCCAGCTCCCAAAAAGACAATCAAATCATCAGGCTTGCATATTTTAAAAATCGTTTTTGCCAGATTGGAACGATCGATTAAATCTACATGTTGATGACCATGACGACGAATTCCTTCAACCAGAACCTTACTATCTACTTCCGTAGAAACATCTTCTCCAGCAGCATATACAGGTGTAATGAAAACATTATCTGCATCATTAAAGCAACAACAAAACTGATCAAACAAAGATTTTAAACGCGAATATCGATGAGGTTGACAAATTGCGATCAAACGACCAGAGCATATGTTACGAGCAGATTTTAAAACAGCTGAAATTTCAACAGGATGATGCCCGTAATCGTCAATAATACGAATGCCTTGCCATTGATCTATTTCTGTAAACCTTCTTTTCACACCTGAAAACCGTTTAAGTGCATTCCTAACACTAGATTCATCAATTCCCAATACACTTATCGCTGCAATTGCAGCCATCGCATTTTGAATATTATAATCTCCATGCATGGAAAAATAAATATCTTTCCAGACGTCTTCTTTCATGTTTGATGTTTGTTTAAACGCAATGTCAAACAAAGAATATCCTTTTTCATAACGAAGATTAAACGCACGAACATCTGCCTGAAGATTAAACCCATATGTGATTATTTTTCGGTCTATAATACGACTTTGTAAAGTCTGTACATGATGATGATCTGCACATAAAATAGCACAACCATAAAAAGGAAGGTTTTCAACAAATTCCTCATAGGCTTGCGTCATCGCCTCAAAAGATCCGTAATAATCCATATGTTCAGCGTCTATATTGGTTACAACTGCAATGGTTGGATTAAGATTTGTAAAAGAACCGTCTGACTCATCTGCTTCAACAACCATCCATTCCCCTTTGCCTATTTTTGCATTTGCCCGATACGCATTAATAACGCCTCCATTAATCACCGTAGGATCATATCCTTGCTGATCCATCAATAAGGCAATCAAAGAAGTTGTTGTTGTCTTTCCATGCGTTCCTGCAATTGCAATGCTATATTTTAATCGCATAAGCTCAGAGAGCATTTGTGCACGTTTTACAATTGGAACCCTTTTCATTCTAGCTTCAATAATTTCTGGATTATCTTGTTTAACAGCAGAAGAAATAACCAGCGCATCCACATGATGAATATAGGTTTTATCATGTCCTTTAAAAATAGGTATTCCCAATTTTTTTAGTCTTTTAACATTCGCATTTTCGCTTATATCAGATCCTTGAACCTGATACCCAATATTATGCATGACTTCTGCAATACCAGACATGCCAATTCCACCAATTCCCACAAAATGAACCCTGTATGATGTATTAAAAACTTTCTTCTTGTTCAATTCTATTTCCTTTTTATATGCTGTTGAACAACACATTCTATAATTTCAACCATATTATCCAATGCGTTTATATTTCCAAGTGCTTTTGCGTTTTCTGCTTGAATTGCCAATTTGGATGGATTGGAAATATGTGTCAGTAAAATCTCGGCAAACCGATCTATTGCCAAAGACCTTTCTGTGACAATACTGGCTGCATTTGCCTGCATTAAGACAGAAGCATTTGCAGTTTGATGATCATCCATTGCAATTGAAAGTGGAATAAGAATGGATGGGCGACCAATCACCATTAATTCTGTTACGGTTAATGCTCCAGATCGGGCAATCACCAGTTGGGATGTTGCAAGATATTCATTAACATTAATAAAAAAAGGCTCGCAAACAGCCTCTATCTTAGCCTCATCATATAAAGCCCTTGCCGTTTTTAAATTTTCTTCTCTCGTTTGTTGAATAATTTTTAACTGTTTTAAAACTTCCTTAGGTAATCTAAGAATAGATTTTGGTAAAACTTCACCTAATATTCTTGCGCCTAAAGACCCTCCTAAAATCAGAATCTGAAATGAGTCTTCTTTTTGATCACCAATCTGATAGGCAATTTTTCTTGTTTCAAGAATTTCTTTTCGAACTGGATTTCCCGTATAAACTGTTTTTGCTGATTTTGGGCATAAATCCAACTGTTTAAAGCCACAAAGAATTGCCTTTGCTTTTTTAGCAAAAAATCGATTTACCCTTCCTAAAATAGTATTCTGTTCGTGTAACACAAAAGGAATATTTAACCCTTGCGCTAACATTAAAGCTGGAAATGCAGGATACCCTCCAAATCCAATAACAATATCTATCTGATTTTTTTTAAATAATTTCTGTGCCGAAAATAGTCCAGATAAAATTTTCCAGATAGAAACTGGAAGTGTCCAAAATCTTTTAAAAGAAAGACTGGAAGCTTTAATAATCTGAACTTCGTCAAAAACAGAATCTTTAACATGCCTTTTTCCTCTGTAATCCGTAACAAGGAGAACCTTCCAGCCTTTTTCTTTTAATGCTTTTGCAACCATTTGAGCTGGAAACATATGCCCTCCAGTTCCTCCTGCTGCAAGAATGGCAGTCGTATCTTTTCGATACATTTTATCTAAATCTCCCAATCTGTTTCGAAACTGTTATTTACGGGTGAACACTAATAAAAAACCACCTGTAAACGCAAGAGAAATCAATGAAGATCCTCCATAGGATATAAATGGTAACGTCATTCCTTTTGGAGGAATCATACCGAGATTAACGGCAAAATTAATCGATGCCTGAAGCCCAAATAATGCTGTTAACCCTGCAGCGGCTAATTGTGCCTGTAAATCAGATTGCCTTAATGCGCCTGTAAAGCCACGATATACTAAAAAAGCAACCATACCGATTAATGTTAATGATGCAATTAATCCGAACTCTTCTGCTGCAACAGAAAAGATAAAATCAGTGTGCGCATCTGGCAATTGATGTTTAATCTGCCCTTCTCCAGGTCCCTGACCAAGAAGACCTCCCGTTGAAATTGCCTCCGTTGCTTTGTCAATTTGATATGTATCATTTTGTCCAGGGTTTAAAAAACTTTCTATTCTTGATGAAACATGTGAGAAATTAACAAAAATCAAACCACTACCTATTCCAACCAAAAAAACAAGTAAAACAATCCATCTCCAGGAAAGTCCCGCACAAAAAAATAGAACAGAGAGCGTAATGGTAATTAAAATAGTCTGTCCAATATCAGGCTGCATTGCCAAAAGCAAAACGGTAAATAAATAAAGAATAAACGCAAGAATTGACCCTGGAAACTGGCTATCCTTTCGGGCTAATGCGAGCATCCAACTTACAGAAACAATAAAGGCAGGCTTTAAAAATTCAGAGGGTTGTATAGATAAGCTACCCAAACGAAGCCATCTTTGAGCTCCTTTTACTTCATATCCCAAAAAAATAGTTATGATCATCAAAGTCAATGATGCTATTAATAATAAAAAAGCCAGTCTAAACGCATTTTTTCTATTTAGCATGGATACAAAAAGTAAAATTATAACCGATATAAAGGCATAAACAGCATGCCTGTAAAAAAAATAAAATGAATTTGAAAGATCAAGCCGATTTGCAGCTGCGGGGCTTGCTGCCATAGAAAGCATTAATCCAATAACAATCAGAATTAAAACTGAAAATAACGTCATTCGGTCAATACTTCTTGCCCAACCTATGAACACAGTTTTAAATTGCTGAAGCTCTAAAGTCATATGGTTTTTCTCCATGATCTGCCCGATCAGATAAATTTGATTCCTTTTTGGCACCATCTGGATCTATGGAAGAGGAATGTATTTTCTGTTGCTTTTTATTTTTTTGTCTAGAGTTCTTTTTATGTTCAGAAACTGAACAAGCGTGTTGAACCTGGGTAATAATATGCTTAAAATTATTTCCTCTTTCTTCAAAATTTTTATATTGATCAAAAGAAGCACATGCAGGAGAGAATAAAATAACAGGGTTTTTATACTTTTCCTTCAATGCGTCATATGTTGCCATAGCCACAGCACGATCAAGTGTTTTCACTTCCTTAACTGGTTTAACCGTTTCATATGCTGATTTCATGCTCGCACTTGCTTCTCCTATCAGGTAAATTCTTTGAACATGGTTTAATTCAGTTTTTAGCGTTTCATAATTTTCTTTTTTGGGTTGACCTCCAGCGATCCAGTATACTGTGCGATAGGCTTTTAAAGCCTGAATTGTTGCAGCAATATTCGTTGCCTTTGAATCATTTATATATAGAATATTCAAGAAGTTTCCAACAATCTCCATTCTGTGTGGAAGATTCTTAAAGCTTGATAAAGAATCTGTAATTCTTTTTTTGGATAGTTTTAAAATTTGACAAACTGCATAACTTGCAGCCAGGTTTTGTGCGTTATGCCTTCCTTTTAACGTGTCAATTTCGGTCTGAACATTTAGAATTTGTCTTGCTTCTGCTGCCATTGCATCCCATAAAATCCCTCCTGTTATATGAACCCCACTTGCCAAAGCACGCCTGGACGATATCGGAATAATTTTTGCCTTACTTTTAGAGAATAATTCTGTACATATTCTTTGGCTTGCTGGATCGTCTACGCCAATAATGATATGATCTCCTTTCTCTTGAGACAAAAATAAATTCTCTTTCGCTAAGATATATGCCTCTAATGAACCATGATATTCTATATGATCTGAAGCAATATTGAGCCAGACCGCAAGATCAGGCTTGAGTGTTTGAGTTAGACTTAATTGATAAGAAGAAGCTTCAATAACATAAACTCCCTCACTTCCAATCATTTCGAGCTCCAAAACGGGAATCCCGATATTTCCACCCATCTGAACATGACGATTGGATGATTTCAGAATATGACTAATTAAAGCTGTGGTTGTTGATTTTCCATTAGAACCTGTAATAACAACTAGTTTAGGTCTGTTTTCTTTTGGAATCTGATGATTCAAATAATGTGCAAACAATTCAAGATCACCCATTACAGGGATTGATTTCTTTTGGGCAAGAGCAACAATAGGATGTTTTTTTTCTCCCTGATGTATAATTCCTGGAGATAAAATTAAATACTCTATTGTTTCCAAATGCGTTTCTTTCGAAAAATCAACCAGTGCAAACCCTTCTTGTTTTGCGTTTTCTCTTGCTGGTTTTTGATCATCCCAAACAATAAGCTCTGCGCCTCCTGCTTTCAGAGCTCTTGCAGAAGCCATTCCCGAACGTCCAAGTCCAAGAATTGCAATTTTTTTTCCACAATATAAATCCAAGCTAATCATTTTTTATGCCTTTATCTTAACTTCAGTGTTGATAATCCAATTAATGCTAAAATGATGGCAATAATCCAAAATCTAATTACAATTGTGGATTCTTTCCAGCCTAAACTCTCAAAATGATGATGTATAGGCGCCATTCGAAAAAAACGCTTTCCAGTCAATTTAAAACAAATCACCTGAACGATAACAGACACCGTTTCTAGTACAAACAAACCACCAATAATTGACAGAACAATTTCATGCTTTGTTGCAACTGCAATTACCCCCAAAGCTCCTCCTAAAGAAAGAGAGCCTGTATCTCCCATAAATACCATTGCAGGAGGCGCATTAAACCATAGAAAACCAAGCCCTGCCCCTAATAAGGCTCCAAAAAAGACTGAAAGCTCTCCAACACCTGGAACAAATTGTATTTGTAAATAATGTGCAAAAACATCATTTCCAACCAAATATGCAATAAATCCAAATGAAGCCGCCGCAATCATAACAGGCGCAATTGCCAAACCATCCAAGCCATCTGTAAGATTAACAGCATTTGCACTGCCTGAAATAACAAAGCTTCCAAAGGCAAGATATCCAAATAAACCCAGAGGAATAAACAGGGATTTGAAAAAAGGAAACAGCAAGGATGTTTTTATCCCTTCAGGCTGATCTGGCATTAACTGGATTAATGCATAAACGGCAAACACGGAAATAATGATTTCCAATGCCAGTTTAATTTTACCATTAAGACCAGATGCACATCGTTTGATGACTTTTAAATAATCATCTGCAAATCCAATCATTCCAAATAAAAGAGTAACCAGTAAAACAATCCATACATAAGAGTTTTTTAAATCTGACCATAACAAGGCACTTATGGTTAAGGATAATAAGATCAGAATCCCTCCCATTGTCGGCGTTCCTGCTTTTTCAATAATATGCTGTTTGGGACCATCTTTTCTAATAGGTTGACCTTCCATTTGAAACCTTGATAGCCATTTGATTAAAAAAGGACCTGTTATAAAAGTAAATAAAATAGCCGTCATCATTGCCCCACCCGTGCGGAATGTAATATAGCGAAACAGATTAAAAAACTGAAACTCATCTCCAAATATTTTTGATAATTCATAAAACATATAGGCGCTCCAAACATGATGAACACACTCGATTTAATTGATAAAAAGCATGTTTTAATTCATTTATTTTTTGAGTTTTAAAATGAGATTTCATCTCTCTATTCCTAATTTTCAAACGGGTTTTCATTCTTGCCTTAATCCCTCAATAACAGTTTTTAAATTCATACTATTTGATGCCTTAACTAAAATAATATCTCCATCTTCAAGAATGGAATTTAAGGCATGACTTGCCTGATCTGCATTATCTACCAAAGCAAATCGCATTTTTTCTGGAGCACTTTGCCATAAATGCTTCATGAACTGACCACAAGCAATTAGGATGTCAATCTCTTGTTCAACAAGGATATCGACAATTTCCCTGTGAAAAAGTTCAGCCTGACATCCCAATTCAAGCATATCTCCTAAAACAGCAATTTTACGTGTTTTTTTTGCTGGCAATATCGTTTGATAGCACCCTAATATATTCAGTGCTGATCGCATTGATTCAGGATTTGCATTATACGATTCATCAATAACGGTTATGGATTTTCCCTGGATATCAAACAAATGGATCTGCCCTCGCCCTGTTATGGGTAAAAATCCATTCAATGAATTTGATATCTCTTGTAAGTCAAGCCCTGAAACAAGCGCAATTGCAAACACAGCATTGGCATTTTCTCCAAAATGCGCACCAACCGTATTTAATGTAAATTCTGTTGTTTCATTCTGATAATAAATACTTCCTCTGGCTTGTTGATTATCCTGATAAAACTCGATAAGTCTGACATCTGCATTTTGATGTTTACCAAAACTGATAATATGTAATTTTTTTGATTTGGCATATTTTGAAAGACGATCATAATAAGGTTGATCTCTGTTTAAAACAGCAACACCATTTATACTCTGCCCCATAAAAACTTCTGATTTTGCGTCAACAATCTCATCTATAGACTTAAAATGTGCTAAATGTGCAGGTGCAATTTTACTAATCAATGTAATGTCTGGTTTAACCAGTTCAGATAAAGATTGGATTTCTCCCGCATGATTCATACCAATTTCAAAAACACCATATTTTGCTTGTTCGGCAAGGGTTGCAAGCGAAACAGGAACACCTATATGATTGTTAAAAGAACGTAAACTTATATGTGTTAACCCTTTATTTTTAAAAACATTTCCAAGCATTTCTTTAATTGTTGTTTTTCCAACACTCCCCGTTACTGCAATCCGTAATGCAGCACTTCTATTACGAGCATATACTGCTAAGTCATATACTGCTTTAAAACTGTTTTCAACAACGAGACAAGGACCTGCAGGATGTATTTTTTCTGTCAAAGCGGCACTTGCTCCTGCTTTAAATGCATGCTCAATAAATGCATGCCCATCTCTTTTATCCTTAAGAGCAATAAACAAATCTCCTCCGTTAAGGGTTCTGGTATCAATACTAATTCCATTTGCCTGCCAAGGCATATCAGGAATTAAAACCCCTTTACTCGCAGATTTCGCCTGTTCAGACGTCCATAATACTTGTTTCATACAAAACTCTTATTCGTAATAACTGGATTCGAATACTCTTTTTCTTGATCCTTCAAACCTTCTTTTACAGTGTTAAAATCTGAAAATGGAATCGTTTTTTTACCAATAATCTGAACTGTTTCATGTCCTTTTCCAGCAATGACTAGATTATCTCCTGATTGTAACAGAGAGATGGCATGATAAATTGCCTGTTTCCGATCTGCAATTTCAATTGCATTTGGTGCTGAAGATAAAATTTCTTTTCTAATCTGATCAGCTGGCTCATCACGCGGATTATCATCTGTGATAAAAACACAATCTGCCAGTTTATCTGCAATTTTTCCCATTTTTGCTCTTTTAGATGGATCTCGATTGCCTCCACATCCAAAAACCAGATAAAGCTTTTCCCTTGTATGTGGTCTTAATGCTCTTAAAACCTTATCTAACCCATCAGGTGTATGTGCAAAATCTATAAAAATGCCTGCGCCATTATTAGTATGATCCACATGCTCAATTCTACCTGAAATACCTTTCAAAACTTCAATCGATTGAAAAACATCATCTGGTTTCATCCCAAGCATAATTGCTATTCCTGCAGCCATAAGTGCATTTAAAACCTGAAATTCACCAACTAAAGGCAAGATTAGTTTCTTTCTGTTGCCTTGATAGAGAATTTCAATTTGTTGTGTGGAAGATGTCGGAAGAACCTCACATATTTTAATATCTTCTCCAGACCAGCCAATCGTAAAAACAGATCTATTTTCCTGTTTTAACAATTGAGACAAACGCCTGCCCCATTTATCATCAATACAAATCACAGCAGGCATTTTAGATGAAGAAATATCTTTAAATAAAGTCAATTTTGCCTTAAAATAATGTTCCATGTCAGGATGATAATCAAAATGATCCTGTGTTAAATTGGTAAAGCCCGCAATATCTATATTAACGTGATCTATTCGATGTTGAGATAAACCATGACTGGATGCTTCAAAGGCTAAATGTGTTATTTTCTTCTGCTTTAACTGTGCCAAAACCTCATGCAATTGAATAGCATTTGGGGTTGTATGCTCTAATTTTTGCTGAAACCGAGAGGAACAAACCCCCAACGTACCAATGCTTGCAGACTGATAGCCTCCAAATTTCCAAATCTGCCTTAAAAACTCCACAGTCGATGTTTTACCATTTGTACCTGTGATGGCAGCGATATTATCAGGTTGATACTGATAATATCTAGCGGCTATTTCCGAAATCAGTTTTCTTGGATTTTCAGTATAAACATACACCACCTCTTCTTTTATTTCCAACATGCTTCCATTATGATGTGTTAATCTGTAATATGAATCCTTTTTTTGAAAATCCTGATCCAATTTTGAAGGAAAGTCAGGTTTGTGTGTTAAGATTAATTTCGCACCTTGCTTAATTGCTTGTTGAATATAATTCCTGCCATCATTGATATTTCCTTTGATTGCTGCAAACAAATAATCAGACCTAACATCTCTGCTATTAATTGCTAAGCCTTTAATCTCTATCTCTACAATCTCGTCAGCTAAATTTTTTTCTGATAATAAATGTGCCAGTTTCATTTATATTTCCTTCAATTCAGTCCTGCCTGAATAATATTATGTTGATGGATTATATTTCTTTTTACACCCAATACGGGAGCTATTCGTTTAATAATGTTTTTAACTGTTGGTGCTGCATTCCACCCTGCTGTAATCTGTCCATGTGTTTCAGATCCAGGTTGGGGCTCATCATAAAGAACTGCAACCAGATATTTGGGATTTTGAGAAGGAAAAACAGCAATAAAAGAAGAAATCAGTTTCTTTTTTTGATATCCATCAATTCCAGGCTTTTCAGCAGATCCCGTTTTCCCTGCTATATTATACCCTTCAATTTCGGCTTTACGTCCTGTGCCTTCTTCTACTGTTTTACGCATAATTTCAACTAAGGTATGGCTTGTCGCAGAAGAAATCACACGCCTTTTTGAATACATACTTCCAGCTTCCCTTTTTAAGATTGTTGGTTTAATATATTCTCCACCATTTACACATGCCGCAATTGCTGCTGCATGTGATAATAAGGAAACAGAGATTCCATGACCATATGAAATCGTAGCAGATTCTAAAAATCCCCAGTTCTTAGAAAATAAAGGGGTTGCATTTTCATAAAGTTCTATAGAAGGTTTTTTCAATAGATTTAGACGCTGTAAAAAGTCTTTTTGCGCTCTAATACCAGTTTTAAGAGCCAATTGCACAGTTCCTTTATTAGATGAATGAACAAAAATTTCTTCTAATGTCATTGGATAAGCACTTGGATGAAGATCTCTGATTTCATGTCCTGAGACACGCATTGGACGTGAAACATCAAATAAATCTGTTGCTTTTGCAGCTCCTGTTTCCAAAGCAAGGGCAATGGTATAAATCTTGAAAGTTGACCCCATTTCATAAAGGGCAAAGCTTGCTCTATTTAAACGTTCATAATCTGTCACAGCCAAAGGTGCATTTGGATCAAAATCAGGCAACGCAACAAGTCCTAACACCTCGCCTGTATTTACATTCATTACTAATCCCGACGCACTTTTTGCCTGATATTTTTTTATTCCCTCTCTTAAGGTCTGATCCAAAGAAAACTGAACACTCATATCAATGGATAGCGCAAGTGGTTTAGCTCTGGAGTCTGAGTTTAATACCGTCAATTTCTGATCAAGGAATCGTTCAATACCAGCAATTCCTTTAAGGTCAATATCGGTCCATCCGAGAATATGGGATGCTAAACGTCCCCTTGGATAAATTCGTTTAGGCTCTGCTTTAAAAGATAGACCTGGCATTCCAAGCGAAAAAATAGCATGTTTTTGCCTAGGGGTTAAATTTCTATCAATCCAGACAAACCCTCGTTTTGAAGATAGTTTTGACTTTAGTTTTTTATCATCAAGATTGGGAAGCACAGATAAAACAGCCTGGCTGGTTTCCTCGACATCCCAAATTTTGCGAGGATTCGCATATAAAGAATACGTTTTTATTGTCGTTGCAAACAATTCACCTTTTCGATCTACGATATCCAAACGAGATTTAGTGCTTGCTTCTATATTTTTATACTCATGTTTTGAAACAGGACCAAGAGCAATCTCGATTGCTCTAATACCAATAAAAATAAATCCCAGCAAAAAAACAAGACCTAAAAAGAAAATTCTACCTCTGGATGAAATTAATGCTGTACGCGTTTTTTGTTCAAGACTTTTTAATCGTATCTTTTCATCAAAATTTTCTGTATAAAGTGAATTTCTAAATCCATTTTTTAGCGATTTCATTCTTCGCCTTCCTTTATCATCCTTGTTTTAATCACAAATCTGAAGGTTTCATCATTCAACGATCTTTTGTCATTATACGGTTCCAGATTCAAATATTGCTTTGCTAGTCTAAATAGACGTTCTGGGTTTTCTAAATGTGCAATTTCTGCACGTAAAACATCAGAATTAGATTGTGCATTTTCAATTTTGTGCTTTAGACTCCAAATATCCTTTTGAAGCGTTTTGGAGTTTGATTTTAAAAAATAAACACCTGTAATCAGGATCAGCAAACATAAAAACAAACCTATATTGACAAGACGTATCATAATGTTATGGCTTTCAGTCTTTCTAATGTTAACCGTTTTTTCATTTGTTTTATTTGGCGATCTAATAAAGGAGCCTTATATCCATATCTCAAAACAGCAGAACGAGCTCTTGGATTTTTGCCAATTTCTTCTTTCGACGGTTTGATTCTCCAACATTTAGGCAACTCAAAATTTGATATTTTATTTTGATTCAAAGAATCGGGTAAATATCTTGATCCTCTAACGATTTTTCCAGATTCTTTTTGAAAAAAATGTTTGACAATTCTATCTTCCAGTGAATGAAACGTAACAACAACCAATCTTCCTCCTGGCTTTAAAAGATGTTTTGCAGCATTTAAAACAGAATCCAATTCTTCCAATTCATTATTTACAGCAATCCTGAGCGCTTGAAAAATACGTGTTGCAGGATGAATTTTCTGTTTTTTAGGCCCTAAAACACGCTCAATCAGAGAAACAAGATCAAAAGTTGTCTCAATTGGTTTTTTCTGACGCTCATTAACAATCAAATGTGCAATTTTACGTGCTTTTTTTTCTTCTCCATATTCTTTAAAAACATGTATTAAAGAATCTTCTGTATATTGATTTATAATATCGGCTGCCGTTTCCCCATTTTTTGACATACGCATATCAAGTGGACCGTCTTGCATAAAGGAAAATCCTCTTTCTGCCTGATCAATCTGCATAGAAGAAACACCTATATCCAATACAATCCCATCAACTGTTTTTATACCTGCTTGAATACTTAATTCCTCTATCTCTGAAAATCTGTTTTGTACAAATCGAAAATGATTAGGAAACGCTTTACTTAATGCGTTTGCATAAACCTTGCTATCTGGATCTCTGTCAATCGCAAACACATGACAATCAGCGGAAGTCAATAATGTTTTTGAATATCCTCCAAATCCAAAACTGGCATCTATATATGTTTCACCATCCGCTGGATCCATTGCTCCAATAATTTCTGTCAGTAAAACAGGAATATGCATTATATATTTCCTCCTGTTTTAAAGCCAATTTGAAGCTTTGATTTCATCTCTTTTGCTAATATACGATCCTGTTTTGCTCTTTGTACATAGGCCTCAGGATCCCAGATTTCAAATCGACTTCCCAAACCAACAAAGCTTGCTCTATTCTTAATTCCTGCATATTCAAGCAATTCTCTTGGTATGGATACTCGACCATTTGAATCAAAACTCAGTTTTCTTGCAGATCCAAATATGGTTCTTTCAAATGCCATTCTTGCTTCATCATATGGATCCATGCTTTCAATCAAAGACTGAATATTTTGAAGAAAAAACAATCCTCCACCTTCAAGAAATCCTCCTTCAAAAGAAGGCCAGCAAATAACGCCTTCAAATCCCTGTTTTAATGCGACAGAACGAAATTCTGCAGGAACAGAAATTCTTCCTTTTGCATCAATGGCATTTGTTAAAGACGATAAAAACATTTCTTTACCCAGAATTTTATAAAATACTGATCCATACATGATCTCTCATTATATGGGATACCATAGGATAGTATGGGATGCAATAAGAATCAATACCATAATACTTTAAAATAACGGCTTTTTACTAGAACAAAACAAGAACTGTTGATAAAATGTTGAAAACTTACAAATAAAACAGGATTGCTTTTTTCTATTTTTGTTTGTTTATTCTATTTGTTAAAAATCCTGTTTGTGGGAATACTTATTTTAATTATATCCTTAATTTTCCTGGTATTTAATCTAATAAATGGAGTAAAACAAGAAACTGAATTATGATTTGTTTTTTATTTAATTAACAAAGATATTTCATAAAATAATACTTGTTATCAAAAGAACGTTACAAGAACAAAATATATTGATATATTCTTAATATAAATATTATAATTGTATTTTCTTGCCCCATATCTATTTTATTAAAACTATAATTTTTCGAACCTGATATTACAAACATAATTTATATTGGGTTTTTCAGGAAAAAATTGAACATTATTGAATACAAAAAACTTAGGTTTTCAAATAAAATCAAGATCTAGTCCAAATTAGGAATGGCAGATGGTCTATAAGCCAGGTTCTGTTTCTTTAACATTTAAAGAAGATAGTCATTCATCTCGCTGTTTTTTTACAAAAACAGTCATGCGACTTACCCGAACATTCAAATGCAGAGATTCATTTTTTTATAATAAATCCTTCATTATAAAAAGATGTTCCTATTTAGTCTTGCTCCAGATGGGGCTTGCCATGCCTGCTTCATTACTGAACCAGCGGTATGCTCTTACCATACCTTTTCACCCTTACCTATAAAAATACTCTTTTAGAGTCAGTTAAAGGCGGTTTTTTTTCTGTGGCGCTTTCCCTAAGGTCACCCTCGCCAGTATTTCACTGGCATCTTATCTCTGTGGAGCCCGGACTTTCCTCTTTATCCTCCAATTTCATGAATTGATAAAGCGACTATCCGACCATCTGCCTAAACAGTTTGTTCAAAAGAAGACATTTCGTCAAGCCATAATTTAAATAATAAAGCATCTTACCCATTACTCTAATTCAATGCCTTCTTGAAATCAGAAGTCTAATTTCTTGATCGATAGACAGGTGAATATAATTTGAGTTTCCACAATTAATCACCCCCTAAATGAAATCTGATCTGAATTGATTTTAAAATTAGAAAACGATCCTTTTTGATCAATTAAATCCTCAAGACAATTCAATGTTTCATAATCCATCACACCATTAACTGAACAGGGTCTAAAATGTCTTTGAAATGCAGCAATAACGCTCTTGGTTTGAAAATCATAATATCCATGACAGGCTATATTATATCCATAATATTCAAGTTTTTGTTGTTGTTTATAAAGTTCTGAATCAAAATAATTGTTTGTTAGAGTAGCAATGGAAGCATCAACATACCCTTCTTCGAAATAATTATATTTTATATTACCATCTGACTGGTTTTTTTTAAATGCATGTTTCTCTGACCATAATCCGAAACTTTGATGAGCCAGAATATGCCATGGGAATTTCTCACCTGGATCTTTTTTGCGATCTGGCGCAATATCTGAATGAGCAACATAATGATGAGGACTAATTTTATAGCGATTTTGAATTCGTTCTAAAAGCTTTAATAAAGAAAAAATTTGTTGGTCTGGAAATTCTGGAAGTCCGTATGAATATCCCCCATTAACTATCTCTATACCAATGGATCTGGAATTAATATCTCGATTATTTTCCCAATTTGATATACCTGCATGCCATGCTCTGTTTTCTTCATCAACCAATTGATAAATCAGACCAGCTTCATCAATCAGATAATGCGCACTGACTTTAGCGTTTGCACAACATAATTTCTTAATTGCCTGATCTGTATTTTCCATACCCGTATAGTGTAAAACAACCATATCAATTTGTGATGATCGTTTATCAAAATTTGGAGAAAAGTTTCTTTTTATTTTGTTTTCCATGATATAATAGCCTTTCACTCTGCAAATACATCATCAAGAATGTTAACCTGGTTTTCTAAAATAGACCCATATTTTAAATCCTTGTTAGAAATATAAGAGACTTCCTTCAAAAACTACAATTTTCTACTTGATATAATTTTTTATTTTGGTAGACAAGATAAATATTGGCCGGAATAGCTCAGCTGGTAGAGCATCTGATTTGTAATCAGGTGGTCGGGGGTTCGAGTCCCTCTTCCGGCACCATATTCTAGTGCGTCAGATATTTTGTCCAAAGCGTCAGATATTTGTCCTTCAGAATTTTTAGCTTGAATTGTCTAAAGTTTGCTCCAAAAATCCTAGAAAACTACTTTTTATAAAAAAACAAAATTCTAAAAATTTATCCTTTTTAGAAAATTTCTGTTTTTAATTTTTGGATAACTTATCTGACGTTTTTGTAACAATGGACAACTTATCTGACGTTTGCGAATCATTCTTATCTTTAGAGACTTACTTTAAGTTCTGCTTATAAGTCATTGATTAAAAGTATTTTTATCCCCAAAAATCTCATTAAATCCCGTCATTTTTATTTAGATGTTATAGACAACTTATCTGACGTTTTAGAATATTTGTAATAAAGTTTAATAAAGTAACAAACATTATTTATCTTGATATTTTATAATGCTTAAAGTAAATAACTGTCTTTCTATTTGAAAAAAACAATATGTAGAAATATATTATTAGATATTAATATCAAAATACTATAATTTTATTTATTTTATACTTTATATATATTATTTTTTAGTAAGTTATTTATAGCGTTTATTATGAAGTACAATCAAAAGCTATTAGCCAGATTATATAATAATTTTTGCACTACCTATCATTATACCGAATCTTATAGAGTATATTCTGCGGTTTCCTATTATAAAAAAAGCATGAAAAGCTATCTGCAAAATCTTGACCCTGACAATCCAGAATTATGGCCAGGAAATATTATAGATCCCTATATAATGAGTATATATATTTTTTACCTGTTTTTAGAAAGCGCATCCAGAATTCTTAACGAACAAGTCAGTTCTTTTACGTCAGGAAAATTTCAAAAAGATATTTCTAATTCCAATCATGAACCTCAATTCTTAACGCCAACCACTGCAATTTCAGACATTATTACTAAACTTGAAACAAATCTTAAGCAAAGCTCAGCGGAAAATGTGTTAGATGATCAAGAGCTTGTTTCTCATGATTATGATGCTGAAATTACTGGTTCAGATATATTTTTAGATCCCCCTATCCTATAAGATAGATTAAAAAACAAGCGCATGTTTCAAATCATGTATTCTTTAAAAAAGATAAATATATAGCTAAAAATAGAAGCAAAATGGAGAAAATAAAGCCTGTTTTGTACCAAAATACTTTATAAATCTTTCTAAACAGATTAAAAATCCATATTTGATTCTAATTTTGATTTTAAATAACCCCCTTAAGATAGGCTTTCTATTTTTTAGCAAAATTACTTACAAATCTGTTTCCTTATATCTCTTTTGGTTAACTTGATTTAAGACAATCAGACTGTTTAACAAATCCTTTTCCTGATATCCAGCCTGGCATTAATTCTGTATCAAAGACCAAAACACTCTGTTTGCTTATATGACCAAGACGATTAACAATTTCTGATTTATCTTCAGGCCACCAAAAATGTTGAATTTCTGGAGTATCTGTAATTTTCTCTAAATAATGAGGACCAACAACAAGGTAAAAGATAGAATGATGGCATGTTGCATGCGCGTACAGATCAATATTCCGTCTTATTTCATAATAACGTGTGATAAATTCATCCGTTTCATCTATATCGACAAAATATTGCGATTCAGGTATAATAAATTCCTGATAATATGTTGGATAATCATTAAATAATTTCTGGATTTTGGCTGTACTCTCAGAATTAAAAAATAGCTCACCCGTTTTTTTAGATTTAGAAAATCCAATTTTTTGATCTCTTATTGATCTTGCTACATAAAAAGATCTCCCTCTCTCAAATGCGCCATAGAGTAAGATAACAGCTCCTTTTTTAACCTCAAGGCGATGATGAGCAGCTGGAACAAGATAATTGGCACATGAGGCATAGCATTTTCCGATCAGGACAAGTTTGTGTTTATCTTTAAAGATTTTTCTGCCAATCTTCTAGGTTTGGCTTGCTATCCCCCTTTTGTATTAAGATAAAGATCTGATGCTTTGTTTTTATCAAGCAAACTCAATACGGCTGATGTTGTTTTTTTATTAATTATATCATTAAAGCAGATATAGTTTTTTTCTTTATAAACGCCTGTTTTTTGACAGGCTGAAACCTTATCCACCTTAGCCTGATCAGAAGAGGAGGCATGCACGATCTGTATTATAAAAAAAACAGGGGAAATTAAGACCATAAAAAGCAACCCTGTTATAAACAATTCCGTTTTCATAAAGTCTGTTTTCATAAAGGCTCCATCTTCTTTGATTCAATTTAGAGATTAATTAGAAATTAAACCATAACACCCTAATCAAGAAATAATCCAATGTTCTTCTCTCTAAAGATAGGTTTGAAAAAACCTATCGGATTTAATAAAACATATAAATTTAATATCAACTATTTAACAGGCTCGCATTTTATCGATTCAGTTCCTGATTTAGTTTTTGTAATTTCGCAATGATGCTCTCTTCCTGTTAAGGCTTTTGCTGCTTTTTCCCATTCCTTCTGATTTTTTGTATGATCTGAATCATTATGTTTTGGTTTCTTTGTTTTGCTATCCCATCCTCCCCATCCCCCATTGACTTGCTCAAGCTCATTTATTGTGAGCTCTCTTACTTGTTTACGAACTCTTTGTTTGGCAGAGTTTTTCATACATAATCTCCTGGATAAATAGATAAATAGATAAATAGATAAATAGATAAATAGATAAATAGATAAATAGATAAATAGATAAATAGATAAATAGATAATAGCAAAAACTGCAATCTTGTCAATTATTTAATAAAAAACAAACTATTCTCTTATTGCCAGATTCCATCCTTACATATTTTTGAGGCATATCTTGTTTCATAATCTCTATATTATATAAATAGTTATAATAGATACAAACTAGATATATATTGTTTTTCTAACTTTGCTAAAGCCAATAAATAATACTCAAACCATTATCTTATTAACTCTAAAGTATAGCGATATTCACCATATTTTTATTGAATTTACGAATCAATGAATACTCCATTGTTTAGAATACCCCATTGCTTAATTTTCTTATAACTGGATTCTTGCCATTATTTCCACAAATTAGAATTTCCTTTTATCTCATTCCAAGATTTCAAACGCTTTATTTAGAATGTTTTGTTAATGGTAAAAATTTGAGAAAAAATTAATAAGCTGTTTTACCCTTTCTTTTTAATGGTTTAATCAAGCAGATTTTAATAGAAACACATTATGCTAGAGGTAGAAAGATTTTGAATGTTTATTGTAAAAATGAATATATCTGTTTTTATATTTTATCTCCAAGATTCAGTTTGACATTTTAGTATAAAATAAATTAGCTTCTTTTAAAATAGAATATGTATTTTTGATTTGAACGTATAAAAGAGGTGCTAAAATGAGTTTAGAATATATTTTTTATACTTTCATTCAGTCTTGATTGTTTTTAAGATTTTGATTTATTTTTTTATTCCTTCTTTTTATAGATATATCAAATGAAGCTCAAACTATCCTATATTATTGCATTTCTGGTTTTTCTCTCCTTTATTATTTATTTTATCATCGGAACTTTAAATGCTCGAAAAAAAACAAATATAACTCCAGAGCAATCAACTCAACAAAAAACGCCCCTATTTACGGTCATTACCCAAAAATCAATCTTACAAACCAGATCCATACCTGTTCAGATAAAAGGACTGACAGAGCCATCAAAAAGTCTTGAAATTCGAGCGGAAACATCTGGTATTGTACAAAAAATAAGCTTAAAAGAAGGTTATCGTGTCCAAAAAGGTGACCTCCTTTGCCAAATTGAACTACAGGCAAGGCAAGCATTATTAAATAAATCAAAAGCAAATACAAAAGCTAAAAAAATTGATTATGAAGCCAAACAGGTTCTTGCCAAAAAAGGATATATTTCAGCAAACACCGTAAAGTCGGCAAAAGCATTCTATGAAGAAGCAATTGCAGCAGAAAAACTTGCAAAAATTGAACTCGAAAATATTTATATTAATGCTCCTTTTTCTGGAATTTTTATAAAACGATATGTTGAAGTCGGAGATTTTCTTAATATTGGAGAAGCATGCGGAAAACTGATTCAGTTAAACCCTTTACAAACAAAAATTTATGTAACCAATAAAATGCTTAAACATGTCCATATTGGTAAAAAACTGACAATTCTATTTAAGAATGGTCAATCAATTGAAGGAAAAATTGTTAATATTGAATCTCAAGCATCTGGCTCTACTGGACTTTTTAAAGTAGAAATCTGGAGCCAAAACTCGGATATGATGATTAAATCTGGGCTAACTGCAACGGTTTATTTAAATTTGGAAATTCAGAATGTTCATATGATTCCAATCTCTGCGCTTGTCTTAAACGCTGAAGAAAACATAGGAATAAAACATGTCAATCAGGAATCTGAAGTAGAATTTTTACCTGTCCAGATTGAATTTCAAAATAATAAAACAATATGGTCTGGAAACCTGCCAAAACAATTATCCATCATTGTTGAGGGACAAGAATTTGTTCAATCAGGTATGATTGTTAAAACCACGCCCAGTAGAAATCAACCAGATGATCTAAAAAAGAGCACGCCATGAAAGCACTTGTATCCCAAGCCGTTCATCATTGGCGATTGTGTCTTTTATTTCTGGTATTAAGCATAATATCAGGCATTATTTGTTTCCAAATTATGCCGAAAGAAGCAGATCCAGACATTCCAATCCCTTTTATCAGTGTTTTCATCCCAATGGAAGGAATTTCTCCTGAAGATTCTGAAAGAATGATTATTCGTCCAACAGAAAAAGAATTGAAAAATTTAAAAGGGATTAAAGAAATCAATTCAGCTGGCATGAGCTCTGGTGGATTTATTCTCATTGAATTTGAAGCAGATTTTAATCAAATAAAAGCCTTAAATGAGGTTCGAAATAGAGTTGATCTTGCGCGCCGTTTTTATCCAAAAGATTCAAAAGAGCCTATTATAGAAGAAGTAAATGCTTCTTTGACACCTGTTATTAATGTCATTCTTTACGGAAACCAATCAGAAAGAAGCTTATTTCAAATTGCCAAAGCTTATCAAGCACGTCTGGAAGCCTTGCCAAATGTTTTAGAAGCCAAATTATCAGGAGCTCGAAAGGATTATGTTGAAATTATCTTAGACCCTGCAAAAATAGAACAATATGGCATTACAATTGATGAAATCAAACGCGCCGCATTTGATAATAATCAATTAATTGCAACGGGCGTTTTATTAAATAAAAAAACTAATTTTTCTGTTAAAGTAAAAGGCATTTTCGAAACCGTTGAAGATATAAAAAGGATTCCAGTTAGAACAGATAATAAAAGTGTGATTGCACTTGAAGATATCGCTGAAGTTAAACGGCATTTTAAAGACAGAACCAGTTATGCAAAGCATAATGGAAAACCTGCCCTTATTCTTGAAGTGAAAAAAAAACTGGGATCAAATATTATTGAAACGACAAAAAGTGTTAGGGAAGCAACAAAAATTGCTACAAAAAATTGGCCAGATTCCATTCAGTATGATTTTAGTATTGACCTTTCTTCTTCCATTAAAAATTCCATGAAAACCTTAACTTCTTCTATTGGCCTTGCCATCATATTGGTGATGATCATTACCGTTGCTGCACTTGGAATAAGATCAGGTCTTTTGGTTGGTATTAGCATACCATCCAGTTTTATGATCGCTTTTTTATTCTTATATATTTCAAACTATAATATTAATTTCATGGTTCTGTTTGGCATGGTGCTTGCTGTTGGTATTTTGGTTGATAGTTCAATTGTCGTCGTCGAACATGCAAATAAACTATTGGAAACAAACCTCTCTCCAAAAGAAGCATTTATAAAAGCAGGGCAAGATATGTTTTGGCCAATTATCAGCTCTACAGCAACGACGTTATCTGCCTTTATTCCTTTTTTATTCTGGAAAACCATTCCTGGAAAATACATGTCTTTTTTACCCATTACGCTTTCCTATGTTTTAATGGCCTCTGTTTTAATGGCTCTTATTTTTATTCCCGTCTTGGGAAGTCTGTTTTTTAAACCTTTCAAAAACAAAAAAACTGAAAAAATACATCACGCCCCTTCAAAGAATTACCCTGAAAATAAAACACTTCGTCCAAATTGGTACACATATTTGGTTAAAACTC
Source organism: Maricaulaceae bacterium (assembly GCA_965183855.1). Taxonomy (GTDB): domain Bacteria; phylum Pseudomonadota; class Alphaproteobacteria; order Caulobacterales; family Maricaulaceae; genus CBCYMI01. The sequence goes on along the minus strand of CBCYMI010000029.1, from coordinate 27,832 downwards.
TGATTCAATATCCAATTATCGTTATTTTTTCTATTTTATCACTAACAACGGGTATTTTTATCTGGTTTAAATCGACGCCTCATAAAATCGTTTTTTTTATTGAAGCAAACCCAGAACAGGTTTTTGTGTTTGTCCGGGCACGAGGAAATCTTGCACCCATGGATCATTATAGACTTGCAAAACAGGTTGAAGAAAAAATTAAATCGATTAACGGGATTAAGTCTATTGATATGACCACGGGTTCCCGTGCCCTTGAAGAAGGTTTTGGCAGTGGTGCTTCATCCATTCCTCAAGATACAATTGCGCGTTTAATGGTTGATTTTCTACCTTTTGAACAAAGAAGAAATGGATTGGAAATTGAAAAAGACATACGAAATGCACTTGTAAACATACCAGGAATTATTGTTGAAGTCAGACCTTTTGAGGTGGGACCTCCTATTGGAAAAGATATTCAGATTGAACTTTCTGGAGATACATATGATGAACTTACATCTGTTACACAGCAAATACGCAAACTCATTGATCAAACAGAAGGATTAACAGATCAGGAAGATACGCTTCCTGTTCCAGGGCTTGAATGGCAGTTTGATATTAATCGTAAAGAAGCCTTTCGCTCAGGTCTTAATGTATCCGATGTGAGTGCTGCAATTCAGCTTATTACAAATGGTGTTTTGATTGGATATTTCAGACCAGATGATTCAGAAGAAGAAATCGATATTCGTGTCCGCTATCCTGCTTCCGAGAGAAATATTAACAGACTGTCTTCATTAAGCGCTGTCGGAAAATATGGCAATACAGATCTTACCCCAATATTATCTAAAAAAATAGCTCAGAAAATATATAAGATTGATAGACGGAATAATCATCGTATTTTTGAAATTAGAGCAAATGTTAAAAAAGGATATTATACTGAAACCATTATTAAATCCATAAAAAATCAGTTTAAACAAACGCCATCTATAAATAAAAGTGCTGTTTCTATCAAATTTAAAGGAGCAAATGAAGAAAATGCTAAAGCAATGCAGTTTTTTATGACTGCCATGCTTGTTTCCATGTTTTTAATGACCTGTATTTTGCTTTTGCAATTTAATAGTTTCTGGCATGTTTTCCTAACATTATTATCTGTTATCCTTTCCTTTTTCGGCGTACTTCTTGCCATACAAATCTCCATGCCTTATATTTCCGTCCTAATGGTTGGAACAGGAATGATTGCGCTTGCAGGAATCGTTGTAAACAATAATATTGTCTTAATCGACACATATCAATTTTATAGAAAAAAAGGATTAGCTGTAAAAGATGCAGCGCTTAAAGCAAGTTTAAAACGCGCAAGACCTGTTCTTTTAACAACACTTACAACGGTTTTGGGATTATTGCCAATGGCATTAAAAGTCAGTACGAATTTTACAACAGGTGAGTTTAGCTTTAAAGGAGGACCTTCTTCTGAATGGTGGCAGCCTCTTTCTCTTACAGTTATATGGGGGTTGAGTTTTGCAACCTTTATAACTCTGATTAGCACGCCTGTTTTACTCGCCTTTCCAGAAATTATAAAAACAAGGTTAGCCAATTTATATTCAACTCTAAAATCCAAATTTAAAAAATCATGAGATGAAGTTAATTATCTATTAGATTAATAATAATTATACCTATAAATCAATCTTCATAAATTTGATTTTCCAGACCATCACGATATACTTTAAGAAAAAATCATCAGGAACCCATATTTTGTGAGACATCTTGAAACCCATGCGCGAAAAAAACTGGAGGGATTAAAAAAGCTTAATCTTTTGCGTCATCCTGTTCCAAATGAAGAAAGACATCACGTTTCTATCAAACGCAATGGCAAATCATATATCGATTTTTCTTCCAATGACTATCTTGCTCTCTCTTCCAATAAACAGGTTATTCATGCTGCTCAAAAAGCTCTTAAGCGATATGGAAATGGGGGGTGTTCTTCCCGATATATTAGCGGAGATACAAAACAAATCCGCACCCTTGAACAAAACATAGCAGACTTTAAACAAACAGAAGACTGTATTTTGTTTGGTTCGGGATATTTAGCAAATATTGGTATTATTCCAGCACTGGTCAGGAAAACAGACCTTATTTTGATGGATCAATTATCTCATGCTTCAATGATTGATGGCGCAAGGCTTTCTGGAGCGGACATCAAATTTTTTCACCATAATGACATAACTCATTTAACCTATCTTCTAAAAACCATGAGATCTAATTTTAGAAATGCCCTTATTTTGACAGAAACTGTTTTTTCAATGGATGGAGATCTTGCACCACTTGATCATATTGCGATGATTTCAAAACAATATCAAGCATGGTTAATGACAGATGACGCACATGGTTTTGGTCTTCTTGGAAAAGGCAGAGGTGGCGTACATGCTTTTTCTCCTATTCCTGATATTCCAATACAAATGGGGACGCTTTCCAAAGCCATAGGAGCTTATGGAGGCTATGTTTGCAGTTCAAAGATAATTTGTCAATTTCTTCGAAACAAATGCCGATCTGCAATTTATTCAACTGCTTTACCGCCCTCTATTATTGCCTCTGCTATTACTGCTCTTGATTTGATTAGAAATAATCTGGTTGATATTCAAAAACCAATTAAAAATGCAGATTATTTTTGTCAATTAACACATCTTCCTTCCCCTCAAACACCAATTATCCCTATTCTCCTAAAGACAGAAGAAAAAGCAATAAATGCGCAAAAAATACTTGAACAGGAAGGTTTTTTAGGAATTGCAATTCGTCCTCCCACCGTTCCAAAAGGAACCTCACGTTTAAGATTAACATTTTCATGCGCACATCAAAAAACAGAAATTAAAACCCTGGCTTCTCTGATCTTAAACCAGAAAATAATCTAAAATAGATATTTTAAAATAAATCTATTGTGCACAGATCAAATTTGATTCAATAATGTAAGAATATGCTTGATTCGCTTTTTATCTATAGGAAAGGATTAGAATATGACAGATCAAGTCCAAACCAGTATCGCTTATTCAAGAAGAAAAAAAGCAACTACCAAAAAATCCTTAACATTTTATTATATGACAACCAGTATCTTGTTATTATTAATGCCTCCCTCAATCAATTATACCATTGCACAAACACCGCAATCTCAACCCGATATTACAGCTTCCCTAGAGGAAGGAGACCAAATTATTGTGACTGGAACACGTAGAAAAAAACCGTACGGTTAATGAATCGGTTTCTCCTATTGATTTCATAGGTTCGGATGCTATTTCCAATCATGGATTTACAGAAACCAATCAGATTTTATCTTCTGAAGTTCCAAGTTTTAATTTTCCTCTTCCTTCCATCACAGATGGCACAGACCATGTTCGTCCTGCAACCCTTCGGGGTCTTGCTCCAGATCACACCCTTGTTTTAATTAATGGAAAACGTCGTCATGCAAGTGCATTATTGAATGTAAACGGTAGTGTTGGCAGAGGATCAAACACAACAGATTTAAACACAATACCAACAATTGCCATTCAAAATATCGAAGTTTTAAGAGATGGAGCTTCTGCCCAATATGGCTCTGATGCAATCGCAGGTGTTTTAAATATCAAATTAAAAGAAGCACGTCAGGGAATTCATTTTAGCGCAAATTATGGACAATATATAACTTCTCTGGAAGATGTCAGAGAAGCTGTTGGTGTTAAACAAGATGCCAATGAACAAGCTGTGCTTGATGACCAGGGAAATTATGTATTGGAAAGAACTGGCAATTCAGAACGCCAAGATGGAGAAACTCTGACTTTAGCTGGAAATATTGGTTTACCCTTAGGGGATGGTTTTTTTAACTTAAGCGGTGAATTCAGAAATCGTAAATCTGCAAATAGGGGCAGGATATGATCCAAGACAACAATATGCAAATCTCGGAAATGGAAATACAGACCCAAGAGAGTTCATCTTTAATCGTTTAAATCATCTATTTGGAAATGCAGAAGTTCAAGATACAACTCTATTTTATAATTCAGAACTTCCTTTATCATCAATTGAGTTATATTCTTTTGGCAGTTTTCAAAAACGGGATGGAGAAAGCCCTGCCTTTTATAGACGATCAAAAGATAGCAGAAATATAACCGCTCTCTATCCAGATGGATTCTTGCCTCGTATTACCTCTGATATTATAGATTATTCCATAGCAGGAGGAGCAAGAGGTATTTTTTCAGACTGGAATTGGGATGCAAGTCTTGTTTATGGATATGACAAATTTAATTTCGGAGTTGAAAATAGTTTAAATGCTTCTTTAGGTTCTCAAAGCCAAACATCTTTTAATGCAGGCAGCCTGATTTCTAAACAATTCATTGCTAATTTGGATATTGTAAAAGAATTTAACTTTTCTTCTTTACCCAACCCTGTCTCTACCGCTTTTGGAGTGGAATACAGAAAAGACAATTATCGTGTAGAAGCAGGAGAGCCCGCTTCCTATATTACTGCCATTTTAAGAGATGATCAGGGGAATCCCATTCTTGATCCAGATACTGGACAGCCTCAACCAACAGGCGCTGGAGGAAGTCAGTCATTCCCTGGTTTTCAAGCCTCAAATGCTATTTCCAGTAATCGAGATGCTCTTGGTATTTATTCAGAAATTGATACCAATCTAACAGATGCATGGAACATAATTGCAGCATTGAGATATGAGAATTATTCTGATTTTGGTTCAAAATTAAGCTGGAAACTTGCAACACGATATGAAGTTAATTCCATTTTAGCATTTCGTGCAACGGTTAATACTGGATTTAAAGCGCCTTCTCTTGCACAACAGGTCTATAAAACAACCTCAACTGTTTTTGAAAATGGTATTCCATATGAAGTCGGAACCTTCCCTGTAGAAAGTATTATTGCAAAATCTTTAGGTGCAACCCCATTAGACGCAGAAACTTCCTTTAATCTAAGTGCTGGACTGGTTGCTTCTTTTGATAATGGTCTTAATTTTACGCTAGATGTTTATCAGATTAACATTGATGATCGAATTGTCTTAACCGAAAACCTACCAGAAAAAGTTGTTGTCCCAGTTCTTGAAGAAAATGGAATCAGAAATGTACAAAGAGCACGTTTTTTTATTAATGGCGTCAATACCAAAACAACAGGATTTGATCTGGTCGCCAGTTATAAACTGCAAACAGAACAATATGGAGATTTTCGTTTTTCTGCTGCCTATAATTATAATAAAACAGAAATTACGGATAATGTTACACAAACAGGTCCCTTATCAAAACTAAAACCAGAAGATTTATTCTCCCGACGGGAACGATTACGTTTTGAAGAAGGAAGCCCAAAAAGCAGGATTAATTTCACCATGGACTGGCAACGAGATAAGCTAGGAGCCGTTTTAAGAATTAATCGTTATGGAGAAACACTCGATCCAGGCACGACCCCTATTAATGATGAAAAACTGAGTGCAAAATGGTTAACAGATCTGGAAATACAATATCGATTTAATGATCAGGTAAATATCTCAGCAGGTGCGAATAATCTTTTTGATGTCTATCCTGATATTTCACCAACAGGAAAACGTTCAGATGGAAGTTATTATTCTGTTTTTAATCAGATTTTTCCATACTCAAACTTTTCTCCTTTTGGATTTTATGGACGATATGTATATGCAAAACTTAATGTTCAGTTTTAATATAAATCTATAACGATTATGAATTAATAGAAAATTATGGAGAGGGAAACTGGAAGCTCCAATCTTTTGCCTCTCCATTTTTATATAAACTTCCTGTTAAAAAATCTAAAGAATACTTTACATCAGAAATAGACTCTCTATAAGATTAAAAGCCATGATTTGGAATGAATCAATCAAACATTATTTTATAGGTTTAGACCCAGAGCATTTGCATGAAAAAAATAGAGGCAATCATCAAACCATTTAAACTCGATGATGTCAGAGAAGCCTTACAAAAAAATGGGGTTCAAGGCTTGACCGTTACAGAAGTTAAAGGGTTTGGACAACAAAAAGGGCAAACAGAATTATATTCTGATATAGATAATGATGATGCGCTTGATTTTCTACCTAAAATTAAAATAGAAGTCATTATAAGAGACAATCAGCTGGATTCCATTATAAAAATCATTCAAAATTCTGCAAGATCTGGTAAAATCGGCGATGGCAAGATTTTTATCTATGACATACAAGAGGTTGTCCGAATACGAACAGGTGAAACAGGTCATTATGCCTTATAATTAGACTGACTCATGCATTAAGAGAGATGATATATTATGTCAGAACACATTCTAAAAACAATCAAAGATAAACATATTGCTTTTGTAGATCTTCGTTTTACAGATTCCAAAGGAAAACTTCAACATTTAACACTTTCCTCTGATTGCATTAATGAAGACTTCTTTGATGAAGGCGCCATGTTCGATGCCTCCTCAATTACTGGATGGAAAGCCATTAATGATTCTGATATGAAACTGGTGCCAGATCTTGAAACGGCTATTCTTGACCCTTTCTATCAACAAGAAACCTTAATGATGTTTTGCGATGTGTATGACCCAACATCAGATCAAGCCTATGGTAGAGATCCAAGGTCAACTGGAAAACGGGCTTTAGCTTATTTAAAATCAACGGGAATAGCTGATACTGCCTATTTCGGTCCAGAAGCAGAATTCTTTGTTTTTGATGATGTTCGCTGGAATCTCTCTGAAAATAATACAAGCTATAAAATCGACTCTGAAGAAGGTACATATAATAGCAATCGGGAATATCCAGGCGGAAATCTAGGTCATCGACCTCCTTATAAAGGAGGCTATATGCCAATATCTCCTGTTGATTCTGGGCAAAATTTTAGATCCGAAATGCTAACAATCATGAAACAAATGGGTATTAAAATTGAAAAACATCATCATGAAGTTGCGCCAAGTCAACATGAGCTTGGAATAGGGTTTAACTCCCTTGTGAAAATTGCAGATCAGACACAGCTTTATAAATACATTATTCATATGGTTGCAGCAGCTTATGGTAAAACAGCCTGTTTTATGCCAAAACCTGTTCTAAATGATAATGGATCTGGATTGCATGTTCATCAATCTTTGTGGAAAGATAATCAGCCTGTTTTTGCAGGAGATAATTATGCGGATCTATCTGAAACTTGTCTTTATTATATTGGTGGAATTATTAAGCATGGACGCGCACTGAATGCTTTTGCAAATCCAACAACAAATTCTTATAAACGTCTGGTTCCAGGTTATGAAGCGCCTGTGTTAATGGCATATTCAGCACGAAATCGATCTGCTTCTATTCGAATTCCCTATTCTGCATCTCCTAAAGGAAAGCGGATTGAAGCACGCTTTCCAGATCCATCTAGCAATCCTTATCTTATATTTTCAGCGCTATTAATGGCAGGATTGGATGGAATTGAAAACAAAATACATCCTAAAAATCCTATGGATAAAAATTTATACGGTTTGCCTGCAGAAGAAAAAAAGAATATCCCAGCATTATGCAGAACATTAAGAGAAGCCTGTGATGCACTTGATCAGGACAGAGAATTCCTGAAAAAGGGGGGCGTTATGAGCGATGATCAAATCGATTCCTATATCAATCTTAAAATTGAAGAAGTGGATTACCTTGATCGATATCCTCACCCTGCTGAATTTTCTATGTATTATTCATGCTAGATATTATTCATGCCAGATATGCTTTATGTTAAGCAAACTCAAAAGAGAATCAGCTTTAATTTAAGTTTATTGCTTATCTGTAAAATAACATAAAATATATATGACTATACTCGGCTCCGATCAAAAGGAGGTCATTTATGCGTCATTTTATAGCTTTTATAGCTATCATTATATTTTTATGCCCTATGATAATATATGGCTCATCTTCTATCAATCAAACCGAATCTGAACAAAAAAAAAATTATATAAATACACCAAGTTTTATAGGATATCTCTATTCAAAAAAACATCCTTCATCTGCCAAATTAAATTGGAATGTACATAAAAAAATTAAACTGAATAACGCTCAGCAAATTTATTTTATCAAAACAAAACGACATATCATCCAAACTGATTTTAATCCTCTAAATTCTGTCGCTTTTTCAAAGCAACGTCTAACCTCTTTGGAAAAAAATTTTATTTCATATCTTAATTATGAACACACCAATACATATAAAAATGAGAAAAAATGGCTTTTTTCTGATCAAAAAAATAAAATCTCTTTTAATAATCAGACAATTTCAGGAAATTTCTTGTTTAAAAATACTAGAAAAAATCTGATTAATCTAAAAAATCACTCTATATTCAGTGGAAATATCTATCTAGACACAGGAAAGTATAGATTTAATCTTTCAGGGAATTCACATTTAAACTTAATGTTTCATACCAAAAAGCAACCAAAACTGAATATAAATGTAAAAAATAGCGCACTCTATTTACATGAGAAATCACATAAATTTAAAAATATTTTTTCAAATCTGAATATAACCCATCATTCAAATTTATATTTATTATCAGTCTTAAATCAAAAAAAACATATTAAAAATCGATATTATATGAAAATAAATCAATTTCTGTATGAACCAGATATTCTGTTTTCCAGTTTAATTCATAATGGTTATTTTTCTTATTCTAAGATCAAAATTCCCGTTTTAAAAATCAAACATACGAAACAGTTTTTAGATAATTTCTCTCTTCAAAATACAGCTATACACTCATTTCTTTTACCTTATATTGAATATTGTACAATTCCAAAGCATCAATCTGCCTGTCATCACTATGATAGCTATCTGAAAACTTATTCAGAAAATATCAAGAACTTCTCGAAAGAACATATATCTATTTTCTCATTCCGTTTGGGAGATCCACATTCCAGCCATATCCTCTTGGATCATAAATTAACGTATAAATGGAAAAAAAAAAATAATAATACACTTCTTTATTTGATTATTAAGCCTTTAAAAGCATCAGAATTGGGTCTTTCTGATTACGAAACAGATTTATATCATACAATTATCCAATTTTTTCTAAAAAAAAATCTGACACTTTCTCAGCTTCAAGGAGCCAGCTCCATTTCAGAAGTCGCCAAAGCCCTTTCTTTAAATCATTATATTAACATGAACAGTCAAACCCATTATATTACAAATACAATTCATCAAAAAAATAATTTAATTAATATTGCTCGAAAAAAAAGTCACCTTCTTTCAGATCAATTATCTATATATTTTGATCAAAAAGAAAATAGATTAATAGATTCAAATCAATTTTATGCGTTAAATTACCAAACCATTTTAAATACACAATACTCTTTTTTTCCAACGCATCATATTGGATTTAGTCTAATAAAGCCTGCAAACAATCAATATTTAGAACCCGTATTTGCTAACCATCATTCTTCTAAATTAGAAACTATGCAATATTATTTTTATACATTACATGAATATGACTTATTTTCTATTCATACCAGTTTAGACATTGGTCAAATCACTGGATATAATGAAAAAACTCTCTCAGATGATTTACTGAATAAATGGGATACATATTATCAGCAGGAAAAACTCGATTTTATATATCATTTTACTCTATTCCCACCTCAATTGAAGAATAATTCTTATGTTAGAATTCATCCCCAATTAAGTATATCACGAACCTCTATTCAAACCCATTTTTATCAATCTGGAACGTTTGAACGATTTAATGGATTCGATACAACAGCTCAAAGCATTAATAAAATAGAGCTCTCTCCTAATCTGAAAATTGCATATGATATAAAATTACCAAATCACTGGAATATGAATATGTCTATTATCAGTAAAATAACTTATCCTGTCTCTAATCAGCAACATATAGATTGGAAAAATAGATTGGAAAATACAAAAGACAGGTTTCAAACAAACCCAAATCCAAAATACAAACTAGGTTTTTATCATCATTTTAAATATTTACTGACTAAAAATCAGTTTCAAATTTATTTTGAATATCTTTATCATAGAAACAGCCATTTGAATATGAAAAATGAAAAACACTATTTTTCATTGGGGTTTTCTCTTAATTTTTAGGAAATCAGATTATAAATTATATGTTCTAAAAGCCTATAATAAATTACTTAAAAATACCTAAAAGTTGTATACTGTACTTTTTATGCAATTTTAGGTTGATTTATTTTTCATAAGATTATATTCTGAAAGTCCCTCATCTTGATCCTGTGCATCATAAATGCACAAGGCGACATCAAAAAATATGGTGTCGCCTTTTTTTTTACTTTAAATTTCCTATTATTGATTTATTAAGATATATCTAATGACAATTTATAATTATCTCTGAGATATTCGGTTTAAAAGGAAGGGCTTCTTTATGGGGATACAAAAAACATTGTTTGATACACTCTCTGATCAAGAACATCCTGAAAAAGAAATACCCTCTGTCAAAAAGAAACACGCCAATACATCCAGGTCAGATAAAATAGATAAACAGGAATATTCAGCAAAAGATATTGAAGTCCTGGAAGGGCTGGAACCTGTTAGAAAAAGACCTGGCATGTATATTGGTGGGACAGATGAACATGCTTTGCATCACCTTTTTTCTGAAGTTCTTGATAATGCAATGGATGAAGCCATTGCAGGGCATGCAAATAGAATCACAATTATTCTTGAGCATGATAATTTTCTAACCGTAATGGATAATGGCAGAGGAATACCTGTTGATCCTCATCCCAAATTCAAAGATAAATCAGCTCTTGAAGTTATTATGACCACCTTGCATTCAGGTGGTAAATTTTCTGGAAAAGCCTATCAAACCTCTGGAGGATTACACGGTGTTGGTATTTCTGTTGTCAACGCTCTTTCTGAAATTCTTGAGGTTGAAATAGCTAGAAACCAGCTTCTTTATAGACAGGTTTTTAAAAAAGGAGAACCTCTTTCTCAGCTTGAAAAAAAAGGAAAAATACATAATCGAAGAGGAACCTTAATTCGCTTTAAACCAGATCCCGAGATTTTTGGTTCAAAATCAGGGTTTAAAGCGAAACAGCTTTATAATATGGCTCGATCCAAAGCCTATTTATATAAAGGAGTTGAAATTCACTGGCAATCTATTCCTGAAACCGATCTTATTCCTCAAAAAGATGTTTTTTATTTCCCAGGAGGACTTCATGATTTTCTGAAAGAAAAGCTTGTTGATGCAACGCCCCTCACCTCTGAAATCTTTTATGGGGTTTATGAACGTGATCAGGAAAACCAACGTGTAGAATGGGCAATAAGCTGGAGTGCGAATGGTTTTGGTCGTGTTGATAATTTTACAAGATCCTATTGCAATACAGTTCCAACACCAGAGGGTGGAACCCATCTCTCTGGATTACGTTCTGCTTTATCCAAATCCATTAAACATTATATCGACATAACAAAACCAGGTAAAAAAGCAGAATTAATTACAATAGAAGATATTATGAGCTCCATTGCTGTTTTGCTTTCTGTTTTTATTCCAGAACCAGAGTTTCAGGGCCAAACAAAAGAAAAATTATCCTCTAGCCTCGCATCAAAGCTTGTTGAATCAGCAATTAAGGATTCTTTTGATCATTGGTTAATACAATCTCCAAAAGAATCTGAAAACCTGATTTCCTTTTTTACCGAGCGTGCGGAAGAAAGAGTGCGACGGAGACAGGAAAAAGAAATCAGTCGAAAATCTGCAACAAAAAAACTAAGACTTCCTGGCAAATTAGCAGACTGCTCAAGAAAAGAGGCAAAAGGAACTGAAATTTTCATCGTAGAAGGAGATTCAGCAGGAGGATCTGCAAAACAGGCAAGAGACAGAGAAACACAAGCAATCCTTCCCTTAAGAGGTAAAATACTAAATGTCGCAAGTGCCTCTTTTTCCAAAGCAATGCAAAATCAGGAAATCAATGATTTGATAACCGCTTTAGGCGTTGATGTACAAAAAGCTCATTCGATTGAAAACTTACGTTATGAGCGAGTGATTATTATGACAGATGCAGATGTTGATGGTGCGCATATTGCCGCTTTATTAATCACATTTTTTTATCATTATATGCCTAAATTGATTAAAGAGGGTAAATTATATTTGGCTCAGCCACCTTTATACAGAATTGCACAAGGTGGAGAAATTGCTTATGCGAATAATGATGCTCATAAGGATCAACTTTTAAAGACCCAATTTAATAAAAAAGGAAAAATTGAAATTAGTCGATTTAAGGGACTTGGTGAAATGCGTCCAAAACAGTTAAAAGTAACGACAATGTCACATCAAACCAGAACGCTTGCTCGAATTACCATTCATGACGACAGGATTCTTGAATTTGATCAACTTGTGGAATCTTTAATGGGACGTAAGCCTGAATTAAGATATCAGTATATTCAAAAACATGCCAAATTTGTTAAGGATATTGATATATAATCAATATTTAAAGTATAATTATTTGTTTAAAAATTAGAAGAATTACAAATAAAAATTATTTTTTATAGCTTCATATAAAATATTCTTTGATCAAAAACTGGATTTGTTCTAGAATTCTATTATATTAAAATATAGTATAAAAAATAGCCTATTTATAAGATACTCTCTATTTTATAAATAGAATATATGAATTTAATAAATCTGAATAAAAAGCAGAAATGGTATTTGTTAATGAAATTTAAAGATCTGAATCTGGGCGAGAATTTATTAAATGCCCTAAATGACATTAACTATCAAGAAACAACTCCCATACAGGAACAAACCATTCCTGAAGCATTATCAGGAAAAGATATTCTGGGAATTGCACAAACTGGAACAGGAAAAACAGCTGCTTTCTGCCTCCCTATTATTGAACGCATGTTAAAGGGACGTACACGTGCTCGTATGCCACGTTCCTTGATTATAGAACCAACCAGAGAACTTGCACTTCAGGTGATGGAAAATCTTAACCAATTTACAAAATATCACAAATTTTCAATTGCTCTTTTGATCGGAGGAACTGCCTTTTCAGAACAGGAAAAAAAACTAGATCAAGGCGTTGATATTTTAATCGCAACCCCTGGAAGATTACTGGATCATTTCACACGTGGAAAACTTTTATTATCAAATGTTGAATGTCTTGTTATAGATGAAGCAGATAGAATGCTAGATATGGGATTTATCCCAGATATAGAACAAATTTTTAAACTGACAGCCAATCAAAAACAAACTCTGTTTTTTTCTGCAACCATGCCAGCTGCGATTGAAAAACTAACTTCTAATTTTCTAAAGAATCCAATTAAGATTGAAGTTACAAAGCCAGCAACAACTTCTAAAAATATCAACCAAGCCTGCCTTTATGTTCCTGTTAATACCCATAAAGCAAAACGTATTGCTCTTCGTTTTTTAATAGATCATGAAGCTAAATCTATTCAAAACAGTATTATATTCTGTAATCGCAAAAAAGACGTTGATATTGTATATGCATCCCTTTTAAAACATGGATATTCTTCTGCTCTTTTACATGGAAATATGCAACAGACAGAACGCATAAAAACCCTGGATTCTTTTCGTTCTGGAAAAATAAAATTCCTTGTTGCTTCGGATATTGCAGCAAGAGGTTTAGATATTATACATGTGTCTCATATTTTTAACTATGACCCCCCTGTTAATGCTGAAGACTATGTTCATAGAATTGGCAGAACAGGAAGAGCAGGACGCAGCGGAAGTGCATATACTATTTTGACGGATACCAATCTTAAAACCTGGAAAAACATCGAAAATCTAATCAATACAAAAATTGAAAAAATAAATAATAAATCTTTAAAGAACATAATTAATAAAGAGCTAAATCAAACTTCCACTCATAAGAAAATAATAAAAGAAAAAAAAGACTCTGTTTCTTTAAACGAATCCCAAAAAATAATTGGATTTGGAAACCATACACCCGATTTTATGCTGAGCTCTCAATGATTCCAATTCTTACCATTTCTCTGCATTTCAATAGATTTAATCCCGTTTTTAATACCTAAATTAATTTTTGAAATGAGATGTCCATTCAAATATTCTAATCAAAAAAGAAAATCATAAACAAGCTTTAGAACATAAATTATTTATAGGGTTTTAATATAAAACTCTCACCACATCCACAAGTATCAATTTGATTAGGATTATTAAAAACAAAACGTGAAGATAATTCAGAAATTTCATAATCAATTTCTGATCCAATCAGGTAAAGAACAGCATTTGCTGCAACCAGGATTTTAATATCTTTATCCTGAACTTCTTCATCATGCTCTATAGCCTGATTGACTGTTTCCATTGTATATTCCATCCCAGCGCATCCCCCATTTTTAACACCAATACGAATATAATGTGCTGACTTTTCTTTTAAAAACAGCCTCATTTTTTCAGCTGCCAGTTCTGTGATTGTTAACAATTTAGGTTTCATGATGAAGCTCGCTCTACCTTTTTTAAACATTAAAACATATTCAATTCCAGGCGTGCTTCCTCAGACATGCGCTCTATCGTCCATGGTGGATCAAATACCATATTGACCTTAACCATGCGTATACCTGCCACTTGTTCAACAGCCTGTTTTACCCAAATCGGCATTTCCCCTGCAACGGGACAGCCAGGAGCCGTTAATGTCATATCAATTGTTACATCTCTATCATCACTAACATCTACTTTATAGATAAGACCTAATTCATATATATCAACAGGAATTTCTGGGTCATAAACAGATTTAAGTTGACGAATAATATCATCTGCAAGTCGTTCTAATTCTTCAGGAGAAAGCTGCGATTCATTTTCCTGATTTTCAACCTGTTTTTCTATTGGTTTCTCTTCTATTGATTGTGTTTCATGTTTTTCAGTATTTATTTCTGATTGAACATTAATAATATCATATTGTTTCGTTTTATTATCCATGGTTAATCCAGATTTATTATTTTTATTTAAAAAATGCACTTGCCTTATCAAAAGCTTCTAGAAAAGAATCTACTTCTTGTTCCGTATTATAAGGAGCAAAGCTTACCCGTAATGTTGATGTATATTGATACCGTTTCATTAAAGGTTGAGCACAATGATGTCCTGCCCTGAGTGCAATTCCATATTGATCAAGAATTTGTGCAAGATCATGCGGATGAATATGGTCAACAACAAAACTAATAATAGGACCTTTATTATGACATTTTCCTAAAATATGTACATCTTTTCTTGAATTAAATTCATTTGTAAGTTTTTTACACAATCTGTCTTTATGATTAACCAAAAAAGATCTATCTTCCTGCATTAGCCAGTTTAAAGCTGCGTTTAATCCAAGCACTTCTAAAATCGGAGGCGTTCCTGCTTCAAATTTATATGGTGGATCTGCATAATTTATATAATCTTCAAAAACATCTTCTATCATCTCTCCTCCACCCTGATAGGGTAAAAAGCGATCTTGCCAGGCTTTTGTAATATATAAAGCACCAATTCCAGTTGGACCATAGAGCTTATGTCCTGTCATTGCATAAAAATCTACACCAAGATCACAAACATCAATTTCAGGAATATGAACAACAGCCTGTGCTCCATCAACCAAAACAGCGGCATTACAAGCTTTTGCAAGTTCTACAATTCGTTTTATAGGATTAATGCTTCCTAATACATTCGACATATGTGTAATCGCAATCAACCGTGTTTTTGGAGATAATGCCTCTTCAAATGCATCCATATCAAGTGAGCCGTCTTCATGAACAGGACACCATTTTAAAATAATACCCAATTTTTCTTTTAACAAATACCAAGGAACAATATTTGAGTGATGCTCCATTTGGGTAATCAGAATTTCATCTCCTTCATTAAGCAAAGATAAAAATCCATTTGCAACCAGATTAATTGCCTCCGTTGCATTTTTAGTAAAGACAATTTCTTCTGATGAGCCTGCATTTAAAAATTGTGCAAGCTTTTTTCTGCTCGCTTCATATTGCTCTGTCACTTCATTAGAAAGCGTATATAACCCTCTGTGGACATTTGCATACGAATATTCCATTGCTGTTTTCATCGCTTTAATTACATCCCTATGCTTTTGTGCAGAGGCAGCATTATCAAAATAAATCAAAGGATGCTCATTTATTTTACGCTTTAATAAAGGAAAATACGAACGAATTCTCTCAATTTCTTTTATCTCTTTAAAACCAGGTTTATGATTATTTTTAATCATATCATGCCCACTTATATCCTTTAAGAATGCTCTTTTAACCAATTCCTAATAATATTTAGAAATAACGCACCCATAAAATAAAATTGTGAATTCTTATCAGAAAACGCATCTAGAATTTCAAGAATAAACGCTTCCATCAGCAAGACTTTTGCCTGTTTTTCAGATAATCCTCTTTGTCGCATATAAAATAAAGCTTGTGGATCCAGATTACCCGATGTATTTCCATGCGCACAAGAAACATCATCTGCATATATCTCAAGACAAGGTTTTGCATTTACTTTAGCCTTATTACTTAAAACCAGGGCATGATGTTTCATGGTTGCGTCTGTTTTCTGTGCTGTTCTCTGAACATTGAAATATCCCTGAAATGCAGCCTTTGAGTGATCTGTAACAATTCCTTTTGTTACGATACGAACATGGCTGTTTCGTGCGTTACAGTCAACCTTTTGATTTAAGTCAATATGATGATGATTTCTTAACAAATAAGCTGTTTTTATATCCACACTAGCAGAATCTTCATCCATTGATAATTTAGTTTCCAGCCTGGATAAAAATGCACCAAAATTAACTCCTGTCTGCTGATAAACTGCCTTTTTTTCTAAATGAATATCATCATAATAAGTTTGTATACAATCAGGATTCTCTGGCTGAAATAATACGCTTTGCATATTTCCATGCTTATGAACCGTAATCAGTCTGATAATATTCTGATTGACCTGGTTTTCTCCGCATATTTCTATCAGAGGTAATTCTGCCCCCTCCTCAACAATGATTTTAATAACCATCTGATAATGTTCCTGATTGGCAGATTTATATAATAAAACAGGACGGTTTATTTTTTTATGCGCTTTTACACGAAAGATATAAACCTGATCAACCAATGCCATTGCCAGATTTGCCATTGAATGTTCTATCTCGGTATAGTTTTCCAAACTCTCTTCAACGCTTGCAATTTCTAGCTGAACGCCTTCAGGTAATTTAGGGGCTTTATCTGACATTAAGGAATCTAAATCAATAAAATGAATCTCTTTAGATTGCTTTAATTGATGAATAAAATAATCGCTAAACGCGTATGATTTATTATGTATTCCTGGTTTAATTTTTGGCTTTTTCTCTTCTGCCTTTTGATTTTCAAATAGGACGAAGCGAAGATCAGACCAATTCCAGTCTTCCATTTTTTTATGGGGCAATCCTTTTTTACTAAAGCGCTCCCAAAATATTTTTTGAACAGGAGCATGCTTTTTTTTGGTTTCAAAAAGCTTGGTAAAAACCATATGAGAATCTTTATTCCTATTTAAACCAGAATTTATTGATGCAT
This sequence comes from Maricaulaceae bacterium, assembly GCA_965183855.1. Lineage (GTDB taxonomy): Bacteria > Pseudomonadota > Alphaproteobacteria > Caulobacterales > Maricaulaceae > CBCYMI01. The sequence continues at coordinate 10,394 of CBCYMI010000029.1, read as the reverse complement.
CCTGATGCTCTTCAGTTGAGACAACCATTTATCTCTATCTCCAAAACGTTTTGTTTTTATTAATATTCAAACATGTCTAAGCTGCTGACAAATAAGTATCATAGCCTGTTTTTTCTAATCTTTGTGCCAATTCGAACTCTCCTGTTTCAACAATACTTCCATTGACCAATACATGAACCTTATCAGGTTTGATATAATTTAATAGTCTCTGATAATGGGTAATGATTAACTGGGAAGATCCTTGTTTATTTAATTCTTGCATGCCTTGTGCTACAATTTTCAAGGCATCAATATCCAAACCAGAATCCGTTTCATCCAAAATTGCAAAATCAGGAGATAACATTAACATTTGGAAGACTTCCATACGTTTTTTTTCTCCTCCTGAAAAACCTACATTTAAGGGTCTTTTGAGCATTTCAAAATCCATTTTCAAAACCACTGCAATTTGTTTTGCTTTTTTTATAAATTCAGGCGCACTAATTTCTAGCTCTTTATTGGCTTTTCTTTGTGCATTCATCGCTGTTCTTAAAAAAGTCAATCCAACAACACCTGGCAATTCCATAGGATATTGGAAAGAAAGGAAAACACCATTTCTTGCTCTTTCTTCTGGCTCTTGTTCCAACAGGTTTTGACCTTTATATAGAATACTTCCTGTCAGGATATTATACCCTTCACGTCCAGATAATATATTGGCCAATGTTGATTTCCCAGCACCATTTGGTCCCATAATGGCATGTGTTTCTTGATAAGGTATACTTAAACTCAAATTATTTAGAATTGTTTTGTCTGAATCTTCAATCGCTATTGTAAGATTTTTTATTTCTAATATATGATCATCCATTTTTTCACTCTAATAAAATACTTTAAACTAGGTTGACTAGCCAACACTACCTTCAAGACTAATTGCTAATAATTTTTGAGCTTCTGCCGTAAACTCCATCGGTAAAGTTTGTAATACTTCACGACAAAACCCATTGATAAGCAACGCAATTGCTTCTTCTTCTGGCAATCCTCTCTGACGACAATAAAATAATTGTTCTTCAGAGAGTTTTGATGTTGTTGCCTCATGTTCAAATTGTGCCTGAGGCAGTTTTGTTTCAATATAGGGAATGGTATGTGCACCACATTGATCTCCAATTAACAAACTATCACATTGTGTAAAGTTCCTTGCTCCTTCAGATTTAGAATGGGTTTTTACCAATCCTCTATACGTATTATTTGAACGTCCTGCAGAAATTCCCTTGGAAACAATTCTTGATTTTGTATTCCGTCCAAAATGAAACATTTTTGTTCCTGTATCTGCCTGCTGCATACCATTGGTAACCGCAATCGAATAAAATTCTCCTTGAGATTCATCGCCAAGTAATACACAGGAAGGATATTTCCATGTAATCGCAGATCCTGTCTCTATTTGTGTCCATGATACTTTGGAACGCACCCCAAGACAGTGTGCTCTTTTGGTAACAAAGTTATAAATTCCTCCTTTGCCTTCTTCATCACCAGGCCACCAGTTTTGAACTGTAGAATATTTAATTTCTGCTTCATCAAGTACAACAAGCTCAACGACTGCGGCATGCAATTGGTTTTCATCTCTCATAGGAGCCGTACACCCTTCAAGATAGGAAACATAAGAAGCCTTGTCTGCAATAATAAGTGTCCGTTCAAATTGTCCTGTACCAATTGCATTCATTCGAAAATAAGTTGATAATTCCATTGGACAACGCACTCCCTTAGGAATATATACAAAAGAGCCATCTGAAAACACCGCCGAATTTAATGCTGCAAAAAAATTATCATTTACAGGAACAACACTTCCCAAATATTTACGAACCAATTCTGGGTGATCTTGGATTGCTTCAGAGATAGAACAAAAAATGACTCCTGCCTTTGCAAGTTCCTCTTTAAACGTTGTTGCAACAGAAACAGAATCAAATACGGCATCTACAGCAAGTTTTGGGGCTCCTTGAACGCCTGCTAACACTTCTTGTTCCTTCAAAGGAATTCCAAGCTTATCATAAATTTTGAGGATTTCTGGATCTACATCTTCGAGACTTTCAGGTCTGTTGTCTTTCATGCTTTTAGGAGATGCATAATAGTAAATATCCTGATAATCAATAGGATTATAAGATAGCTTTGCCCAGTTAGGTTCTGACATTCCCAACCATTTCTGATATGCTGAAAGTCGCCAATCCAACATCCATTGAGGCTCATTTTTTTTAGCTGAAATAAACTCAATTATCTTTTCATTTAATCCTTTTGGGGCATATTCTTGTTCTATATCAGAAAAAAAACCATATGTGTAGTTTTTGGCTTTTAATTTTGAAATATGTTCAACTGTTTCTTTGATTGCAGACATTTTTATAGACCCTTTTTATGTATTTTTCTAGGTTTGGTTTTTAAGTTTCTGTTTTGCATAAATCTCTCCCCAAATATTTAAAAATGCTTCAATATCATCATCTGTATTTGTCCATCCTGTGCTTATTCTAACCGTATCCTTAGCCCAGTCAGGAGTTTGATTCTGACCTTTTAGAATTTCCTGATACGCAACTGGCATTTTGTTTTTCCCAGAAGAACAGGCAGAACCTGCACTAATTGCAATTCCTTGTAAATCAAGATGAATAACCTGTTCCTGTGCACTCCATCCAGGCGTTGTAAAACTTAAGATATTATTGACAATCGAAGACTCAGAAAAAAAAGCAGAGCTCTGTTTTTGGCTATTTTTGTTAAGATTACCATGTATAAGAATATCAGAAGATATATTTTTTAATCCCTCATATAATTTCAAATACCATTTTTTATAATGCTGCAAGATTCCTGTTTTAACTTCCTGACTGACCTGTTTTGCAGCTTTTCCAAACCCACCCGCTAACGCAACAGGACTTGTTCCAGAACGACGATTTCGTTCCTGTCCACCACCTTGATTAAAAGGTCGAATGGAGTTTATCCCAGGTTTTAAAATCAAAGCTCCAATTCCCTGAGGTCCTCCAATTTTATGCGCAGACAAAGAAATAGAATCTGCATTAATCCTTTGAACATCAAAACTGGTTTTTCCAAAATATTGTGCTGAATCACAATGAAACCATGCTCCATATTTTTGACAAATACGGGAAATTTCTTCAACAGGCTGTACGCTTCCCAAATCACCACTAGCAGCTAAAATAGAAACTAAAATTTCTCCTGTCTGATTAAAATCAGTTTTACTCTCAAAGCTCAAACAATCCTCAAGCCAATCAAGATCAATATGCCCAAAGCCTGATATTGGAATGGTTTTAACAGGAATTGAAGGAATAATATTATGAGCTGGATTTAGAATACTATCATGTTCCAGACACGAACATATAATTTTCTTCCAAGGTCTTGAATGAATAATCGTATTATTGGATTCTGTTCCTCCTGATGTAAACACAATATCTTTGCTTTGAGCATTCATGCTTTGTGCAATTTCTTCTCTTGCTGTTTCCAGTATATTTTCTAAATTACGCCCTTTGCGATGTATAGAAGCTGCATTTCCAGTCATTTGAAAAATTTCAGTCATATATTTGAAAGCTTCTGGTCTTAAAGGTGAACTTGCCGCATGATCCAGATATATATCCATTTGTTTTATCTCCTAGTCATTTTATTTTTAACCTTCTATTATCTTTTTTATTGACCTATTTTATAGATTTTATGTCTTTATCACATTAAAATTATTACTTGTGATAAAAGTGTGTTTTTAATCATAAATCTGATCTAAATAGTTTTATTCAGTAAATCTTCAATCGTAATATCTGTTAAAAACGTTTTAATATGATCACTTAATGAAACCCATAAATAATGCCCGATACATTTTGTCTTTTTTCCAGAACACCCTGTTTCTCCTTTATCTTGACAGCCTGTCATTGTAATTGTTTCATCAACCGAATTGATAATATCTAAAATTTTAATTTCAGAAACACTTCTAGCCAATCTATAGCCTCCCTTAGGCCCTCTTATACTTTCGACAATCCTTGTCTTTTTCATTCTATTGAGCAATTGTTCAAGATAAGACTGTGAAATTTCTTGTCTTGATGCAATTTCAGCTAATGTTACTCGTCCAAGCTTTTGATGAATTGCAATATCTGCAATTGCCATCACAGCATACCTTGCTTTTGTACCTAGTTTCATACCCTTATACTCAAATATAAAAAACTTGCTTCTATTTTTTATAAACACTATCTTGTTTATAATTTAATATTCTTGAGTAATTTAGTCAAGAATATTAGCAAATTAATAGAGCGCCATTATATATTTATTATATTTTCTATATATATTTACCAAGATTTCTATTGTTTTCAGCAAAAAAACTATATAAAAGCGCTATTTACAAATTAAAAGCTTGTTTAATCATATTTAGTTTGGGTAAATGAGTAAAATTTAAATATAAAAATAAATGAAACCTTTTATCAGATATTAACGGGAGATCACAATTATGCCAGGCGTTATTTTTTCAGGTCCCGTCGGCAGACTTGAAGGCAGATATTATGCATCCAAACAAGAAAGGGCACCCATTGCTCTTATCCTCTCACCACACCCAAAAGCAGGAGGGCATATGGATCACCGTGTTTCTGTTGCTTTATTCAAGATTTTTAAAGAAAGAAAGTTTTCAGTACTTGCATTTAATTACAGAGGAACGGGACGCAGCCAGGGACAATATGATCAAGGAGCTGGAGAATTAGCAGATGCAGCCGCAGCATTAGATTGGGTACAAAGTTTTAATCCCAATGCTCCTTTTTGCTGGACAACAGGATATTCTTTTGGAGCCTGGATTGCAATGCAGCTTTTAATGCGCAGACCAGAAATTCGTGGATTTATTTCTATTTCTCCTCCTGTAAATACTTATGATTTTTCATTTCTTGCTCCCTGCCCATCATCAGGGATTGTTCTTTATGGAACCGAAGATAAAATTGTTCCAGCTGAAGAAATAGAAAAATTTGTACCCAGAATTAGAACTCAAAAGGGAAGACATGTTTCCCATAAATCGGTTGCTTATGCCGATCATTTTTATCGGGAGAGTTTTTTAGATGATTTGGTAAAAAATGCTTCTGAATATATTGACGATAGAATCATCTCTGATCAGCCTGTTTAAAACAGGTGCTATCATTATAGGTTCTGGCTTTACTCATCTTATCAGAAAAAGTATATTTCAAATTCCATTTCTATTTTCACTGATAAAAATTGGTTAAGAATATAACTCATTTTATGGAATGATACTCGCCCCCTGATACAGGTTTTTCAACGCCTGTTGTTGATGGAAATGTTAAAGCCTTTCCTTTTAATGAACGAACTGCTAAATATGCAAACGCTTCTGCCTCTGTAAAATCTCCCTCCCACCCTATTTGCTCTGCACTACAGACCTCCATTTTCAGGTTTTTTTTCAATTGCCTGATTAATTCATGATTATGTCTGCCTCCTCCAACAATAATAAGCTGTTGTGCTGTATTCGCATAAGAGTGAATACAGTCAACAATACTGCTTACCGTAAGTGTCAACAAGGTCGCACACCCATCTTCAAATTTTATCCTGTTTTCCTTTAATTTTTCTGTAAAGTCAAAATCCCAACGATCTGCTGATTTTGGAAAAGATTGATTAAAAAAGGCTAATTGCTTAAATTCAGCCAGCATTTTTTTTGAAACAATACCTTTGGATGCATATTGACCATTTTGATCCATATTTCCTTTTTGATGGAGCTCTACCCAGCAATCCAAAGGTCCATTTCCAGGACCTGTATCTCCTGAAATCATTTGATCGATCTGGTTATTCTTTATAATTGTAAGATTTGCAACACCACCAATATTTAAAATAAGCACTGGCTTTTTAAACGTGTTATTTGCCATAAGCGCAAAATGATAAATGGGAACCAAAGGCGCTCCCTGCCCTCCATATTTCATATCCTTGCTTCTAAAATTATTTATAACAGGAATCGATATTTTTTGAGCTAATAATGCACCATTTCCCATTTGTAGTGTTTTTCCCTTTTCCTTCTTATGCCTAGGAGGAAGATGAATTAATGTTTGTCCATGAAATCCGATAAGGTCAATCTCATTTTTATGAATTGAAAATATTTTTAGAAATTTCTCAAGATAGTTTTTTATGATTTCCGTAAATTTATTTTCAGCCTGAGTTAAGAATTCAGGCTTATTACCTTTAAATCTCCAATTTAAAGCACACTCAACACTGTCTTGTAAAAACTGTCTTTCCATCTTTGTATAAGAATAGCTTTTTGCACATTGTGGATAAACTTTTTGCATGCCATCTGTTTTAATTAATGCAATATCTACTGCGTCCAAAGATGTTCCGCTCATAATACCAATTGCTTTTTTAAGTTTCATTTTTTATAACCAGATTGATCCAAAAGATAAAAAATATATACTAGTATTTTAAACTATTTTAGGGAAGGGACAATTTCGTGCTCCAATCATTTCAATCCGAAATTATTCAACTCATTGTTAAAAGAGGATATTATTACCAAGCAACCAATCTTAAAGCATTGGATGCTTATGCCTCAACTAAAAAAATCAAACTATATGCAGGCTTTGATTTAACTGCAACCAGCCTTCATATTGGTCATTTATTGCCAATCATGATGTTACGAAAATTTCAGCAGGCAGGGCATACTCCAATTATTCTGCTTGGAGGAGGCACAACATTGGTTGGAGATCCTTCAGGAAAAGATAAAACGCGTCCTTTGCTAACACTGGAAATGATTTCAGAATATAAAAAAAATATTTTAAAAACATTTCAATATTATCTTGACTTTAATACTGAAAATGCTCCCATTATTCAGGATAATACAGAATGGTTGACAAAGCTTAATTATATTGAGCTTTTAAGAGATTTTGGGAAACATTTTACCATTAATAAAATGATTCAAATGGAAAATGTCAAACGTCGCCTTGACAGAGAACAACCTCTTACATTCTTGGAATTTAATTATATGTTATTACAAGCCTATGATTTTTTGGAATTATATAATCGTATGGCGTGCCGACTTCAAATAGGAGGATCCGATCAATGGGGCAATATTATTAACGGTGTTGATATTATTCGAAGGATTAAAAATACAGAAGTATATGGTCTTACCTGCCCATTAATCACAACAGCATCTGGAGCCAAAATGGGAAAAACCGAGAAAGGTGCCATATGGTTAAATCCTGAGCTTTTAAGTTCTTATGATTATTGGCAATTCTGGCGTAATATCGATGACAGAGATGTTGGACGTTTTATGCGTTTATTTACAGACATTCCTCTCAATGAAATAGAATATTATGAACAATTAAAAGGAGAAGAAATCAATCTTGCCAAAGAAAAACTTGCAAATGAGACAACGTCTCTTTTACACGGTCAACTCGCTGCAAAACAAGCTTTAACAACAGCAAAAGAAACCTTTTCAGGAACAGGAATAAGTGACGGTCTTCCAAGTATTAATATAAATCAGCAAGAAATCAAACAAGAAATATCTATTTTGGATCTTGCAATCAAGACAGGATTAGTACAATCGAGAGGAGAAGCAAAAAGACATATAAAAGCAAACGCCCTTAAGCTCAATGATCAGATTATTAAAGATCCCAAAAGAATGCTTGAGGTAAATGACTTTTTATCTTCAAACTTAACTGCTAAATTATCTATAGGTAAAAAGAAACATGTTCTTATTCGTATAAAACAGAACTAAAATACTGCTTAAATACCATATAATCTTATATATTTATTGAAATCTTATTATTGTTTTAGATTGATATTGTATGAAACTATTCTCACATTAAAAAAATGATCATAAATATCAGACCCAATGATCGTAAATATCAGACCCGTTGAGTCATAAATAGCGTTATATATTGATGGTCAAATGGCTTTATTCATAATAATTATGGACTTTTTATCCCTCAGACAAGTAAGGAAATAAAACAATATCGCGCAATCAATATCACGTAATGAAGACAAATGAATGAATATATATCATCATTCTTGCTCTTCAGTTTTTCTCTCTTTTAAAATGACTCTTTCACCTTCAAATATTCTTCTAAATATTCCAGGTGTTAAAACAGAAAGCGGATTGATAAATATTTGCACTTCTTCCAATTCCCCTTTCATCGTATAGGTTAATCCAAAGACACCTTCCCCCTTTCTTGATGTCAAGAGATCTCCCAAAACAGGAATTTCTCCTAAAAAAGAATTAACACCATAAGAAGGAATTAAGGTTCCTTGAATATCGAGTCTATTTTCTCCCATATCGATTAATCCAGTTGCAGTCATTCCCATGGCAGGACCGAAGACTCTCGCATTTTCAAAATAAACTTTATTACCTTCAGAAAACTTTAAGGATGCTTCTAAAAGGTTAAACGCAATTCCCTCCCCATTTAAAGTATCTGATAACCCTTTAAGAGATGCAACAGATAATAATTGTGCCAAAAAGGGTGCCTTTTTTAATTTAAAATTATGAATATGTAACTGAACTTCTTTTAAATCATAGTTTTTAGGATCCATACCTCCTTTTACTTCAAGCGTTCCTTCTTCAATAGAATGAATATCTAAAAATCCCGATAAAATCGAGCCTATATCAACAAGAGATCCTTTTATTTCCTGTTTGCCATTCTCAGCAGGAGCAATATTAAAACTAGATTCATGATTTTTTTGTCTTGCATTTAAAGAAAGGGTTTTAAGATCTCCTTTCTTAGTATTTATATAGAGCTGAAAGTCTGAAAATATTTTCTTTTCTTTAAATAGAACTTCTTCAAGATTAGCGTTCAACGAGAAACTGGGAGCTGTCTTTTTTTATCTTCCAAAGAACTCAATAAAAATTCGGACATTCCTGCAATATTAAGATAGCCACCCTCAATATTGATTTGATAGCCAGGATTAATATCTTTTATGTTTAATTTAATATCTGAAAATCCCTCTGATTTAAGAATTGGAAAGTCTGCCTTGATTAATTGTCCAGCTTTTCCAAGAGTAATTTCTCCCGCAATCTGGCTTAATTGATCTCTGATATGAATATTTCTGATGAGATAACCATCTGGCATAGAGTTCCAGTCAAACTCTAAAAGATGCTTTTTCTCCAGTTCTCTTTTGCCAAAATTGTGTATGGACATCACAATTCGTTAAATCTACGAAGATATGGCTTTATCTGGTTTAATACCTGCTCCATAGGCTTCAATTTTCATATATGCTTCCCGCCTGCATATTTTCTAAGACCTATGCCTGCCGCATCAAGAAGGCTTTGATTAACAGGCATGTTCAAAATAAAAATACCTGGTTTTCTCTCATAAAACCCTGATATGAAAATATCAAAGGAACAGAATCGACATCTCCCTTTCCACTGATATTAAAGACATTATTATCAACATAAAAGTCAATAATTCCATTCTCAAAACTATAAATATCCTTTACTGGGCTAAATTTAAACTCTTGATTTTACCAATGTGCCTTATATTTTTAAGCTTTCAGGATTAAAATCATATCTCATAAACCAGTTTAACAATAAAGAAAACTCTGTTTGACATTTGCTTGCTTTAGAAAAGGTGTTGTAGATAAATCAAAAAACCAAGATCTCTTTTTGATAGTTTTAAAGGAATTCCTGAACAGGTCCTCTCATTTGAGCTGTTAGCTTCGCTATTCCTTTACGAGTTAGATTATCAAGGCTGATTTGCCCTTTATATAGAGTCATTTTTCCGATCTGTCCTTCTTGCATTTGAAGGTGAAAACTATCTCCTGTTAATTCTGCCTCTCCTCTCGTCTTCTCTTATAAAAGGCAATGATTCCATAATTTCGGCATTTGCATATTGATACTTAAATTTCAAGGAAAGTCTTCATGATTTAAAAAAATTTCTTTTCCAGTCTTTCTGATCAATATTAAGATATAAATAGTTTCTTCTACCAAAACTTCTTTAATAGACTGATTAACCCATTTTTTGCTTTAGGTTCCAAAAAATTAGGCCATACACTCATAATTTGATCCTTATTTGTATAGCCAGAAATATGACCTTCAAGCAAAATATCAGGTCTAATCATCGCTTGTTTTAAAGCTGTTTTGGGGAAAGTAAGTTTTCCAGAAAAGCGACCTTTTAAATTAAAAAGAGAAACCAATAGCGTTTAATATCCAGACTATAATCAACCAGATTTAAGTTAGCATTTAACTGAACCTGACCAAGAACAATTCGATCTTCAAATAGTTTAGGAAAATTAACATTAAAACGGTCAAAAGAATAGACCATTAAAATCCGTTTATTCTTCAGATTTAAACTAAGATTTCCTTTACTTTCAAATGAAATTTTTTGTGAGTTAAGATTAAATTCTTGTATGTTCACCTGGTCATTTTTTGCTGTATATTCTATTTTTAAATTAATATTATTCAAATGCTTCTTCAAAATCTTCTTCCTGGT